>CAUCXT010000001.1 GCA_958446835.1 uncultured Eubacterium sp.
GCATTGGCAAGGCAGCTGTCGTCTAAGCCCGAGGACAGGAAGAGGTCTGGAGCGTCGCCCGCATCGATCGCCTGCGTCAGCCTGTCGAGATACTCGTCCTGAGGAAATGCTGTCACATTTATCGTCACGTTGTCGTAGCTCTCCTTGAAACGGCTCACTATGCTGTCAAAGCTCTCCTCTATGGTTCCGTAGCTGTTGCCCTCATACTGCGGACACCACACATCTATCGTCGCCGTCGGAAGGGTCTCCTCCTCGCGCTGCTTCTCGAAGTTGAACGCAAATACCGAGAAGCCTGCCACCACAACGGCAAGTGCGGCGCCTATCGTCGTATTTCTTATTCTCTTCTTTCGCTTTTTGAGCTGTGCCGGACTCAGCACCTTTTTCTTTGATTTGCCCTCACTGAGACATATGTCTATGGCATCTATCATCTCCTGCACGTTCTCAAATCTTAAATGCCTGTCGACCGCCATGGCTCTCATAACGGTATTGCTCAGATTTTCCGATATGGAAGGATCAACCACATGCGGCGGGCGGACATCATCCCGTATTTTTCTGTTGGTCGACTCATCAGGCTTCTCACCGACCAGAAGATGGTACATGGTCGCACCCAGCGCGTATATATCCGTCCATGGTCCCTGCTCATTGACCGTCTCATACTGTTCGACAGGTGCGTAGCCCGGCTTCAGGATAATGCTCACCTTCTCCTCATTCACGGTAAAACGCGCCGCACCGAAGTCTATGAGCTTTACGGAACCGTCATTACATATAAAAATGTTGTCCGGGGAGACATCTCGATGCACGAAGCCTTTCTCATGCACAGTTATGAGGGCGTTAGCAATCTTGAGTATGATGCCCGATGCCTCCTCGACAGAGAGCCTGCCGCCCTTCTCCTTCAGATATGTGTTAAGCGGCTTGCCATCGAGGAACTCCATGACGAAATATGCCGTATCGTTCTCCTCGAAATAGTCGAGCACGTCCACGATATTGTTATTGCGCTTGCTGTTGTCATGGTTGAAGCTCTTCGTGTTCACTGCCTCGTCCCAGAACCTCTTACGCTGTGAATCGTATTCCTTTTTTCTCTTCTGCGCGTACAGAACCACCTGGGCCGTTCCCGGAACTCGGTTCACAATTCCGCTCGGATAGAACTCCTTTATGGCAACATAGCGGCCAAGCACCGTGTCCCACGCCTTATATGTGATACCGAAGCCTCCGTTTCCGAGTATCCTTCCTATTATGTAGCGCCCGTTCCGCAGCGTAACCCCGATGCCCAGCATATAGACATCCCTTTTTCCCGAGCCCTTCGCGTAGCCGCAGTGTGGACAAATATCATAGCCGTCATCGTATTCCTTAAAACAATTTTCACATCTGTACATATCCAGTCCTCCATGCCACCGTCTCACGGTGACTTAATCAGTAATGAATTTTTGTGTGCCCGTCAGTTATCCCAGCCAAAGCCGTCCCCGCACAGCGGAACGAACACCAGTGTACTCGAGCCGAGCTCTATCCTGTCCCTGTCCCTAAGGACGGCACTGCCGTTTAGGAGCGCCCCGTTAAGGTACGAAAGACTCATTCCCCCGCCCTGTTGCAGGTAGAACTTTCTCTTCTTCGGCTCGAAGGTTATCACCAGATGCTCCTTTCCCGATATCTGCATATCGCCGGATATCACCACATCATTGTAATTCTCAAGCCTTCCCACCTTGTTGGCTCCCGTCCTGAGCTCGTAGCTGTTTCCGGCGGATCCACCCTTGATGCACACGAGCCACCCGACTACGGGCTCGGTCTGCGTATCAGAGTTCCTGTCCCAGAAGGCTATGGTCTTGGTGTCGTCCTTTTCCGGTTCCGGCGCGCTCTTTGGGCTGCCCGCCTTTTTCATGGCTCCGACAAGATTTACAACTGCCGTCCCTCCTTCTGCGGCTTGCTCAGTGCTCCCTCCGGCACTCTCTGTCTGCGGAAAATTCTCCCACACATCGATAATCCTGTCGTTGTCCTGCTCAGGATCCTTCTGCCCGTGCTCTTTCCTGCTCTTAGTATCAGCTTTCGACCTCTTTTCCTCCTTTTCCTCCTTTTCCTTCTTTTCAGTCTTGTCCGTGTCCTCCTTTTTCTTGTGCGGCTTCTCCCCTAACAGTGTGTACACGATGCTCCCACACTTCGGGCACTTTTCGCCCTGATTGGCATCATAGAAATGCCCGTTCTCGCATTTTGCATACAATACCTTCATAAAGCTCCTCCTTGTCCCTAGCTCCACAGTGCGATTGCTGTATAGTTATCCATATTCCTGCCGGCACCGTTTTTTCTCACGACCTCGACCATCGACTGCATCCACTCCTCAACCGTGCTGCTGCTCTTTAGAAGCTTTCCCATCTGCTTCTCGTCAATCAGTTCCCAGAAACCGTCACTGCACAGCAGAAAAGCCTGATAGTCCCCAAGTTTCTTAGGTTCAGCCAGCTCGTACATCGGCTTCTCCCACTCGATACCCATGACCCTCAGAAGCCTGTTGCGGTCAGGGTGGTTCCTTATCTGCTTTTCCTTGATATCCCTCGCGAGCACCAGCATCTGCGGAACACTGTGGTCAAGGGTTCTAAGCTTAACCTTGTTTCTCGAAAACGCATACAGTCTAGAGTCCCCGACATGTCCCCACTGTATCCTGTTTCCATCTATATACATAGCCACCGCAGTGGTTTTCATCTCCGTCTTTGCGTTCTGCCTGCACTGCTCCTCGAGCAGCGCGTCCTGCGCCGCATTGAATGCGTTGTCTAGAAATTTCTCATCGATTGTCTGCGTGTTCTTAAAAATCTCACCGAACATTTTGACAACAAGAGCAGATGCGACCTCGCCCCTTCCGTGTCCTCCCAGACCATCACATAAAATCAGGCACTTTTGTCCATCCTTTTCATATACACATGCCGTGTCCTCATTGACATCTCTCCCGCCCTTGTCCGTAAAGACTGTGTATGTTACCATATACTTTTCCTCCGTTCTGAACCGCTCTTTCATAATTTTTGCTTATCATTTTCGCAATTATCTGACAACTGCATCTTTAAGACACATTATAAACACCATTTTGGCGTTAGTCAACTATATCAATATTTTTTCCACCAATTAAACACTTTATATATTGTATACTAGGAAAATGGAGGTTGAAAATGATTGAATTTGGCAATACTTTAAAAGCACTAAGAATACAGAATAATATGACACAGGCACAATTAGCACAGCAGCTTGGACTCACAAAATCCGTTATCAGCGCATACGAAACCGGTCTGCGTATGCCATCCTATGATGTGCTCATTCTCATTGCCAGGAAATTCAAAGTGACCACGGACTACCTGCTCGGAATCGAGAATAAGCGTGATATCGACTTATCTGGTCTTACCGAGGCTGAAGTCTGTGCCGTTATGAATCTCATCAAAGCCATGAGACAATAAGCTGTCAGCTATTGGTATTTTATTTAGCTGAACGCTGTTAAATCATTACTATTGTCCTGTTTGAAATACTATCACGAATAGACAGAATTATTCCCTAGCTGTAAAAACAGGTAATTTTTTTGTAATAAATTACATTGAAAAGACAAAAAGAAACCGTTCCTACTGGCATGTCACTGCCCATAAGAACGGTTTTCTTAGTATTCCCTACTCCGTGTAGGATATTATTCTCTTTTTGGTATCCATATAACAGTTCCTGCTCACCGCAATCTCCGTCCCGTTATCAAGAAGCAGATTGTTGTCCCGCAGCTCACAGATATGCCTGATATTCACAAGAAAGCTCTTGTGGCAGTGTACGAAACCACTGCCGACGGTCTGCTCAACCTCGGACAATCTGCCGTATATCTCAATATCTCTGTCGGCACATCTGTAAATCAACTTCCGCCCGGCGCTCTCAATGTATAATATATCGTCTATCCTTATATTTATCAGGTTGCGCCCGACATTGACCGTACACACGCGCTCATTGCAGGCGTCAATATTATGAACTGCTCTGTCCATCGCCTGCCACAGTCTCTCTGCGTTCACCGGCTTTCTTAGAAAACTTATGTGCTCAGTCTCATATACCGCCTCGCAGTACTCAACATAGCCTGTTATGTATATAATCTGTGTGTCAGGCATTTTAGGGTGAAGCTTTTTCACAAGGTCGATTCCCGTCTTTTTATCATTTTCAACGCAGATGTCCGTGACCAGAATATCTATTTCATTCTCGAAAGCTATGAAGTTCTCAAGCTCACGCAGGCTGTCTATGCAGATGATGTTATATTTTCTGTCCTCATATTCGTCGCACTTATCAATCATGTTCTTGATTATCTCACACTGAGAAATGTCATCATCAAATACTACAACCCTGTAAACCATCGTCTCACCATTCCTTTCCTTCACCTTATCACAGCTTTTCACTTTTATTTATACTGCGCGCATATGTGTCGAGAATGTCCCTCGCCTCGGCGTATGCTTCCATGTCTATAAGCGCGTATACTGTCTGTATATAATTCCTGAAATCATGCCTGAACCTCGACATCTCCTCAAGCTGCCCTATGACCTTATCGTAATATTCCGTCTGTCTGCCAAGCTCTGTGCTGAGCACCTCGTTCTCAAGCTGCTTTCTTTTCAGCTCACGCCTCTTCACCAGATATCTGTACATCATAATATCAGCTACGATAAAATCGCAGACAAACAGAAGCGGAATAAGCTTCCAGTCAATCACCTGATAGCCCGCATGGTATGCAAAAAGTGCTATCAGCACAACGAGCACCACCTGTACAGCCACAATAAAAAACATCCAAACTTTTTTTATCACATCTTCACCCCCACTGTCGTTATGTATCTGTTATCCTGCTGTTCGGTGATGAGCATACCACCCGTCTCCTCGGTAATGCTTCTCACAATCCCAAGCCCCAGTCCATGCTCGGAAAAGACCCCGCTTCTTCTATCCTCTATGACACCTCCAAAGCTGTTCTCCTGCCTAATTATAAGGAATCCTGCCTGCTCCTTTGCGGACAATTTTATATATAGCGGCGTTTTCCCAACATCACCCGGCTTGGCATCCGACATCTTCCTGCACGCCCTTATCGCGTTGTCAAGAATATTCGCCAGCACCACACACAGCCTCGCTCCAGTGAGTGGTATGTTATCCGGCAGTTCAAGCCTTCCGTCAAGCCTTATTCCATATTCACCGCACAGCTTCGCTTTGTCCGCGAGAACCGCATCAGCAATCTTATTGTTGCTATACAGGTATTTCAGTGATATGTTGTCAACAAGTCCCTTAAGCTTATCCTTCGCCTGCTGTCCCTCGCGCTCCTCAAGCAGCCTGCCAGCAAGCGCTATGTTCTCCGCTATATCACACCTTACCTCATAAGCCTCCTGTACTGTTCCTGCAAGCTCCCTGCCTCTAATCTCCTGCTTTTCAAGCTGTGCCGACAACAGCTCCTTCTTCCACAGCTCCTGCTGGTTTCTCAGATTTACATTCACCAGAACGTACAGCATAAAATTGAACAGTATAGCAAGTGCATCAACTATAAACAGCAGCAGTGTCACACTCCCATCGGTGAGATTATAATAATTGAGAAGTATTGTGATAAAAAGGAATGCAATCTGAACCGTTCCGAATATAAGTATGCCACTGTTTAACTTTACCTTCATCTTATCAACTTTATTTATCCACAGTTTATAAAGCCCATACTCTGCTGCTGCACATACTATATTCATCGATATTTTGAGCGGAACGGCATAATGTATATCCATAATCAGGACTATTATATGCTGCCCGAATATCAGATACCCTATTACATAATAAAGCGACTCAAGCAGTATCTCTGACAGCCATATCATCAATGCAAACTGCAATGCCTTAAAGTGTCCTCCATCCGCACAGACCGCTCCCACGATAACTATGAGCACGAACATTAAAAACATGTGAACAGTGTTTGAAATAACCCCGGAATACTGCAAAAATTGAAACAGAAGCGTCCCCAACGAGGAAAAGGTAACAAAAAATTTTTCATTCCTCATTCTATTCGCCTTAGCCTGCAGATAGAAAATAATCACGGCATCAGGCACCGACAACAGCAGCATGGTAATCGACAAGGTACTTATCTTCATAGCTTCACCCCCACATTCGTTATGTATATGTTATCCTTCTGTTCCGTGACAAGCATGCCGCCCATCTCCTCGGCGATGCTTCTCACAATCCCAAGCCCCAGTCCATGCTCTGAAAAGACCCCGTTCCTTCTATACTCGATCACACCGTCAAAGCTGTTCTCCTGCCTGATGATGAGAAAGCTCGACTGCTCCTTCGTAGACAATCTTATGTATGGCTGCGGCTCCTTGACATCAGCCATCTGCCTGCACGCCCTTATCGCGTTGTCAAGGATATTCGACAGCACCACGCACAGCCTCGCTCCGTTGAGCGGCATATTTTCCGGAAACTCAAGCCTGCCATCGAGCCTTATCCCGTATTCAGCACACAGCTTTGCCTTGTCCGCCAGAACCGCATCAGCAATCTTGTTGTTGCTGTACAGATATTTCAGTGAGATATCGTCAACAAGTCCCTTAAGCTTATCCTTCGCCTGCTGTCCCTCGCGCTTTGCAAGCAGACTGCCCGCAAGCTCCACATTATGTGCTATGTCGCTTCTCACCATTGAAGCCTCCCTGACCGCTTCCCCAAGTTCTCTTCCCCTGTTCTCCTGTCTGACAAGCTGTGCCGACAGCAGCTCCTTCTTCCACAGCTCCTGCTGACTTTTTAGATTTACATTGATAAATATATACTGCATAAAATTAAAAATAAACGAAAACACGACCGCGACGAGCATAATCATTGTCGCGCCCTGATTGGTGACATTATAGTAATTCAGACATATGGCAATAAACATAAAAACTATCTGGACAGCTCCAAATATGATAATGCTGCCGTTGAACCTTATGTCCAGCTTCTCTATCTTTTTCATCCATAGCTTATAGAGCACATATTCCACGAGGAAGCAGACTACATCCATGGTCAATTTTATCCAGACGGCATAGTGCATGTCATTCATCAGTATCAGCATATGCCGCCCTAAAACCAGATATCCGATGACATAATAGACCGCCTCAAGGAGTACCTCCGACATCCACAATAATAACGCAAACTGTAACGCCTTAAATCTTCCCTTCTTGGTGAAAATCATCAGCGCCAGTATCATAAATGCGAACATAAAAAAGAGATGTGCCGTGTTGGAAATCACGCCGGAATGCTGTAAAAGCAGTGATACAGCCGACACAACCGAAGTCATAACCACGAACAGCTTCCCATTTTTCATTCTGACTGCCTTCGCCTCAAAGTAGAAAACACTTATCGCATTAGGCAGCGATAACAGCATCAATATAATTCCCAGAGTATTTATCTTCACGTCACACGCTCCATAGTATTGGTGTGACTATCTTATATCAATTAAAGAGATTTTGTCAACACGTTTAACGATGACGTTTTCCCTGCACACTCATAGAATACTCGTTGTATATTCTCATTGTTCATGCTAATATATAGCTATATATCCCCCGGAGGTGATTACAATAAACCAGTACGACCCTGACCGTTTTCTCTCAGCCTGCGACGCGGTAATACACTCCGCACACGCCGAAAACGGCATCGGAACCCTCAGTGAAAAGACTGTTCACTCAGTCCTTAAGAATTATCTTGAACCGGACACCTCATACCACGAGATAAAGACCGGGCGGTATGTGGCTGACATACGCACCCCTGACGGCATCTACGAAATCCAGACAAGGCAGTTTAACAAGCTGCGAAACAAGCTCGAGACCTTCCTGCCCGAATACTCCGTGACGGTGGTCTACCCCATACCGCACATAAAGTATCTGCGCTGGATTGACGGACAGACGGGCGAGATTACCCCTGCCCGCAGATCCCCGAAAAAAGGTGTGTTTCAGTCCGTTTTCTACGAGCTTTACAAGATTAAGCCGTACCTTACGCACCCGAACTTCCATCTGCTGCTCATGCTCATCGACTTGGAGGAGTACAGATTTCTCAACGGCTACAGTAAGGACAGAAAAAAAGGTTCCACCCGCAGCGACCGTATCCCTACGGCTCTCTACGCAAGTGAAACCATTATGAATGTAGCTGATTATAATAAGCTTATACCCGATGAGCTCCCCGGTACCTTCACAGTGAAAGATTTTGCCAAGGCGTGCCACATCAATCTGACCATCGCACAGCCCGCAGTCAATGTTCTCACGCATGTGGGTGTACTCGAGCATATCGGAAAACACGGACGGGCTTACCTTTACAAGCGGACTAAAATATGAGTTTTGCAGCCAATTATGCAAACAGGCAACAGTCTATTAAAGCTGTTTTGTCTCCGACACGAATACTGCCATGGTGCGCGCAGCGAGTCTTATGCGCTTTCTGCCCGCATCGTATATAACGCCCGTCTCGTCCGAGCTTAACACGCAGCTCCAGTTTTTTCCTGCCATCTCAATCACGGCAAACTCGTGCGGCTCGGTGTGCATGTTGTAGAGAACATACACGTTCCCCTGCTCCCCCGCATAGGCACCGCTGTAGAGCAGCCCGATATTGTGGGAGTACTCAGCCATAATCGGGAACCACGCCCTCTCGCTGTGGCAGGACAGATCCGGCATCCCCTTTATCCTGTGGTCATTCATTGAGAAGCCTTGTTCAGGACGTATGCACAAATGTTCATTTCTGAATTGTATAAGTTTTCGCGTAAATTCCAATAAATCCGAATTTTTCTCAGGAAGTTCCCAGTCTATATAGTTTATCTCATTGTCATGGCAGTATGGGTTGTTGTTCCCGCCATGGCTCATCCCGAACTCATCACCGGCGATAAGCATAGGAACCGAAGCGGACAGAAATACCATCGCAAGGGCATTCTTTATCATCCTTTTCCGCTCCCTGAGTACTGCCTCTCTCTTTGTCTTTCCCTCAACGCCACAGTTAAAGCTTATATTATAGCGCCTGCCATCCATGTTATTCTCGCCATTGTACTCATTATGCCTGTGCTCATAGCTCACCATGTCCATAAGACTAAGGCAGTTCTGATCCGCCATGAAATTCACAACCGGATGTCCTGCGTCATGCCTTGTCAGCCTGTCAAGGAAAGCTCCTATACTGTCCTCGTCTCCCCTCAGGAAATGCCTTGCCGCTTCCATGAAATTATCATTATATCTGATAATTTTCCTTCCGGTATCACTCACAGCCTGAATGCCGCCGGCATGAAAGCTGTCCCCACCGAAATCATCGCCAAGCAGTACGCAGTCCGAAAGGCACATATCCGTCCTCACAGCGTACAAAAGCCCACCGCTTCCGATTACCCTGAAACCATCCACGCCCAACGCGTGCCAGTATCTTAATATCTGCACAGCCATCGCAGGTGCCATGTCAAGCGGAAACCACATTTCCATAAGTACGGCTATCTCACATTCGTGGAAAGCTCGCACCATCGCCCGGAACTCCTCAATGCAGTTATCCCCGGCACAGTAAGCCCTCTTAGGTGCAAAATAATAGCCGCCCGTATACCCCCAGTAATTGATTTTACCCGAACCGCCTCCGGCATATCCCGAACCGTAATAGCTGTTCCTATCCGACTGTGCCATCGAAGTCTCATGGAACTCATAGCACGGCATTAGCAGTGCCATATTCATCCCAAGTGCCTTTATATATGGCGCTTTTTCTGCCAGTGCCGCGAAGCTTCCTCGCTCATGCGCTTCAACTGTGCCATCAAGCTTGGTGAAGCCCCTCACATGAAGCTTGTATATGATCGGATTGTCCAGTATTTCGGCAACGTCAAAATCCTTCGCAGAACAGTCATAAACCTCATTCATATCCGGCTTAACGCACCTTAGAATACTGTAGAGCTCATCCCTGTTCCTTCCGAAGCCATCGCCGTCCTGCTCCTGCCCATTACCGGCATAGCAGTACTCCTTCGCATATATATCAGCACATCTTTTTTCGCCTACCGCATAACATACGCCATCAAGCCCCGCAGCAGTCTCTTCATCGTCTAATTCAAGCACAAATGAAAATATCCGTCCGCGCTTATAAGCCTGCGGTATGTGTATCACAATGCCATTCTCCGGCTCAGTGCGCTCAAACAGAGTGAGTGACAACTCTGTATCATCGCTGAAAATACCAAACTGCCATCCATGTGTAATTTTCTTAGCCCCCATGCTTATCTCAGAAGCTTTTCTTAATGTAATTGATGCCTTATCAGGTATTTTCATATATCCACACAACTTTCCGATTTATTAATTACAATTTCTTTGATGCCTCTATCTTCTCTGCAAGCTCCGTAAGATACTCCCACCTTGCATACTTTTCATCAAGCTTGTTCTGTGCAGCTTCTTTTTCCTTTCCCAGCTCATTGAGCTTCACAAAATCCGTCGCGAACTTCACCATATCCTCATCAAGCTTCTCTAGCTTTTCCTCAAGAGCCGCTATGTCATCCTCTATGGTGTCATATTCCTTCTGTTCCATGTATGAGAACTTGAGCGCCCTCTCACCCTTATTCCATGTCGCCTTTGTATTTTTCTCCGAAGCCTTATTTGCCGCGCCTTGCCCCATGCCTGCTGCCGGTGCAGCCGCCATCTTAGCAAGTATCTCATCAGCCTCCTGATGCACTTCCTCAGTTATGTTACCGCAATCATCGAAAACAAATATCCTGTCTGCCGCCCTGTCGAGAAAATATCTGTCATGGCTCACGATTATGGTTATCCCGGCAAAGCTCTCAAGATAATCCTCCAGAATCGACAAAGTCTGGATATCAAGGTCATTCGTAGGCTCGTCTAATATAAGCACATTCGGCGCGGACATCAGCACCTTGATAAGGTAGAGTCTCCTCTTCTCACCGCCCGAAAGCTTTCCTATAAGTGAATACTGCAATGTGGAGTCAAACAGGAACCGCTCAAGCATGAGCGAAGCCGACACACTTCCCTCCGGCGTCTGGACATACTCCGCAACATCCTTAATGCAGTCAATAACCCTCTGATTAGGGTCAAGCTCACCGTTCTCTTGCGCAAAATAACCTATGCATATGGTATCTCCAATCTCAACCTCACCTGTATCCGGCTTCTCCATGCCTGTGATAATCTTCATAAGTGTCGACTTTCCGCAGCCGTTCTTTCCGACAAAAGCCACCGCCTCATCGCGCAGAAAAATATAAGAAAAATCATTTATGAGTGTCCTGCCGTCAAAGGACTTGCTTATATTCCTAAGCTCTATCGTCTTTTTCCCCATGCGCGTGTACACACTCGACAACTGTGCGGACTCGGTCTTTCGCGAAGCTGCTGCCTGCGCGGACGCCTCCTTCATATCCTTAAAGCAGTCAATTCGCGCCTGCTGCTTGGTTGAACGCGCCTTCGCGCCTCTCTTAATCCACTCAAGCTCTCTTCTCATAATGTTCTGTCTCTTCTGCTCCGTTGAATCAGCCATCGCCTCTTTCTGTGCCTTAAGTTCAAGAAAGCCCTCATAATTCGTCTGATAGCTGTACACCCTGCCGCGGTCAATCTCCAGAATACGGTTGCTCACCCTGTCAAGAAAATATCTGTCATGGGTTACCATAAGAATAGCACCCTTGTACGCCCTCAGATAACTCTCAAGCCACTGCGTCATCCATCTGTCAAGATGGTTGGTCGGCTCGTCAAGTATCAGGATATCCGCCCTTGCAAGAAGTGCCCCCGCAAGTGCAACTCTCTTTTTCTCACCTCCGGACAGCTTATCTACCACTGTATTAAACTCAGTAAAGCCCAGCTTGCCAAGTATCGTCTTGGCGTCACCCTCTATAGTCCACTCATTCTCATGGGTGGTATTCGCCTTTATAACATACTCATATATCGTGCTTCCCGGTGTAAATTCAGGGTTCTGAGGAAGATATCTTATATGAACATTATTACCCTTCACAACACTTCCCTCATCCGGCGTGTCAAGCCCCGCAGCAATCTTTAGAAGAGTCGACTTGCCTGTTCCGTTTATTCCGATAACACCTATCTTTTCATTCTCGTTTATTGAAAAATCCACATGGTCAAAGAGTTTTTTATCTGTATACGCCTTGCACATGTCCTTGATTGTAAGTAAATTCATTTTCTCTATTCCTTCTAAAATCTAATAATAACAGACTATATACAGTTTAACAAATTAACACCCATTATGCAATTACAAATCACAGTATTGTTTTTACAAAGATATATCATTATAATAAAAATACAGAACATAAAAAAGATTTTAATAAAACGGAGCAAAAATACTAAACATGAACTCAACCACAGCTACACCTGCCAATAATACAACGGACAATATCCCCACCTACAAGAGAGCTCATATATGGCAGATAGGCTTCTTCTCACTCAACACCTGTGCGACAAACCTGTATCTTGCCATGATGGCGTATGTCTCATACTATGCCAACGGAATCGCCGGAATATCAGTTGTAATGATTTCGCTGCTCCTCACAGTCATGCGTGTATTTAACGGCATTACAGACCCGATAGTAGGATACATAATAGACAAAACCCATGGACGCTTCGGAAAATTCCGTCCGTTTATGGTAATCGGTAATATTCTTCTTGCTTTAAGCTGTATTCTTTTATACTTTACAACACACCTCATGCCGGTATTCTTGAGAATACCATATTTTATACTGGTGTATGGGCTTTTTATCATTGCCTTCACATTCCAGACAGCAGTTACCAAGTCGGCACAGTCGATAATAACCAATGACCCTAAGCAGCGACCTATATGCACCTTCTTTGACTCCACCTTCATAAGTGCGGCTTATGGCGGTGTGGCACTGTATGTCGCACAGAGGCTCATCCCGCACTACGGTTCCTTCAACAATCCGAAGCTTTTTGCAGAATTTATAATTGTGACTGTTGTGCTCTCGATGCTCTGCACTCTTCTTGCGATAATAGGAATATGGAGCAAGGACAAGGATGAAAACTTCGTTCTGCCGCAGGGCCCGGGACATGAAAATGCCGTGACAATACATGCATACCTCGATGTGCTCCGACACAACAGACCGATACAGATGCTAGTAATCGCCGCCTCAACGGATAAATTTGCCTCCGTTGTATATTCACATGCCGCTGTAACAGTAATGATGTACGGAATAATTATGAACAACTACTCCATATACGGACTTATCGGTATAATAACAGCCATACCATCACTGGTCATCGTGGTGTTCGGAATCTCACTGGCAAGACACTTCGGACAACGCAGGGTGCTTATCTGGTTTACATGGGCTTCCATCGTCTTTCAGACAGTGATTGGGCTGTTGCTGCTATCCGACAATATAAGCACTGTATCGCTAAAGCACATAAATCTGATAACCATACTGTTCTTTTCCGTGTTCGCAATTCTCAACGGCTGCAAATCAATCACCAACAATATGGTCATCCCAATGATTGCCGACTGCACCGACTACGAATTATACCGCAGCGGACGCTTTGTCCCGGGACTTATGGGTGCCCTGTTCTCATTTGTGGACAACTTCGTGTCATCCCTCGGGACAGCCTTTGTCGGAATAATGTTGAGCATTATCGGCTTCGGAAATGCATTTCCACAGGTCGGTGACGCTATGACCCCACTCATACTGTGGAGTACCATATTTTTCTACTGTATCACCCCTATAATCGGCTGGATAATCTCCCTTATATCCATGCAATATTACCGGCTTGACAGAAAGCGCATGGAGGACATAGTAAAAGAACTTAACAAATCCAAGAAATAACATAAATTGATTAAGAATATTTTAAAAAGCCGGCATAAAACATATCAACCTGAATGTCAAAATAGGTTGTACGATTTATGTCGGCTTTTATTATCACTCATATTGATAATCTTCTATACTGCCACGCGGTTCTCACAATACAAGCAAATGCTTACAGTGCAAACATCTCATCAAGAAGCTTCTTTCCTGCCTCCGACTTAAATATATTCGCTCTTACATTTCTTATATTCTCCTCGGGAAGTACATCCTCAAAAGCATTCACAAGAAAATCTGCCTCTATCAGAAGCTGGTAATCCATGCCTGTAACACCTGTATAGGTGTGGTGATGTCCAATCAGATAACACACTCTTCCGACAAATGCTTCATCAGCTTCCGACCCCATTATGTTCTCAAGTATAGCCTTAGCAACCGCCGGTCCCTCAATCTCCTGATTGCGTCCATCACAATTGCCATACTTCTGCTCACAGATATGTATTCCTATATCGTGGAGCACAGCCGCAATCTCAAGTACCTGCTGTTCCTTTTCGGATATTCCTTCCATACGTCCCATAAGTGCCGCAAATTCATATACCTTCATGGCATGCTGTATACGCCTTGCGTCACCACGATTGTACTCTATCATCGAGTTAATTACCTTGTCTGTCAAATTCAAGTCATTCATGTTATACCTCATTTCTGAGTGCGCGCAGCCTCCTGCATAATCTCCCGTAAAAAACATAAAAGAAATTACTCTGCAGTATCTGCATCATTCTCCTCAAGCTGCTCCTCTGTAAGTGCAACGAAGCCCTGTCTCTTACGCGCCATCTCATCGCTCTCAAGATACTCATCGTAGGTTGTTATCTTGTCAATCATCTTACCACCGACAAATTCCATAATACGGTTCGCCGTAGTCTGTACGAACTGGTGGTCATGTGAAGCGAAAATCATTGCACCCGGGAACTTGATAAGTCCGTTGTTGAGTGCTGTGATTGACTCCATGTCAAGGTGGTTGGTAGGCTGGTCAAGCAAAAGCACATTAGCGCCCATAATCATCATCTTAGAGAGCATAACTCTTACCTTCTCACCACCGGACAGCACCTTAACCTTCTTAACGCCGTCATCACCTGCGAATAACATTCTTCCAAGGAAGCCTCTTACATAGGTCACGTCCTTCTCAGGTGAGAACTGCATAAGCCACTCAACAATTGTATCGTCGCAGTCAAAATCCTTCGTGTTATCCTTAGGGAAATAAGCTGTGCTTGTGGTTATACCCCACTTATAGCTTCCCTCATCAGGCTCAAGCTCACCTGCAAGAATCTTAAAGAGTGTTGTCTTTGCAAGCTCATCGCTTCCGACAAGTGCAATCTTGTCCTCTCTGCCAACGATAAATGATACATTGTCAAGAACCTTTATGCCATCAACAGTCTTTGAAAGATTGGTCACTGTGAGAACCTCATTTCCAATCTCTCTTGCCGGACGAAAATCAATGTATGGGTACTTTCTGCTCGATGGTCTGATGTCATCAAGCTCAATCTTCTCAAGTGCTCTCTTACGAGACGTAGCCTGCTTGGACTTGGAAGCGTTGGCGGAGAATCTCTGGATGAACTCCTGTAACTCCTTAATCTTCTCCTCCTTCTTCTTGTTGGCTTCCTTCATCTGCTTAACCATGAGCTGGCTGGACTCATACCAGAAGTCATAGTTACCTGCATAGAGCTGAATCTTCGAATAATCTATATCTGCAATCTGTGTACATACCTTATTAAGGAAGTAACGGTCATGGGATACCACAATAACCGTATTCTCAAAGTTAATTAAGAACTCCTCAAGCCATGCTATAGCGTCAAGGTCAAGGTGGTTGGTAGGCTCGTCTAAAAGCAGGATGTCCGGATTACCGAACAGTGCCTTAGCAAGAAGAACCTTCACCTTCTCACTACCGTTGAGCTCACTCATCTGCTTATAATGAAGCTCTGTGTCAATGCCAAGACCGTTTAAAAGAGTGGCTGCATCACTCTCAGCCTCCCAGCCGTTCATTGTGGCGAACTCACCTTCAAGCTCACTTGCCTTGATTCCGTCCTCCTCAGTGAAGTCCTCCTTCGCATATATGGCTTCCTTCTCCTTCATAATCTGGTAAAGGCGCTCATTTCCCATGATAACCGTGTCAAGTACGTTATATGCATCGTACTTGAAGTGGTCCTGCTCTAAGAAGGATAATCTCTCACCCGGAGAAATCGTCACATCACCCTTAGAAGGTTCAAGCTGTCCGGACAAAATCTTTAAGAATGTAGATTTTCCTGCACCATTGGCACCAATAAGACCATAGCAGTTTCCCGGTGTAAACTTGATATTTACATCCTCAAAAAGAGCCTTCTTACCGATTCGTAATGTTACATTATTAGCACTAATCATTTTTATAAATCCTTTCCAAGCCGTCTTGCCCGGCTTCACCCAAAATGGCATACTTAGGATATATTATAACGTAAAATGTGGAATTTTCAAGAACTATATTTTAAAACAAGAGAAAATGTGGTATTATTTGTACAATAGTTTGTATTATAATTAGATTTTTAAGATATTAAAAAGGAGATTTAATTTTATGGAACTTACAGATTTACATGTACATTCGACCGCTTCGGATGGCACATTCACTCCTTCGGAGCTGGTCGCTGAAGCTAAGAAGATTGGATTGAAGGCATTCGCCCTCACCGACCATGACACGGTTGCAGGCGTAAAAGAAGCAATCGCCGCCGCGGATGAAGCAGGAATTGAGCTTATTCCCGGAATAGAGATAAGCACGAAATACAACAGCACATACATTAAGGACAAGGAAGTCCACATCGTCGGATTGTATATAGACTATACCAACGAACATTTTCTGTCTGAGATAGCCGGATACCGCGACAACCGCGATGGCAGAAATGACAAGCTCATTAAGCTGATGAACGAAGCAGACATGCCAGTTTCCCTTGAGGCAATGCGCGATATGTTTGGAGATGGCACTGTACTTACAAGAGCACATTTTGCGCGCTACATGGTCAACAAGAGCTATGTATCAAGCACCAATGAGGCGTTCGACAGATATCTCGGCGAAGGAAAGCCTTTCTATGTATCAAGACAGATGCCGGACCCGGCAAGGGCTGTTGAACTGATACACGAAGCTGGCGGCGTTGCCGTGCTCGCGCACCCTATTCTCTACAAGATGTCCGACAGTGAGCTTATGAAGCTCTGCCAGTATCTCAAGCGCCACGGTCTTAACGGAATTGAGGGTATCTACTCAACCTACCGAAGCGGTGATGAGACAGCCATCAGACGCATTGCCGGTGAGTGCGGACTTCTCATATCCGGCGGAAGTGATTTTCACGGCGCGAACAAGCCGGACATCAAGCTCGGAATCGGCAGAGGCAATTTAAAGATTCCTTATGAACTGGCGGTCAACCTCAAGAAGGCGATACGCTAACTTAGGACAGGGCGGGTTGGGACAGGGGTCAGACACCATGTCCCAATCATTCCTCGCTCTTCTTGTTGCGGTACTCCGCCGGGCTCACCCCGACGTACTTCTTGAACTTCTTGTGGAAATAGTCCACGTTCTTGTAGCCTATACGCTCCGCAATCTCATATACCTTGAGCTTGTTATCCATCAGAAGCTCTATGGCATGGTCGATTCGCACCTTGTCGACATAGGAGTTGAAGCTCTCACCTACGGTCTTGTTAAATATCTTTCCAAGGTAAGCGCTGTTGTAGCCGAACAGTGAGGCAATGACCTCCAGCTTGATGTTGGTGGCATAATTGTGGTCGATATAGTGCAGGACATCGTCAAGAACGCTCTCACGCGATGAGCTTCCCATACTGCCCATAAGCATGTCAAGCTGCTTGGAAATGTACTCAATTATGTCATACATGTACAGCCGCGACGATATGTACTCTATAATCTCCGAATTCTGCGGAAAAGTGAAATTGTTGTTGCTGTATATTCTGTTTATATTTTCCTTGACCTGCAAAAACAAATCTGTCAAAAACAGCTTCACCTGCCCAATCGGCGCGTCGACATTATACAGATACTCCTCAATGCTGAACAGAACCTCAGCGACCTTGCGCCTTGAGAATGCCTGTATGTAATCTGTTATCTTGGTACAGTAATCGGTTATCCTCGTCTTATCAAGCGTCTCTAACGCCTCCCTGACATGCGGAAGCTCCTCAAAGCCAAGCGTATGCTGTCCCTCCGTGCAGAAGAAACGTCTCTTGATAAGCGCATACGCATCCGAATACGATATATGTACATCAAAAAGCTCATTAACAGGGCGTCCGTACGCTATAAAAAGAGTATCCATAGGACTTCCCTTCTGTGGCGGTGTGCTCTCATAATGTTCGATGAACCGTTCGAACTTCTCTATGGCAAAGCTTCCCTTTAGTATTATGACGTTGTATTCATCATCCATGAAATGTTCAAATGACTGTCCGCCATTGTTAGTTACCTTCAAAAGTTCAGAGAACTGATAAGGCATATTAACACCTTTTTCAATATCAAAGTTCTCATATAGCACAACCTGATATACCGGTGCTTCAAGTCCCAGTTCCTTTGCCGAGAACATATCCTTATCGACCTGATTTCTCACAAGGTCATGCAAGAGCTCCTTTTTAGCCTTATTTCTATAATGCTCGTTATGCGATACATTCTCTTTTTCGGACTTTATCTGCTCACTGATACGCTTCACCGCCTCCGTAAGCTCGTCCTCGTCAATAGGCTTAGTTATATAATTCTCCACTCCAAGTCTGATAGCTGTCTGAGCAAACTTAAAATCAGAAAAACCGCTCAGAATTATAAATTTTCCAGTATACCCATGCTCTCTGGCATTCTCCACCACCTCAAGCCCTGTGAGCTTAGGCATCTTGATATCTAAAAGAACAAGACTGGGACGAAGCTCATATATCTGCTTTAAAGCCTCCTCACCGTTGGCTGCCTCTCCACAGACATTGAAGCCTAACTCTTCCCAGTCTATTATACATTTAATACCTTCTCTTATATTCTTTTCATCATCTGCAATAAGAACTGTTTCCATGTCTTCCCCCAGTAAAATTTTGTAAAAATATTATAAAATATACCGATGATAATGTCAAGGAAACAGCACTTATCACAATATCCGGCACTATCCGCCCTAAGTACCTGTCTGTATTCAGGGCAAAATAATACCGGATATACTTAATTTTCACAACAGTCTCTTTTTCGCTGTTTTATTTTACTATTGTTTTATTTCACTGTTATCTTACTGGCATTTTATGTTTGTGATATTCTATTTTTCTGCTGTTTTATCTTTCTTAGGCTTAAGTAATATAACCACCACAATGCCCGCCACAAGCACAACTCCGACAATTATTGCCACCGCTGCCCCTGTGCTCAAGGTTGCCCCTGAGGAAGCTGCCGTATTCTGCTGTGTCTCAGAAGTATTATCCGCCTCTGAGCTTGTCTGTGTCTCCTCAGGTGTTGTGCTCTCAGTCTCACTTGACTGCTCTGTCGGCTGTTCATCCGTCTCATGGCTTATATCCACCTCAGGAGCCGGAATGATATCGCCGACCGAAGCTGCCTCCGACTCAGCCGGTATAATTCCTGACACACCAAGAAGAATCTCTGCTGTCGCCGTGCCCTCCGCATACGCCGTAATCTTAGTACCACCTATTTTAAATGCATTCGCAAGCACCTGGGCTTTTCCATTCTCAACTGTTGCAAGCGGCTGTGATATTGCGGCAACCGACTCATCCTCAGACGCAAAATATATCTTTTCCGTCGCGTTCTCAGGTGTGACATTGGCAATTATAGAGTATGTGCCATCCGCATTGTCGACTACCTCAAGCTCCATGCTCTCGATTGCGACATCCTCTGCAACATTCTCTTCACCTGCACCCTCGAATTCCATTCCGGACAAAGTGAAGGTTATCTCAATAGTCTTAGGGTTCTCAATGTCCTTGAAATCAGCCACATGCTTCTTTACAACAACCTCATCAACCATGGAACCATCCCATGAATTGATCGGGTCATTGGTATCGAATATTCCCGAGGACTTGAGCGCACTCTTAGGCTCCGTCTGTGTGATGGTGAGTTCTGTTCCGTCCACGACAATCTTATCATACATTATATTACATGCCGAAAGCTTTGACTTCTTAGCCTCTCCAAGTGTGACATCATGGTCTTTGATATAGATTGCTGTCATGTGGCTTAAGCTGTCAACGCCAGCCTTTGCCGCATCATCGGATAAATCCTCATCACAGTTGAAGGTAAGCGTGTATGTGCCGTCACCGTTTACTGTTATTGGCTTACCGTACTCATTGGAAAAATATGAGTTGTCATTATCGTTATAATATACATTTACTGCAAGTGATATCTCATTGGCACCCGCCTTATGTCCGACAACCACACGCGTAACAGCGCTCTTTCCTGTCGAAGCGGTTGTTGTCACATAGGCAGTTCCGTCTGTCTTTGCAAGTACCTTGCCTGTTCTCGATACGGTCACTACGTCCTCATTTGAAGAACGGTAAGTAAAATACTCTTTTGCGTCATTTGCCTGAGCGTTGATATATGTATACGAATCAGTATTGAGTTCAAGCTGCTCAGGAACGGAGAGCTCAATATCCTCTGCGCCCTTTCTGGCAATAACGGTTACGGTCATGCTCTTGCTCACGCCATCCTTCTGGCTGTACGCAGTGATCGTTGTCGTTCCTATTCCACGCGCGCGGATGCGTCCGTCATATACCGTGGCAACCGAAGGGTCATCCGTCTTCCAGAGTACAATATCATTCGTATTCTCAGGTAAAACATCCTTTACTGAGGTCTCGTAAATTGCCCCGACCTCGATACACAGCTCATCCTTCTCCATCTGGAAATCAGTGATAGGAACTATCTGTGTCCCCTTCGATAAGTCTGAGCAGTCGGCAGGTCCTTCGAGATATTTTCCTCTGAGTATAGCTGCAATCAGATCCGGATATACAGGCTCACATTTTTCCCTGTCAATAAGGGTAAAATTATAGTCCGTAGGCTCCTTTTCAAGGTCATACTCTCCGTTGTCCCAATAGCATGCCACAATCATGCCTGTGTTGCATATTCTGTTGACAACCTCATAGTGGTATGCTCTATCCGCCTCATTTCTCTTATCAATCGCACCGTACTCACCCACTATTACAGGTACTCCCTGTGATGTGAACTTCTCAAGCTGTGCAAATTCGGCAACAAGCTCATCTGTCATATCCTTTGTCCACTCTGTGTAGGTTGTGTTCTCAGCAAGTCCGAACAGCCAGTTATAGTAGTGAACGGACAGAAACAGTCTGTTCTCGACAGTGTCCTCCGGAAGTCTGAAATCATACTGCGTTGTGTTGGTGATGTTCGTGTATCTTCCCGGAACCGACAGCCATCTGTACGCATTGTTTGAGCCTGTTCCTCTTACAGTGTCGACGAACACCTGATTAAGCTCCATAACCCTGTCCATATCAAACTGAATGTTGTTTCCCGGACCTGTCACCTCATTCATCGACTCGAATATAAGGTGCTCATCGTAATCCTTGAATCTCTGTGCAATCTGCTTCCATACTGCCTGATATTTTTCCTTGACTGAATCAAAGTCATCCGAAGCAATCCTTAGCCAGCCTGTCTGCTCTGCTCCGTCATGGTGGATATTGACAATCACATACATATCCTGCTCAATGCAGTAATCTACGATGTCCTGAACACGGCTTATCCACTTGTCATTGATTTCATAGCCGTTCTCGTCATCAATCATTGTTCCCCATGTAACAGGAATCCTCACAGTATTGAAGCCGTTATCATGTACAGTCTTTATGACCTGCTTGGTTGTCTCTACATGCTGCCAGAGTGTCTCATTAGGGGTAAATCCGGTATGTCCGTCCATGGTATTTCCAAGATTCCATCCAGCTCCCATTTCCTCAACCATCTCCTGTGCCGTGAGTACACGGAAAGGCTGCTGTGTGGCTGCCGTGACAAGCCCCTTATCATCCGAAGCATATACGCTCACCGGAAGCTGTGCCATAGCCGTTCCGGCAAGCATTACCGCTGCTGTGGCAATCGCGCATACGCGTCCAAATAATTTTCTCATTATCCTTCCTTCTCCTTCCTCTCAATGTCCTTAAAGATATATAACGCACCTGCACTTATTGTGTAAATAATGCACGCCGGTCCTATAAGTATCATAAAATACATTGTAGTTGTGTTCCAGAACATGACCACAACCTCAAGAGCAACTATAGCCGTCATCGCAATTGAGCGTCCAAAATATCTTGTGTATATCTCAAAGGAATTTTTCATGGTGTTTATAAAAGAATTTTCATATCTTGCAAGTAACGCATAAGAATACATAAACCCGCTTATTCCTATAGCTATCGCCAATATTCCCATAACAAGGCAGATAAACGGATTGCCTTCAAGCTTTTCAAAAAGCTCGAAATCAAGATATACCGCATAAGCTATCAGTAGATTTAATAGTCCGAGCGGAATACCCTTCTTCCAGTTTTCCTTAAATGCCGCCCGGAAAGCCTTGAATATATACCCTTCACTTCCATCAGCCATCTTAAGCCCAACGGAGAATGCTGCCGTAGTCGAAGCCCCAATTGTCACAATAGGCAATGAAAATAACAACCAGAAAAAATTCAGCTTCACAATTTCCCAGAATGTTGATATGAACTTATAGAGTGGGCTGTCAACGCTAAAAAACTTCATGCAAAGCCTCCTTCCCAAGTAACTAACGTCACTGTTTCATAATTGAAAAAGCTGCCGCACCTAAGTGCTACCTTAGTGCAACAGCCTTTTCATTTTAATTATACATTGCTAACCAAGTTCAACTCTAATAAAACTTACTTGGCATCCTTAGCACGAACCTCTTCCTCAAGCTGATGACGGATTGCCGCTTCATTCTCATTCCAAGCAATGCACTCCTCATATCCATACTCATAAGCATCGAAAATCATCTTAGATACGATTGACTCGTACTCTGCATCTGTTGAAGCATATATAGCATTCCAGCTTCCCTTTACGATACAGTCTGTAACCTGATTCCATGTAACCTCAAGCTCATCTGATCTTACACCGTCTGTGTAGGTTGTTGCCGGAGCTACCTTGTATGCGTGGTTGTTAAGATAATCCTGAACTGAGATAGCGCCTGTCTTGTCTCTCCAATCCTGCTCAATACTGCATGAAGCCTCAGCAAGGTTACTCTTCCAGTTCTGCCAGTTGTATGTCTCACCGTTAGAATCAGGGTTCTTTGCATCAAGTGACCATGTGATATTGTTAATCTGCTGACGTCCATCACCGAATGTACCTAAATCATCAGGCATTACTGTATTTACATCTCTGATTGCGCTTGCACCAAGCTCTGTGAAATGAGTATTCTTCTCATCATCATAGTACCATGTAACTCCCTCAGGACCATACTCTGATACCATTCTTCCCTCAGGTGTGCATAACCAGTTGATAATCTCTAAGCAGAGCTCAGGATACTCTGTCTTAGAGCCGATTGCCCATATTCTGTTACCACCGGCTGTATCCATACCATATACAATAGGAGTTGCATCCTCAGGCTTCATTGTGAGCATCATCTTGTCCGCATTTATATGCTCCTCCGTGTTGTATGCAAGAGAACCTGCATAGTTGAAGATTGAGAAGAATACACCACCATTTAATACCTTGTCAATCATCTCATTGTATGTCTGTGTCATTGAGTCCGGATCGAGAAGTCCCCTCTGGTAAAGTGTGTTAAAGAACTTTAACATCTCAAGATATGGACCATTCTCCTCAAGCGCGCCGTGGAACTCACCTGTATCGCTGTCATATAAGCCAAGGTGAAGCTCATCATAGCCATACCATGCTGTTGCCATAGACTTGACATACATTACCACGTTGCCGTCCCAATCAGGCCAGAGTGACACACCGTAGGTCTTGTTGCCCTTGTCATCTGTAGGGCAGAGAGCCTGCATTGATGTGAGCAGATCCGCAAGGTCATCAAGTGTCTTAACCTCAGGGTAATCAAGTGCCTTGTAAAGATCCCATCTTAAATCCCATGTATAGAAGAAATCCTGATGATCCTCACTGCTTGTTGCAATTCCGTGACCGATACCATGTACAAGTCCGTCTGAGTTGATCTGCTTGTTCTTCTCAAGTGCAGCCTGCATATTCTCAGCTATGTAAGGTGCACAATCGTTTAACATATTATCCTCATTCCAGTCAAGAAGTGCCCCAGCCTCAACAGCTGCCTTGTACTGCTTACCTGCGTTTCCGAATACAACGATGTCACCTAAGTTTCCGGACTCCATTCTTGTATCGAAGGTTCCGTCTGAATCAGGGATGATGTTGAGCTTGACATTGAAGCGGTCTAACATCTCCTTGGCAAACCAGCCTACCTGCTCGCCATTGTAGTTAGCCAACTGGCTGAACACAGTAAGTGTTATAGGGGCTTCTTTCTTTTCGGTACCCGCTCCGTTACTCTTTGAGCATGCGCTCATTGAAAGTACCATTGCAGCCGATAATGTGACGGCTGTAAGCTTTTTAAATAATTTTGTTTTTCTCACGTCTTTGTCCTCCTTTTTTATTAACCTGCTTTTGTATTTTATCTTTTTTCATGCATTAAAGCAATCCTTTGTTAATAATTAACAGTTTTAACCCTTAACCGCGCCTAACATAATACCCTTTTCAAAGTATCTCTGAAGGAACGGATATACAAGAAGAATAGGTATGATTGTTACCATTGATACCGTATACTTTATTACCTTCATGTTCATCTGCTGCTGCATTGCTGCAGTTGCAGCTGTTGTATTGTTCATAATACTGTCAAGGTTACTTGATGAGTTGAGATATACATACAATCTGTGCTGCAATGTATAGAGCTTAGGGCTGTTCTGCATGTAAATAAGTGAATCGGTAAATGAATTCCAGTGGCCTACAGCACCGAAGATTGTGATTGTGGCAAGTATCGGCTTACACAGTGGAAATACAATCTTTCTGAATACTGTCATAAATCCCGCACCATCAATATATGCGCTCTCCTCAAGCTCTGCCGGAATCGACTCAATGTACGTCTTAACAAGAATTATGTTGTACGGTGCTACAATTCCCGGAAGAATATATACAAGGTAGTTATCCGTAAGACCTAACATGAGGAAGTTCAAATATACAGGAATAATACCTGCATTAAAGTACATTGTGATAACAAGGAATCTGTACCAGAACTTTCTGTGCCACATCTCCTGCTTTGTAACAAGGTAGCCGGCAAGAGCTGAGGCAAGCACCATAAGGAATGTTCCTATAAGTGTTCTTGAAACCGATACAAGGAATGCATTTCCAAGATCGTTAACCTGAAGCATAGCTACATAGTTGTGGAAATTGATTCCAACCGGGTAAAAATTGATTCTTCCCGCACGTACCAGGTCATTCGATGAAATCGTATTTATGAACAGGTAGTAGAATGGGAAAAAGCATGACAGTGTAAACAATCCGAAAAACAGGTAGTTAATTATATTGAATACAATGTCTGACGGTTTTAATTTGTACTGCTTTTTATGTTTCTTGTAATAAGCCTTCTCGGCTCTCTCATCAAGCTTTTCCTGCTTTGTCTTAGCCATGTTCCCACCTCCTATACAATACTCTCGCCACGGATAGCTTTTGAAATTCCGTTAGCGACAAAGAGCAAGATTACACTGACAATTGTCTTAACCATACCTACAACTGTTGAGAGCGGTATGAGTCCTCCGCTGATACCCAGCTTATATACATAGAGGTCAAGTACTTCTATAGTTCCTGAGTTGTTAGCTGTCTCAAATACAAGGTACTGATCCATACCGTTGCTGAGGATTCCGGCAACAGCCATGAGAAGAAGTACACAGTATGTAGGAAGAAGTCCCGGAAGTGTTATGTACCACATCTTCTGGAAACGTCCGGCACCATCAACCGTGGCTGCCTCATAGAGCTGTACATCGATACCGGAGATAGCTGCTATGTAAATGATTGCGCTCCATCCTGTTCCCTTCCACATGCCCCATGCAAGCATCTTAAACCATGTTCCGTTATCACCCATCAGATAGTTGGTTGCGTGATTAGTACCTGTAATCATCGTGAGGAATCCGTTTAAGAAACCATCTGTTGAGAAGATTGCATAAGCTATAGCGTATACTAAAACCCAGCTTATGAAGTTAGGAATTGTTGTAAATGTCTGTACAAACTTTCTGAACCATGTACACTTAATCTCTGAGATAAATATCGCGAACACCATCGGAACCCAGCTTGTTGCAATTCCAAGTCCACTCATTACAAGAGTGTTACGAAGAACTCTCACGATATCTCTTCTCGTTGCGGCATTGTTAAAAAGGTATTTAAACCATTTAAAACCTACAAAATTGTCTGCTGAAAGAGTTCCGCCTGCCGAATAATCGAAGAATGCGTATCTCCATCCAAACAGCGGCAGATAACAGAATATGAATGCCAGCATTGCGAATGGAAGAAACATAAGGAACAGTCTGTACTTTGTCTGCATCTCCATCTTATCTGTCTTAGCTGCCCTTGGCAGTACAATAAGATTTAAAACTGCCATCACAAGCTGTATCACTGCAATACCCAAGAATACGAACCATCCTGTTGCGAATGTAGGAACTATCTTCTCCGGTCTGCTGCATACAGCCATCTCATTATAACCTAATAAAAGAAATATAAGTCCTGCGCCTTCAAAGACTGAGCCAGCCAGTGAAATGATATTGCTCAGGTTCTTCATCTTAAGATTTCCAAGTGATACACAGGAGCCTGCAGCACACACTGCAATACCTATGCATATCAGCATGCTTCCCACAAAAATAAATGTGTAAGCGCTCTGTGATACCCAGCCCTGACGAATAGCTCGTCCGGCTCCGCTAATAAGACTGTCGTATGACACGCCTGCCGTAAATACCGAAAGATTCTTACTTATCAGTGCTGAAAAACGTCCCGGATTGACTGCCGGAAGAAACATCATAAACACGGACAGAAGTGACACTAAGCGTGACACGTAATAGAACTTATTAGCTGTTTTCTCTCTTTTGCTAATTGTTTCGTTCATCTTGATACCTCCTTGCTTTATGATTACATTATATATTTTTAATCATTTTTTTAATACAGTCATTATAAGTTCAAAATTACATTCACTTTTTGCAGTGTATTTTTTACATTATAAATTACATATTTATACAGCAAAAAGTCAATGATATTCGCAATCCGCTTCTCTTCTTGCTCATATAAAATCGATGCTGCGCATCTTGATTTTATAAAAAAACTGCCGCCCGGCAATTGCTTGCCAGAGCGACAGTTAATACGTCTGTTACTATTCAGAAAAAATCGTAAAATTATTCTTACTTTTTCTTCTTAACTGCTACAACAACGATTGCTGCAACAACTACTACTGCTGCAACGATTGCAATGATAACGCCTACTGATACACCGCCATTGGATGCTTCAGCATTTGCATTTGCTGCTGTAGTTTCGGAAGCTTCACTCTTAGTCTCTGTAGACTGTGAAGGTGCTTCTGTAGCTGCTGTGTCACCACTTGCTGCTGCATCAGGGTTATCGTAAGCTAAACCTGATACTGTGAATGTAACCTCAATGTCCATACCTGCTGATAATGTGTATGCGAACTCATTATCTGCGTTAAATCCGTCATTGTATGTATTGATAAGAAGAGTCTTGATGTAATCCTTGGTATCAGGATCCTGGAAAGATGTATCGAAATCATATACGTTCTTGCCACCCATCTTAACCTTGATATCTGTAAGCTCTACGCCCTGATTAAGAGGAATATCTGTTGAAAGGAATAAGAGGTTAAGTGCCTCTGCATCATCTGCAAAATCAACACCTGTGAGAGATACTGTGTATGTACCATTTCCCTTGATAACGGCATCATTGATTGTACCTGTTTTTACAACTTCATCATTGCCGTTCCAACCTGTAATCTGGTCAAACTCAGGAGTTCCGAGACCATAGTTATCATTCCATGCATTACGGAATGAGTAAGCTGCTGTCTGAACACCGATGTATACGTTGAACTCACCGTTAGCATCGAAACCGCCATCATCTGTTGTTGCCTCTCCTGCCTCAGCATTCTTGCCGAAATCAGAAACTGTAAATGTAACCTCTACAGACTGGACTCCTGCAAGCTGATCTGCTGTCCAGAGACATGCTGTAGCGTCCATAAGGTCACCACCTGCAATACGCTGGTCAAGATGATTGTCATCACCTGCTGTTGCTGTGTTGTCCGGAGCATTCCACTCGTTGTAAAGGTTAACTCTTGTATCTACACCTGCGCCATCTGCTGAACATGTGTAGCTTGGTCCCTGAAGAGTAATCTCCTCACCGTTAATCTTGATGCTGTCAACTGTGAGAACACATGCTGTACCAAGAAGAGCCTCACCGTTAGGAACCTGAAGTGCGTTGAACTGTGCAAGATCCTGTGGCTCTGCAGCGTTCATAGATACTGTGTATGTGCCATCGCCTGTGATTGTAGCGTCAACATACTCAGCCTCATACTCGCCCCAGCTCTCATTGTTAATATTAAGATGAGCTACAGCCTCTGTTGCTGCGTCTGAAGTATCTGCTGCCTCAGCAGGACCACCTACTGTGCCGAAGCCTGATACTGTAAAGTTAACTACGATAGAAGTAACACCTGTAAGCTGGTCTGCTGTCCAGAGACATGCAGTAGCATCTGCTACATTTCCCTCTGCAACACGGCAGTCGGCATGCTTATCATCACCTGCTGTTGCTGTTGCATCCGGTGCATTCCACTCATTGTAAAGGTTAACTCTTGTTGTAACTCCTGAACCATCTGCTGAACATGTGTAGCTTGGTCCCTGAAGTTCAATCTCCTCTCCGTTAAGTTCAATGGAATCTACAGTGATAACTGCACCTGTTCCAAGAACCTCCTCACCATTGACAACCTCAAGTGCATTGAACTGTGCAAGATCCTGCGCCTCTGCTGCCGTCATTGATACTGTGTAGGAACCATCTCCTGTAATCTCTGCATTAACCCACTCAGCGTCGAACTCAGACCACTCTGAATTGTTAATGTTAAGGTATGCTGTTCCATCAGGAAGTGAAGATGAATCCTGTGCTGCAAGCACCAGAACGGCATTTGAAAGTACAAGTGTTCCGGCAAGAAGACTTGCCAATACTTTTTTGAACTTTCTCATAGATAAAACCTCCTTAAAATATTTGCTAAAGGGTATGCGTAACCCACCCTTAGCGTTTAAACTTATTCTATTCCAATGATGCAAATAAAAAAACATTGTATTTTTTACATTTTTTACACTCTAATTTTTACTTTTATTGGGCAAAATGACGGTAACCGTTGTTCCCTCTCCCTCCACGCTGTCAATATTCACGCCGTAGCTCTCGCCATAGCACAGCTTGATTCTCTGGTCAATATTTGACATGCCTATACTTGAATGTTTGGATATGCTGTCCTCCTTAAGACTGTTTCTGACATCTTCAAGCTGCTTTTCGGTCATACCATTGCCATTGTCCGATACCTCTATTATAAGACAGCCGTCGCCTGAATCCGCATCGTTCTGTCCCGCCGCAGCTTCCGTTCCGGTTAATTTTTCATATATATGTATCCTGATATGCCCTGTTCCATCGACACCCTCAAGCCCATGGACAACGGCATTCTCGACAATCGGCTGTAAAAGAAGAGGCAGGAGCATGTATTCCTGTGTGTCAATCCCATCATCCACGGTGAGAGTATAGTTGACCCTGTCATCGAACCTTATCTTCTGGATTTTTATGTATGTGTCGATATGCTCAAGCTCATTCGCAAGCGTTGTATATGTGGTTCCTATGTTGACAAGCACATACCGTAAAAGCTTTCCAAGAAGTTTTATCCCTGTTGCTACCTCTCTGTCACCAGCCGTGAATGCCTTCATTCTGAGTGTCTCAAGGGTATTATACAGAAAATGCGGATTTATCTGGCTTGCAAGCATCTTAAATTCCATCTCCTGCTGTTCATTCTGCAGCTGCTTCTCATTTAGCATTGCCTCATACATAGCAACCTTCTGCTGCTCTATGGTGTCAACCATCACAAGCAGATCCCCATAGGCCTGCTGTAATTCATAGCTTCCGGAAAAGTTTTTGAGAATATTGTAGTCCTCATTGCTCGCCTTATGCATCTCGTCTCTGAGCGTATTGACCTGACTTACGAAATTATGTGAGAACTGTATCATGAACACCGCCGGAACCACAAGTGCTACAACAACTATCAGCAAGGATATATACAGGGTCTTCATAATACTCCACATTGCTTTTTTGTCAATTGTCGTCACATACAGATTCGTGTCCGACACCTTCAGCGACTGTGAACCTATCTCAACAAGACTGTCCACACCTTCAAAATCATCCATAAATTTTTTAGAATAATATTTTTCCGTCCGGTTTACCTCAAAAGGCAGCTTTTTTCCATAGTAGTTTCTCTTGTTACTATAAAATATTTCGCTGTCATCGAAAGTTACCAGAGTTATATATTCACTGTCTCCAAGCCTGCCTTCAAGATAATTCTCGCTCACCTTTATCACCATGACCGCCTCGCAGCTGCTTCCAAGGACTGTTATCTTTCTGACAAGCGAATAGCTGTACTCGACATTTTTATAGCTGTTTGGTTCCACGATAAGCTGATAAAATGGGCTGTACTGTGAAACGGCCTTCTGATACCAATCCTTAGCCCTTATATCATCCGTTACAGTTTTAAAATATTTAAAGTCCGATGCATACGGTGTTGTGGTATATATCGTTATGCTGCCTATCTGACTATAATTTTGTACAAATGAATCTATGAGCGTATATGCCCTCGCAGCATCGCGGAATTCCATCTCACTTCCGTATTTGCCGCCAAGCATTTCTATTGTTCTGCTGTCATACGCAATACTGTCGGATATATTATAAAGCTGGTCGCTGACCTCCTTCATTATCTTTTTTGAGGAGCTGTTACTGCTATGAAGCAGATCCCTGTGATGATTGAGCAGCATATTATATGTATTTAGTATAAGGAAAACGCCAAGTGTAAGTACCGGCAGCACCACCGCACACACATACACGATGTTAAACTGCTTTCCTATCTTCATTTTATTAAAAGAAATCATGTCATGCCTCATCCTGTATTTTGATTATTCTACTATATCACATTCTATCTGCAAATCACAACATACAAAAAATGATGTAAATAACTAAAAAAAATATGGTAGTTATTTTCATACACCTACTATATAATACAGCTATAGGATTTTGTTCCTAATTACTTATGTAAATACATAATTTCAAGTAAAAATCAGGAGGTATAAAATGAAATTCTCTAATGGCTGCTGGCTTGAGAAGGAAGGCTGTTCCTGCTTCTCTCCTCAGGAAGTGTATTTTACCAAGATTGAAAAGAACAAGGTTACATTATGTGCACCTACAATAAGAATAATCACAAGAGGTGATACCCTCGGAAGCATCAACCTTACGGTTGTGATAACTTCCCCTGCCAAGGGTGTCATAAGAGTACAGACATATCATCATGCAGGAATGTCGGCGAAGAGCCCTGCATTTGAGCTCAATACAAGCGAAGACAACATGAACGTGACTGAGACGGACGAACTCATCACAATAACAAGCGGTGATCTGTCCCTTGAGATTACCAAGCTTCCTTGGAGCATGACATATAAGCATAAGGGAAGAGTTCTATCTAAGAGCGGAAGAAAAGACCTCGCACTTATGAAAACAGACTGGAAGGGTTACGCTTATGACAAGGGTGACTACACAGATACATACATCAGGCAGCAGCTATCAATGGGCGTAGGTGAGCTTTTATACGGCTTTGGTGAGCGTTTCACTCCTTTTGTAAAGAACGGACAGTCGATAGATATATTCAATCAGGACGGTGGTACAAGCACTGAGCAGTCCTACAAGAACATTCCCTTCTATGTATCTAACAAGGGCTATGGCGTGTTCGTAAATCACCCTGAGAAGGTGTCATTTGAAGTCGGAACTGAGATGGTCACAAAGGCAGAGTTCTCTGTTGAGGGAAGTTATCTCGATTACTTCTTCATCGACGGTCCATCAATGAAGGATGTTCTTGTAAAGTACACAGACCTCACCGGCAAGCCTTCACTTCCGGCACCTTGGACCTTCGGACTGTGGCTCTCGACATCATTTACTACCAACTACGATGAAAAGACTGTAATGAGCTTCATCGACGGCATGCTCGACCGCGGTATTCCTCTGAGAGTATTCCACTTCGACTGCTTCTGGATGAAGGAATTCCACTGGTCCGACTTCGTATGGGATGAGCGTGTATTCCCGGACCCTGAGGGAATGTTAAAGAGAATAAAGGCTAAAGGTCTTAACATCTGTGTATGGATTAACTCCTATATCGGACAGGAATCCGTGCTCTTTGCCGAGGGTGTTGAGAAGGGCTATTTTGTAAAGAGAACCAACGGCGATGTATGGCAGTGGGATATGTGGCAGCCGGGAATGGCACTTGTCGATTTCACCAATCCGGAAGCGTGCAAGTGGTTCCAGAGTAAGCTCGAATTGCTTCTCGACATGGGTGTTGACTGCTTCAAGACCGATTTCGGTGAGAGAATCCCTACTGAGGATGTCATGTACTTCGACGGCTCAGACCCTAAGAAAATGCACAACTACTATACATATCTCTACAACAAGTGCGTATATGAGCTTCTTGAGAGAAAGCGCGGCAAGGGTGAAGCTGTTCTTTTTGCCCGCTCCGCTACCGCAGGCGGACAGAAGTTCCCTGTTCACTGGGGCGGTGACTGCTGGTCCGACTATGAGTCCATGGAGGAGAGCCTTCGCGGCGGTCTTTCACTGTGCATGTCCGGCTTCGGTTTCTGGAGCCATGATATAGGCGGCTTTGAGAGCACCTCCACACCTGACGTATACAAGAGATGGGCGGCCTTCGGTCTGTTAAGCTCCCACTCACGTCTGCACGGAAGCTCTTCCTACCGCGTACCTTGGGCATACGATGATGAGGCTGTCGATGTAGTCCGCACCTTCACATTGTTAAAGGCTTCACTTATGCCTTACCTCTACCGCAACGCAATTTATGCTTCACAGACCGGTATTCCTATGATGAGAAGCATGGTACTTGAATTTACGGATGACCGCAACTGCTCATATCTCGACAAGCAGTATATGATGGGTGACAGCCTCCTCGTTGCACCGATTTTCAACGATGAGAGCATTGCAGAATACTATCTGCCTGCCGGCACATGGACTAACTACTTCACCGGTAAGAAGTACACCGGCGGCGGCTGGTATTCAGATAAGTGCGGCTACCTTGAGATTCCTCTTTTCGTCAAGGAGAACTCCATCGTGGCAGTTAAGCCTGACGCTAACCGTCCTGACTACGACTATGCAGACAATGTAACCTTCCGCGTATATGAGCCATCAGACTGCACAACAACAGTCTATGACATGAAGGCAAATGTCGACACCACAATAAATGTCAAGAAGTCCGGCAATGAGCTCACAATAACCATAACCGGAACAAAGAAGTGCAATGTTGAATTAGTCAACCTGTCAACAGAGACTGACCTTACAGGACTTTCAGCGGGAACATACACTGTTACAGTTAAATAATTTTAGTAATACAATTAAATAAACAGATTCATTTTAAGAGGCGATATCTTCCTATATCTGCCCAGCAAATGAAATAATGTGCTCAAGGGCAGAGAAAACGTCCGGATAACGCGACGTTCTCTGCCCTTACTTATTAGGAAAATCTTTTTAGGCAGAGAAAAATGATAGTTTTTCTGTAAAACAGCTATTTTCTCAGTCCGAAATATAAATTAGCAGGTGTTTAGGCAGACATAATAACCCGGACAAACAAAAAATTCTGCCCTTGAGGCAGGAATTTCCTGTCAAGGGCAGAATTTATGCTCTGGCTATTTATTTAAACTTTCCAGCATATTCTCTATATACTTCTCCACCTCCCCAAGCGTTGTGGCGCCGGCTATACTCTTATAGGAATCCCTGTCAAACACAAGCCCTGCTTTTGTCTCAAGAAATACATACCGCTCACCGTCCGCAAAGCCGTAGGCAGCAAGCTCCCTCTGGTCTAACTTTGCTCCGTTTTCCATCCACAGAGAGCTCTTATCATCATACTCAATAGGCATGAATATTCCGGTCATCCCTGCTTTCATGTTTGTAATGATATCGTTTCCTGTCACCCTGACGATCGGTGTGATGGCACATGGAAGCAGCACCGAAACCGTCTCACCGTCCTTACAAGTACCGCGATATACCTTCTCGACCTCTATTTCCGCAATCGCGCAGTATTCCTTTTCACCGTTGAAATTCACCACTACATTTCTAATCTGTGATACGGTTCCCTTAAAAATTGCCGTGTCAAACTCCGTGAACAGCTCATCCTCCGTCAAGCTGTTTAAACATCCTGAGCTTGCAGCACCGAAGAACATAAAATGACTTCTTGTATAGTATGCCGTCACCTTCGACGACTTGTCCGAAAGTGGTATCCTGTTTAGCTGCCTGTTCACAACGGATGTGCCTGTTAGAAGCGCTATAATGCATGCCGCTGCCACCGCCACCCTAGTGACCCTTGCCAAAGCTGATTTCTTTCGCAGTAATATCCTATTAGGCTTATCTGCATGTGCAATATTCCTGCGTGCTGTGACTGCTGTCTCAAATGTGTCTGCCGGCTTACCAGTGCTTTCATGTATTGCGCCATCTACGGTTGCTGTGTCCGTGGCATTTATGCTCACTGTTGCGTCCACACCCCTGTAGCATAGTGCCTCATAAATATATCTGTCATCAAGCTCACTCATGGCGTCCGAAAAGATTTTTGCGTTCATACAATCACCCCTCTCTCAATCAGATATTGTCTCAGATTTTTCCTCATGCGCGTAAGTCTTACAGAAACATTTTTCTCCGTGAGCCCCACATATCGGGCTATGTCATCTAAACTGTCCGCAAAATAGTAGCGCCTCATAAATATAACGCGGTTTTCCACGGTAAGCGCATCCAGAAAAGCCTCTATCATACGCGCTAACTCTCCTGCCTCAATTTCATCCTCAACGCTTTTCTTATCAGCTATGCAATCCTCAATCTCATCCATTGCGACAGTGTAGCGGCTGTCCCTCTTGTCCGCTGTCATTTTGTGGTAGCATTTGAGCGAAACATTCCTCACTATTCTTGCTATGTAGGCAAACAACGGATTAGGATGTGCAGGTGGTATCGCATTCCACGCGCCCAGATAAGCGTCATTTACACATTCCTTTGCATCCTGCATGTTATTTACAATATTATACGCCAGCGCATGACACGCTTTTCCGTACTTATCATCCAGCTCACGTATGCCCTGCTCAGACCGCGCAAAAAAACAGCTCTATTATCCTTTCGTCATCCATATCGCACCTCCTCATTTTCGTTCTCATACACATACTACGATTCTGTGGGCGGATACTACACTTTTTATATAATATTTCGGGTGTCAAAACATGTTATATATACTTAGCTGTGTATAACGTATTATATTTATACCTATCACGACTTTTGGAAGAAGCTTAGATGTTCTTAGAACTCTGCTAAACTCCTAGCCAAAAGCAGCATGGAGGCTGCTTTAGAAGCAATGCATACACGGACGTATGCTTTGCTTCGGTGGCGAACGTGTAGAATACCTTTATCAGAGTTCTTAGAACATCTTGCTTCGGACAACGGAGCTGATAGGTATAAATATAATACGTTATACACTCAAAGATTAAATGGACATGTTTTGACATCCGAACCCTAAGTGATAAAAAATAGGAGAAGATTCTCACAAATCTTCTCCTATTAGATTCCCACATCCTATTTTCTGCTCCACACATAGCAGAACGCCTGTGTTCTGGCTGCAAACTTGTATTTCTTCAAAAGCTCTCTGACCTCAGCCTTGGTATACCATCCCGGCGTAATCTCCTCAAAGGTGGAGGTGCTCTCCTTGAACTCTCCTCTTGCCTTTCCCACTATGCACACGTTCGTCTCATTTGAAAAGCCCACCGCGCTGTAGCTTGTCCCAATCATATCGTCGATTCTGTATAGCTCAAGTCCCGTCTCCTCAAGCAACTCCCTGCACGCGCTCTGCTGTGGTTCCTCGCCCGGGTCGATAAGTCCTGCAGGGAAATTATACACCCACTCTCCGACAGCCATGCGGAATTCCTTGTTGAGCACAATCTTCTCATCAGCCTCATCTGTAGCGATGATGACCACCGCATCAGCCACCTTGCCGTGCAGCTTGTCATAATCTGTTATATCGTCGCTGCGGCTTATCATCTCATATATCTTCTGCTTGCCGTCCACCGTCTCATATTCCACATCATAGCGTGTTATAAATCTGCCTTCCTCGCGCTTTGTTATACCTTTAAATTCCATTTTTATCCTCTATTCTTATATTTATTCTGAAATTGCCAAACGCAGCTTTGAAGTTAAACTATCATATAAATTCCAGATTTTCGCAATTATAAATTAACTGTCACCTTCTGTCTTATATCCTCAACACTCATTCCAAGGCTTATGATGTATTCACCATGCTCGTATGTAAAAGCAGATTTGCTCTCGTCATAGTATGAGAAAGCATTCTTGTCAAGCTCAAAGCGCACATGCTTTTTTTCACCCGGAGCAAGCTTTACCTTTTCGAAGCCCTTAAGCTCCATAGCAGGTCTTTCAACACTGCCCTTCGGTGGTGTAACATAGAGCTGGACTGTCTCCATTCCTGTCATCTTTCCTGTGTTGGCAAGCTCGGCGCTTACTACGATTCTGTCATTTTTGCCTAACTTGTCCTTGTGACTGTCATGCACAGCCTTCTCACTCTCCACCTTTACATGCCTAAGTGAGAAATCCGTATATGAAAGGCCGTGTCCAAAGCAGAAATTCGTGTCAACCTTGTTGCTCACATAGTAACGGTAGCCGACAAATACACCATCCTTATACTCAAGCCTGTCCTCCTTGCCAAACTCGCCAAGCTTTACAGAATATATGTCCTCTGTGCGCTTAGGAAATGTCTCCGGAAGCTTTCCTGAAGGATTAACCTTTCCAGTGAGCACATCAGCAACCGCCATCGCACCCTCAAGCCCTGAATAATAATACCATACAACTGCCTTCGCCTTCTCAAGCCATGGCATCTCAACAGGCGCACCGCCCATAATGACCACCACTGTATCAGGGTTGGCATCAAGTACAGCCTCTATAAGCTCATCCTGATGATATGGAAGCTTCAAGGTACTCTTATCACAGCCCTCAACATCATAATCATGGTTAAGCCCTGCAAAGATAATCGTCTGTCTGTTCTCCTTTGCAAGCTTCACAGCTCTTTGCCTGTACTCTTCTATCTGTGCCGCAAGTGCCTCATCCGTGCTCTCCTCTTTCCTGCTGCCCGCATTTTCAAGGGATGTCTCCTGCCAATTCTCGTCCTGTGCGGTATCCTTGTCCGGCAGCACATAACCCGGCTCATACACAAAACGCGTGTCTCCACCGCCCGCATTCATAAGCGCCCTCAAAGGTGTAACCTCATAGATAGCCTTAATTTCAGCACTGCCTCCGCCATTAGAATGGATTGCCGTGGCATTCTGACCAATAACTGCAACCTGTGAATCAAATTCAAGCGGAAGAAGCTTCTCATCATTCCTTAGAAGAATAACGGATTCCTCTGCTGTCTTTCTTGCAGCCTTTATATGTTCAAGGCTATGGAAGCAGCCCTTCTTTCTCTTTTCTGTGCCCGGAAGCATCTTAAGCCTGTACATAAGTCTTAACAGATTAGCAACCTTCTTATCAATATGCTTTTCCTTTACTTTTCCATCCTCCACAGCTTTCTTTAGCGGGTTAGCCATACAGTAATCGTCAAAATTAAATGTTACAGACATCTCAAGGTCAAGCTCACTCTCAGCTGCCGCCACCGTGTCATGTACACCGCCCCAGTCGCTTATCACAGCGCCGTCATATCCCCATTCCTTTCTGAGGATATCACCAAGCAGATATTTGCTCTCGCAGCAATGTTCGCCATTTAACAGATTATATGCGCCCATTATGGAGTATGAATGTGCCCTGTGCACCGCCGCGTCAAAACCCGGAAGGTACATTTCATACAGAGTTCTCTTGTCAACAATAGTGTCAACCCAGAGTCTGTTCGTCTCCTGACCATTTACCGCAAAATGCTTCACGCACGCAGCTACATCCGCTTTCTGTATTCCTTTTATAAGCGGAACCGTCATCTCCGATACAAGATAAGGGTCCTCGCTCATATATTCAAAATTGCGCCCGCACAGCGGTGTCCTCTTGATATTGATTCCCGGCGCAAGAATAACATCCTTGCCTCTGCCACGCGCCTCAGCACCTAGAACCTCACCACATTCCTTTGCCCTCTTAGGATTCCATGTAGCCGCTATTGCACTGTTAGACGGAAGGTATGTCACAAGGTCATCCCTGTCATATACGCCCTTCCAGTCATTGTCGACAAGCTCCTGACGCACTCCCATCGGTCCATCCGACATGTGAAGCTCCGGTATTCCAAGGCGCTGCACGCCTGCCGTCCTGAACAGACCTGCGCCATGTATCATTCCAATCTTCTCATCCAATGTCATCTGATTCACAAGTGACATTATATATTTTTCTCTTTCCTTTACAGTTCTTTTCCTGCTGCCTTCTACACCCGATTTTGCCATAAGAATCCTCTTTCCGAACATATTCCCGATACGTTCCTGTTATTTTTTATCATTATACCTATTTAGCAAATACCCTCTGAAAATGCTTTTATATATGTCAAACCTTAAAATTCCTTAATTCTGTCATTGCTGTCATCGGTTGTCTTGTCTATCTTCTTAATCTGTACATAGTAGCTCACATTATCGTTGACCACAACCTGAACCCTGTCCCCTACCTTATGTCCCATTATAGCCTTGCCGATAGGCGATTCAATACTTATATAGTTGTGCATGGAGTCACCTCTTATACTTGTGACAAGCTTGTAGGTCTCAGTCTCGTCATCGTCCTCAAAGTACACATCCACCGTATTGTTCATGCCAACCTCGTCATCCTTGGATGTATCATCGACTATCGTGGCATACTTTAACATCTTCTCAAGATAACGGATACGTCCGTCATTTCTGTTTTTCTCCTTCTTAGCGGCATAGTACTCGAAATTCTCGCTTAAATCCCCCTGTGCCCTCGCCTCCTTAACATCATTTAAAATTCTTTTTCTCTCAACAAGACGACGGTATTCTATCTCCTCCTCAATCTTCTTAACATCGCTCGCCGTTAATCTCTCTCCCATGTCATTCATCCTCTCTATTTACTTAAAACTTCCTTATACCATCTGCCCGAATCGGACAGTTCACTATCTGCAAATCCCGACAGCTTACTACAACTGCTCGATATAAGTGCCGAGGTCTCCGTCTTATTTGAAAGGTTCCAGATGAAATAGCTTACATTGTAATCATCCATCGCCTCTATCCACTTATTTCCCTCGTCATAATTGTTGCCTCCGTTTCCTGAGGCATCGCATATTCCAAACTCAGATACTATGACAGGAAGTCCGCTGTCAATAGCTTTCTTCATTCTGTCCCTTAAATAATCTCTATGAGTATCTGCATAAAAATGAAGCGCATACATTATATTGTCATAGTCTGTTATCGGGTCTGCCGCCGCCTTGTCGACATCCTGTGACCATGTAGGCGTTCCAACTATTATTATGGCATCCGGAGCATTCTCACGAATTACCGGAATTATCTTCTCCGCATAGGACTTGACGCTGCTCCAGTCCGGACCGCTGTTAGGCTCATTGCATATCTCATAAATCACATTGCCATAATCCTTATATTTTTCCGACATCTCGGCAAAAAATTTTTCTGCTTCGTCCGCATATGTCCAAGGGTCATGGTCATTCAACACATGCCAGTCTATAATCACATACATGCCAAGATTCGTTGCAGCCTGAACTCCTGTGTCGATAAGGTTCTTAAGCTTATCCTTGTTAGCGTCACCGCCCTCGCAGTAACCGCCCTCCGCTGTGTACATGGCAAGCCTCACCGCATTGGCTCCCCAGTCCTCAAGCTCCGCAAAGGTATCCTCATTCACGTACTGTGGAAACCATCCTATGCCATGTGTGCTGACACCCTGAAGCTGGAATACCGCACCGTGCTCGTCCGTGAGAGTTGTTCCGTTGACGCTCAGCCTGCCATGCTGTGAATATGGTGTGCTGTCGGTTCCCGGTGTTGTATCAGAACCGGAACTCTGCTGTTCCTGTTCACTCTGCGTTGTTTCCGTGGCTGAATTATCTTCCTGCACTGAGCTTTCCTGCTGTGAGGCTGCATCCTCCTGCTTCGCACTTTCTGATTCTGTTGAATCATTCTGTGCCGAGCCTTCGTTCTCTGCTGTTCCCCCCTGTTTCTGTGATTCAGACTTACCGCTCTCTGTCACAGTAGATTCATTTTCATTCTTCCCCGATGTGTCCGACACATTGTCCGTTTTTTGGGCGCAAGCCGCACATAAACTGCATACAAAAATCACACTCAAAAACAATATAAATAATCTTCTTGATTTTTTCATAATACCTGTCCTTTCATTTGTGATTTACATCTGTCAAAATACATATATCAATCATTTAATTTTACCATTTATTACATTAAATAGCAAGTAGGACAGGGGACAGATACATGTCCCTGACACGCAAAAAGCCTCATGTAACATATTCCATGTCACATGGGGCTTCCTATTATTTTTCATACACACTATTATTAGATAGCTTTATGTGAAAGCAGAACCTTTCATCAGTTCCACTTCTCACATTCTCTATTACATAGCCTGATGGAAAGTTCTGCTTATAACCTCATCCTGCTGCTCCTTGGTGAGCTTGATAAAGTTTACTGCGTAGCCGGATACTCGGATGGTAAGCTGTGGGTATTTCTCAGGATGCTTCTGAGCATCTATAAGAGTCTCCCTGTTAAGTACATTGACATTAAGATGATGTCCACCTTTCTCTGCGTATCCATCCAATAATGAAATAAGATTGTCAACCTGTGCTGTACTTGCTGTCATAGCAATTACCTCCTTCCTTTTGATGTTCACAATATAACACCATAAAAAAGGTAATTATGTCACATTTGCAACATTTTTACAAATTTATTCTTTTTTTATAATTTAGTAAAAATAAGCACATTAAAACACAATAATCAGCCCTCAGTTATATTATTTCACCTGTATTTTCCATATTCTAATCGTCAAACAACTCCTCAAAAAGTTCCATATCCTCAATTTTTATCACCCGCTTGTGAATTGATATGATTCCCTCATCCTGCATCTGGGTAAGTGTTCTTGAGAGTGATGGGCGCGCTGCACCGAGATAATCGGCAAGTTCCTCGCGTGTCATATCAAGCTTCACTTCATTTTTCTCATTGATACGGTCATTCATCCACAGACCAATCTTCTGCTTGAGTGTAGTTCCTGTGACAATGTGAAGCTTTTTCATCATCTGCAGATTGCACCTCGACTGTATATCAAGCAGATTATGTACAAGCTGCTTGTGATGTTCACACACGTTAGAACAGAATCCATATATAAATGAATACGGCATCATCAGAAGCTTTGAATTTTTCACAGCAACCGCGTCACACCAGTAATATTCTTCATCCCCGAAAAAGAATATCTCTCCAAATACATCACCCGGCTCGACCGTCATCAATATATCCCTTCTTCCAGAGGGAAGATACTTGGTTATAATAACCTGACCTTCAAGAAGAAGATATATAAATACAGGTTTGTCATCCTGCCCGAATATCATCTCACCACTATCAACCTGCTTAGTAGATGCCATTGAGCATTTGAGCATTTTTTCGACTTCAGGTTCATTTATCTTTCTGAATAAAATACTTTTCGTATAGTCAAACATATATACCTCATATTATCAGTACATTATTTTACAGGCTCGGCAGCAAATCCCGCAAGCTTCATATCCGTATCTAATATAATTGTATAAGTAAGTTCAATATTCTCATACTTTATCTTATAACGTGTCATTGCATAAAAACCACCCGACTGCTTCGCTTCTACACCTTCCTTACTCGTTATCTCAATGCGTTCCCCAAGGCTGCCTCCGAAGCTGTCCATGCCATTTTTTAACACATCATCGGTCATCCGGCCGACCATCTCGGTGTTACACAATGCTCTAAGTCCATCATACTCACCGTTCTCAAAAAGACCAATAATCTCCTCCGACTTAGAATATACCTCCTCCTCTGTGAACAATGTCGAATCCGCAAGATTCGTTGTCTTTGGCGAACGTATGTATATATATACAAACGCTCCGACAATGATTACCGCAAGTGTAATTATAAACGCAACAAGAATCTTCTGCATTGTGCTCTTGAATTTATCATCCATTTTGTTCTGACTATTCATATAACAATCCTCTCAAATATTCTATTATTGTCTGTGCCGCCGCATGATGTGATGGCACTCCCGGATGGTTGTTAGCACCTGCCCATCCACTTTCTAAATCCGGCAGCCTGAGATACGAAACCTTATCATCCGTATTATCTTTCTTATATCTGTCAATTGTCTCAGCAATATAGGTTTCAATTTCTCTTCCCAACATTCCATACATCCATACTATACAAGCATTGGGATTATTTTTACGCAGCAAAACAAGGAATTGGTACACTGCATTTTCAAATCTATCGACAGAATCCTGCTCATAGCTTCCGTCCTGATTCTTTTCCTGCTTATATACCCTGCCTGTTTTTTCGTCAACCCATGCATCCATACGAAATGCACTCGCATCATTGGTTCCAAGATTTACCATAACTACATCCGGCTGCCATGAATCGAAGTCATTCCTGTCCAATGCCCCCGCATCAATCTGTGTCCTTCCACCTAAGAGCCCGCAGACCTGCTCATAGTACCTTGGTAGAACTGTATTGGGGTTATTGTCCCAACCGGAGTATACACCCCATCCACTCTGGGACATTATTCTGAAATCAGCATTAAAGCTGTCCGCCACCTCAAGAACATAATGTCCTTTCGTCGAAAACATTGCCGAATTCCACTCAGTCACACCTGTAGTTCCAGCCAGTCCTTCACCCGATGTAATACTGTCACCGATAAATTCCAGCTTCAACTTCTTCTCCTCTATCGGCATAAGCCTTCCATCCGTATGCACTGCATTCATAAATAGCAGTCCTGCCCTATCACCCATCATCGGCTGGACTTCCTTCAATACACGAACCCTTCTTTTGTTGTCCTGATTCATATTCCTATACACTGTAAGTGTACTCCTCCCCTTAGGAAGTGATGTTCTTATCATCGTAAAGCCGTCAACCTCTACTCTTATCCATTGTTCATATATCTCATAATCGGTTATAAAATCAATCGACAGCTCGCTTCCATCAACTATGAATTCTATTCCACTGCCTGTCCAGAAAAATGCCGGTTCCTGTCGACCTGCAGTACGACCTAAAATATGTATATCACTGTCCACACCCGGAATATATGTGTTCATATCCTGAACCCCTTTCGTACATAACTATTTATAAATAATTGTTTGTATTTTAACAAATTTTCTCTTTCAATACAATAGTTATTCGCCTCTAACCATCCAATCCATGAAATAAATATCAAAACTTCTATGCACTATTATAAAAATTCTGTAAACCATGCCTTCATTTTGACTTTTAAACTTGCCAATTAAAACATTACCATTATAATATTATAGTATGATGTTGGGGCAAAATTTTTTGACCATAAACAACATACAAGTAATTGAACCGAATTGCACTGCTATCACACGGCATGTTCAATTATGAAAACTTATGAAAGGACTTCAAACAATGAATACCAACAAAGAATTTCTGGCAACAGAGCCAATAGGAAGGCTCCTTATCAGGCTCGCTGTTCCTACAGTTGCCGCACAGATGATAAATATGCTCTATAATATTGTAGACCGCATATACATTGGTCATATACCCGGGAATGGTTCTCTTGCCCTGACAGGTGTAGGTGTATGCATGCCTCTTATCATGATAATATCCGCTTTTGCAGCACTTGTCGGAAACGGAGGTGCTCCGCGCGCTTCCATTCTCATGGGCAAAGGAGATAAGGATAAGGCTGAAAAGATTCTTGGGAACTGCTTTACAGCCCAGCTTATCATATCAGTAATCCTCACTGTAGTAATGTACTTTTTCAACCGCCCTATGCTTCTCGCATTCGGCGCAAGCACAAATACTATCGAATACGCTGTGAGCTATATGAACATATATGCCATCGGCACGCTGTTCGTACAGTTAACGCTGGGCATGAACACCTTCATAACCGCACAGGGCTTCGCCAAAACCGGAATGTTGTCCGTTCTTATAGGTGCTGTTGTAAATATTGTTCTTGACCCTATATTCATATTCGCACTCAATATGGGAGTTTCCGGGGCAGCCCTTGCAACCATCATATCTCAGGCTTGTTCGTGTGTATGGGTTCTGTCATTCCTGTTTGGCAAGAAGTCCTCCCTGCGAATCAAAAAAGAGAATCTCATGCTAAGACCGGATATAATACTTCCATGCCTTGCGCTCGGTCTTTCACTCTTTATAATGCAGGCCAGTGAGAGTATCATTTCCGTATGTTTCAACTCCTCACTCCTTAAATACGGCGGTGATATCGCTGTAGGAGCTATGACAATTCTTACCAGTGTAATGCAGTTTGCAATGCTCCCTCTTCAGGGACTTGGGCAGGGCGCACAACCTATCATGAGCTACAACTACGGAGCCAAAAATGCATCAAGAGTTAAGAAAGCATACTTTCTTCTCCTCAAAGCAAGTCTCTGTTACTCTGTTTTACTCTGGGCATTCGTTATGCTGTTTCCGCAGGTATTTGCCGGAATGTTCACACCTGACGCGAAACTTATAGCCTTCACAAAGACTGCCCTCAGAATATATATGGCTGTCATGTTCATATTCGGAATACAGATTTCCTGCCAGATGGCATTTAACTCACTTGGCAAGGCTGTATCATCAATCATTGTGGCAGTCATGAGAAAATTCGTGCTACTCATACCGCTCATCTATATCATGCCGCACATCTATACAGCTAATAAGGCATACGCTGTGTATATGGCAGAACCGGTTGCCGACATAATTGCCGTGACCTTCACCGCGATACTGTTTTCATTCCAGTTTAGGAAGGCGCTTAGGGAAATATAGTAAATAATATAGTATAAAGACAAAACAGCAGATATATTATCATGCACACAAATGCGCCTGACATATATCTGCTATTCTTTAATCACCAGTCACTATCCCAGTCGGAATCATTGCTGTCCCAGTCGCCCCAATCGAAACTATCCCATGAATCATCATCGTCATCATCATAGTAGTTATCATTGTTGTCCTTCGACTCAACGTAATTCTGATAATATGATGTATCGTCAAAATCCCACGCTTCCCCATCATAATATCCGTCAAGCGATGAATAATAGCTGCCAATATAGTAATCATCCACATCGTCATACGAATAGTCAAAGTCGCTGTCAACGTACCAGTCATCATACTCATCGTCATAATAATACCAGCAACTATCAAGATAATAGTATAAATCATCCCACACTGAGCCGTCATCGTATGTATTATGAAAGACATAGTAGCCCTGCCCCGGTCTCTTTGTATGTGTATCCCTGTATCCATCCCAGAATGCATACGCACATATAGGTATAGCGAGTAAATACGGCAAAAATCTCAGCACGAACGAAGAAAAATGGCTCTTTTTTCTCTTTTTTGAGCTTCCTGATGAGCCTGAAACACCACCTGTCGTGTCCTCACTTGCATACTTTCTTTTATTGAACTCCTCCTCCATCTTATCAAAGAGTATCTGGCACGCCTTAGCCTCATCGTTGCCTCTGTACCGCTCCGCGGTGCTTCCGTCGCTCTTATTTTTTGCGACAACCCACTCACCTGTAAATCTGTCCTGATAGATGTAGAACCATCGTGGGTCATGCCCCTTGTCCTCGCCAAGCGCAAATCTTATCGTGTCCAGCGGAATATTATGCCGTTCTACGAAATCCTTGTACTCCTGTAAAGAATTGACCTTCATAGCTTCCCCCTCCATTCAACGAATGTGCTTTCACAAAATATCCGGTATCATTATAGCACTACAAGGTGAGGCAGGCAATGTCATTCTATTCTTCCGGGCTAAAGTTTTCCAGCCCTCCGTCGCTGTAATAGTAAAGTGCACCCTCTCTGTCCATATACATATCATATTCATATAAATATATATACCGTTCATACGCCGCCCACACGTCAACCTCCTTAGGGAAATAGTCTGAAGGTGTTCCCCTTTCAAAATGCATTTCCCGTGACAATATTTTCTCGCCATTATGATAAATACTCATACCATCGTCGCCATAGACGTACACCTCACCATCATATATGAAGCCATACGGAACGATATTATACTTGTAGCTGCTACTCAGAACATACTCTCCATATAAATATTCCACCTCAACATCTTTATCCACAATCTTTTTTATCAGGTAATGTCCCATTTCATTATCAGCCTGCCATATATATCTTGTGGTCACCACACCATTTATTTTCTTTGCTGAAACAAAATTATCCTTGGAAGGATTTTCAATATATTCCAACTCAATCGTATCTCCGTTTTTCAGCTTTCCTTCAACAAGCCGGTATTTTCCGTACAGTGTCTTTGAAAGCTGCATATCTCCATAGCTATGATATGACTTCTTCGCTGCTCCCTCACCGGATATTATACCGTAATTCGATTTTAGAATCCGACTTCCATTCACATCGACAAATCCCCTATCAGGATAATAATAAATCATAAGGTCCGGTATATATATAACTCCATCAAGATAACGGCAGTCCGACCTCACAGATATAAAGAGTTCTCTTTCTTTCTCCTCCAATTCTGTCTCATCAATATCTTCCATCAATATCCATTCACCATTATTATTCCAATATTTGAATGGAGTATTTTTGATATATTCTATTTTAGCAATCTGTTTTCCTTCTTCTATTATCCAAGCTATCCTGCCCTCTTCGCCTGTCTCATAATCATATGTAATATCAAAAGAATCATCAGCAGCTTTTGTCACATAAGCATACCGGGCTATATTTTCATATTTCCCATACAGGCTATTTTCCGCCACAACCAAATCTGTATATTCGTATTGTAAATCATCAATACAATATTCCCTCAAAATACTTTTACCGGACTGCGTATCGTATTTCCATGAAAAAACCGCATACTCTTCTCCATCTTTTTCCAGTGAACACAGTCTGTACATATCATCATAGTTAAATGTTATAACACTGCCATTTTCAAGCACAGCAGCAGCCGGAAGGCTGCGGTCAATATATCCATCATCCGGCATTAACCATGTATAGTCACAGTTCACGGTTTCAGAATATAATTCCTCCTGATTATTCTGCGTTGTTTCATTATCAATTTTATTATTTTTTTCACATGCCGTAACACATGCACACATTAACATTATATAAAAAATAATATACCTTTTCATTGTATTCTCCCCTCATATAAGACTCTGTGTATTATAAAGAAAATACACACAGTCTATAATTTATATATCCAGAAAATTAAAAAATACATTTGGATTTTCTACATTTCCAATATTGAGAATTATATTTTGTACCGCATTCCCATTAAGTGTACTATTCCCAGCATTATAACCTGCATTCCACACCCCAAGTGATACAAAAAACATCTGATTTGAAAATCCCGACGGCTTAGAAATCATTGCAGAAAACTCCGATGCATTGAACGAACACATCAATGATGCAGCAATCTTCGTACATTCAGCCCAAGACCCCGACTCTCTGAGTATACCTTTTCTAGCAATAGCTGTTGCATTGTTTGGTCCAGAAATTACTTTAAATTCATCTGTCTGCATTGCTATCTCTTTAAAATTATTAGGAAATCTGTTTGAGGAATAATCATATCGATTTTGCAATACCCACCCTACTGCTTTTCTTTGTGCATAATATCCACTCCCTTCATATCCACATTCACCATAAATCAACCTTGAAATAACTTCAACATCACTAAGGGCTGAACACCATCCATTACCATTATAATTATATTCTATATCTTTTCCGTGGTCAGAATTGTTCATCAACTGATAATATAGTAACATTGCATCTTCCTGTCCCCACAAAACCGCTATATCAGATTTTTTCAAATCTAATTGAGTTTCAACCTCCCAAAATGTTGCTAATCTCGGAATGTAATACTGACCTGCAAGATAATAAAATCCTGTTTCCTTATCATAAAACATTCCATATCCTCTTATGGAATTGATATCTCCAACATAGTTGCCTGCTTCCGTAATCAGTTCTCCGTTTTCATCATAGTTATAGACACCAATCAAATCCAAATGGGCGCCATATACATATTCCGCAACAATGGCATGTTCCATATTATATATGTATCTAATACAGTTTCCATCATATCCATAGAAGTAACTTTCTCCATTATATGAAAAACCATACGGATAAATTTCTTTTTCATTTTGTCCATAAACATAGTTTATTTCATATTGCGCTGTTTTTTCAGAGGCAACATTTATTCCAATGTATGTATATGTTGCAATCTGCATATCATTGATAGATTTACTAGTCCTTTGAAGATTCTCATTATATTGATATGTTACAACGTCTCCATTTTTCTCAAAGCTTATAGGAACATCTCCCTCACGGCCAATATACCAATCAACATTTTCAATTGTCGTTGCATCATTTATCAGTTCTGATTGTTCATAACCATTTTCCTGAAGCTTCAATCCCGAAGAATCCTCAGAAGCTAATGCCAATATTGTTGGCATAGTCATACAAAAAAACAATGTTCCGCCTAAAATCTTGCTAATTACTTTTCTCATGCTGTATTCTCCTTCCATGTTGGTAAAGACGTAATATATATACATGTTATTTATATCATTAATGCGGGCTTTCTACTACTCGCCTTTTCAGGTATAAATTATTTACCTGAAAAGGGGAGTAGTATTCAATGTCTTATATTGGTAAAATAAATGAAATGAAAAGAAAGGATTGAACATATGAATAACCAAAGCAAGTCTATTTTAAAAAAACTGTTGATACCTCTCTCCATGTGCATAATTATCTGTTCATTATGTAATAGTTTTACTGTAATTAATTCAGATTCATGTGCATATCACTATGGTTTCATATCAATTTTGCACGATGAAGTTACTGGGGATAATTCAGCTTCTAATTCTACAAAATAACATTATCCCTAAAACTTTTCTGAAAAAACTTTTGCTGTCTGCTCACTATCATATATCTGACAAAGAATTGCACATTCATTTAAAACGGAATTGTATTTTTCTTTATCATTTTCCTTTAAGTTATCATTCCATATATTATTATACTTATGCCACCATATTTTTTGTGGTCTGTATAGTTGTAGCTGAAGTCTGGCAGACATGTCTGCCAGACTATTTGACAGCTCATATTGTCCAATATTGCCAAGTAAACTTGAATACTTAACTATCAACACACGAAACACACCTTCTGACCCATACAAAATATTCTGTTCACTATTGGCAACAAAATATTCATACAGTATCTCCATGTACAGAGTCGCATTCTCATAATCTCCCAAAATCGAATAATAATCACCAATTGAAATAAGACAATATATTTCTGCTGATGTAAAGTATATACGCTTATTTAACGCATCATTTTTCATATGACCATGATTTTTATTTTTTTTAAATTTCTTTATATTTTCTAACGGAACTGTAAGCTCAAGCAAACCTATCATGCTGCTTAATGCTTCCTCATATGAAATTTTACCAAGAGATTTCATAATGATTATTTCTGCTCTTCCAAGAAGCTGTTGGTTATATTGGAAATTCGGAACTTCTCTTTTCAATTCGGATAAAATTTCAAGTGCTTTTATAATTTTCCCATATCCAATTAAATTCCACATTTCCTCCTCTTTTTCCAAATCTACTATATTACAGGTTATAAGTGACGAATATTGATATGCACGTGGAAGATTAAGCCTGCTATATATACTTTTCATATTATTATATTGTAAGTTGCTTCTATGCTGTTCTGTCTTTTCAATCGTTTTCTCAGCGCAAATACCATCACTTAACTCTTTACGGCTAAAACCAAGTAAATAACGTCTGGCTCTGACTATATCATTTATGCAATATACTGTTCCTTCGCGATATATATACACATCATTATTCATAAACTCCGGTATTCCACGTTTCTTATACTCATTAGACAATATATCGCGCCATAACTTAATTTTTTGCTTATCGTGAATGATATTACTAATAAATCCATCCTGATTTTTCACTTTTATCAATGCGCAAATTCTATCTGCTATATTAATCTGGATATCAAATAGTTCTATTATATAATATGATTTTTTATCTTCTCTGAGCAATTCAACTGCATTCTGGCATAAATTCCACATTCTGCACAATTCCGTTATATCTGTCACGCTTTCATTCAAGCGGCAATAATACACAACAAGTTTAGAATAAAGTTTTGTCTTAGCCTTATTATCATAATAATTCTTGTCCACATAATCAACTATTGCCATTACATTATCAATGGTTTTATTTTTTTCATCCGAATGCCACAATGCTTCAATGTATAAGTTTAGTTCATTTACCGACAGCTTGTACTCATAAAGTTTTTCAATATCAAATTCATTATTTGCAAAGATATCCGATGTCATGGCAGCCGCCATTTTATAATCGTCACTCTCTGCTGCTGTGCCCATTGCCTTAGCAGTCAAATAAAATTGCATTTTTAATCTATCGGAAATTTCAAATGTATTTTCATAATCAATTTTTTTATATATAACGTCATCCAAATTATGTTTTATATACTTTTTCTTATATTCTTCAAGCAATAACTGTTCATCCGGCTTTCCCAGCGAATCTATAAGACTGTTTCTAAGCTGCCATTCCTCATATTCTTCAAAGGTAAGCATGTTATCAAACCACTGCGGCGCAAGCCCTAATCTGCCAATCAGGGCACTCCTAAGCAAATACCCCGGCAGCATATCCCCAGCTTCAATTCCATAAAGAACCTTTATGGAGCATAATCCCTTTACAAGTGCATCTACTTTTATTTTCTTGCTCTTTCTAATATTATGTATAAGCCTTCCAAAATCGTTATCATTATATTCAGCCATTAATGCACATCTCCATTTTTATTATATATCTATATTATAAGTCAATAACAATTTATAAGCAATAACATTTATAATAATTGTCTCCGACAAAAAACAAAACACCCTAAGCGTTGCAAATCCCATAATATTTTTAAAATATGGTATTTGCAACGCTTAGGGTGATTTGAAAAATATTAGTAAATGATTTATTTACCTTTATCCTGAAGGGAATCTCTGTGCCTATCCGGAGGTAGAACGCAGCTCACCGAAATGGGAAGATACCTACAAGTTTCGTGTAAATGTAGAAAAATCAATTATCCTAAAGATATTGACTTGCTTGAATACGCCAATATTTCGCATATTTGCCATCAATTTCCAACAATTCATCGTGAGTACCCATCTCAACTATATGACCATCTTCCAAATATAACACCAAATCAGAAAACAATACACTTCCTAATCTATGAGTAACAAAAATGCTTGTCTTACCAGCGCTCATCTCATCAAACAGCTTGTATAACCTGACCTCTTCAAGCGGATCTATTGCAGCCGTAGGTTCATCCAGTACGAAAATGTCTGCATCTTTAAATGCCGCTCTTGCCGCTGCAATTTTCTGCCATTCTCCACCCGATAATTCTATTCCGCCAAATTCCTTTGATAATACAGTATTATAATTTATCTTTTTTCTAAAGCCCACTTTTTCCAAAGCAGTATTTACTTTCTTATCGCTGTCCGCTTTACTGAAATCCGAAATTACAATATTATATTTAAGTGATTCTTTGTATTTGCAAAAATCTTTAAATACTGCTGTAAATGGTTTTGCATTTATAGGACTTTCATCGCCATTGTCCGATTCAAACAAAATTTCCCCTTCCGTAGGTTCAATCAACCCCATTATAAGTTTAATCAAAGTCGTCTTTCCACTTCCATTATCCCCGACAACAGCTACATGACTACCTGATTTGATGTTCAAATCTATTTTTTTTATCACGTGTGCATCCGAAAACGGATATGCATAACTCACATTCTTTAAAATGATATTATAATCACTTTTTTCCGGTTTCACTTTTGGAGAGTCCTTCGCCTCTTCTTCCATATCCATAAACTCATAAAACTGAGCGATATCAGCCGTATGAGTATATATCGTAGCCAAATTTTTAGTAATTCTCTGCATAGAATAGACCAAGTTTATAATCAAGCCAAAAGTAACAGACAATCCACCTATCGTAATCCTTCCAACCATAACCTGGCTTGCCGTATAAGCAATGCATAAAATAACTATGACAACTCGCAAAAACTCTTCTGCAAAAGTATATTTCAATTGTTTTCTTTGTAATCTTAAACTCTCGGAATATATTTCATTAGTTTTTTTAATGAATTTGGAATTAAAAAATTCAAAAGCATTATAACATATTATATCTTTTATCAAATTTTGATTGTATTTAACTGATCGGTAATACTCTGATTCCAATTTTTCTTTTGAAACATAAGTATCATACTCTAATCGTATTTTATCCACAAAAATTGTGCCGATAAGTGCCGGAATTATTGAAAGTAAGCCAATCAAAGATATCATCATATTCTGATATCATTGATTCAACATCAGAATATGTACTTCTAAACTCTTTTAATCTTTTGTAAGATGAGGCAAAGCTTTGAATTTTTGATAGAATACGTATATTAAATACCTGACCTGAAATCGCAATAAACAAACCCAGTGAAATCACATTGTTAATGTACGCGAACAAAAGAATTGTCAAATTAATTGCTATAACCAAATATTCGCTTTTTGAAATTAACGCGCTCAACAGCCCATGCTTCATTCTTATTCGCAGAATTTTTGTATCAAGTTTCTTTTGCTCCGCTTTCCATTCATTCAACAGGGGTTCGCCGGCATCAAACACTCTGATTTCTTTTGCATATTCCCTGCTTCTTAAAACAGAAGATTTATATTGAATTATTCTTCTGTCAAAATTCAAATCATATGATTTTCTGTATTCTTTTTGTGCTAAGCGTGATGAAAAATATCCTACTAACGGACTTATGAACAAGAAAGCAAACACCAATGCAATAGACGCCCTTAAAAGTACGATAAAATACGAAAATATGCTGATAAATGTTGACAACAACGTCAAAAAAAAGCCATACTCAAGTACAAACAAATTGTTATCTGTGACTTGCTTTAATTTATTATAGATTTCTGTATGCTCATAATTTTCATACGGAATCCTGCTTATCAACTCCGTTACATCTGTATTCCATTCTATATCCATACGGTTATTTATCTTGCCCTTTAAAAAATCCAAAAACAGATCAGATAGCGGCAACAAAAAAGACACTACAAGCAATACAGAAGCGTAAAAAAACGAAGCTGTTTTGGTACCGGATAAATAAGAAGTAATATTTTCGATAAACAATGATTGGGCATATATCGAAAACGAACCGGAAAGAGCAAGCACAATTTCCAGTAATGCTATATACTTTCCTTCCGATGTGGAAAAAAATATTTTTATTCCCTTCCGCTTCATTCTAATCCTCCTGTGAAAAAAAGATAACAACTCTAAATATATTTTTCGGTTTCATTTATATAGAAACAAGGCTTTTGAGTTAAATTTATTCGAATTTTGCAGGACACTCCAACAAACAAATTCCACACCCGTCACAATTTTGACTTACAATCGGGGTGGGATATGGTAAAATATCAGCGTTTATTTGCAGCTTACCTTGAGGGCAAAGTTCTACACAAGCCAAACAACCTATACATTCATTTGCCTTAACAACATCATCTACTGTTCCAAAATCGTTATCATTATATTCCGCCATTAATACACACCTCCATTTTTATTGTGAATCTATATTATAACTCAATAACAATTTATAGGCACTAACTTTTTTAATAATTTTCTCCAAAAAAACACAAACACCCTAAGCATTGCAAATATACTCCCACACGGCTGTCAAATCATCCAATACTGCCTCCGCCTTCTGTGCCATCTCATCATCCGGCGCAAGCATATCCGGAACCATTACCGGGTGCATCCCTGCCGCAAAGGCTGCCCTTATACCATTATATGAATCCTCTATGACGTATGCCTCACCCGGCTCATAGCCCAGCTCATCACATGCACGCAAGAATATATCCGGCTCAGGCTTGCTTCTTGATACCATGTCGCCGCCGACAATCACATCGAAATATTGTCCTAAGCCAGCCTCATCTATCTGCCTGACAACCAATGCCGTCCTCGTCGAAGAGGCTATTGCGACCTTGTAATTGTTGGTTTTAAGGTTCTGCAAAAGCTCCCTCACGCCTTTTTTGAGCGGAAGCCTTCCTCCGTCATATTTTTCGTGATAATTTTTCGACTGCTCATCCTTGTACTTATCATAAGGAAAATCCTCACCATAATAGTCAAGAAAAATCTGCTTGGAGCTCGCCGCATTGACGCCTATGCATTTCATATACGGAATGTCAAGATTCTCAAAGCCATACTTTTGAGAAAGCTCCTTCCAGCCATTGTACACAGCCTGCTCAGAATCAAATATCACTCCGTCCATGTCGAATATTACTGCTTTATTCTGCTTATTTATTAACAATTTTATCTGTCGCCTCCTTAAACCGCAATTTATGCACTTAACTTCCAATAGATAATACATAAACCCATCTTCCATATATTCATAGCAGACCGCTATTCCGCTTAATATTATCACACCCACCCAATATTATACAACATCCTTTCGGATTTTCACACAAAAACCCCGGAGCTGCCAATCGGTAACTCCGGGGTTCCTTATAATTCCTATTTAATTGTGCTGAATGATTACATCATTCCGCCCATGCCTGCGCCTGCCGGCATAGCTGGTGTATCTTCCTTAATGCTTGCAACTGCTGACTCCGTTGTGAGGAATGTTGAAGCTACGCTTGTTGCGTTCTGAAGTGCACTTCTTGTAACCTTGGCAGGGTCAAGAATACCTGCCTCAACCATGTTGACGTACTCCTCGTTGAGTGCATCGAAGCCTACGCCAACCTCAGACTCACGTACCTTGTTGATGATAACTGAGCCTTCAAGTCCTGCATTAGCTGCAATGTGGAAGAGTGGAGCCTCAAGTGCCTTAAGAATAATCTTAGCACCTGTCTTTTCATCGCCCTCAAGCTCTGCTGCAAGCTTAGCAACTTCCTTGGAAGCGTGGATGTAAGCAGAACCACCGCCCTGGATGATACCTTCCTCAACTGCTGCCTTTGTTGCCGCAAGAGCATCCTCAAGACGAAGCTTAGCTTCCTTCATCTCTGTCTCAGTAGCAGCACCTACGCGGATAACTGCGACACCGCCCGCAAGCTTTGCAAGTCTCTCCTGAAGCTTTTCTCTATCGAAATCAGATGTTGTCTCCTCAATCTGCTTCTTAATCTGGTTAACTCTTGCTGTGATATCAGCCTTATCGCCGCAGCCGTCAACAATGATTGTGTTCTCCTTCTGAACCTTAACGGACTTAGCACGACCAAGCATGTCAATTGTTGTATCCTTAAGCTCAAGACCAAGCTCCTCTGAGATAACCTGACCGCCTGTAAGAATTGCGATATCCTTAAGCATCTCTTTTCTTCTGTCACCATAGCCCGGAGCCTTGACACCTACTACTGAGAATGTACCACGAAGCTTGTTGACAATAAGTGTTGTGAGAGCCTCACCCTCGATATCCTCAGCGATGATGAGAAGCTTAGCGCCTGTCTTTACAATCTGCTCAAGGATTGGAAGAATCTCCTGAATGTTGGAAATCTTCTTGTCTGTGATAAGGATGTATGGGTTGTCAAGAACTGCCTCCATCTTATCCATATCTGTTGCCATGTATGCTGATACATAACCTCTGTCAAACTGCATACCTTCTACAAGGTCAAGCTCTGTCTTCATTGTCTTTGACTCTTCGATTGTGATGACACCATCGTTGGTAACCTTCTCCATAGCATCTGCTACAAGCTGACCAACACTCTCATCGCCTGCTGAAATAGCAGCAACCTTGGCAATCTGCTTGTAACCTGTAATCTTAGAACTCATTGCTGCGATAGCCTCAACAGCCTTATCTGTAGCCTTCTTCATACCCTTTCTAAGGATGATTGGGTTAGCGCCTGCTGCAAGGTTCTTCATTCCTTCGTTAATCATAGCCTGTGCAAGAACTGTAGCTGTTGTGGTACCATCACCTGCGACATCGTTAGTCTTTGTTGCAACTTCCTTAACAAGCTGTGCGCCCATGTTCTCAAATGCATCCTCAAGCTCAATTTCCTTAGCGATTGTAACACCATCGTTTGTGATGAGTGGTGCACCGTAGGACTTATCAAGAACTACGTTACGTCCCTTTGGTCCAAGTGTAACTCTTACTGTATCAGCTAACTTATTAACGCCTGCTCCTAATGCTGCTCTGGCTTCTGCGCCATACTTAATTTCCTTTGCCATAATTAAAACCTCCATACCGCTTCTGTCATCTGTCTGCTACATGACATGAAGCTAAAATTAAAACTTTAATATCTAAAATATGCTGTTCTCTCTGTTATAAATGATAATATTTAAAATATATCATGTATCTATATATTCTTCCTGTAAAGCAATTACTCAACTATCGCAAGAATGTCGCTCTGCTTTACAACAATGTACTCGGTATCCTCAAGCTTAACCTCTGTGCCTGAATACTTGGAATATATAACCTTATCGCCAACCTTAACCTGCATTGTGACTTCCTTGCCGTCAACCACTCCGCCGGGACCAACTGCAACAACCTCAGCCTGCTGCGGCTTCTCCTTAGCCTGACCAGGTAAAACGATACCTGACTTAGTTGTCTCCTCTGCTACTAACTGCTTTAATACTACTCTGTCTCCTAATGGTACTAATTTCATGATAAATCCTCCATTCCACCGATTAACGGTAAAAGATGTGATACGGCTTCATTTCATTGTGCCCTTATCTGTTCTACATCAAGTAGAATTATCACTCACATCATCATAGTGCTAATTATAGCAGATGAATTTGAGATTGCAACCCATTTTATACATTTTTTATATTTTTTCCAAACTGTTTCGTTTTTATATTATCCTTATGCCCGGCTCCGTTCAGAAATACGGATTTCATGGAAATTTCACCAGACTACTGATTTTTTGTCTCCTTGCCGATTTTCAATTCCTTGCCATAATAGAAAAGATACTGCTGTGCATAGCCGCCGTACTCACCGAACAAACCCTGTGCAAGCTTGGCTATCTCCTTTTTGTCTGCCTCATGCCCTATATAGAGCTCCTCCATAATGCGCTTTATCCATACATCCACCGGAAAAGCGTTTCTTTTTGACAGACCGAAGAGTGCGATACAGTTCGCCACCTTCTCGCCAATGCCATGAACTTTCATAAGCTCACACATGACGCTCTCATAGTCAAGCCCGCGCAACATCTTTTCGTCAAGCTCACCCGCATGGAATCTGCGGCAGGCATCCATAATGTAAGGTGCCCTAAATCCCGTCTTGCACTCCTTAAGCCCTTCCTCACCGGCTTCAATAAGCTTCTTTGCCGATGGAAAATTGTAAAATACACCCTTATTTTTCACACTTTCCTCCGAAGTCTCCGTGGCAATGCTGTCCCTCTCAAACTCTTTTTTAGCTCCCTCCGCAAGGCTTCCGTATCTGATTGACAGATCCGAAACAATCTTTTTTATATGCGGTATCTGCTTGTTCTGGGATATGATAAACGAAATCATCGTCTCAAAAAAGCTCTGGTTGAGTATCCTTATCCCCCACATCATATCCATCGGAGCCTTGAGCTTGTCATCCTTCCTGCATATAGCCCTCTTGATTGCGCCATAATCTCGCTCCAGATCAAAATAGTCCACCCAGATGTCCTCGAACGTCTCCTTATCCGTATCATAAAATATCACTGAGTAGTCTTTCTGCTGGCATATATGTAAGAATCTTCCCTTCGCCGAAAGAAAATAATCATTCTCCCCCACCTTTTCAAAATGAAAGCACTGGCCGCACTCTAAGGTCTGCGCCAAGTGAAAATCATCTATACCACTCACATAAAGATTGCCGTTTTTCTCATTTATTTCCATGTTCATACCTTTCCTTTCGTTCATCTTGGGACAGGGGTCAGGTACGTGTCCCAGCTCTGGGACATGTACCTTACCCCTGTCCCAAGCCCCTGTCCCACCGGCTTCCGCCCGGCATAGGACATTCCATCTGTTTTTTTCTGGCTCGCGCAAGCACGAAGCAGCCGCAATGACTGCAAGTAAGTCCTCCTACCAAATCGGCGCACTTGCTGCATATATCAAGTCTTTTCTCATATTTCGAATCCTCAACAACATCCTCCTTAGGCAGTGACGCCACATAAGCCGCAATGCTCTCCGCCATCATATCCTTCTGCAGATTGGCTGGTATATTACAATTACATATCTTTTTCATTTGAAAATGCCTCCATAAGAATCTTCGTGCCCCTCACTATCTCATCCTCATTAAGTCTCGCATAGCCAAGGATAATCGTGCTCCTTTTTCCTGTGAGCTTTCTTATATCATCCTCTATATCTTCACCTAAAAAATGCTCCGACAATGGATACACCCTTACACCATGCTGTGCCGCGCGTAGCACAAGCTCATCCTCCGGCATTTTGTCGGTGGATAACAGCACATGAAGCCCTGCACTCTCCCCGGCTATCCTGTATTCCGACCCGAATTTTTTGAGCTCGCCAAGAAGAACATCATGCTTAGCCTTATAAATACCTCTCATTCTATTCAGATGTCTCTCGTAATATCCCTCTTTTATGAATAAATTGACGATGTTCTGGTCAATACGCGACACCGTGTTGGAATATCTTTTTCCGACGCTTATATAGCTGTCCATCAGGCTGTCCGGCAGAACCATGTAACTCATTCTGAGCCCCGGCGCAATCGACTTTGAAAATGTTCCGATATAGATGACCTTGCCATTCTTGTCAAGTCCCTGAAGTGCCGGTATAGGTTTTCCCCTGTATCTGAACTCAGAGTCATAGTCATCCTCAATAATGTATCTGTCCGAACCCTCCCCAGCCCACGAAAGAAGCTCCATTCTTCTTCCTATGCTCATCACGATACCCATAGGATACTGGTGTGAAGGAGTGACATACGCGACATTGACATCACATTCTCTCAGCATGTCGCAGCTCATACCATAATCATCAAGCCTCACCGGGCACACCTTCCGTCCGATACCGTTGAGCACAAAATATGCCTTGCGGTATGCAGGATTCTCCATGGCATAACTCATCTGTTTCCCATGTGCAAAGCACAGGAGCTGGTCAAGCAGCATAAGCAGGTATTCATCCCCGGCGCCGACTATTATATTATCCGGACTGCATTTGACGCCGCGCGACTCATGTAGATAGTCCGCTATCGTCTCACGAAATACCCTGTCCCCCTGCGGCTCTCCCATATTGAACAGCCCCGTATCCTCACCGATTACCGTCCTGCTCACCTTGCGCCACGAATTATAAGGAAAATTGTCAAGCTCAATACCGCTCGGCGAAAAATCTATCTCATATTCTTTGTTTACCTCAACCGGCTTTGCCGTCTTCTTATGTTCTATCGTCTCAAGGTCATACAGCCCATCAAGCTTTAAGACATAATAGCCCCTGCACGGCCGCGCTTCTATATAGCCCTCACTTAAAAGCTGGTCATAGGCAAGCTGCACCGTACTCCTGCTCACATTTAGATGTGCGCAGAGTGCTCTTGTCGACGGAAGCTTCGCCTCAGCCCGAAGGTTTTTATCCCTTATCTCTTTTTTTATATAATCATATATCTGCTCATAGATGGGCTTCCTTGAACCCACCTCAAGCGGCACCGACAATTCCTTCACAACACACCTCACGTTTATTATCCAATCAGGATACCTGTTCCGATTTTATGCAATATATTTCTTATAAAAATTCGTATGTCAAAACATGTTATATATGTTTAACTGTGTATAACTTATCATATTTATATATACACGGATGTATGCTTTGCTTCGGTGACGAACGTACAGAATCCCATAAAGCAACAGCCATATTCCACATATCAAAATCAGACACTACATTTCATTTTATTTTAACATATCCATGCCAAAACACAATCTTTTTAAGCATTTACCTTTTGACCCATATACTATTTTATTATATAATTGTAGGTGTCATGACCCGGAAACGCCGGTCTTGACACACAATGTTCTTTAAGAAAATCTTTTTAAGAAAGGATTCCCAAAATGAAAGAAAAATTATATACAATTCCGGTAAATGACGCTTTCGCCTCCTCATGCGAATGTCCTATATGCACGATGTATAAGACTCTCGAGGACAACAGCATAGAATACACCATGGGACCAAGCTACATGGAGGATGATGTCAGAAGTGAGACAGACCGCTTAGGCTTCTGCGACAAGCATATAAAGCAGGTCTACCACATGGATAACCGTCTCGGAATGGCGTGGGTTATGAAGACGCATTTCGACAAGACGATAGATGACGTTGAGAAGCTGCAAAAAAAAGGAGCTGCCAAAGCAGTCTCCCTGTTTAAAAAGAATACCGAAGAAAGTACTCTGCTGTCATATCTTCACACGCTCAACAGCTCATGCTTCGTATGTGAGAGAGTGCAGAATGTCTTTATGCGGTATATTGATACTATATTTATGTTGTGGGAAAGCGAGAGCGATTTCCGCGAAAAATATAAGAACTGCAACGGCTTTTGTAACAAGCACTACGAGATTCTTACAAGAGAAGCCGCAAAGAAGCTTCGCGGAAGCTCTTTGGAGGAATTTACTGCCGTCACGGACAAGCTCTATCTCGATAATATGAAGCGTGTCCGCGACGACTTAGCATGGTTTATCAATAAATTCGACTACAAGTACAAGGATGAACCGTGGAAAAATGCCCGCGACTCAGTCATCCGCTCAGTCACTAAGACCAACAGTATTATTGATGTGAGCGAAAAATAAACATGCTCGTACTCGAAAGCTTAATTCCGTCCTTTCCCTTCTGGACAACCACGACGGAGTCACCATCTTTCAGTGTGATTCCGTCAACTAAGAGCATGTCGTCGCTGACAAAAATCGTGTCCGCATACTCTCCGTTTACCATCACATAGCTGAATTTCGTGAAGTTCTCTCCGGTGACAACGAAATTATTATCTGAATTGCTCACCTTTTTTATTGTAATGCTCTTATGTCCCATCTGAAGATTGGTAGGTGAATACGGCAGCTCACCGCCATAGACATCCTTATCTCCGTACAGGATATCGTATTCAAGCACCCTAAGCCCCTCTAGATAGTCCTCATAGTCCTCCGAATGTCTCAATGTACTGTGATATTTAGATATGGCGCCGCCGGTCATTCCAAGCATGTCCATCACATGGCTTGTGAGCTGGAAGGCCTCTATATCCTCATCCACCTTCTCAAGGTCGATATTATTCCATATAACATACTGCGTTGTGTATGTATTACCGCCCTCAAGCTCATCATCCGTTATGTCAAATGCCGGCAGATGATCACCATACATCACAAGCACTGTAGGCTCATTAAGTCCCTTAAGCGCATATATAAGATTTCTTACGAACTTATCCATATCATGTATCTGATTGATATAATATGTGAAAGGTCTCTTAAACTCTTCTATCGCTTCACCCTCGGCTGTTATATCCTCTTCCTTTATCTCATAGTCCGCCGGATAATCTCCATGCCCCTGCACCGATATCGTATAGATGAAATCCCTGCCCTCTGAGCCTGTGAGAATCTCCATAATCTGTGAGATGAGCACATTATCCTTTGCCCAGCCTATCTCATTCGTCTCCACATTATTCATGTATTCCAGAGAAGTAAAGGTCTCAAAGCCTAACTGGGAAAATACTGTATTTCTGTCATAGAATGTACCATCGTTGTCGTGAAGTGCATTCGTGGTATAGCCATACTGCTTTAGGTCATAGCATATAGAGTCACATGCGCTGTGTGAAAGCACCGTCTTATACGGATACTCGCCCGGACCAAAATCATCAAGATTCATACCCGAAATAACCTCGAACTCCGTATTTGCAGTACCTGCCCCGACGGATGGCACCGAAAGAAATCCGGACGGATAACTCTTGTACAGCCATTCAAGCTTCGGAAGCACTGTGCCGCTGAACTCAACATCCTTCAACAACTGAGGGTCGAACAATGACTCCAACTGCAGGAAGATGATATTAGGGCGATCCTTAGTTGCCTTATTGATATTCTCCTGCCCGGCATCATCGGTTTCCTTTACAGCCACGGATTCGTCTGATGAATCAGAATTTTCCACGGCTCCGCTCTCAGCTTCCGACGCCTGCTCCCGCGATTCTTCCTCAAGCAAGCCATCGCGTTCACTTCTGTACTCATCGCGCTCGCTCTCAAGCTCATCCATTCTGGCAAGTATCTCCTTGATGGTGTTCTCGTTATACTCCTTCGGCTTGTCTATTCCACTGTTGAAAAGACTGTTCGAAAAGCAATATGCGAATCCATACTCATTATACGCATTTCCGATGTTTCCGAAGTTGCGCGCGAACACACCCACGGACACACCGATCCTTGTTGTTCCCCATACAACGAACCAGAATGTTAAAATAACTACAAGCACACGGAAATAATTGATTTTTTCCTTGTACTTCGGAGCCTTGAACCACCATACAACCATCGAAATAATAAAAATTACTGCCAGAACTATTATAAGCACTATCTGTACCCCGGTAAGATACACAGGTGCCACATTAAGTGCATATTTAAGTAATCTGAAATCTTGTGCGGTAAACGGAGTGTGCCTGAAGCCCGTCACTACAAAATTGACTATTCCGCCTATAATCCATATTCCACATATCAGTGTCACCATGAACACTTTCCTGTGCATCAGTCCCACGAATGACAGTGTAAAAAGAATAAGCATCACACCGTACAGAAAGCACAGCGGATTAGTCGCTGCGAACTTAAAGCCCTCTGCGACAGAACGTCTGCAAAACATCTCAACTATCAGATTGACAACAATTGCCAGTAAGATAAATCTTACCGGCAAGCTTGTTTTGTGTAATTTAATTTTCTGTAATAAATTATTAATTTTCTCTTTCATAGCTATAATATATTCTATTTTGTTTTAAGTGACTCCTTAAGGTCTCTCGCTTTATCCTTAATCTTAGGATTAGCAGTCTTGGATACAAGAATTCTTGATACAATTCTTGAAGCCTCATCAATCTTGCCTATCTGCTTTGCAAGGTTAGCCATAAGATAATCCAAGGTTGTCTCGTCCATACCGCAAATCGGGAAGTTCTCCTTAGAAACGCTCATCATGAAGCCTTCATACGCATTAGCGAGCATCTCCTTTTCAGCGTTAGCGCACTCTTCCTTCTTTTTAGCATAATCAGCCTCCTCAGGCTTAAGATTCTCGGCTTTACCTCTGTACAGCCACGCAAGCTTAAGACATGTATATGCCCTCTCACTTACCTTAGCCTTCTTGACAACTGTATTTAATAGCGCCAGCTTATATCTTGTTATTGCATCATCATAGGTATATGTGTCACCTGTAGGTGCAAGTCCCTTAAAATTAACAGAAATATTGTCATGTATAAGCTTAGCCTGATGTGTTGTCATATAGCTGAAGAATCGGCTGAGTGCCCCATATCCACAATGAGGACACACTATAACATCGTACTTGACAGAGTCTATTCCCTGATACTTAGGACGCAAATCAGGATCAGAACCAATCAGGTGAGGCTTACCTGTCTTAACCGTCTTTATCTTAAACTCATTATCGCACACAGGGCACTGTACCTTCTTATCAAAGAGAAAATCCACCTCATTATACTGTGGTGTACCTGTTGCTGCACCCTGCTGCTTAGCATTTTTCTTCTTTTCGTCTTCGTCATCAAATATATTAACATTTGACAGACCGCCAAAACCTACCGAAGAAAGATCAGAAAAAATTCCAGCCATTATACTGCCTTCCTTTCAATTTATTGTTTTGTATGATTAATTAAGTTTGAATGAACTCTTAAGTGACACAATCCTGTTAAATACAAGATGTTCACTGTCGATAGGCTGTCCATCCCTTCCATCGACACAGAAGAATCCATTACGCACAAACTGGAAGCTGTCAAGCGGCTTCGCATCCTTAACGCTCTCCTCTATATAGCAGTTGTCTACAACTGTCAATGAGTTAGGATTGATATTCATTGTGCCATCCTCATTGTATACGCCCTTCTCCTCGTCTACAAGATTCTCATAGAGCTTAACAGTAGCATTAACGCAATGATTTACAGGTACCCAGTGAATTGTTCCTTTAACCTTTCTGCCCTCAAAACCCGAACCGCTCTTAGTTTCAGGGTCATAGGTACAGTGAACCTCTGTTACATTTCCATTCTCATCCTTGACGAAGCTCTCGCACTTTACAAAGTATGCGTTCATGAGACGTACCTCATTGCCCGGGAAGAGACGATAGTATTTCTTAGGAGGCTCCTCCATGAAATCATCTCTCTCAATGTAGAGTTCTCTCTCAAAAGCAAGCTTTCTGCTTCCAAGCTCAGGATTCTCAAGATTGTTAGGTGCGTCAAGATACTCAACCTGACCCTCAGGATAATTGTCAATCACAAGCTTGATAGGATCAAGAACTGCCATTATTCTGCTCTTCTTAAGTCTTAAGTCATCACGTATACAGTACTCAAGCATCGCATAATCAACAGAGCTGTTAGCCTTAGCAACACCGACAAGCTCCACGAACTTCTTAATGGACTCCGGTGTATATCCTCTTCTTCTGAGTGCGCTTAATGAAACAAGACGTGGATCATCCCATCCATCAACAATGCCTTCCTCAACAAGCTTCTTGATGTATCTCTTACCTGTTATAACATTGGTAAGATAGAGCTTTGCGAACTCAATCTGCTTAGGTGACTCCTCAGGCGAATTCTTGTAGCCGCACTCAATCACAACCCAGTCATACAAAGGTCTGTGATCCTCGAACTCAAGTGTACATATAGAATGTGTGATACCCTCAATAGCATCCTCAATAGGATGTGCAAAATCATACATAGGGTAAATGCACCACTGGTCTCCCGTTCTGTGATGTGTCATATGAGCCACACGGTAAATAACAGGATCTCTCATATTGATATTAGGTGATGCCATATCAATCTTGGCGCGAAGAACCTTCTCGCCGTCAGCATACTTGCCTTCCTTCATCTCCTCGAACAGACGAAGATTCTCCTCTACGGAACGATCCCTGTAAGGACTGTTCTTTCCCGGCTCAGTGAGTGTTCCTCTGTATGCCCTTATCTCATCTGCTGTGAGATCACACACATACGCCTTTCCTTTTTTGATGAGCTTAACAGCGTTCTCATACATCTGTGGAAAATAATCCGAGGCAAAATATAACCTGTCCTCCCAGTCGGCACCAAGCCATGCGATATCCTTCTTAATCGACTCAACGAACTCTTCCTTCTCCTTGGTCGGATTAGTGTCATCGAATCTCATGTTAAACTGTCCGTTATACTTAACAGCAAGACCATAGTTTAATAATATTGACTTGGCATGTCCGATATGAAGATAACCATTCGGCTCCGGAGGAAAACGTGTCTTGACAACCTTGCAGTGTCCCTCAGCAAGATCCTTCTCTATAATCTGTTCAATAAAATTCTTTGAAACAACTTCTTCATTATTATTGTTATCCATTGAAAATATGTCTCCTTTGAATCATTTACTCGATTTCTTCATTCTAACACATCTGCCTCATTTAAGTAAATACCTTTTTATCTATATTATGGAAGATATCCGTGCGTTAATCTAACAGAGTGCCCCATAAACGGTATTTAAAAGCTTTCTCACCAGCTTGTCATCCGTTCCGTCACACTTCTGTATTACATACATAATTACCATATTTTCGACAGGGTCTATGAGGAAATAGTTGCCGGTCCATCCGTCCCATCCAAAGGCACCAAGCTGCACGCTGCAGCCTGTACACTGTGGCGTATCCACAACACGGCAGAGATTACCATAACCATAGCCTCTCAATGTCTCCCATGTCAGATCCTTCCTGCACTGTGCATCAAGCTGGTTGGTTCCCATGAACTCCACTGTATATGGTGAAAGAATTCTCACACCGTCATAGGCTCCACCATTTGCAAGCATCATCGCAAATTTTCCGTAATCCTCCACAGTCGATACAAGTCCTGCTCCACCGGACTCAAATGCAGGCTTCTCATCATAGCCCTCCATTCCGAGGTGCTTTTCCGTGTCAAGCGCATACACTCCCGGCTCTACAACCCTGTATATCTGCGCGAAGCGCTTCTTCTTTTCCTCCGGCACATAGAATGCTGTATCCTTCATTCCAAGCGGATCAAAAATCTCCTTCTGGAGAAAATCGCCAAATCGCATTCCCGATGCCGCCTCAACCACAGCACCTAAAATATCCGCTTCCGTGCCATATCTCCAATGTGTACCCGGTTCAAATGCAAGCGGCTGAAGGGCTATTCTTCTTATGAAATCCATGGTTCCCGGCTTTACACCCATATCCTGCTCACCGCTTATCGTGTCATACAAAAGCGCCATCTTTCTTCCTGCCTCATCTCCAAGATCCGGATACACTGTTCCTGCTGTCATGTCCATCAGATCACGAACTAAAATCTCTCTCTTAGCCGGCACAACATCTTCTCCATCCATCACCTTCATATTGGCAACGGCAAACTCCGGCAGATACTCAGATACCGGGCTGTACAGGTCTATAATGCCTCTTTCCATGAGAATAAGCACTGCAACGGAGGTTATAGGCTTAGTCATCGAAAAGCAGCGGAATATCGTATTATGTGACATATTGTATCCCCTCTCGATGTCGGCATAGCCTGTATCAAAATAAAATCTCTCTTTGCAATCCTTAAAAACGGCTACACTGGCTCCTGCCGCGTGTCCGTTTTCCACATATTCTTCAAAAAGCTTTTTTACATTTTCAAGTCTCTTGTTATTCATAGCAATTTTCCTTTCTTAATGCATAATTTCACTTCGATTTCTGCTATATTATATTGTAACACCGGAATGGTATTTATGAAAGTACATCTTTGTGATATAATGAATTTATCAAGTATAAAGGAGAAAACCAGCATGAAAAAGAACCACAGGAAGCTTACAACATTTATTTTGGCTGCCACCGCCACATCCACCATTGCGTCTTTTGGCGTTGGGTACCTTCTCACCGCCTTCTGTCTCAAGAATAAGGGGTATCTCGCAGATAAATATTGGAAAAAAGAGCCTGTTGACATAAATACCCTTACCCCCGGAACTCCTAAATATATTATCGAAAAAAATTATCTCTCATCTATGGATAAAATGAAGAACTGGTATGACACTGCCATGAGGGAGGATATCACCATAACATCGCGTGACGGTCTTAAGCTCGCAGGACATATTTTCCCCGCAAAGCAGCCTACTCATGACTGGGTCATGCTTGTACACGGTTACCGCGATATTCCAATCAACATACTGACATACGCTCTTCCATATATTGAACACGGATACAATATTTTCTATCTTGAACAGCGCGCCCACGGCGACAGCGAAGGCAAATATATAGGTATGGGGTATCCGGAACACTTCGATCTGCTCGACTGGATTGATGTCATAGTAAAACGCGACCCTGCTGCCTCGATTGTTTTGCATGGTCACTCAATGGGTTCTGCCACTATTCTGATGGCAACAGGTGAACCATCGCTCCCGAAAAATGTTATATGTGCGATAGCGGACTGCGGCTTCAGCTCAATCCGAAGCGAATTTGCATTTAACCTCAAGCAGCTGTTCCATCTTCCTGCATTCCCTTCACTGTACACAGCCGATGTAGTATCACGTATAAGCACGGGACTCAACTTCAGAAAAGGCAATGTTATAAAATATGTAAAGAAAAGCCACACTCCGACCTTCTTCATTCACGGTGACTGCGACGTATTCGTTCCCACCTCAATGGTATTTGATCTGTATAACGCCGCCGCATGTGAAAAGCAGCTCTATGTTGCACACGGAGCTGCTCATGTCGATTCACAATATATTGACCCTGAATTATATTACAGACAGGTCTTTGATTTTATTGATAGATATCGTACTTCTTCCCATCTCTAAAGAATACCGGAATAATATCAAGCGGCGCAGGAACAGTAACACTCTGTCCGCCCTCGTATACCTCTCCTGTATTTGCGTCCGTCCAGGTCGCACCTGCAGGAAGGTATACGCTTCTCTGTGTAACCTTCTCCTCCATAACCGGAGCCACTAAGATATCCGGACCGAACATATACTCATCCTCAGTCTCCCATGCCGTCTTATCCTCATTGAAATCAAAGAACAGCGGTCTCATCACAGGTGCTCCTGTGAGACTTGCCTGCTTCATACATTCACGGATATATGGACGAAGTCTCTCACGGATAAAGAGATATTTCTTAAGAATCTCATAATTATCCTCGCCAAAGCTCCACACCTCATTGTCCTGACCTGATGTAAGCTGACGCACATTATTTATGAATTCCTCCTCCCTCTCATACCAAGGTGAACGCTCACCATGCATACGGAATACAGGGCAGAAGCAGCCCCATGCAAACCATCTGACCAAAAGCTCCTTAAAATAAGGATCCTTGATATTTCCTCCGACGAAGCCGCCTATATCTGATGTCCACCAAGGAATACCTGCAACGCACATGTTAAGTCCGGCCTGAAGCTGCTCCCTCATGGCACGGAATGATGAGTGTATATCTCCGGACCATGTAAGAACACCATACTTCTGGCTTCCTGCCCATGCACAGCGCACAAGGCTCATTACATCCTTCTCACCTTCCGCCTTTAATCCATCGTAAAAGCCCTTGGCATATCCCACAGGGTATGTGTTAGTGCACTGTAATGCCGGTCCTGCATAATAGCGGTAATTGTCAAAATCATAAGGTCCATACTCCGGCTCAGCCTCATCAAGCCAGAAGCAGCGTATGCCCTTTTTGTAGTAATTCTCCTTGCACTTTTCCCACACGAATTTCTGTGCTCCCGGATTGGTCGCATCAAAGAATACGGTATTGCCCATCCAAGTCATGTGATATGCCATACCTCTATCCGGTGTCACAAGATAGCCCTTGTCGCTCATCTCACCGAAGTTCTCGCTCCGCTCATCTATCGTAGGCCATACCGAAACAACCGTCTCAATACCCATATCTTTTAATTCCTTGACCATTCTCTCCGGATCAGGCCAGTCTCTAGGCTCGAACTTGAATTCACCCTGCATAGTCCAGTGGAAGAAATCCACAACGATAGCATCCATCGGAAGCCCTCTTCTCTTGTGCTCCCTCGCAACTGCAAGAAGCTCCTCCTGATTGCGGTATCTGAGCTTGCACTGCCAGTAACCCATGCCGTACTCAGGCATCATAGGGGTTCTTCCTGTTGCCGCAGAATACTGCTCCTCAATCTCAAACGGTGTATCACCCGCTGTAATGAAATAGTCAAGCTTCTTAGTGCTCTTTACATGCCACTCTGTCTTGTTGGTTCCGAAGGTTGCCGTACCTATCGCCGGATTATTCCAGAAAAAGCCATAGCCCCTGCTTGATACCATGAACGGAACACTCGCCTGTGAATTTCTATGTGCAAGTTCAAGTGTCGCTCCCTTTTTGTCAAGGTGTTTCTCCTGATACTGTCCCATACCGAATATCTTCTCATCATCGAACGCCTCAAACCTTGCCGTAAGTTCATAATCGGTTGAGCCCGGAATCGGCTTAAGCTCCCTTGCGTCAACACGTATAGGAACACAGTAGCGGTTTATACGGTTTCTGTTTCTCCAGTATTCCTCAGTGAGAAGCTCACCCTTCTGGTTATAATAACTTATCCAGCCTTCAGGCGATATCTTAGCTGTTATCTTTCCATTCTTCATGGTGTAGATTTTGCCTGTCTGATGATACTTCTTGTACTCATCGCCCTTGTACCATGGGTCTGTCGTGTCAACCTCCTCACAGCTTATCTCAGGCACACATTCAGGCACCTTTTCTGTAAGAGCCCAGTCATTCCCATCCATTACGGCCTCACCTGTCATTCTCACACGGAACGAATTATTTCCCCATGGCTCAAGCCACAATGTATACCTTCCATCTCCTATAACAAGTCTGTTGTTTTCCTGCCATACTCTCATGTAATATTACACCTTCCTATCCTATTTATCACTCATTTCACCGTAAATGACTCCTCTTGAACCGGTTGCTATGAAAAATCTTCCGAACACTCTCTTATCGCCGTCAATACTGTTTATGTCACCAAACATCTGCTCATCATTATTGATTTTCTCATACGTCTCCCCATCATCAAGGCTTCTGAAGAAACCGTACACGCCATCAATCACTCCGCATATATACAGCATTTTCTTATCCCTCAGGTAGTCTCCATCCCTGCTTCCAAGTCCAAGACCCATCCTGAACACTGTGTCTCCCGGCTTCGACAGCTTCTTAAGCTGTGTCGTATCCTCAGCACGGTTATAAATCAGCTTATACAGTCCGTCCTCTCCGGCTGCAATGTAGATTACACCTTTCTTACCGGACTCTGCGCGTATTTCCGTTTTATTAGCTGTATCTATTCTTCCAAAATCAATCTCAGGAAGCTCAACCTGTTTCTGATAAAAATTCTTTCCTCCATCGGTGCTGACAAAGAACTGACCTTTCTCGCCAAAGCCATAAAAGACATCATTATCCACTCTGTCTGCGAATACCTTGAACTTACCCGGGCAATTATCAATGTTGACCTTAAAATAGGAGTTTCCGCCGTCATTGCTTGCAACCACAAGTTCTGCCGGGAGGTCTATTCCGTCCGCTATAGACCACACTATGTTTTGTGTATCCGATGACATTGCAACCCAGCCTGCATTCACATTAGGTTCCTCTATCTGGTGAAGCTTTTCGTCAATCCTGTCATCCAGTCCATAAGGCATAGGCAGACGTCTAAAAGTCCTGCATCCGTCATCGCTCCTTACAAGTCCTCCCTTGGTCTTTCTCTTCCAGTTGCCCCTTGCTGTAACAATAACAGTATCATATTTCACATCAGAATAATCACCGTTGATACAGGTTATATATCTGTTTCCCTCAGCGTCATCGAAGGAATTCCTGCATGGCTCATCAAGTTTTCTGAATGCAAACGCACCAAGATCTCCTACAATGTCAAGCAGCTTCACGTCACCGCCCACAGGCGCGTACACATTAAGATGAACCGTCTCCTCAATGCCTGTACACTTGTCATGGTATGCCGGGTTATCAGATGTGAACGCGTCACTTCCGAATACTCCCGTTCCCGAATTGAACCACACCTCGTCCTTGTTGAACGGATTGATTTTTATATCACTGAGCCAGTGGAGAATCGACACACCTCCGTTGTACTCAAGTCTCATGTAGGAGGTATTAAAATGTATTCCACCCTTTTCAAGTCCCTTAAGACTTATCTCCCATGTCGAGCCATAGTCATGCGATATGTATATACACTCAACGCCTTTCAATTCACGGCATAGTGTAGAACATGTGAGCAATCCCGGCTCACTCTCACATGAGCATACCCCGCCGAAGCCGTAATCTACATAGCCTTCGGTTCTAGCTTTATCATCGTCATAAGGTGTTATATCATCATACCCTGTTATTTTTCCGTTCTCAAAACGGTATCTTAATACATGTCCACCAATTACGTCGCCTGTATCACAGCTATATCCCATATCGACAATATAATTATATCTTCCGGTACTATTCATAGTAACGTACAGATATTTCCCATCATAATCGTACCTTGATGCCACATTTCCATTCATCTTGCAATCAGCTATATCGTAGTCCTGTGGCTGCACCAACTGCTCAAATGTTTTACCGGAATCGTAAGACACATACAGACTATGCCCTCTATGTCTGTCATCCAGCCTTGTTGTCAAGCCCGCTGTCCCGGCTACAATCGTACCGCCATCCGGTGATACCCATACAAATGTCATATAGTCCTCTGTAAGTGGAAGCTTCTCCCAGCTATCACCGCGGTCACGGCTTCTTAAAAGTCCTCCCGTCTGGCTGGCAAAATAGAGTGTATCGCTGTCGCTCTCATCCACAACCAGTCTCATTCCGGTTCCGCGTCCGCTTAGGTTGCCGTGAACCATGGTCGGAATGCTTCTATAGATAAAGCTTTCACCATAATCCTCCGATATGCATAACTTTCCCTCAGGCTTTCCATTGATACCACATGCAATGTACAATCTCTCAGGATGTTCATCGTCAAGTGCCACCGCAATAGGGAATGTCTCCTCCACATCGAGCATGGTCACATGATCAATAAGGCTCTTCCAGCGTTTCTCATCATATAAATATCTGTACACACCACCGATATCTGTTCTGGCGTACAATATCCCCGGCACCTTTTTGTGAAAAACAAAGCCCGTGACATAGCCTCCGCCGGGAATCGGTGCATTGCGATACCTGTACGGTATCTGTGCTGTTATCCTCTCCGTTATCCCTGACATAACAATCCTCCCATCCAAATAATTTCAGATGATTAGATTGTCTCACTAAATCACGAGCTTTTCTACCCTATTTTTTTTACTTTTTTACTATTTATATTTCGAGTCAATACCTTATAGCATTATATCCATGATACATGCACACATATAGCGCAACACATACAACCACGCTATTACTGTGTAACAACCTGAAGCTTCATAACGCTGCCATCATATACCACTGTGACAATAAGCTTATCATTCACATAGTAACTGGTAAGTCCATCCGGTGTAGAACTTGAAAACATAAATCCATTACTTTCAAGAATATCTCCGTAATCCGATACCATATCAGATGTTATAACGGAAAATGTCATAATTCCTCCGCCATCGACTGCTTCATACCCTGTAAAGTTTCCGGCAGTCATATATGGAAGTTGTGAAAACACAGAATCCTTATTATCAAAATAGGTATATCTGCCATCTGCCGATTCAGATGGCTTTGTAGGCTCCTGTGTCTCAGGCTCAGCGTATGTAAGAATATCCCAGTAATTCTCACCTGCCTCAATAAGCATTGTTCCATCCTTATATATCAGCGTTACACACATCTTACCGCTTGCAGCTGCGAGGTACGCTCTTGTACCATCCTGACTGTTGAGTGTATACTTACCTTCATTTATAACACTATTAAGATAATCGCCGTAATCTGACTCCTTGGTTCCTGAAAACTTAAGACCTTCTACATAGCTCTCACTAAAATATTCTTCGAACTTTCCTGCCGTGAATGAAGGTAATGTATTAAATACACTCTTCTTATCTTCGAAATATACAGCGGCACCGGTAAGCTGTTTCTTGGTTGTAGTCTCCTCCTGTGTCTGTTTAGTTGTCTCCTTGGTGGATTCCTTCACAGTGGACTCTTTCTCGGTTGTTGTATCCTCCTGTTCACCCGTTGCGTGCTGACTGGTTGTCTGTGTCTCTGTCCTGGTATACTCGAAGGTTCTGTCAATCTCTGATATATCATCCTTCTTACATGCCGACATCGCTGCTGTCGCAAATATCACCACCGATAAAATAACTGAAAACTTTCTTAATCTTCTCTTCATATACATTCCCCTTTTCAAATAGTCAAATAATTCACAATATACCAATTCAGTAATTATGATTATATATTTATATGATTCTGTGTCAAAGCATGTTATACACTCATAGACCAGATGAGCATGCTTTGACACCCCGAATCCTTATAGAATATTATACCGTATTATCCTCAAAAAGTGAATACCCTCTTCTAACCCCATTTTTTTACATATATATACTTATACATCAGATGACCTGCTGCTGCCACCATCACATTGCTTATTCCCATCACAATCCATATTGCGCTCGAATTATCGGGATACATCCTGCCCACCGCAAGCAGCATAGGGATTCTTAACACCCACAACCAGACAAATGACATAAAAAGAGTAAACGCTGTATTTCCCGAACCGTTGAACACCCCCATATAGTTCTGATACAGCGCTAGACCAGGCAGTGTTATAAGCACCGCTGCTATATATTCCACCGCCGCCACCACGGTTTTCCCATCGTTTGACATTATACCTACAAGCGGCTTTCTCAAAGGAAACAGGATAACAAGCCCGACCGTCATCATTGCGACAGACATATTGCGGCTGACACTATATGCCTGCCTCGCCCTTTCCGTATTTTTAGCTCCTATATTCTGCCCTACAAATGCAGACATTGTGGTTGAAAGAGCCATCACAACAGCCAGAATAATGTTGGATATTTTATTTCCTATCGAAAATGCCGCAGATATCTCCTTGCCCTCCTTGAGAATAATCATCTGTAATATCACAAAGCCAAAGGAAGCTAAGAGCTGTCCTTCTATAGACGGTCCCGCGATTTTGAACAGCCTTTTTATCTCCTTTGCACCAAACCGCATATCACTAAGAGTGATTGTGAGCGCTCCCTTACCGCGAAACAAGCCCTTAACATAAAAGGGCACAATACAAAGCTGACCTGCGACCGAAGCTGCCGCCGCTCCCCTTATCCCCATTCCGAACCCATTTATAAATATCATTGCCGCGACAATATTTGCCACCGCCGCCACTATTGACAGCACCACCGGATACATCATATCGCCGACCGACTGGCGCATTGAACAGAAAGCCGCAAAAGTAAATAGCGGTATCATCTCAAATGAGCTTATCCTCAGATACGTTGCCGCCTGTTCAAGCACCTTACCGTCCGCCCCCATAAAGCGCATTACCGCGGAGGCTGCAAAAAACATCAAGGCATTTATCACCGCTCCCATCACAAGCGCCACACTCACCAGAACGCCTGCCTGCTTTTTTGCCCCCTCATAGTTTTCCTCACCCACCAGACGGCTGATGAGCGCAACTCCAGCCGCCGCAAGTCCGTTGTTAAACGCAAGCATTATATTTATAATCGGCCATGCCACGCCCATAGCCGCCTGTGCCGCAGCCGAATTGTCAATCTGACCGATAAAGAATGTGTCCGTGACATCAAGCAGAGCTATTATAAAATTAGACACTATAAGAGGAAATGCCGTTATAAAAAGCGCCTTATAGATGTTCTTTTCATATAATATATTTTCTGTCTTGTCCGTCTTTGTCCTATACGGCTTTTTTCTATACAGCTTTTTCTTATCAAAATTTTTCCTGTTAAGCTCTCTCACCATTGATAACGTCCTTCTGAATTATTAAACAATATTTCTGCCCTGTGTTCCGGCTTTCATAGTGTTACCAGCAGGTGCATTTTATAAAAGCTTTTTTCATAAATTATATGAAATATGACTATAATATTGTAAAGCTGATTCGGAGTTTCTATATGTTTCCCAGAATAATTTCAAAGATAACCTGTTTTCTCATGCTTTTTGCCGTCATAGCATGCAATATTGCCATGCCGGCGCACTGCGATACCCCTGTTGTGAGCGCTCCATCTGCAATCCTTATGGAAGCCTCAACAGGCACCGTGATATACGAAAAAGACGCAGACACAAAGCTTCGTCCTGCAAGCATAACCAAGATTATGACACTGATACTGATTTTTGACGCCCTTGCCGATAACAAGATAACTCTTGATGAGAAAGTGACCGTGTCCGAACACGCCGCAAGCATGGGCGGAAGTCAGGTATTTCTTGAACCCGGTGAAACACAGACGGTTGAGACTATGATAAAATGCATTTCCATCGCGAGTGCTAATGATGCTTGTGTCGCCATGGCAGAGCACATTGCCGGCTCAGAGGGCGCGTTCGTTGACCGCATGAATGAGCGCGCCGCCGGACTCGGCATGATGAACACACATTTTGTGAACTGCTGCGGGCTTGACGCCGATGGTCATGAGACCACTGCCCGCGATGTCGCATACATGTCGCGCGAACTTATAAACAAATATCCGGAGATACATAACTATTCTACAATATGGATGGACACCATCACCCATTCTACAAGGCGCGGTGATTCGGAATTCGGTCTTACCAACACCAATAAGCTCATAAAGCAGTATGAATGGGCCACCGGTCTAAAGACCGGCTCTACAAGTCTTGCCGGCTTCTGTCTGTCGGCAACCGCAAACAAAAACGATATAGAGCTGATAGCTGTTGTCATGCATGCCCCAAACGGCAAAGAGCGTGTAGCCGACTGTATTTCTCTTCTGAACTACGGATACGGCATTGTCAGCCGTTATGAGGACATCAATCCCCCGGAAATACCGGAAATTCATGTAAAGGGTGGAACAGAGCAGTCCGTTTCCTGCTCCTACAAAAATAATTTTTCATATATATTTCTGAAAAATTATGATACTTCTAAAATCAGTTGTCATTTTGAAATACTTAATAACATAGAAGCACCCGTAGGTATTGGGGATTCGCTCGGAATGCTTGTTTATGAATATGATGGTAATACTATAGGAAGTGTGGATATTATCGCCTCACAGGACATAAAAAAAGCCGGATATAATGACTATATCCGGCAATTGCTCAATAATTTTTTCTAGCATTTAGTTATCTTTCTTTACAACCTCAAGTTCTATTCCGGAGAGCATCGCGGCAATGCGTGAATAGGTTGAATAGAAACTTCCTATAATCTTTTTTGAGTGTGACAGACAGATAAGCTCGGCAAATGCATCCGCAATTCCCTTATCGCTGTCGCGCTCAAAATTTTTCTCGCTCATATAATATATTCTGTCTCCGAAGCGCTTCTTAAGCTCTAAGATAGTGTCCATGTCATCTGAGGCGATATAGAAAGTGACCTTGTCATCCTTCTCAATCTCCTTCTCCATGGCATCCACAAACACTTCCAAGGGACTGTTATTTATACATATCTGATTATCCGTACGCCGTATATGAACTCCAATATTGCTTGCACTGTCTATATTCCCGATAACGGACTCAGCCTTATCACTCACATACTTAGTCGGCTTTATGAACTCAAGCGGTCTGTCTATTCCCTTAAAATCATGGAACTGGGAAAATGCTCTTATAAACTTGAGCTTGTTGTTTTTTATAACTTCCTCATAATATGCATTTCCCTTTTCGATAAACAAATCATTAGTCGGGTCTACATCAGAAAAATAATCTGCTTTTTTTCGCAAACTTTTCTCAAGCAGCTGGTATCTTAAATGTGAAAAAGGCTTATCCTTATAGCCGAAATCCTTGGCATGAATAATCTTTATCTCCTCCGGCAGAGAGAACACAGCCTCATTTCTCGCTCCCATAACACGTTCCATCTTCCAAAGCACAGTGAGCTCATCACCCGTCTGTTTTGCCCAGTGATATGCAGATGCCATTCCAAGAAAACGATTTCCAAGTCCTGCACATGGTTCAACTATGATCATACTCTGCTCCTTTATATTTTACTTAAATAAGCCTCTCTTTTTTCTGGTCGTTCCGCCATCTGTTGTGTCTGTCGGATTCTCACCACGCATAAGCGCATCGTAAGCATGAAGAGCTTCCTTCTGCTCATTTGTCATCTTCTCCGGAACCTTTACTGTGAGTGTTACATAATGATCTCCTCTTAACTTACTGTCACGAAGAGTCGGAATACCCTTGCCTTTCAAACGTACCCTTGTGCCACTCTGTGTACCCGGCTTAACCTCATAGAGAACCTCTCCATCTATTGTCTTAATCCTTATCTCATTGCCAAGAGCTGCGTCTGCAAAACTTATAGGCACATTGGAGAATACATTGTAATCCTCTCTTGCAAATACAGGGCTAGGTGAAACAATAACCTCAACTAACAAATCTCCTCTTGGTCCGCCGTTAGTTCCCGGTTCACCCTTACCACGTATTCTTATGCTCTGTCCATTGTCGATTCCGGCAGGAACGGACACCTGAATCTTCTTACGGTTAGCTATATATCCTGTTCCATGACAGTCCGGGCACTTATCCTTTACGACAGTTCCCTTACCACCACAGTCCGGACATGTAGTGACATTTCTCATCATACCAAAAAGAGACTGCTGTGTATATACGATCTGACCCTTACCACCACACTTTGCACACTGTACCGGGGATGTACCCGGCTTAGCACCTGTTCCGTGGCATGATGCACATTCATCCTTAAGTGTGATGTCAAGCTCCTTCTCACAGCCAAAAGCCGCTTCTTCAAAGGTAACTCTCACAGAGGCTCTTACATTGGCTCCCTGCATAGGTCCATTGCTTCTTCCCCTGCTTCTTCCGCCGCCAAATAAATCACCGAATATATCGCCCATGCTTCCGAATATGTCATCCATATTAAAATCATAAGCCTGACCACCTGCGCTGCCATCAAATGCCGCATGACCAAACTGGTCATACTTGGCACGCTTATCCGGATCACTTAGAACTGCATAAGCCTCGGAAGCCTCTTTAAACTTAGCCTCCGCCTCCTTATCGCCCGGATTAGAATCCGGATGATACTTCTTAGCTAACACTCTATATGCCTTTTTAAGCTCGGCATCAGTGGCAGTCTTAGATACACCAAGTACCTCATAATAATCTCTCTTATCTGCCATTGCTTTTCCTCCCTGCTGATTTGCGGATATATACACCCGCCATGCATTTTATTAAAAAATCAATACTAATATACTCAAACAGAGTGAATGACTGCCAGAGCCATTCACTCTATTTATTTTAGCATGTCTGCCAATCACTGTGCATCGGATAACGCACTCAATTATGCATACATCTTACTATATTATACCTCTTTGTAATCTCCGTCAACAACATCATCACCATAATTGTTTGAAGATGTGCTCTGCTGTCCACCCATATTGCTCATATCAGGACCTGCACCTGCTGCGCCTGCTGCACCCTGAGCCTGCTCATACATCTTTGCAAATACAGGCTGTGCTGTATTCATAAGCTTCTCCTTAGCAGCCTTGATTTCATCAATATCGCTGTCGGACATATTCTCAGCGTTTGTTCTGTCAAGGATTGCTCTGAGAGCCTTAATCTCATTCTCAATGCTCTCCTTCTCAGAAGCGCTTATCTTATCGCCAACCTCTTCAAGAGCCTTCTCTGTCTGGAATGCCATTGAATCAGCCTCGTTACGTGCATCAATACCTTCCTTACGCTTCTTATCCTGTGCCTCGAACTCTGCAGCTTCCTTTACAGCCTTATCGATATCAGCATCGGACATATTAGAACCGGATGTGATTGTGATATGCTGCTCCTTACCTGTGCCAAGATCCTTAGCAGATACATTAACAATACCGTTTGCATCGATATCGAATGTAACCTCAATCTTAGGGATTCCTCTTGGAGCAGGAGCAATTCCGTCAAGTCTGAACTCGCCAAGAAGCTTATTGTCTCTTGCGAACTGTCTCTCACCCTGTACAACCCTGATATCTACTGCGCTCTGATTATCTGCTGCTGTTGAGAATACCTCGCTCTTCTTAGCAGGGATAGTTGTATTTCTCTCGATAAGTCTTGTAGCGACACCACCCATTGTCTCAATTGAGAGTGAAAGAGGTGTGACATCAAGAAGAAGGATATCACCGGCAGCCGCATCTCCTGCAAGCTTACCACCCTGAATTGAAGCACCGATAGCTACACACTCATCAGGGTTAAGAGTCTTGCTTGGCTCCTTACCTGTGAGCTGCTTTACCTTCTCCTGTACAGCAGGAATACGTGTTGAACCACCTACAAGAAGAACCTTTGAAATATCTGCATTTGTAAGTCCTGCATCTCTCATAGCGTTCTGAACAGGAATTGCTGTTCTCTCTACGAGGTCATGTGTAAGCTCATCAAACTTAGCTCTTGTGAGGTTCATATCAAAATGCTTAGGACCATCTGCTGTTGCTGTGATGAACGGAAGGTTAATGTTGGTTGTTGTAGCTGTTGAAAGCTCCTTCTTAGCCTTCTCTGCTGCTTCCTTGAATCTCTGAAGAGCCATCTTATCATTTGAAAGGTCTACACCCTCGTTCTTCTTGAACTCAGAGAGCATATACTCTGTAATTCTCTGGTCGAAATCATCTCCACCTAACTGCTTATCACCGTTGGTAGCCAATACCTCGATAACTCCATCACCGATATCAATGATAGATACATCGAATGTACCACCACCAAGGTCATATACCATAATCTTCTGCTCCTGCTCATTGTCAAGACCATAAGCAAGTGCTGCTGCTGTAGGCTCGTTTATAATTCTCTTAACATCAAGACCTGCAATCTTACCTGCATCCTTAGTTGCCTGACGCTCTGCATCGTTGAAGTAAGCAGGAACTGTGATAACTGCTTCTGTTACCTTCTCGCCAAGATAGCTCTCTGCATCAGCCTTAAGCTTCTGAAGAATCATAGCCGAGATTTCCTGTGGTGTATACTTCTTATCATCAATTGTTACCTTATAATCAGTACCCATATGTCTCTTGATAGAAGAGATTGTCTTCTCAGCATTCGTAACTGCCTGACGCTTGGCAGGCTCACCTACAAGTCTCTCTCCTGTCTTTGTAAATGCTACTATTGATGGTGTTGTACGAACACCCTCTGTATTGGCGATAACCTCAGGCTTACCACCTTCCATAACTGCTACACATGAATTTGTTGTTCCTAAATCAATACCAATAATCTTACTCATATCATTTTCCTCCTGATATTATATGAAATCTAATGTTTCCTGTTGCCTTAATTAGTTAGCTACCTTAACCATGCTGTGGCGAACCACACCATCGCGGTATGTGTAGCCCTTCTGGAATACCTCAACGATTATGTTCTCTCCTACATTCTCATCCTCAACATGCATTACCGCATTGTGAAGATTCGGATCGAACTCTTTATCCATCGCCTCGATTTCCTTAACTCCTGCATCTTCCAGCTGCTTAACAAGCTGCTTATATATCTTATCCATACCATCGACAAAAGGCTCTGCCTTCTGCTCTTCAGATACGGTTGCAAGACCTCTTTCAAAACTGTCTATAACCGGTAAGAGCTTCTCAATAATACTCTTAGCACCTACCTCGAACATCGCTGTCTTTTCCTTCTCTGTTCTCTTGCGGTAATTATCAAACTCTGCAAGTGTTCTTCGATACTGGTCTGTCAGCTCATCGATTTTCTGGTCTTTCTTATCCTTCTTGTCTTTCTTTTCCTTACCAAAGAAGCCCTTCTTCTTTCCCTCGTCATCTGAAGATAAATCGGAATCTGTATCAGAAGCTTCTGCTGTATCTGTATTTTCTACAGCCTCTACAGCTTCTTCAGTCTGCTCATTCTGATTGACTGTAGCATTATTATCTTCATTGGTAGAAGCGGTATCCTTGATTTCCTCCTCGGAAATATTATCCTTCTTCTCCTCAAACTGTTCTGCCATCTGTTCTCCGCCTTTCTAACTGTCTTTGAATTTCGAATCAAGCTGAACCTTAATACTCTTTAGCGCTTCGACTACCTTCTCGTAATCCATACGCTTAGGTCCAACAATACCGATTGTTCCCTTGACACCTTCATCAAGCTCATAGGTTGCAGTTACAACACTGCAATCCTTCATTGTCTGAACCGGTGTCTCATTTCCAATATATATCTGTATGCCATTGTTGTCTTCCTTATTCAACGCATCATTGACAAGCTGCGTGAGTTCCTTCTTCTCCTCAAATGTTGAGATAAGTTCACTTGCCTTCGACTGTGTCGATAATTCAGGGTATTTAAAAATATTGGTTGCACCGCTGGTATATATCTGAAGATCATCAGGTGAACCCGCAACCTCAGCCACCGCATCAAGTATATCACGGATAAGCTTTGAGTACTCACCCGCCTGGCCGGTAAGCTTCGAAATAAGCGTCAGGTTAATCTCCTCAACGGTCAACCCATTAAGACTGCTGTTAAGTAGAAGATTGAGCTTCAACAATGTCTCATTGTCCAACTCTGCATCAACCTGAATAATCTTATTCTTGATAAGATTACCATCTGTCACAATCACCATAAGCACCTGTCCGGGTTCAACCTGTGAAAGCTGTATAAACTTAAGTCTGTTTCCCGTGTACTTCGGTGCAGTTACAAGTGTTGCATAATTGGTGTTATCGGCAAGCGTCTTCGCAACATTCTGCAAAAGTGTCTCAACCTTATCCACCTTGTCAAGAAGCATATCCTGCATCTTGAGGAGCTCATGCTCCTTGTCATCAAGTTCCTGCTTCTTGTCTGCCATCATTCTGTCGACATATAATCTGTATCCCGCATCGGAAGGAATTCTTCCTGCGGAGGTGTGCGGCTGAATGATGTATCCAAGCTCCTCCAGATCAGCCATCTCATTTCTGATTGTAGCTGAACTTAGATTCAAGTCCGTATATTTTGAAATCGTTCTTGAACCAACCGGCTCGCCTGTCTCAAGATAGTTGCGGATGATTGCCTCTAATATCTTAACTTTTCTATCGTCAAGTTCCATCTGCCTCCTACCCTTCTTATTAGCACTCCTTTTATTTGAGTGCTAACATTTTTGATATACTAAAAATAGCACCGTTAAATACATTTGTCAACATATATTATATGAATTTATTATTATTTTATATTTTGTTCATTTTTTAACCCAAAAACAGCTGTGAGCTAGCTCTCACAGCTGTTTTTGGGGTTAAGGGATATTTTTACCGCTAATTATCCGTTTTCATCTCATATATGTTAGTACCGTCATACAATACTATATTATCATCTTTGCAGTACAGCTTAGTTCCGGCATTAACGCAGCTTGCTTCCATATTACGATTCGGTATTTCGTTACTTGAAACAGTAATTTCGCCAACACATTCATAATCAGGAAACCAAAGGTCAAACACGGAGGCTGTTGCACTGTTTTTAGTACTTGATGAATCATGAACATATAATATATCATTATAATAAAGATATATCTTCGCCACCTCATTCTGCTTTCTTCCCGTCACGCTCTCCTGCTGTGCGGTATCCGTAATCTGTATATCAGAATCCTTTTGGTCTTTACCTTGGCAGGCACACAGCAAAACAGCCATGCTTAACACAATAAAAAACGCAAATACTCTTTTTTTCATTTTATGTCTACCCCCTATACAGTTTTTATTAGTTAGAATTTATTTAAAAATATTAACAGTAATAATACAGTCTTTATATACCGATGACCAAAGTTTATATACTATTGATGAGCTATGACCATCCGCAAGTGCCAATAGATAAGTATTACTATTCTGCATTATATATCCGCAACCCATTGTCATATGACCCACACTCTCACTATATGAACCCGGTGCTGCTGCAAAACCTACCATACAAGGATATCCCCTGTCTATTTCGTAAGTATAGTCAGATATGCTTGGTTGCCAAATAACATTCGACACAACACTCCATGAACTGCAACAACTTTTAACATAGCCTTCCGCAACCGATGGAACTGAATTATTTGCATATGAATTATTAAACAAAGAACTAATTGCTTGCTTTATTGCCTCAAATGATGACATATAATTTAACGCAGTATATCCATTATTAGACCAATAATACATTACGTTTGCAAGCGCTGCCACTATACAATTATCATTTTGTTGAAGCTGTGGAGTTACATTTGGAAGTACTGAAAATGGCACTGTTTCTGTTGGATTTACAATATTATATACATTTCCAAATTCGTCCAAGTATGAAATTATCCCATCATAAATCACATAATATATTCCAGAATCATAGTAACATTCTGCATTAGTAATATCTTTTGTTTGCATAAATATGATATACGATGGATAATTTAATGAAATTTCACATATAACATTATTCACTTTATCCCAAATAATATATCCAATATATTCAGTATCATTATAGAACATCTGTAATTCATATGCATTTTCATTTGAATATGTTAATAAGCTTTCAATATTACAAATATTAAAAGTTGTAAAGCCTTTTAATTCGCTATCCTGTTTTACTAATTTACCAATGATATCCAACTCAGTCGAAGAAATTACTTGACAATTTTTTTCTTTTGCGTAAACATTGAAACTACTAATTCATAAAAGAATGCAAAATGTAATATAAACAATAAGCTTTTTCATAATAATCTCCATTCCGTCGCCAAATCGGCGGCACAAATTGTAATGAAAGTCTTTCAATATTCCACCGTACTGATAAAACATTTTTTAAGAAGCTACACTACAAAGCATGTGGAAGTAAGTCGTCAAGACTTTCTTCGTTTTAGACAGCATAATAATCCGTATAAGTTCCATCTTTCAAGCACAAATAAGTGGCTCTATAAAACAGTACAGTAAGAATTGTTTTAACTTCCCCGCTAAATATGTGATGGAAAATTCAATGGCTTCTTAGCTTCATAAAACAACAATAGTTCCAATGGTTGCCAACAGCCGCTTGTTAAAGCGTGTCATTTATTGGCTGCACTCTACCTTCTTTCGCAATACACCTCCTCTTATAAATCACGTTTGTTCTCACATCATGTCTCTACAAAAATAATTATAACCTAATATCGTCAATCCCCATCTGCAGTTCATCCTTCTCATACAGCGTCGTTTTCTCTCCACCCTGATGGTATCATAAAAAAGCTGCATGCAAGGCTTATTATGCTTTGCATACAGCTAAATATTACATATGATGTTGGGGTCAAAAGGTATTTTGCCCCCAATGATACCGGATTGCTTCAGATTTCTGACCTTTTGACCCTGATATCTTACATATTATTTTATAAGCTTACTTTCTTGTCGAGAAGCTGCGCTGTTCCCACAACAGCTCCTGCTATTATAATAAGAAAGAAAACCATACACGGCAGGGCTGTTATTACCACCTGCTGCATGTTCTCAGGTGACTCATACAATACAGGAAGCAGACCTCCGATTTTATTGACTGCATAGAACAAGAATATGTACAGAATAACACTTATTAATCCCTTAATCTTTCGGTTCTGTAGTACCGTCGCGGTTAATGTAATGCACAGATAAGCCAGTGTGACAGCCATGAAGAAATTGATAAGGAAATTAATGACAAATAAAGAAATTCCGTAGGCAATATCGGTAACATTAATTCCGAAATTCTTCACAAGGTCAAATACCATCTCGATTACGCTTACCTCCTGCTCCCACATATCCATCAGAAGCTTCCAGTCTATAAGCCACAGCCCGGCAAGCAGTAGTGCAACCATCACCCCGTTCAGAAAGGTGAACAAAAGCTTGGAACCGATAATCTTTATCGACCTGTTAGGAGTCATGAACACAAGATAGCTGGTCTTGTTCGACAATTCCCTGCTGTATGTGACAATTCCGAACGCAAATACCATAAAGAAGCACACAACAGCGCAAAAGAACAATATCCATGCACCGGCAAGTGCCTTATTCCTGTTCTGGTCAATAAAGCAGGCATACATAAAATATATCTGAGCAAGTGCAATAATGCCCAGCATTACCGCAATTCCATACAAATTTTTACGAAACTCGTATTTTATAAGCTTTAGCATATCATTCTCCCCCGCTCTATGCATAGATACTCTTATAGAGTTCAACAATCGACTTGCCCGACTCCTGACATAGAGCCTCAGCATCTCCCTGCATGATGACTGTACCCTTCTTTATGAAGACAGCATAGTCAATTATCTTCTCAAGTTCATCAACAAGATGGCTTGACAGTATGAATGCTCTGTGTCCGTCAGCACTTGCCATTATTGTGTTAATAATCTTCTCGCGGGCAATTATGTCAATTCCGTTAAGCGGTTCATCAAGCATTATCAGTCTGCTGTCCCTTGCAAGTGTTGCCGCAATCTTAAGCTTTGCCATCATTCCAGATGACATTTTATTCGCCTTCTGTCTGATATCAAGCTCCATCTCATCAAGAAGCTGTCTGTACTTCTCCATTGAAAAATCCTCAAAAAAGTCACTGTAATATTTGCCGATATCAAGACAATTCATGTAGGAATAGAAATAGCTCTCCGTAGGCATATAAGCGATATGTTTCTTAGACTCCACGCCAATCGGCTGTCCCTCATACAGAAGCGTGCCCGATGTCTGTCTCGTGAGCCCCGCAATCATCTTCATGAGTGTGGTCTTACCGCTTCCGTTAGGACCTAACAGCGCGTACATCTTTCCCGCCTGAATATTAAGCGAAATATCCTCCACAGCCGTCACAGTCATATATTTTTTCCTGAGATTAACACATTCCACCATAATTATTCTCTCCCCACGCCGTATCAGTTCTCAGATACTATCTGATAAACATCTATTTTAAACTGATCAGCAGCGCTTATTCCGGCAAAGCGGCAGCCATATAATGTCTCTTCCTCGCCAAAGTTCTCCATTCTCACAATCTCAATAACTGTATCGAAGGACTCCTTCGTCCACAATACAACCTGAGTATCATAAAAAGAATTAAGAGCAAGTCTTTCCTTTGTTCTGAAAGCCATACCATCTTTAGAAATATTAACTACATTTACTTCAAATTCTTCTTCCTTAAGTCCAAATGCAATAAGATTGTTGTTGACCTTCTGCAGCTTAATCTTAACATTTATTCCAATTCTTTTAGACTTTCTCTTTTCCTGAACTTCCGACATTATATTCTCCTCCTTGTATTTTCTTTTCCATGAACAAGCTATCAATCATGTATAAACATCGCATCACCAAAACTGAAAAATCTGTATTTTTCGTTCACTGCTGTTTTGTATGCATTCAAGATATTGTCGCGCCCTGCAAGTGCCGATACCAGCATCAAAAGTGTCGACTCCGGAAGATGGAAATTCGTTATAAGGCAGTCTGCCGCCTTGAACTTATATCCCGGATAGATAAATATGTCTGTCTCTCTGCTATCCGCATGGACAACTCCGTTCTCATCCGTGGTTGACTCAAGCGTTCTAAGGCTTGTTGTGCCCACGCAGATTATTCTTCCGCCTGCTGCACGTGCCGCATTTATCTTGGCTGCTTCCTCCTCCGTCACAACAAACATCTCAGAGTGCATGTGGTGCTCCTGAATATTCTCAACCTTAACCGGTCTGAATGTTCCAAGCCCTACATGAAGCGTTACGTTTGCAATAATAATTCCCTTCTGTGCAAGCTTATCAAGAAGTTCCTTAGTAAAATGAAGTCCGGCTGTCGGTGCTGCCGCAGAACCCTCATATTTTGCATATACAGTCTGATAACGGTTCTTATCCTGAAGCTTATGTGTAATATATGGCGGCAAAGGCATCTGCCCCAGTTCATCAAGAACGGCCTCAAACACGCCCTCATAGTAAAACTTTATAAGTCTGTTTCCATCCTCAACAACATCAAGCACCTCAGCGGTAAGCTTTCCCTCGCCGAATATAATTCTGTCGCCCGGTCTTGCCTTCTTTCCCGGCTTAACAAGAACCTCCCAGATATCATTCTCTCTGCGCTTAAGAAGAAGTACCTCTATTGAAGCACCCGTTCCCTCTCTGACTCCCATAAGTCTTGCCGGAATAACCTTCGTGTTGTTAAGCACAAGACAGTCTCCTGGGTTCAGATAATCTATTATATCCTTAAACACCTTATGCTCTATCGCCCCCGTATTCTTGTCAAGAAGCATAAGTCTTGATGATGATCTGTCCTCAAGAGGATCCTGCGCTATAAGCTCCTGAGGTAAATCATAGCTAAAATCATGTAAATTCAAATCTTTTCCACTCCTGTGTATACAATTATATTTGTTATTATAACTTTAAAATCTTTTAAAATCTATAGTATTTGCAGTATGACACATAGGTAATTAGAACTACTTTTATATATCTATTTACCGGTCGCATGAGCAATTCATATTGAGACACGTCTCCGCAAATGTTATAAAAACCCGAACACATCCAAAATATGACATGTCCGGGTTCTTTATACATACAATTCAGAACAATCAGCTTCTCATAAGTGCGCCATATACATCTTTGAGAGTATTCACAATACTGTCAACAGCCTTGTCCGTCATCTCATCAGTTACGTCTGCCTCATGGGATGCAAATACGATTCTGAATGCCATACTCTTCTTGCCAAATCCAAGCTTCTCGCTCTCGAAAATATCAAAAAGGTCAACCTCTGCTACAAGCGAATCCGCCTTCTCGATGGTAGCAATTATATCTCCGCACTCAACCTTCTTGTCAACTATCATAGCGATATCCCTGCTGGTCTTTGCAAATGTCGACTCAGGTGTGTAGGTAATCTCCTCCTTGAACTTGGTCTTTAAGACATCATAATTGAGCTCAGCAATAAAAATCTTTGTGTCATTCTTCTTGTCCTTGGCAATAGCCATCGAATCAACGACATCATATCTTAGCTGTCCGAATGTACCTATCAATGTGCCATCACAGTAAACCTGCGCCGTTCTTCCCGGATGGAGATAAGGGACATTTCCTCTCTTATAGGTAAACTTTATATTATTATAGGAAGCAAAATTTTCAAGCGTCTCCTTCATTGTGAAGAAATCCTCCTCAGAGCCCGAAGTACCAAGGCATAAGGTCTTGACCTCATCAGGAGCCTCCGTGAGCGGAAGTGACTTAGGAATATATACATTTGCAAGCTCAAAGAAACGCAGGTCTGTGTTTCCGTTCTTGATATTGTTCTCGATAGCCCTTACCATAGCCGGTGCCATAAGAGTTCTCATTATGCTCAAATTCTCTGTTATAGGATTTAAAATCTCTATAACCTTTCTCTCCTTCGCATCGGCAGGAATTAAGAACTCATCGAACTCATCCTTGGAGGTCATGGCAATAGTCTGAATCTCATAGTAACCCTGTGTGCAGAGGAAGTTCTTTACTGAAAGCTCCTTGCTCTGAGTAGCATTAAGTCCTCCGTTGGTTACCAACGCCTCCCCTAAGAATGTAGGAACAACCTTGTCATATCCGTACTCTCTTATTATCTCCTCAGCGATATCCTGATAATTCTCAATGTCCTCACGATAACGTGGAACCGCAAGCGTCATAACTCCGTCCGATAACTCAACCTCGAACGCAAGGTTCTTAAGTATTCTTACCATATCCTCCTCAGGTACCTCAATGCCCAGTACATAGTTTACCTTTGCTGTAGGAACCTTTATAACTCTCTTCTCTGTAGAAGCACCTGCTGTGACATCAAAATGAGTGGAGCTTACCTTCGCTACTCCAAGTGTTGTAACAAGATTGAGTGCTCTTGCCATACCACATTCAACAGAATACTCATCAATACCCTTCTCATAACGTGAAGCAGCATCAGACTGTAAGCCAAGTCCTCTGGCTGTCTTTCTCACGTTATCCTTCATAAACTTAGCCGACTCAAAGAGAACCTCCCTCGTGTTCTCGGTAATCTCACTGTTAAGACCACCCATTACACCTGCAAGTCCGACTGCCTTCACCTTGTCGCAGATGAGAAGATTGTTATGTGTGAGCACTCTCTCCTTGCCATCAAGTGTGACAAGCTTCTCTCCATCCTCAGCTCTTCTGACAACAATCGATGAGCCCTCAAGTGTGTTGAGGTCAAATGCATGCATTGGCTGTCCAATCTCAACAAGAACGTAGTTGGTTATATCAACCATCGCGTTTATAGCATTGTGTCCGACTGCAATAAGTCTTCTCTTCATCCAGAGCGGGGATTCCTTATACTGAACATCATATACATAATGTCCTAAATATCTTGGACAGATATCCTGACTCTCAACAGTCACGTTGATTTCTGGCTTTGTCACCTCATCACAGGTATAGCTCATATCAGGAAGCTTGATTTCCTTTCCAAGGAATGCTGCCACCTCGCGCGCAAGACCAAGAACAGACTGGCAATCAGGTCTGTTTGCCGTAACGGAGATATCAAATACATAGTCATCAAGTCCAAGATAGGTCTTTATATCCTCTCCTACAGGTGCATCCTCATCAAGAATCATAATACCGTTTACATCAGCTCCCTTGTACCAGTCCTTATCAAGACCTAACTCTCCGCCTGAACAGAGCATACCGTAGGACATCATATCCTTCATCTTTCTAGGTGTAATCTCCATTCCGTTAGGAAGCTTGGCCCCAACTATACATGCCGGAACCTTGGCACCCTGAAATACATTATCGGCACCGGTAAGAATAAGGTGGTCATGTCCCTGCTCCCCGCAGTCAATGTGACAGATGTAAAGGTGTGTTCCCTCATACTTCTCTATAGAAGTAACCTGTCCTACATAAACCTTCTCGATATTCTCACCAAGATATTCAACTCCCTCAACCTCAAAACCTGCACCGAAGAACTTCTTCTCAAGCTCCTGTGGAGTGACATCTATATCTACATAATCCTTTAACCAACTAAGTAATACTTTCATATCTATTCTCCGTTTCTGCTGTTATGCCTTGAACTGCTTTAAGAAATCAATGTCATTCTCAAAAAGCTTGCCCATGTGATTGATACCATACTTAAGCATTGCTATACGCTCGATACCGATACCGAATGCAAGTCCCGAATACTCCTCAGAATCGATTCCACAGTTTTCAAGAACCTTCTTATTTACAATACCGCCGCCAAGAACCTCAATCCAGCCTGTGCCCTTGCAGAGCGAACAGCCGCAGCCACCACACTTGAAGCAGCTTACATCGACCTCAACAGATGGCTCCGTGAATGGGAAATATGATGGACGAAGTCTTGTCTTTACATCCCCTGTGAAAAGCTTCTTCACGAATTCATCAAGCATACCCTGAAGGTCACAGAGTGTAATGTGCTTGTCAACTACAAGTCCCTCCATCTGGCTGAACATAGGTGAATGTGTAGCGTCCGAATCCGAACGGAATACCTTGCCCGGCACAAGAACCTTGATAGGCGGCTTCTTAGCATCCATGGTACGAATCTGTCCCGGTGAGGTGTGAGTACGAAGGAGCAGATCATCCGTAAGCCAGAAAGTATCCTGCATATCTCTTGAAGGGTGATCCTTCAATACATTGAGTCTTGTAAAGTTGTGGTCATCATCCTCAATCTCAGGTCCCTCAAAAATCTCAAAGCCCATTCCTGCGAACACATTTATCATCTCATACTTAACCGCTGTGAGTGGATGAAGATTTCCCATAGGACGTGTCTTGACCGGAACTGTGACATCTATAGTCTCTCTCTCATACTTCTGCTGTAACTCAAGAGCTTCTATCTCCTTCTTCTTCTCATCATACTTTTCCTGAACCCAGCTCTTAACATCATTTACGAACTGACCGTATGCCTTCTTCTCCTCCTTGGCAACCTCCTTGATTCCGTTCATAAGTCCCTGAACAGAACCGTTCTTGCTGAGGTAAGTCTTCCATACTTCTGAGAGCTGACTCTCAGATCTGGCAGTCTCAATGTCATTTAAGAATTTCTTCTTCAAATCATCTGCATTAAACATGTCATTTTCTCCTTTTTCTTTGAACTAAAAAAGCCCCGCCCCTCTGATAAACAAAAGAGGGACGAGGCATAATCTCGCGGTACCACCCTGATTCCCGGAATAAATCCGGACACTCAACTAATGCGTAACGTGCATGTACGTCACTCTCTACAAGCAACCCTTCAAGAGTGCAGCTCCAACGGGAACTTAAACAGCTATCTGAACCTAAAGCGGGCTTCCAGCCGATGACCCACTCTCTCTGTCGGAAAATATCTGTCTACTGCATTATAAAAATATAATCTTCGTTTTCACAGCCTTTACTTTATACTATTGATAAACCTCATTGTTGAATATTCAACGCCTGCCGGCAAAACATCCAACAACCTATTAAAGTTTATCACAGCAGAGTAATTTGTCAAGCTTATTTTTCATCCTGCTTGACCGTAACCGGCATTTTTCCTAAAAAATCACTGTCCGAACATACAACATCGGTATCATTGTCGATGACCAATGCATAATTGACAAGCTCAAATCCGCCCGCGTCATCCGACCAGTTGTACTGCAAAATAGCCTTTACAAGCACATACTCCTCTTCGTACGGCTCATGGTTATTTCTCCCATAGAATGTGACCAGCACGCTTCCATCCTCAAGTACAGCGGGAAGCTGCGGATACATGTACATCAATCCCGATTCGTATTCCGCCCTCTTCTCATCACTGAGCTTCTTTTCTTTCAGGTTCTGCACAATCCATTCCTTCTGTTCATCCGAAACCCTGATATTATAATTATTTTCCTGCACATTTCCCGGCATAAGATGTATCCATCCACCTCTCACATCGTCATAAAATGCAAGATAGGACCAGGATTCACTGCCGCCTCCGTCGCCTCCATACAGAACGGTCTCTGCATTGCCATCCGCATCGATATCGCTATCCACGGCATAGTTCTCACGGCAATGTGTGTAATTCCACTGTGGATACGGGTCATCGGCAGCCGGTGTCCAGTCCGCGTCCAGCCCATAATTATCTACGGCGTAGCTCATATACACATCCTCCGAAGGCTCCGCACCCACCGAACGCGCATACTCACTGTTGAATACATTATTGAAACTCTCAATGTTATTTACATCCGCCTTATTGCAGCCTGTACACTGAATTATACAAAATAATATTGGTATAATGTATAATGATTTTCTCAATTTGGGTCACGCTCCTATCTTTATTCAAAATATTTTTTCTAGAACAGGTCCCTGTAATCCTCCGGCAAAAATCTGTGATATATTATGTGGCAGCCTTCGTCCTTGAAGCAGTAATAGTACTCATCACCGGCTGTATCGGAAGTATCATCGTCTGAATGTTCAAAATACACAACGTAGTCAAACTCATCATCCTTAGCCTTCTCAATGACCACATTTTTTGAATATTTACGGAACAAATCAAATATTCCCTGCATTGTGCAGTCATGCCCTCCGACATAGGCTATCAGCTCGCCAAGGAAGCTGTCCGGCGTGGCATTCTCATGCACATATCTTCCGCCCTCCTTTGGAATAAGGAAACAAAAGCGCCCATTATGCTGTGTCACCTCCACAGCTCCAAGCTTTCCCTTAAACTCATCAGGCTGTTTTTCCGGCTGTAATCTGGCAAGCATTGCCTCAGCGCTATCGTCCGTTCCGAAGAAGTGGTTTAGCGATGAGAGCGGATAATACAGCCTCACCTCCTCTTCGCAATAGCCTAGCTTCATCTGCTGCTCCTTGATAATATCTATGAGATTCTTTTCTAATTTTGCATAGCCTGTGCTGTCCATATTTATGCCTCCTTAATATTCTACCCTATATAAAAACAATCCCTCCGCAGGTGCCATATAAGGAACACGCTTTCTGTCGCGGCTCTCAAATATCTCATCCACCACATTCGCGGAAGCCTCTCCCATGCCGACAGCCAACAGCGTTCCGACAATAAGTCTGACCGTGTGGTATAGAAAGCCGTTGCCACGGAAAATCATTTCAATATAACTGCCTTGAACAGCAGGTATATCGCCAATACGTGCTTCATCCGCATAGTTGCCATCATTATCTATATTCTCACTGCATAATCTAAACTCAATACTGTCAATCCGCCTTATCGTGCTCTTTTTAGATTTGTTGTCCGAAAATCCCTGAAAATCATGCTCACCGATAAATTTTTCAGACGCAGACCTCATCCTCTCTATATCAAGCTGCTCCGGATGTTCAAGCTGCACCATATACTTTCTTCCGAACACGTCGCGCTTTCTGTCAAGACTTATATAGTAGCGGTATTCCTTTTCCACTGCGTTAAGTCTTGCATGGAAACGGTTGTCCGCCTGCTCAAGAGTGAGTATCCTGATGTCCTCCGGAAGGAATGAATTGAGCTCATCCTTTATTTTTTCAACAGCATTGACTTTCAGACTGCCATCTTCCTTATCAGAACTCTTATTATTATTTTGCACCCCTTCTATTTTATCTATTGAGGCTCCCGGATAATCAACCTTGAAATTAGCCACCTGTCCGACAGCGTGAACCCCCGCGTCGGTTCTCCCGGAACCGTGAAGCTCTGTCTCCTGTCCAAAATACTTAGAAAGAATCTCCTCTATCTTTCCCTGTATGGTATTTTTCGTATTCCCCTGCTTCTGCCAGCCATTGTAGCGCGTTCCGTCATACTGCAATATCATTTTATAATTAACTATCATTTTTTCTCCATTTCTTATCCATATAACCTTTCAATCTAAGCTTAAGTATATCATCCGGTTATTATATTTTCAATTATTACATAATTTTCAGTTTACATCCGTTTCATGTAAATATATCGATTTACAAAAAAGACTTCACGCACAGCTAAAAATCACTGTGCATGAAGTCTTATAATTAAATCTTAAATACTATTTTGCGGCAGCCGGATTGAGCTTCTTAGTAGCAATCTCGTCCTTAAGCATTGCAAGGAAATCATCCTTAGATACTGTTGTTGAGTTCTGCTCGCCGTGAAGTCTGTAGCTCACAGTCTTGTCATTAGCCTCGTTCTTGCCAAGCACGATAAGATAAGGTGTCTTTTTAACCTGCGCCTCACGTACTCTGTAGCCAAGCTTCTCATTTCTCTCGTCAATCTCAACTCTGATTCCGTTAGAAGCAAGGTAATCGTAGAGCTCATGTGAGTAAGCGTTAAGCTCCTCATCCTCGTTCTTAACAGGAAGAATAACTGCCTGTACAGGGGCAAGCCACAATGGAAGGTTACCCTTAGTCTCCTCAAGGATGTAAGCCATGAATCTGTCAAGTGAACCAAGGATTGCTCTGTGGAGAACAACAGGTGTCTTTTTCTGACCATCCTTGTCAACATAAGTTAAGTTGAACTTAGCCGGGAGACAGAAGTCAAGCTGGCATGTTGAGAGTGTGTACTCATTACCTACAGCAGGCTTAACATTTACATCAAGCTTAGGTCCGTAGAATGCTGCCTCGCCGATTTCCTCTGTGTACTCGATTCCAAGGTCATTTAATACCTTTCTGAGTGCATTCTCTGCATTGTTCCACATCTCATCGTCATCGTGGTACTTAACCTTATCCTCAGGGTCTCTGAGTGAAAGAACACATCTGTAATCTGTGATTCCGAAATCCTTGTATGTGTCAAATATAAGGTCAACAACCTTAGAAAATTCAGACTCAATCTGCTCAGGTGTAACGAAAAGATGTGCGTCATTCTGGCAGAAATGTCTTCCTCTCTCGATTCCCTTGAGAGTACCGCTCGCCTCGAATCTGAAGTCATGCGCTATCTCACCTATTCTTATAGGTAAATCCTTGTATGAATGCATCTTGTTAGCATAAATCATCATGTGATGAGGGCAGTTCATAGGTCTGAGCACGAATGACTCTCCCTCAACCTCCATAGCAGGGAACATGTTCTCCTTATAGTGATCCCAGTGGCCGGATGTCTTGTAAAGGTTGACTGTACCTACACAAGGTGTCATAACGTGAAGATAGCCAAGCTTTCTCTCCTTAGCCTTGATATAGTTCTCAAGCTCCTGCCATACTGTGTAGCCCTTTGGTAAGAACATAGGAAGTCCGCGTCCGATGAGGTCATCAGTCATAAAGATTTCCATTTCCTTGCCAATCTTTCTGTGGTCACGCTCCTTAGCCTCCTCAAGTAACTTAAGGTGCTCCTCAAGCTCCTCGGCAGTCGGGAAACATACACCGTATATTCTCTGCATAACATGATTGTTAGCGTCACCCTTCCAGTAAACGCCTGAGTACTTTACAAGCTTGAAGTTCTTGCAAAGCTTTGTGTTATCCACATGAGGTCCACGGCAGAGGTCTGTGAAATCGCCCTGATCGTAGACTGTGATGTTGCCGTCCTCAAGTCCGTTTATAAGGTCAAGCTTGTACATATCGTCCTTGAACATCTCAAGGGCTTCCGCCTTAGATACCTCTCTTCTGAAAATCTTCTTGCCTTCCTTGCAGACCTTCTTCATCTCCTTCTCGATAGCTGCGATAATCTCATCATTTACAGCCACATCTCCAAGGTCGATATCGTAGTAAAATCCTTCCTTTACAACAGGTCCTACCCAGAACTTCGCATTAGGGTAAAGGTGCTTAACAGCCTGTGCCATAACATGTGCACATGAATGGTTGAGAGTATTCAGTCTCTCATCTGCTTTAAAATCTACCATTTTAAAAATCTCCTTATAATTTTTTACCAAATTTACGCAAATACACACATACAAAAAGCCCCTTATACAGTGGCTTTCCATCTGTATAAGGGGCGAATATACATATCCGCGGTTCCACCCTTATTATTCTCATTGAACTTTGTACGAATACAATATATCATCATACATCAACAGGAATATCTCTTTGTGATGATAACGGAATCACCGTGCCGTATTAAGGCCGCTCGGAGGTGGTCTTCCCGAAACAGTATTCTAAGGCACTCGCACCGAATGTGTCTCTCTCTGAAAAATCTTATCCCGGTACTCTTCTCGTCAACGCTTTACTTATGGAAGTATATTTCAAAAATGTTGTAATGTCAACCCTGAATTTATATTTCAATTTTTACATCACCATGATGACTTATGTATGATTGATAAATGGAATAAAATTCTCTCAAGATTCGTCTGCTTTTTCTGCCATACAATATGCGACTCCGCTACCGTATCAGAATTCATGGCATATTCATGTAAATAATATGTCCCCGCAGCCACATCCTCACCTATCGTGATATAGCCGCTGCATGACTGCACTGCACCTATAAAATAAAAACTACCAACAGCAGGGCTGCCTTACATATCAGTCCGGTATGGTCTTTTGTCTCATTCTGTATCATAATTTTATCTGATTTCCTGTAAAAACTCGCCTGCCTATATACCACTATTACAATCACTGTTACATCAGGCAAGCACCTGTCTGCGTATCGTCTCCATAACATCATCGGTTACATAGCCCGCTGCTGCCTTCACCGCCTCCGGCGCGTAATCCATGGCATAGCCATAGGCTACCGTGCCAAGAAGCTTGATATCGTTACCTCCATCGCCGAATGCCATAACCTCATCCATATTGATAGAATACTTACGGCACAGCGCCTCAACACCGGACACCTTGCTTATTCCCTTCGCAACAAATTCCATCCAATTGTTAGAATTATAGACCAATTCAAATGTACCCATCCAGTTATCTTTAAAATAGCTGTTGCAGGAGTCAACTCCATTTATAGCATACACCGACAGCTTGAGGAAATCATCCTCTATTTTTCCAACATCATTCACACTATCCACGAATGAAATGCTGTCTCTGTATCTATTGACGATAAAACCTCTGTATTCCTCCGTCTTAGGACTAATGTACAATTTCTCACGCCCATACAGAAGGAACTCACATCCCTCAGAGCGTGTAATATCCTCAGCAAGTGCTATTACATCATCCTTATTCATTGAATTAATATCAAGAATATTACCATCACTTATCGTCATGGCACCATCACTGCACACAAAAGCCATCTTATCCTTCACAGGCGCAAAAAGCCTGTGAAGATCGCTATATCCTCTTCCGCTGGCTGCGGCAAAATGTATTCCACGCTCATAAAGTCTGTCAATAACTTCAAACACACCGTCATCAAAAGCGCCTTCGCCTCTCGCTAAAAGCGTTCCATCGACATCGCTTAATATAAGCTTAACCATAATCTGTACACCGATACCTTTTCCTAGAGCATAGCCTCAAGTGTAGTACGGATTGCCTTTATGAAATCTGTGCTGTTGAGGGTCTTTGCGTCCTTTATAGATGTTATAATTGCAAGGTCACCTGTCATCTGGCCTCCCTCAACAGTATCAATCGTAGCCTTCTCAAGCTTATCCGCAAACTGCATGAGCTCCTTATTTGCGTCAAGCTCTCCTCTCTTTCTGAGAGCGCCTGTCCATGCAAATATTGTGGCAATAGGGTTGGTTGATGTCTGCTCACCCTTGAGGTAACGATAATAATGACGCTGTACAGTGCCGTGTGCAGCCTCGTACTCATAGTAGCCCTGTGGAGACACAAGCACCGACGTCATCATTGAGAGTGAGCCGAATGCTGTCGCAACCATATCACTCATGACATCTCCGTCATAATTCTTGCATGCCCAGATATACCCACCCTCTGAACGTATAACTCTTGCCACCGCATCATCGATGAGTGTATAAAAATACTCTATTCCTGCTTCCTTGAACTTCTCTTCATATTCGTTCTTAAAAATTTCCGCAAAAATATCCTTGAATGTGTGGTCATACTTCTTAGATATGGTATCCTTCGTTGCAAACCATACATCCTGCTTAGTGTCAAGCGCATAATTGAAGCAGCTTCTCGCAAAGCTCTCTATGGAAGCCTCCACATTGTGCATGCCCTGAATAACTCCGGCACCCTTGAACTCATGGATAAGCTCTCTCTTCTCATTGCCCTCTGTGTCTGTATAGACAAGCTCAGCCTTACCTGCGCACGGAACCTTCATCTCAACAGCCTTATACACATCGCCGTAGGCATGTCTCGCAATCGTTATAGGCTTTTTCCAGTTCTTGACAAGCGGTTCAATACCCTTAACTATAATCGGAGCGCGGAAAACCGTTCCATCAAGTATTGAGCGGATTGTTCCGTTAGGGCTCTTCCACATTTCCTTAAGGTTATACTCTGTCATTCTGGCTGCGTTAGGTGTGATGGTTGCACACTTAACAGCCACACCATATTTCTTAGTTGCCATGGCTGCGTCAACTGTGACCTGATCATTTGTCTCATTTCTGTATTCAAGACCCAAATCATAATACTCTGTGTTAAGATCGACAAAAGGAAGCAGAAGCTCATCCTTAATCACCTTCCAAAGTACCCTTGTCATCTCGTCTCCGTCCATCTCCACAAGAGGTGTAGTCATCTTAATCTTATCCATAAAGTCCTCCATCTGCACATGCTCACCACGGCACTATATTTTACGATTAATCACAAATGCTCTACTGCCTGCATTTTACTTCTTGTATCATACAATATGATTATTAAAAAAACAAGGTATGATTTAATGAAAAAATTGTATAAAGTCGGTAACACATTTCCATTCCCGACATATTATGAAGTGTATAAAGATTTTGGAGGAAACTATAGTGAGTGATTTAGCAGCAACAAACTGTGGATGCGGCGGCGGATGTGGAGGTTCTAACAACGGAGGCTGCAACAGCTGCAATATTATCATCTGGATAATTCTTCTCTCCTGCCTGTGCGGCAACGGCAACGGAACATCCCTTTCCAATGTCTTCTGCTGTGGTAACGGAGATGACTGCGGCTGTGGCGGTGGATGCAACAACAGTTGTATATGGTTGATTCTCATTCTTCTTTTCTGCGGCGGTGGCTGCGGCTTCTAAGAGGCTGCAGGCACAAAGGGCAGGGGTTGTGTTCCCCTGCCCTTTTAATCTTCCAGAATATCATATTCATCACAAATTTTCCTGTACCTTGCCTGCTCGTCCCTAAAATAAAGAATCAATCCTGCATAATCATTGGATGTCTGAGCCTTATTTAAAGCACTTTTGTATCTTATTTCATTATCACTGTGTACAATAACCGGAATCAGATTATTTTTGAGACACTCCCTATACAGAATCATGCGTCCTGTTCTGCCATTTCCATCCTGAAATGGATGTATCAGCTCATACTGTGCGTGAAACCATGCCATTGTCTCAATATTTTTATCACGCGCGCTATATTCCCGCAATAATGCCGCCATTCTTTCTTCAACCTTCTCCGGTGCCGCCGTATTCAATCTCGCAACAGTATTTTTACGCTTTTTGTATTCACCTATGGCATAACCATTGGCTCTGTCCTCAAAAACCCCCGCCTTCAGTGCATAGTGGAAATCTTTAATAAGCTGCTGTGTCAATGGGCTTTCTATTGTCTCTAACATCTTATTGAACATAAGAAAATGCCCTGTCATCTCCTCAATGTCCTTGGCTCTGTATGGCTCATCGCTCGTTGGCAGATAACGCGACTCAAACAAGGTCGCTGTCTGGTCTTCCGTCAAAGTGCTTCCCTCAATCTTATTTGAGTTATATGCCATACTTCTCTGCGTTTCGCCGTATATTCCTCCTCTATCCTGTTTTGCCTGCTCTATTTTAAACCTTTTTATCAGCGCCATACAATATTTCGATTCCATTCCGATTGCAATGGATTCCTCATCATAATCATTCATATTAAAACTCTCCTCATTAAGCATTATATTTCAAATAATATATCACCCAAATGTTTTTATAAATAAATAACTTTAAGTAATCTTTATCTATCTTTTATATCTTCAGTATATAAATATAATAATACAAAACCCCACCAAATAAATAACCAATTATGAACATCAAAACTACTATTTTATGAATTATATCTTTAATTTTTTTCCTCATTTTTTCCTTTCTATGCTTTGTGAGTGAGATTAACCCTATATATTTAGAAATAAAAAAGGCATCAGTCAAAGCTGATGTCACCCTGCAAAAAATACCGTACCTCTGGTACAAAACTGGTACACCCTAAGCGTACCTGTAAAAAAATGAGAAAATAATATATTGTTTATATAATATCACAAACTTCAAATTATTCAAGCATAATTTTTTCCAATCTACATATATTTTATCGATAACCCCTCCCCCTACATAAAAAGGACCAACACAATGCCACCAAAACCACCGCACCAGTCAATAATACAAACTGAATTTGATGAGCGGACCATCGGAAGAAGCACGCAGCTTCTCAAGGCTCTCATTCCGTTTTTAGAGCCGTCGCAGCAGAAGATGTTCGGACTCATGGTGCGCATAATCGAATTTAACATGACGCTCGATTTCTTTAATCACAACCGCATTCCGGCATGTGCGTTCAAGCCCCCATGCGGTGGCGATATGCTCTCAGAGCTCAAGGGCTACTGCTCACCGGAGGAGCAAAAGCAGCTTGACATGATGATTGGCATGATTAAGGCACAGAAAATTCAGGCTGCACTCAATGCCAATCCATGTGCCCCGCCGCCTCCACCCGGAAAGCCTCCATGTACCCCATGTGACAAACCTACGGGTAAACCTCAATGCACACCGGGTGACAAAGCACCTGAAAAGTCTCCATGCGACTGTAAGCCCGGCGGCGACAGGCAGCATGACAATGAGCACAACAAGCCCGATAACTGTCCTCCGCCAAAACCACCTTATCAGACATATCAACCGTCTCCGCTCGACATGCTCTCAGGGCTTTTATCACCGGAGCAGCTCGCTCAGTGCCGCAAATTTGAATCACTCTTATGATTTTTATTAACTATGAAAGGAGTTCAACCATGGACACATCTCACATCACAGAAGGGCTCGACCCACGCAAGGCAGCTCTTATTAAAAATTTTGCAAACATAGCTAAGGGAAAAGGCAGCGACGAAATGCTCCCACTCCTCCTCGCCGTTTCAAACAAAGCAAAAAAAGAAGGCATCAGTTTCACACAGGATGAAACCAATGCCATCATAAATATATTGAGAGACGATATGAGTCCTGAACAGCAGGGAAAATTAGACCTCTTCATGCAAATGCTCAAAAACGCTTAGTTACTCATTGTCTGTACCCTCATTTTTACCCGGTCTTTTAAGCTCCTTGATTGTAGTCTTGAAGCTGTCGAAAAGCTCTGAATATCTTGTAGACTTAGCCGATGGGTTACGTTCAAGGAGACTCTTAATACGTCTGAACTCGCCTTTCTCCATTCCGGACAACCTGTTTGTAATCTTTTCCTTAAAGTTCTCAACATCATTGTCAAGCACCGCCGCAATGACATCCATGCGCTTCTGTGCTCGTTGCACACTCTCCATCTCGGAAATATGCTTCAATATCTCCTTTAAATCAAGGGCATCTCTGATAGATATTCCAAGATCCATACTTCCGAACATTACAAGAAATACTGTCAGCACTTCCGTCGCAGTCTGCGAGAGACTGAGCACAATATGCTCAATCGGCTTATGTATGAACTTTATCATAAGGATTGAAAATAATCCCCACACTATTGATGTTGGCAGGCTGATGTAACCTTTTATGTTAGTAGGAATATTGGTATAGTCCCAATATCTTACATGGAATATAGCCTCCATCGTGCAGCCTGTTACAAGCTCAAGCGCCGAAGCGCCAAGCATACCACAGATAAATACAAGCCAAAGATTATTCTTGACCGGAAGCGTTGCAAAAAGTATAGCCATCGCGCCGAAACCATATATCGGTATGAGCGGTCCATGCAGAAAACCACGATTTACGAATTTATGATTTCTGATTGATACATAACTTGTCTCCCATATCCATCCCAGAAAGCAATATGCGAAAAAGAACATTATTATCTGTAAAAAAGAATACTGTGTCATACAAACCTCATTTCCAAACGGTCATTGCACCGCCCTTATCAATTAATACTCCTCTGCAATATCTATCTCTTCCTGCTCCGCCTCAATCGTCATCGGACTAAGAGGAGTATGGCGAAGGTATACAAGCCAGTAACCTACACCTACGATTCCGGCTCCTCCGACAATATTTCCAAGTGTGACCGGAAGCAGATTTTTTAACAGAAAGCTTCCGAAGTTAAGTCCTGCGGCAGCAATACCATATTCGCTTGCAGCAGCTATTCCAGCTATGCCAAAGTAGATATCCGCAATGCTGTGTTCAAAACCGCACAATACGAACAGCATTACAGGCCAGAAGCTCATAAGCAGCTTTCCCGACACTCTCTTAGCAGCAAACGCAGCCCACACGGCAATACATACAAGAATATTACACAATACGCCTCTCATAAATGCCTCAAGAAAACTCTGATTTATTCGCGACATTGCCGCGGCAACAACCTTCTGTGCAAGAAGTCCGTTGTACAAATCAGGAACATGTGAGTACACAACCATAATCGCCACAAAGGCTGCCCCGATAAAGTTTCCAAGAAATACAAAGAACCAGTTCTTAAGCATGCCGGCTACAGTTGTCTTTTTCTGCAGAACGCTTATTATAATCAGATTATTTCCGGTAAAGAGTTCACTTCCGGCAACAAGAACCATAGCCATTCCGGCGGGAAATACACATGCACTGACAAGTCTTGCAACTGAAGCTGAGGCAATGGTTGCCGAAGCTGTTGTCGAAGCAATTCCCGCAAAACCTATGAACATTCCTGCAAAAAAGCCAAGTATCAGCATCTTCCAAGCTGACAGCTTAACCTTGTGAATACCAATCTCAACAAAATTTCTTGCAATTTCAAGTGGTGAATGCATACAATTCCTCCTTACATATATAGAATAATGCCATGGCAGCACTGTCACAGCATTATTCATTAAGGTAATCAATTATTTACATACAATATTTACAATCTTGCCCGGAACATAGATTTCCTTGATGATATTAGGTGTAAGCTTCTCCTTAACAGCATCCTTAGCAGCCGCAAGAACTGTATCCTTATCTGCATCCTTGGAAACCTTGACAACGCCCTTTGTCTTACCATTAATCTGAACCGCAATCTCAATGGCATCCTCTACAGTAAGCTCCTCTATGAACTGTGGCCATGCCTCGTATGCGATTGTATCGTCATGTCCTAATACAGACCAGAGCTCCTCACCAACATGAGGACATATACATGAAAGCATCTTTATAAATCCTTCAGCATACTCTTTCGGACATGTTCCTGTCTTGTAGAGCTGATTTACAAATATCATCATCTGGCTGATAGCTGTGTTAAAAGCAAGGTTCTCAAAATCATTCGTAACCTTCTTTACAGTCTGATGGTAGAGCATTGTGAGCTCATCCTTGTTCGCATCTGAAATGTTGTCTGGGTTAGTAAAGAAATTCCATACCCTCACGATGAAACGCTTAGCGCCCTCAACACCTGTTGCACTCCATGGCTTAGAGGCCTCAAGTGGTCCCATGAACATCTCATAGAGTCTTAAGGTATCTGCACCGTAATCTCTAACGATATCACTAGGATTAACAACAAACTCAGGGAAACGCTTACCCATCTTGATTCCGTTAGAGCCAAGAATCATTCCCTGATGAACAAGCTTCTTAAACGGCTCCTTTACAGGTGAGAGTCCCTTGTCATAGAGGAAACGGTTCCAGATTCTTGAATACATAAGATGACCTACAGCATGCTCCGGTCCTCCGATGTATAAATCTACAGGCATCCAGTGCTTTAAAAGCTCCTGATTAGCGAACTCTTTATCGTTATCCGGATCAATATATCTCATATAATACCAGCTTGAACCGGCACTTCCAGGCATTGTAGATGTCTCTCTCTTGCCCTTTAAGCCATTATGGTTGTACTGCTTCCACTCTGTAGCGTTCTCAAGAGGTGCCTGTCCGTTCTTTCCCTTGTAATCCTCAAGCTCAGGAAGGACAAGAGGAAGCTCATCATCTGCAAGCACATGTATTGAACCATCCTCAAGATATACGATAGGTACAGGCTCGCCCCAGTATCTCTGTCTTGCAAAAATCCACTCACGGAAGTGATAGTTGACCTTTCTTCTGGCAATGCCCATTCCGACAAGCTTATCTGTGATAGCCTTCTTAGCCTCCTCAACGGTAAGACCTGTGAACTCCTCCGAATTGATGAGCTTGCAGCCCTTTCCAAGATAATCTCCCTTCTCAAAAGCATGCTCGCTCACATCCGCGCCATCGATTACCTGAATCATCGGTATATTGTGTGCAACAGCGTACTCGAAATCTCTCTGGTCATGCGTAGGAACCGCCATAACGGCACCTGTTCCATAGCTTGCAAGAACGAAATCTCCTATAAATACAGGAACCTCCTTGCCGTTTACAGGGTTGACCGCATATATTCCCTTGAGCATACAGCCGGACTTGGTCTTGTTAAGCTCAGTACGATCCATATCGTTCTTCTTGAGTGTCTCTGCGATGTATGCCTCAACCTCTTCCTTATTCTCGATTCTAGGCATGAGCTCCTTCACAAGCTGTCCGTCCGGTGCAAGAACCATGAATGTGATACCGTAGATAGTCTCTATACAGGTTGTGTATATAGAGAACTCTCCGCCGCCTACAATCTTAAAATCAACCTCAACACCCTCTGACTTGCCAATCCAGTGTCTCTGCATGTCCTTAGTCGACTCAGGCCAGTCTATCTCATTAAGACCCTCAAGAAGCTTCTCTGCAAATGCAGGCTGGTCGATTACCCACTGCTTCATGTTCTTTCTAACTACAGGATAGCCGCCTCTCTCAGACTTGCCGTCAATTACCTCGTCATTGGAAAGAACTGTTCCCAGCTCCTCACACCAGTTAACAGGCATGTCAACAAGCTTCGCGTAGCCTGCAAGGTAGAGCTGCTTAAAAATCCACTGTGTCCATTTATAGAACTTAGGATCGCTTGTCGCAAGCATCTTTGTCCAGTCATAGTCAAAGCCTAACTCCTTGAGCTGCTTTGAGAATGTCTCAATATTGCTCTCTGTAAATCCATTAGGATGATGTCCTGTAGATACGGCATACTGCTCTGCCGGAAGTCCGAAGGAATCATAGCCCATCGGATGAAGCACATTGTAGCCCTGCATTCTTTTCATTCTTGACATAATATCTGTTGCGGTATATCCTTCCGGATGTCCTGCATGAAGGCCTACACCTGAAGGATAAGGGAACATATCCAGTACATAATACTTAGGCTTGGAAAAATCCCACACATCAGTCTTAAAGGTCTGGTGCTCATCCCAATATTTCTGCCATTTTTTTTCAATTGTTTTGTGATTATAAGCTTCCTGCTGCATTTTCTATTTCCTCCAAAAATCATTAAATTCCATGATATATTTTTTCTATTATTTTGTCAAATAGAAATTAGGCTCATACTATACTGTAAAATCAAGGCATGTCCTCACCGCGGTATAAGGTCTTACCTTGCCGTCTGCAACCGCAACATGCGCAGGATTCACTGCATAAGCCTTAAGAGCCTCCTCATCGGTAAAGGTCGAATCAAGCATGACATCAGCATTGGAGCTTGCAAGACCATTGGTATGTACATGTATCTCCACAAGACCCGGTATCTTTCCTGCAAGACCCTCAAGTCCTTCCTTGATTCCTACCTTTACGCTCTCACTCTCTTTCTCGTCCATTTCCTTAAGCTTCCATAAAATAACATGCTTTACCATAATATCCTCCATCTGTTATATCTTATACATATCCTTTACTGCATTCTCAACATTGCTTATCATTCTGTGATAGCCCTCAAGTGTAATCATTCCGTCCGAATCCTCGACACGCCTTCCGCAGCAGCGCACCAGTATCTTGCCAAGCTTCGGGTGCTGCCATGGATAATGAAGCTGTACAACCTTGTCGGACTCTATCATCTTCTTCACATTCTCATCGACATAGTCCTTAAAGCGTTCATCTATCCTGTCATACCAGTAATGATAGCACTCCTGCGGTGTATATTTCCTGTCAACAGCTATGACCTTCTCCATCGTCTCATCGGTATGCATCTCACAGTAGTTCTCTTTTTCATTTATTCTTATAATCCATAGTCCAAGCTCTGTCTTTCTTAGAATATCCTTTGTATCGAAGTAGATAACCTGCATTCTGTCCTTAAACTTATACAGCTTCTGGACAAATTTCTCATGCTCCTTGTATTCACTCGTGTGACTGTCAAGAAACAGGTTTTCAAACTTATCCTTCTCACATGGCTTTGAGAAAAGATAGCCCTGTATAAGGTTCGGGGAAAGTCCCTCCAACACCGTAAGCTCCTGCACGCTCTCAACACCCTCGCAGCATATACGGATTGAATTATTCTTGGCAAACTCAATCATGTTGCTTATCAGCCTGTAATTGTAGGTTGCCTCCTCGACACCTCTTACGAACATTCTGTCAATCTTAATCTCGTTTACATTGAGCTTCTTAAGATAGCCCATGCTCGCATAGCCTGTTCCGAAATCATCAATGGATATCTCTATTCCAGCGTCGCGCCAGCAATTGAAAATATCCATAAAATTATCATTGCCCTGAAGCTGTATAGACTCCGTAATCTCAATGGTTAACGCACTTCCCGGCAGACCGGATTCTCTCAAAATATTGAGAACCTTTTCGGCAATATCCTTCTCCTTAAGCTGCACAGCCGAAAGATTGACGCTCATGCTGAAATCCTTGTCGAACCTTCTCCATTCCTTACACTGCTCAAGCGCAGTAGCCAGAACCCACATTCCTACGACATTGATAAGCTTAGACTGCTCGAGAAGCGGTATAAATTCATCCGGATATACCTGTCCTCTCTTCTCCGAATGATAGCGAAGCAGCGCCTCCGCTCCATATACCTGATAGTTTCCTGTCTTAACCTGTAGCTGATAGCATAGGTAAAAGCCCTCACATCCATTCTTTACACTGAGCTGTAATTCATCCAAAAACTGAAGCGATTTTACTCTCTGCTCTAAATCCTGCTGTGAAAAGAATGACACTGAACCGATGCCCGAAGCCTTCGCCTTTTCAAAAGTCATCTCCACACATGAATATAAATCATCCTCCGTGCCGAACATACCCGTGTTGTTAGGCACAACTCCCGCTGAGAGAGTACATGTATCAGACATTTCTTTCAGAAAGCCGTCGAATATTTTTCTCACTTCATTTTCACTGTTGACATCAAGGTACAATGCAAAGCAGTTGTTCTCCACATGCCATATTCTATGAAGAGAAACTCTTTTTTCAAAAACCTCTGCGCATTTTCTAATCACATCATCACCATAATGTCTGCCGTGCTTAAGATTAATGTTGGCAAGATTATCTATACCAATCATCATAAAATAGCCTGCATTTTTCCCATAGAAATCCTTTTTCAGGTCTATAAGCATCTTATTCTTGTTAAACAGCTTGGTGAGAGGATTATAGAAGAACCTCAGCTTCTTGTCGGACACCATTCCTATCATTACAAAAGGCTTTCCCTTATCATCATTGATTACGGTTCCCCTGCAGCTTATCCATACCGCCTCACCTTTCCGGTTAATCCAGCGATAGTTCATATTATGCGTCTGTTTTTTGCCATCTATTATCTTTTGAAGATCCTCATGCAGTGCCTGTCTGTCTGCAGGATAAACAATCCTTTCCATATCGGCTATCGTGCTCATAGCCTTGCCATCCTGCCTAATCGCATAATTTTCATCTATATCGCCAAAAAACCAGTTCTGATCTCTTGTTATATCCCATAGGTACAGATACGAATCCGTTGACTTTGAAACAATGTTAAGCACATTGAGATAATTCTTGATTCTCTCCTCGCAATACACAGGAAATTCCTTTTTCATCCTGTATTTCACATCATACATCATCTCATCGCTGCGGTTAAAAAGCTGCTCCATGCTCTCACCCGGCTTTTCACGTACCCCATATCCGCATGCAACCGATATCGGCATAACACGGTTCTGATTTTTTTCTTCGAGGAAGCATTCAAATTGTCCAAGAGCCGCCAGAATCTTCGTCTGCTCTCCTGCTTCAATAAGTACGCAGAATTCATCTCCGCCTATTCTGTAGCATTTTCCCTGACCTTCAAATGCCCTGCTCAGGCACTCACCTGCATCTTTAATTGTCCTGTCGCCCTCTATATGACCATATCTGTCATTGCACAGCTTTAAGTTATTCACATCTGCCACTATGCATGCCGCATTGGGCTTATTCTCAAATGCGTTAAGCTCCCTTGTAAAAGCCGCACGATTTTCAAGCCCCGTGAGCGAGTCCAGATATGCCAGTTTTTCAAGTTCCCATTGATATTTCTGCTCTATTGTGACAATATCATCTATATGATGAAATGCCACTATGACATTTCCATCAAAATCTTTTTCATCAATACATACAACCTGTACCTCAAAAAATTGCTGTCCTGCCGCATTAGGAATGCTCTCATATCTATAAATAACCCTGCCCTTTTTAGACAATTCTTTTAGCAGGTTTTCTTTCTGCATCACCCTCGAAAATTCTTTTCTGTTTGCCTGAGCAACGTATCTATCGCAGTATATCCTGATTACATCCGTATAGCTGCTTCTGGTTCTTGGAAGCATTCCCGGTATCCTAGCTGCATTTGCAATTGACGACACCGTTAACGGTTCCACAACATCATTGTTAAGCTCTACATAGCATACCGCAGTATAATCACGACATAGTACCTCCAAAAAACGTCTTTCTATGTCCAGCTTCATAGTACTCTCCGCCTGATCATGCTCTAAAGCCTCAATTTTCTTTTCCAATACTTCTGTATCCATTATTCAAGCCTCTTTTCCGCCCTGGTTCCCCTTAAAATCTACCTTTTCCATACATTATAATGATTAAATATAAATATTAATTTGCAATATTGAAATCATTTTAACATATAGCCAAAAATATTTCCATATTTTTCACTCAACACAGCTATATCTTTTGCAATATTTATTTATATTTTATAATTTGTTTACATTACAGAAAATTAACGATATATATAACAAAATTTTCCCTTTTATTTTCTTCTGCATAATTTATAATTGTATTAACACCTGTTATACACAAAAATTACAGAAAGAAGGTACTAAATATGACTATGGCAGAGGCAATAATCTCGGGCAATCTTGACGAGGTAAAAAAATTACAGCTTGAAAATCCCTCCTGTATAGATGAACTGTATAACGGCATCACGCTCCCTAATCTGGCAGCCTCAACAGGAAATACCGAGATTTTTAAATATATTGTAGAATATTCCCGTGCAAGCTTCAATGAAACTGATAATGATAATAGAACAGCGCTCTTTTATGCCGTCCCAACGGATAATGTTGAGCTGGTTAAATATATAGTTGAAAGGCTGGGGTTCTCAGGTCTTTCGGGTGATAAGAATCTGGTAACTCCTTATGATATCGCGATAGAAAGCGGTGCCGAGAATGTCATCTCTTATTTTAAAGAAAAATACGGTGAAATCAATGACATGTACAGAAACCCGATACGCACAGGCATGCACCCCGACCCTTCGATTGTATGCGTTGGCGATGATTTCTATATGGTCAACTCCTCATTCATCTATTTTCCATGTATTCCTATATCCCATTCAAAGGATTTAATACACTGGGAAATAATAGGTCACGCCATAACCAATCCCGAATGGGCGTACATAAATGAGCTTGAAGGTGGCCGCGGCTATTGGGCACCCGATATATCATATTATGATGGCAGGTTCTATATCACTGCCACCTACAGGTTAAATGACACAGGTACGGTATACAGGCGGCAGATGGTTGTATCCTCAGATAAGCCTGAGGGGCCTTACTGCAAGCCTTCATTCATAGATGAAGATGGTATCGACCCATCAATATTCACCGACGATGACGGCAGAAGATACATGCTTTTAAACCGCGGCGCCAGAATATTCGAGATAAGCAGCGACGGAACAAGACAGATAAGCCCTGCAATACTTCTGTATTACGGAAGCCAGAAGCGCGCGCCTGAGGGTTCACACCTTCTGAAAAAAGACGGCTGGTATTATCTTTTTCAGGCTGAGGGAGGCACCGGGGAAGGCCACCGCATAACCGTGGCGCGAAGCCGCAGCCTGTTCGGCGTCTATGAGCCGTGTCCTTTCAACCCTATAATGCGGCAGAACAACCCGAAAGCCGGCATACAACGCTGTGGTCACGGCAAACCGGTCAAAACACCGAACGGCGAATGGTTCATCCCTTACCTGTGCGGCAGGCAGGTTGACGGCAAATACAGTCTTCTCGGTCGTGAGACTGCGCTCGACCGCATAACGTGGACGGCAGATGGATGGCCTATGGTAAATAATCTTGAAGGTCCAAGCATCCTCGCTAAAAAGCCAAATCTTCCGGAACATGCCTTTGCGCCTGCTGCCTACGACAGCTTTGGTTCAGGCGATAAATTGTCCCCTGTGTGGTCATGGGTGCGTGTGCCGGAGCCGAATGCATATAAATTGATTTCCAAAGGCAGGGGCACTGATACTGTTAATTATATAGGTGGTAATCCTATCGGTAATTCTATCGGCACAATGGCAGATATCGATACACATGCAGATTGCAACATACATGCAGGTTGTGGCACACAGGCAGATTATAGCATACAGGCAGGTTACAGCACGCTTCTGCTCCGTGCAGGGCGCACACCGCTCTCCACAATGTACTCAAGAAATATACTTGTCCGTCCGCAGGAAAAATTCTGCTTTACCATCACGGCAGCACTGAGCCTTGACAGCGATATACTGCGTTATCCGGGTGGTGAAGCCGGTATAACCTGCTATTATGATGAGAATACATATCTCACCTTCAATGTTGTGAACAATAACGGCAGACTTTTTCTCAAGGTGAGCGAACATATCGACACCGCAACCACCGATGCCGCATGCATTGAGCTTGATACTGTACCGGTTGACGCCGTTTTCCTTTCCGGCTCAATCATCGAATTTAAAATAGACACCTGCTATCTCAGAAGGGATTTTTCGTACCGGATAACGGACATCTCCAATATGTGTGATTTCACCGGCAGTAATACAGACTCAGATAACATAGCTTCTGATACTATAACTTCTGATACTATAACTTCTGATAATACAGCTTCAAATAATATAGCTTTTGAAAATAATGGAGCTTTCACCCATGTATGCACACTTGAGAACGTATATTATCTCTGCGATGAGGGTCTCAAAAAAGGCAAACGCTTCACCGGTGCAATGCACGGCATATATGCCTATCTGCCTTCGCATGATATGGCAGGCTCCGCAGTACTTCCAGAGAATGAACAGCCTGTATACGCAGAATTCAGAAGCTATAACAGCAATCAATAATGCCGTATAAAACAACAATACCGCTGTCATAAAACAGCGGTATTGTTGTTTATGGATGTTTATATTATTTATAGCTCAATGCCATTTTTCCTAAGCAGTTCTCTCGCCGACTCCACCGAATCGACACCGGTCTTATTCTTAATCGGTGCAAACTCCTTCTCGCGCACCACCTCAAAAGGCAGGCAGCTGTCAAGCATCTGTATCATATCAAGTATGAACTGCTCATACTTATATCCGTTCGGCTCCTCCGGCTTGACAAGCTCACCGGCTTCGTTGATATAAGGTATCTTCTTCGCCGACTTATGATAAGGAAGCTTCCTCTCCAAAAGGTTCACAAGCTTGTCAACCTTGAACAGATAGTTGAGAATCACTCCGAAATTATACGCATACTCTCCGTTCTCATCCTTCTGCGTGAGCATATCCTCCGTAAGCTCAATATACTCCACTATTGAAGGCCTTCCGTCCTCGGTACACATAACGCCTACCTTCTCCTGCGGATTAACCTTTCTTATAACCTTAGAGCCAACCGAATATCCTCCCTCAAGCACAGCTCCTGCAAAAACAGGGTCCGCTATACTCTGGAGCACATTGTCCACGGCAAACACGTTGAGCCATTCTATGTCCCTCTTCTCCACAAGCTCAAGAAGCCCGCTCTTTTTCATTGAGAGGAACCAGCCGCCGTTGCCGTTAGGCGATGTCGCTATGCAATCCTTCGCCTCCATATATACTTTTCCGTCAAAGTCGGCAGCCGGAGCCATGTCCTGCTTGAAAAATGCAATATACTCCTTATCATAGCCAAAATAGTCATGTTCCTTGAAAAATCCGACCGTCGCGTCATGGTTCTTTTCACTGGTCATAACAAAGAGCTGGATATAATTGCCCGCCTTCTCCACAACCTTCATAAGATTTTCTATAAGTCTCTGGAAGATATACACAGGCTTGCTGATTCCGATATCGTACATTCCCTTAGGCGCGCCGGAGCCAAGCCTTGTGCCCATTCCTCCTGCAAGAAGGACAGCGCCAAGCTTACCTGCCTTGATTGCCTCCATTCCTATATGTTCAAATCTTTCCCTTCCCATATCTATCTCAGGTATTGTCATAGCCTTGATAGGTGCTATCTCACCGCGTTTTCCAGCCTCAGCAGCCTGACCAATCACCGTAAAATCCGTTCTTTCTATCTGTTCAATGAGTGTATTTCTCTGCTCATCCGAAAGTTCAGCATAATATTTGAGCACATGCTCCTGTCCATACTTCTTAAGCTTTTCCATTGCCTCATTATAATTCATTGCTGTTCTCCATTTCACTGATTTTTATTTTACAAGCTGCTCCGCTTTCACAAACACAACTGTTATTCTAGTACCAATATCAGGTCTGGTCAAGATGTTAAAGTATCCGTTGTGTCTGTCGACTATCCACTTGGCAATGGAAAGCCCAAGCCCGGTTCCGCCTGTCTTGTGTTCCCGCGCCTCATCGGAACGGTAAAAACGCTCAAAAATATGTTCAACATCCGCCTCATGCATGCCTATTCCATTGTCCTGCACACTGAAAAATACCCCATCCGCTTTCTTCCCGGTGCGTATGGTTATGGTATCACCCTTCTGTGTATACTTAGCCGCATTGTCTATAAGTATTCTTGCACACTGCTTTATCATAGATACATCGCCGCTCATCTGCGCCGGCTCCCCGATAAACTCATACTCATGCTCAGTGTCAATCATCTTTGACTCCTCAAAGACCTCTCCCATGAGTTCATCAAGCTGTATATTCTCAATCTGTAGGTTATTTCTTCCGCTATCGCCCCTGGCAAGGAAAAGAAGCTGCTCCACAAGCTTCTGCATGTGCTCCGACTCATTCTTAATCGCATCTATTGACTCATCAAGAATGCTCTCATCCTCCTTGCCCCAACGGTCAAGCATATCGGCATAGCCTCTTATAACGGCTATCGGCGTCCTAAGCTCATGGGAGGCATCCGACACAAAACGTGACTGCTGTCTGTAGGTATCCCTCATCCTATCAAGCAGATGATTAAGTGCATTTTCAATGCCCTGAAGCTCCTTATTATCTGTATTGATTTTAGTATCAAGTGACGCTGTGTTGACATTCTCTATCGCCGCCTCAAGGCTTTTAAAATTGTGCTGGTTATAAGCCATGTTCGTCAACTTCTCCGTCTTTTTCGCCATTTCCCTGATTGGCAGGAGCTTATCATTAATATTATTTTTCATATTTGCGGACATCACAAGCACTGAAAAAAATTGCACCACCAGAATCGCCGCGCCCACAATAATTACAACCCGCGCCTCGTTACTGCTTATACTGAGTGACTGTGTATTTCCATTCTCGTCTGTCATATTATACTTAAAAAAATCACTTCCGATATTCCATTCGACACTGCGCCGCGTCCCCGCTTTAAATGTCCCAAGCGCCGTCTTTTCTGCTATAAAAAGTCCAAGCACAACAGCCACAACGCAGATAAGCACATCCATTTTCAGGATGTGCCACACAAATCTGCCGACAAATGAAGCATTGATACGCCTTGCAATCGAATACATCTTCTTCGCGCTGTTAGGCTGTCCCTTTGCCTCTGTCTGTGCTTTATTTTCATCTGCTGCGCTATACTCACTGTTCATCTTTGATGACATACCCCACTCCTCTGACCGTTGATATAAGCTTAATTCCGAATGCATCATCTATCTTGGTGCGGATATAACGCACATATACATCTATAACATTAGTCTCCCCTGAGTAATCATATCCGCATACCTTCTCAAGCAATATGTCCCTGCTCATAACTATATTCTTATTCTCAAGCATATATTCAAGAAGTGAGAACTCTCTGTGAGTCAATTCCACAAGCTCTGTGTCAACCCTGACCTCATGTCTTGCCTTGTCAAGGCTGACCCTCCCGCATGAAAGTACATCGGATTTCGGATGTATAACTGCCATATCTGATGATTTTTTCAGTGCAACTCTTATTCTTGCAAGAAGCTCCTCAATGGCAAAAGGCTTCGTTATGTAATCATCGGCTCCAAGGTCAAGCCCCGAAACCTTATCCATGACCGCATCCCTCGCCGTCACCATAATTACAGGCATATTGCTTGACCTCCTGAGCCTTCTTAGAAGCTCCATTCCATTGAGCTCCGGCAGCATGACATCAAGCAGCATTAAATCGTATTTTCCGCTCTCAGCCATGGCAAGCCCTGTTCTCCCATCAACAGCTTTGCCGACTTCATAGCCCTCATGCTTAAGCTCCAGCTCAATAAACCTTGCAATCTTCTCTTCATCCTCAACAATCAATATAGCAGCCATACATTCCTCTTTTTATTTTCACTTTTTTCTCATCAACCACATTCTATATCCGGATTTTCAATTAATCTTTGAACTCCTTCTTGATGTTCTCTGTGACATCCGAGGCCTTATCCATCGCCTTGTTAAAAACATCATCCTTCTTAAATACAGGTCCTGAAAATCCATATCTGAATGAGAAGAACAATCCGACAATCAGAAGTGGAACACATACCCAGAATGCAAGTAAGAGTAAAAGAACACATACCGTGATGGGCATTTTGATTATCTCCTCACCCTTTCTTGTCACATCAAGGAAATTCTCATTGCCAATCTTAATAACCTTGCCTACCCACTTGAAAAACTTCGCAAGCAAATCGCCGAAGGTAACTCTCTTCGCCTTCACTTCAACGTATTCCTCACTGCCCTCAGGTGCGTTATTAACTGTCGTCGTATAGCTTGAACTGTACGGTGCCGACGTCTTTCCAAGATTTTCAAGATATACAACCGCATCTAACATATCAAAATCGCATGCATTAAGTGCCATCTTGGCATCCTCAAGGCTAACCCCTGTTCTCTGCGATAACTTCATCGCCCTGTCAAATTTCTCTTCACTGCTAAGTTCCATAATTATTTTCCTCCGTTTTCATTTTTATTATATCCTTATGGGTTGAAGCTTTACAAGTATAATCTCATCAGAGTATGCTATTTTTATATAGCGTCTTTATTTCTGATTCATTATCTCTTGTCGATGGTTATAATATAAACTTGGAAAATTAATCTAAAAGGAGAGAAAGATTAAATTTAGATTAAATTATAATCATTGAGCCCCTCAATATATTCTGATATAATTAAACTGTTGTCGCACCCATTCTGGCAACAGAAAGGGGGTGTCTAAATGAAAATCCTTATCTCATTTTTTGTTTCCGTTGTGGCAGGCATAGTCAGCTACTATAGCTGCAAATGGCTAGACGGCGACAATAGCGACAATTAGCCAAAGCGGAAGCTCTACCGTACAAAAAGAGAAGAAACCCCACAAGCTAGCACCTTGTGGGGTTTCGTTTTAGTGTCTAAATGCCTTATCTCTTTTAGCTACCGCCATTATAACATATGCACCAGCCAAAATCAAGTATTCCCTTTTTTCCAAAAAATATTCTTGGGACACTTGGTGTCAGACCCCTGTCCCAAGCTGGCTGGGACAGGGGTCTGACACCGGTGTCCCACTATTTAATCTTGAGTGCGCGCGTAGCGTTGAGAACCGCAAGCACCATGACGCCGACATCGGCGAAGATGGCAACCCACATGTTGGCAATTCCGATTGCGCCAAGCACAAGACATACAAGCTTGACTGCAAGGGCAAATACGATGTTCTGTCTTACAATCTTGAGGGTTCTTGTGGATATTCTCATGGCAAGTGCAAGCTTGGCAGGGTCATCATCCATTAGGACAACATCCGCCGCTTCAATAGCTGCATCCGATCCAAGCGCACCCATCGCAACACCGATATCCGCTCTCGAAAGAACCGGCGCATCGTTGATACCATCACCGACGAATGCAAGATTCTCCTTCGCACCCTTCTCACCAAGAAGTCTCTCAACCTGTGCGACCTTGTCTGCCGGAAGAAGCTCGCTGTGTATCTCATCAAGACCAAGCTCTGTTCCCACACGCTGTGCGGTCTTGGCTGTGTCTCCTGTGAGCATTACAGTCTTTATGCCGCCTGCCTTAAGACCGGCTATAGCCTCCTTTGATGTTGGCTTAACTACATCCGATATGGTAATGCAGCCGGCATACACGCCATCTATTGCAACATATACCGCTGTTCCGTCGTCATGCTCCAATGTGACAGAAGCGCCGACCTTGTTCATAAGCTTAACATTACCTGCGGCGACCTTTTTACCGTCAACCACTGCCTTTACGCCGTGGCCTGCGACCTCCTCGATGTCGCTCACACGCTCAAGTTCAAGCTTATTCGCATAAGCCTTTTTAAGGCTGAGACTTATAGGATGACTTGAACCGCTCTCAGCGTATGCGGCATAGTATAAAAGCTCATCCTGTGAAAAACCGTTCTCCGGATAATTTCCGGTGACCTCGAACACACCCTTAGTTAGTGTTCCGGTCTTATCAAATACAATGTATTTCGTGTCCGCAAGAGCCTCAAGATAATTAGAGCCCTTGACAAGGATACCATTTGTCGAAGCACAGCCGATTCCACCAAAGAAGCTGAGCGGAATGGAGATTACAAGCGCACATGGACAGCTTATAACAAGGAATGTGAGTGCTCTTATAATCCATGTCTGCCATGCAGCCGGATTACCGATTATCAGGTTAAAAATCGGTGGTATGAGCGCAAGTGCAAGTGCACTGTAGCATACCGCAGGAGTGTAATACTTGGCAAACTTCGTTATAAAGTTCTCAGACCTTGACTTCTTAAGACTTGAATTCTCAACAAGGTCAAGTATCTTCGATACTGTGGAATCTCCAAACTCTTTTGTAGTGCGGATATGGATTGTTCCTGTAAGATTGATACATCCGCTTATAACCTCGTCGCCGCATACAGCGTCCCTTGGAACACTCTCACCTGTGAGTGCGCTTGTGTTGAGTGATGTATTTCCCTCTATTATCACGCCATCAATAGGAACCTTCTCCCCGGGATTTACAACTATCGTAGTTCCAATCTCAACCTCATCCGGATCAACCTTCTCAATCTGACCATCGACAACAATATTCGCATAATCCGGTCTGATATCCATAAGTGCTGCAATGTTCTTTCTGCTCTTTCCGACTGCAACGCTCTGGAAAAGCTCTCCTATCTGGTAGAAAAGCATAACCGCAACACCCTCGCGGAACTCTCCAAGTGCAATCGCGCCCACCGTGGCAACAGCCATAAGAAAATTCTCGTCAAAAACCTGTCTCTTTAATATTCCCTTCCACGCCTTCTTTAGTATATCGTAGCCTATAACAAAATACGGTACCATATAGAGTACAGCTGCAATCCACACGTTCAAATCAAGTACCTTCTCAAGCACTGTCACAGCCACAACCAGCACCGCAGAAATTATTATTCTGTATAATATTGTTTTCTGTTTTTTATTCATAAAAGCCTCTTTTCTGAGCCAAAATAAAATCTATATGCCCTCTTCATCCGTAAACAAATGTGCCGGATAGTAAATCTGCTGCCGGCGCCGGGCACCGACAGCAAATATTCAAATCAATGTCTGCATTGACACTTTCCGTATTTCAGAGCCATAAGCAGCTAAGCCATCAAAATGTGGCATAGCAGTCGCAACGAATCTGCTTAAAGCTCTATAACACAGTCATCCTCAACCTTCTTGCAGTTAGCGTAAGCTTCCTTCATAACTGCGTCGACATCTGCGCCATCCTCAAATTCAACCTTAAGCTTAAGTGTCATAAAGCTTAATGAAGCGTCCTTAACTCCCTTAGTGTTCTTAACTGCCTCCTCCATCTTAGCTGCACAATTAGGGCAATCAACCTCTACATTGTATGTCTTTTTCATGGTAAAATCCTCCTAGTAAATTTAATATTTTTTATAGTAACCATCCGATATCCAATTTTTAAATATCCGATACCGGATTATTACATATGTTACATGTGTTATATCTTATTCCTCTACATGTTCCATTCCCATGCTGAGAATGTTTCTCACATGCTCATCATCAAGGGCATAGAAAATTATCTTACCTTCCCTGCGGAACCTGACCAGCTTCGCATCCTTGAGAATCCTTAGCTGGTGGCTCACCGCCGACTGTCCAAGATTCAAAAGCTGCGCGATATCGTTCACACACAACTCGCTCTCAAACAGAGCATACAGTATTCTTATTCTCGTCGAATCCCCGAACACCTTGAAAAGCTCTGCAAGGTCATACAGATACTCATCGTCCGGCTGCTGTTCCAATACCCGCTTCACTACATCTTCATGTGCTGCCAGGAATTCATTCTGGTCTCCGGTGTTGTCTGCCATCTAACTCCTCCTCTCTTCGCAAGTAATTATTATGTATATGCAAAACGCTGTTTATGAATACCGTGCGCTGCACAATTACCTATAACGGTAATATTACATATTAGTGTTTGTTCATCTGTTCATATCTTTATTATATTCATATATGTTCAGATGTCAATATGTTTTTATTATTTTCTTTGAATCCACAATTTTTACAGCATCAATTTTTTCCATTTTCAACATACTAAGATGTATTATACTTTTTTACGCAGAAAAAGCCATGCATTTCCCTGCACGGCTTTCTCCGTTTTTCTTCATCCTTTTTTCTACTTTTTATTTTCCTGCTCTCGGAATTTTCCGAAAACAATCATACAGGCTATAACCATAATGAGTACTATAACATAGAATATACTCGAAGGAGCAAAAAATCTTATTGTTCCCGCTGTAAAATTCACCAAATATACAATAAGTGACACCACAGACAATGCTGTTATGACATATTTCTCTTTTCTTCTTCCGAACCACTCATAAATTACAACTCCAAGAAGAATTATGAGTGCCAAGAAATTGAATAATATAAAGTGTGAAGTCTCTTCATCAGCAACAGTATTGTTCTCATCAGCTGTATCCTGCACCACATCACTATTATTACCATCGGGTTGAACTTCATTTTTTACATCCTTATATATGAGCATGGCATCGCAGAATCTGTCTGTCTCACATGTAATTGTATTAGGATTACTATCAAGATCTTCACATCTGATAATCTCAACGCTTCCGTCTTCATGCACATGCGATAAAAGAAGTTCAAAAACCCTTCCATCAGCCACCAGCTCATCTGATATATCCATGACAAATCTTATCTTGTCCGAAACCTCTGCAATATTTTCCCATTCCGTTTCATTTTTTATCCTGAACAGATTTATCTGCATCTTGGTTCCAATATTGCTATCATCATCAAGTGCCGCGACAAGCTCATCATATGTTACAACCTCTTCCTCCTGCTGTATTACAAGGCGGATCTCAAGCTGTTCACCGGACATAACCCCAATAAGTTCCTGCGGCTGCACGATTGTTCTAAGAACATGCTCAGCATCTGTAAAGTTTCCTGAAACAATAAGTTCACTCTTATTGTCGACTGTAATATTTATAATTCCAGCGTCAACTGTTTTTTCAAGACATTCTTCTGCAATATCCTCATTAACAAGCAGACCTGCCATTTCTTCAGGAGTTACACCCAACTCTGCAAGGATTGAATCCTGTTTAACTTCAATGTCCTTAACAAGTTCAACAAGCTCTGCATGCTTGATGACATTAGTTCCGACAACAACCTCTGCGTCCTCTTTAACATCTTCATCAATCTTAACTTCTTCCCTATTGATTACATTCTTTATCTCTTCCGCAGCATCCTTGACTTTATTTGTTCCATCATTTTTCTCCGGAACAGATGAAACGTAATCTTCACTTTCTGTTGGAACAGTTGTAAAGCTTCCGTCCTTGGATACCTGAATAACATAACCTGCTGCATTCTCGCCGACATTGTCTGTATTGTAATTAACCGTCATCTCCGTGATACCTATATCATCAAGAGACGTAACCTCAACCATCCCCGGCGCATTAAGCTTCCACACTGCGTAGAGAACCCTATCACCGTCAATGGTCATCTCCTGTCCTGCTGTATAATCTACCTTGGTAGTTCTTACAAACTCACTGCTCCAACCGATAAAAGTATATCCCTGTCTTGTATAGTCCGTTAACTGCGCGGTTGTTACAATGCTTCCCGCCGGTGCAGAATAATTCTCAGGTATACTTCCCATGCCTTCAGCATTATCATTCATATTGTATGAAAGAACCGAATAGGCCTTCCATTGTGCGTACAACACAGTATTTCCGGCTATTGAAAATGTCTCACCGGGAATATATATTCCACTGCTTCCGTCCTGACTGGTGCTCCAGCCTGCAAAAGTTCTCTCATTCTCCTTGTCATCTGTGATTGACGGTGAAAGAACCTCGTAACTGCTTCCCACAGAATATCCTTTATTATCTGCTCCTTCATCAATACCATCAACCGTTCCCTCAGGAAGTCCATCTGTACCATCCATATTGTAGGTAACAATATAGTTCTGATTAAATCTTGCAACCACATTGATGGATTTTGTAGCCGGATTGAGAGCAAGCTGATTATCCTCTATTGAATCTATTCCGTATAAAGGTGCATTTTCTGATGTAAGCTTCTCTCCATCCTCTGTGTACCAGCCATCAAATACAGAATATTTATTAGAAGGATTGGCTGTTATAGTTGTTCCTTCTACTTCAACCATACCACCTGTGCTATCTGTTGACTCTCCGTTGGTCTGGACTCCGCAGCTTATTGAAATCTGCGCACCCGCCTGTGCTACGCTTCCGACACCGAAGCTGAACTTAACTATCCCACCACTTGGTATATTAGTATATGAAGCAACTAATCCTGAATCAATTTCCTGACATCCAATTACATAATCAGATTCCCTCGTACCTGAATATATATATTTGTCATAATAATACGATTCAATGGTTGACTTAATATTCTGGGAAAAAGCTAATCTGTCATAATAGTAACCAACCCAGTAATATGCCGGAGTTGAATCGAACTTAAGTACAAGAGCAGGATCTGAATTAACTGCATCCTCTGTCCTGGCAGCACCTACCATCTGAATCTGTTTAATGATATTATTATCGTCAAATACTGTCTTAAGTGCCGCATAATCACAAAATTTCGTAACCGAATAATCAGAAAGCATTACATCTGCTCCGACAGCAAATGACCGCTCTCCCTCCGCTAAATCAGCTTCAACCTCCACTATATGTTCATTACTGCTGTTAAATGAAACCCGAAGTGCATCCAGAGCAGCTCCTTCATCCTCATCCCAGCCATATCCCCAGTCTGAAGCCTTCACTGCTGCAGGTGCAGAAGCAGCATTTGTATATAGCTGCCAACCCCTGCTGTAGGATGTATTCATCCAATACAATGTTCCATTCAGGTTATATAAACCCATAACATCAAAATTCAGAACCCTCGTTGATCTCCAAGAGTTAATGCTTGTATAGCACATTACACCATTGCTGACATACCAATAACCATTAAAATTCTCTTTTGTCATAGCAGCCATACTTTTCATAACCGCATCACCGGACTTAATAAGCATAACCGATTTCGTTGTTGATATACCATTCACTATACATCTGTACCAATATCCATCCTTAGGCTCACTCACATGATATGTGAGTGAATCTGCACCCGGAATGTCTTCATATACTCCATCTTTTTCCGGCGCACACTGCCACTGTACGGTTCCTACCGCAGAAGCATCAACCACATCTGCAACAAGCGTGATATCTGTTCTTGTCGCGCTCTTTCCATAAGGATAATCATTATTCATAAATGTAACTGAGCTAAGTGCAAGTGCAGTGAAAAAATTTACCTCATTAACAAACTCAGCATCACTTGTCTCATCTGTTATCTCCTCTGATACAGGCTCTGTCTCACTTGTACCTTCTGTTATCTCTTCCGATACAGGCTCCGTTTCATCTGTTTCCTCTGTTATCTCCTCTGATACGGACTCTGTCTCACCTGTTTCCTCCGTTACCTCTTCCGGTACAGATTCTGCCTCACCTGTCCCCTCAGTCACTTCTTCCGATACAGACTCCGTCTTATCTGTCTCCTCTGTTATCTCCTCTGATACGGACTCTGTCTCACTTGTACCTTCTGTTATCTCTTCCGAAGCCGGAACAACATCCATCTCTGTTGTCATTTCGGTTTCACTTTCAAGTTCTTCCGCATGCACATGCTGGACAGGCGCTATATTCACACTTGTAAACAACATCGCTGCGCAAAGAATTGACGACAATATTCTTTTTCTGTTCTTCTTTGCAATCTCAATGTACTTCATTGTTTTTCTCCTTCCTTTATAAGTACCTCAAATTGTTTAGTTCATCCTGTATTATCTCTTTGGTTATCGTCGGGCTAGATATATAGCCGCTGTACCTAAGCTTCAGTGCTTCCTTCATATACAACTGATTCCGTGAGAGAAAAATCAGATTGGTTCGCGGAAAACGTTCCTTGACTTTTCTTGCGAGAAGATATCCCCTTCCCCGCTCATCCTCAAGGCTTATAAATGCTACCGATGAATCTTTTTTGTCGATGTACTCTAACAGCACATCCGAATTGTTAAAATCTGCCACATCCGACTTTGGCGGTGCGGCCTTTTGAATAATGTTCTTAAGATGACTTCTCTGTCTGGAGTCCTCCTCGTAGATAACTATATCCAAGCGCACTACCTCCGTTTCAGGCTCTTTTTACATAAATGTAACATGCCAAATGTGACAAAAGTATTACAAATTCGGAAGAATTTTAAATTTATTCTCTATTTTGGTAAAAAAAATGACGGATAACCTCCAATAAATGTTATCCGTCATTCATATTAAATCAGCAGTTAAAAACTCTGCTGTGAAGTCTGTTATATAATTATAGTTATGCCTTGAAGAACTCTCCCCAGCTGTACTGCGACATATACTCTCCGTTATATGCCCTAACTCCCTCAGGCTTATTGTTTAAATAATCATAGTAATCACACTCTATTGCATTCACATCTATCGCATACTTATTCCATGATGTCACAAGTATATTGGATATGCCTTCTTTCTTAAGAGTTGTAACGAGGTCTTTCTTTACCTGTTGAAGATAGTTGGCTGTGCTCTTGTCATCCTCTGAATCCTCCCACAGAACTGCCCTCAGTTCACCCGATGTCACAGCACTTCCTCTCCTGTCGACAAGGTATGCAAGTAACTCCCTCGACTTGCTTCTCTCGAAGCTGAGGCTCTTTCCTTTTACAAAGATATCAAAGTTACCGAAGCACTTCACCACCGGCTTCCCGCTCTCTGCTATTGTCCCTTCAACCGGATTCCTTAAGTTTTCAAGCTCATCACGCACATCTTCGCAGCTCACAGGCTTTAACAGGTATCCGCTCACATGCATCTTCATTCCAATTCCCATGTACTCTCTGTAACCTGTCGCAAATATTATATTTATCTTCGGATTTTTCTGCTTGAGCTTTTTCGCCACCTCGATTCCTGACATATAGCCCATCTCAATATCAAGAAATGCCACATCACACATTGTATCTTCCGCGAACTTTATTATTTCTCCGGGGTCGGTAAAGGCATACACCTGCGCCGAAGGTGCAACCTTCTTAATCGCTTCAACCATGCCGTCAAGCACCAGTTTTTCATCATCTGCTGCAATAATATTCATCATTTTCTCCTATTTATATATAATACGGATTGTTTCCATTCCAATAATCTGTATTTCTTCTGCAAACCCGTAGTCTTGCCTACCGCATAAAACTGCATACGATATTACCTATCCCTAGGTATACTTATCGTAACCACAGTTCCGTCACCCGGTCTGCTTGAAATTGCAAGCTTTCCGTTGCACTTGTTGTTCCAGTCTTGTCTGTACATTTTTGATTCCTACATGTACCTTTCCGTCATTTTTCTTTTCATTGACATCAAATCCTGCACCATCGTCCGACACAACCACATAGTCTGCATTTTCCTCAAAATATGTTGTTATCTTTATAGTTCCGCCACCTGATTTTCTACACACTCCATACTTGACGGCATTCTCCACTATAGGCTGCAATGTGAGTGACGGAAGAAGGAACTCCGTATCGTGTATATCGTACTCCACCTTGACCCTGTCACCAAAACGCCTTTTTTCTATTGAGAGATAGTTGTTGGTATGTTCAAGCTCCTTCTCAAATGATATCAATTCATTAGTCTCTATTGTCTCTAGGTTCATTCTAAGATATGATGAAAAATCCCCAACCATCTCCTGTGCTGCCTGTGGATCAGTCACACACATCTGCCTGATTGCGACCAGCGTATTGTAGATGAAATGCGGTGCTATCTGTGACATCATAAGCGATATTCTAAGGTCTGCCGCCTCCTTCTGCTTCATCGCAAGCTTCCTGCTCTGCTCAATGAATGACACAATCAGCATAAAAATCATGGATATGCTTATTGAAATATTCACAAACGATATTCCATAGTAGAATATCTGCACAAGCGTCATAATCATCGGAAGTGCCATATATGACAGAAACGCAATCAGCATCTGCCTGCTTATGTTTTTTCTGTACTGCACAAGAAGACTTATGTCAATAAGCATGCCTGTCATCGGAATAATCATTGAAATAAAATGAAGCGAGTTTCGATGATAGTAGTTATCGGCATCTATGTAATAATACATGTGGTTAAACTGCGATATTATATTCATCAAAATTCCGGTAGTTGCAAGGATAAACACCATATATACGCGGAACCTAGCTTCCCTTGGAACACCCTTCTCAAAAAGATATGTATTCATATACGCATTGTAAAGTGCCAGAATAAAGTCACTGAGCACGAATACGCAGAAATTGCTTACAACAACAAAATAGTATCCTTTTAGCCCCGGATACCCGCGCGTCGCCCACGCAACAGCATCCATCAGCAACAGAAACGCCGTCGTGACCTGCAACGATATCATAAGTATTCTTTTCTTCCTGTCAAAGCTTCTGCTCATCAACATGCATACAGCAGCTATCACTCCGAATATGCTCCCCCACAGAAGCATTGCTATATGAATTGACTGTCTGTTGAACATATCCATTCACTCCTATGTAAAAAACAATTTTCATCTATTGTTAAGGTTAATATCATATGTTTTATATACTATGTCACTGTATATTGTACATATTATCACACATACATAAAAAAATCAAAAAATAGTTGAAATTTTTTCCATACTATGATATTATATCTTTCAGCGGCGTGTGGCTCAGCTTGGTAGAGCGCTACGTTCGGGACGTAGAAGTCGCAGGTTCGAATCCTGTCACGCCGATTAGATCAAAGCATCTGCTAAAATGCAGATGTTTTTTTAATTTAAAGGGCAGCCGCATAACGGCTGCCCCTATTTCTATAACATTCTATAACAAATTATTCAAACCTAAACCACTTAAGGTCGAAATTACATCCCGGCAGGAATACAAGGTTCACGTCATATATTCCTTCCACATTGTCAAGCTCAAAATGCCTGCAAACATAGCCGTCATCGCCTACTGCACAGCCTGTAGCATTACCTGATGTTGCGTTATCGCTCATAACGAACTCCGCAATCTGATTTAAGCTGCCATCAGCATTTGCAAAGCGGATATGTATTGTGTTCTTCTCAAGAACGGAGCGTCCGCAGATTGTTATGCCATGTACGCCCTTGGAGAAATCCATACCCTTATATGTAAGAGAGACATTGTTTCCTATTCCTGTTATGGCGTCGTTCTCAAGCGTGTATGTGTCACCATACAGCGCATCATTGTCCACCGCAAGGTTCTCATCGTAAGCTCTCTCGTATTTCTTGAAGCTGAAGCCCTTGATATTTATATCGTGGTCTGCGATAAAGCTTACTGTGCTAAGCCCCTTGAATCTCTTAGGAAGCTTATAAGTCTTTTCCTGATAGGTAGCCCATATTGACGGTTTGTCATAGATTACCTTGTCCATAAGCTCTGCGCCCTCTGTGCCCGGTATTCCCTTCCATATCTCTATAGGGAACGGCTTATTGTTAAGCTCATACACAGGAATGGTTATCTCATCTGAACCGTTCTTTCCGAAGTTCACCTTCTCGAATGCAATATACGTTCCCCCCTTAGGCACAATTCCCCTGTCCTGTCCGACCGAAGGTGTCTGTTCTGCCGCCGTGTACAGTGTTCCGTATATAAATTCATAAGGATTAAACTCCGCAAGTCCTAACCCTTCTGCTGTGAAGCTCACCTGTGAGATAAGGCTCATCTTATCCCTGCCGTTCTTCACGCAGCAGCGGACATTGTGCTTTCCGTCGCCAAGCGCCTTTAAGACCTTGTGTATTCTGAAGCCTTCCTTCTGTGAATCTGCGCATGCACTTCCCTCAGATATTTCTGCATCGGAGAGCTCTGCACCGTTAGAATCAACTCCCGCATCATTCGTAACCTTCCATATAATATCCCTGTATGTCGCATTATGCGGAAGAAGCTCTGCCTCTATCTCCACCTGTCTGTTGTCCGGTCCAAGCTTGCGGCTTCCCTTTACGATAAGGTGCACATTGCGCACCGGAATCTCTTTTCCAGCTTCATCGCAGACGCCTGAGTAATCCTCCATGCATGAAATACCTGATACCTCATTATCAGCCGCAACGGCGTTCAGTGTAACCACCTTAGTCTCCATTCCGACTGAACTTACCTCAACTCTTATCTCACCCGGTTCTGTCTTAGCGCCAATCACCGCAAGGAGCTTTCCGGAGAACATTCTTCTGCTGTTAGTCTTGTACTGCTCAAAGTCCGCGCTGTCTCCGTTGTCCATTCCAAGAAGCCTTCCGGCACCTGTAACCTTTATATTCACTCTATTGTTGGCATTGTCCACCGGGTTGCCGTCCTTATCGACAGCGCTTATGTCGATATAGGCAAGAGCACGTCCATCGGCGGTAAGCTGTGTGCTCTCAGGCTTAACAACAAGCTCTGCCGCGTCGGAAAAGCTCTTTCTTACATCCCTTGCTATGACATTTCCATTCTCATCGTATGCCACAGCCTCTATGGTTCCCGGCACATATTTTACCTTGTAATGCGCCAATAGCTGCTTTCCATGCTTGTGGTCGATATCATATTTTCCGTAAGAAGTGCCATTGACAAACAGCTCAACCTGCGGTGCATTCGACGCTATTCTCACGTCAATCTCCTCTCCCTCTGAGAAATCCCAGTATGGGAAGAGGTGTACCATCGGTGCCTTCCTGTATTCTGTCCACTCAGCCTGATATATATAGTAGGTGTCCTTCTCAAAGCCAGCCGTGTCTACCTGTCCGAAGTAGGAGTTCTTCGTCTGGTACGGCGTAGGCTCACCTATGTAATCGAAGCCTGTCCACAAGAACTGTCCCATGGAAAACTCAGCGTCCCTGTCCATGGTTATGCAGTACTCACTGTTCTTAGCTCCCCAGTTGGTCGAACAGTTGCCAAGAGCTGAACACTGCTCGTCATCATCACACAGAATCTGCTGTTCATAAGGGAACTTATATATGCCTCTGCTCTGAAGGGTTGAGGCAGTCTCACTTCCGTATATAACCCAGTCCGGGTGCGCCTTATGGTGCTCCTCGTAATATTTTTCAGCATAATTGTATCCGGCAAGCTTCACTATATCCGCACATTTCTGCGCATTCTCCCAAGGCATGTAGTTAGAGCCTATGGTCGCAGGCGCATTGCCCTCAGGGTCATTTGCCTTGACATAACCGACAAGCCTTCTTGTTATCTCCTGTCCATGCTCATCGCGGTGTGTGTCATAGATTTCATTTCCTATGCTCCACATTATTACAGACACATGGTTCCTGTCACGTCTTACCCAGCTTGCGACATCCCTCTCTGCCCAGTCGACAAAGAATCTTGCATAATCGAACTCCGTCTTAGGAAGCTCCCACATATCGAAGGCTTCGCAGTCAACCAGAAATCCCAGCTCATCTGCAAGCTCAAGAACCTCCTTTGCCGGCATATTGTGTGATGTACGAATCGCGTTGACACCCATTTTTCTGAGCTTGTCAAGCTTACGTCTGAATGCGTTCACATTGAATGCCGCTCCTAGACAGCCATTGTCATGGTGCTCACATACGCCGTTTATCCTTACCTTGCGCCCATTGAGGATGAATCCCTTCTCAGGTGAGTACTCCTTGGTGCAGAAGCCTATCTTCTGATTTACCTCATGTACAGTATCGTCACCGACACTCACTGTGACACTGCACTCATACAGGTTCGGCTCATCAATATCCCAGATAAGAGGCTTGTCAACCTCAAGCACAAGCTCTGCACTCTCCTTGGAGCCTGCCGCGAACACGCCGCTTCCCTGCGATGAAATATGTCCGAAAGTGAACACACTGCTTCCGCCATGGCTTAAGCCAAGTCCGACCTTGACATCCTCACATGGCACATCCTTACCAGAATTTTCCAATTCTACCGTACACTTTACCTTCCATGTGCCGTCCTCATTTTTTCTCACTCTTATGTATGTCCCATCAGGCACTATATGAAGCGGCTCAAGGCTTGAAAAATATGCATCCCTTATTATTCCGGCACCCGAATACCAGCGCGTGTTAGGCTCCTGATATACCGCCCTTACAACTATCTCATTCTGCCCCTCATGTACATACTCTGTGATATCCGCGTCGAAGGTCGAATATCCGTACTTCCACTCACACACCTTGCTGCCGTTAACAAACACAGTCGAGTCCATATACACCGCACCGAAGCGCACGATAAGCTTCTTTCCAAGCTGCTCCTTTGTCAATGTAAATGACTTTCTATACCAGCCGATACTGCTCTCATAAAGGTTGTTGGTATCATATATCAGCCAGTCATGCGGAATATCCACCGCCGTAAACTCCCCTGCAAGAGCCTCCTCATACGCCACACCAAGCGCTGTTTTTCTAAAGCTCCATCCATCATCCCATAAGTCTGTTCTGTTCATGCCCTACTCTCCAATCCACTCACATTCATTCTCAAACACTGCCTCAGCGTAATCTGCGCTCTTGTACAACGGTATTCTGTGTCCGTCCCTTATGAAAAACACAATCTCCTGTGCCGGAATCTCAACAAAATAATGTCCTGCCTCATATTTCTCAAGCTCATACTCATCTGCCGACTTCATCCTCACCATCGTCATAGGCTCAGACAGATATACATATCTTCCAACTGCATTCTGTGTGTACACAGGACATATCATAATGTCCTCACCCACATAGAGCTGATCCTCGGTCGCAACGGCAACCCGGTCCTCCGGGTGCTCGAAGCCGAGAGGTCTGTACATAAGTGTATCCTGCTCGACAGCCTTCCTGTAAGCATCCCACAGATACGGAATGAGTGCGTAGCGCATGGTAACTATATTCTTAAATGCCTCCGTATCGGTGAATCTGTAAAGCTCCTGATATCTTGTGCCTGCCGCCGCATGGTTTCTCATAAGAGGAACGAATACAGCTAACCCCATCCAACGCATCAGAAGTTCCTCCGTTGTATTGTCATTAAAGCCGCCAATATCCGAACCGACATACATGAATCCACACATATTGAGCGATGGAAGCATCTTAAGGCTCAGAAGGATGTGGCTCCACCATGCGTGATTATCGCCTGTCCATATTCCGCCGTATCTGTGCATTCCTATATATGACGCCCTCGAAAACATAAGAATATCCTTATCAGGTGCAAGCTCCTTGAAGCTCTCGGAGGCAGCCCTTGTCATATTAAAGCCGTACAGATTATGCACATGGTCATGTCTTACAACAACCTCTCCATCCGGCTGTGTAGCTCTATGGTAGAATCTCTCATAATCGCCAAGGTTGTTAGCCACTCCCTCGACTGTTCCCTTAAACTCAAAAAAGCTCTGTATATCAAGATTCCTTCCCTTGTAATCATCTATCTTGTCAAACACCTCTTTCAGATGCTTCTCAGAATAGAATATCGCAGGCTCATTCATATCATTCCAGAAGCCATCTATTCCCGCATCTAAAAGCACCTTATAGCCGTGGCCGAACCATTTTCTCGCGTCCTCATTCAGCACATCCGGGAAATGTACCCTGCCCGGCCATACGCCTGCTACGAAGTCCTCCCCATCTGCTTCCTTACAGAAGTATCCGTTCTTTTTGCCCTCCTCATAGGTATCGTAGCCGTCCTCAATCTTCACTCCGGCATCGATTATAGGCACAAGATGGATGTGCTTTTCACGCATCTTCTTAACAAAATCCGCAAAATCAGGAAATGTCTCCTTGTTCACGGTGAAGTCCTTGTATCTCTCCATATAGTCTATATCAAGGTACACCGCATCTATCGGAATATTTCTCTTTCTATAGTTATCGACCACCTCGCATACCTCGTCGGCGCTCATATAGCTCCAGCGGCACTGCTGGTATCCGAAAGCCCATCTCGGCGGAACATAGCTCTTTCCGATGATGTGTCTGAACTGTCTTACTATCGAATACAGGTGATTGTCACCGCCATCCGCACTATCCACAGCAGGCGACACAACATAAGCTGTGAAATTTCCACTGCACACCGTTATCACAAGTTCGTTCTTGTCAAGATAGCCGATATCGAATATCACACGTCCCGGATAATCGATAAACAATCCCTTAGAAGCCGCCGGATTGTCCGCATCGGCAATTATGATGAAGTTATGCGCACCATACAGTGAACGCTTCGACTCAGTGTGGTTAGGGTCATCACTGCACTTGCTCTCATACACCCAGCCGCGCTTGTTGATACCGCGCACATTCTCACCTAATCCGTACACAACATCGCCATCGGACATTCTAACTCTATACTGCATTGCAGACATGTTCTTCCCATCCTCAGACCTGTCCCACGTAATTCCACCGTAAGGCTCCAAAGCCTTCTTCATATCAGCCTCACTAAAAAGCTCTCTCTTCTCACTCTCTGTGGCATCGGATACATTCTCCGCGCTCACCACTGCATAAGTCTCAAAAGGTCTGCCATACACATACTTTTTAACCATAATACCCTCCAAATCTTATGTTGCCCCTTCAAAAGCCTGTCCGGCATATACGCAAAAAGGGCACTGTATATGTTATTATTTTAACATACACAGTGCCCTTATTCAACATAATTAAAACATCTTAATTATATCTTTATACCATTCTTTTTTAGACAAAGTCCTTATGCTTAGTGATGGAAAAGACGTATTCCGGTAAATGACATAACCATATCATACTTATCCGCACACTCGATTACCGCATCATCCCTTACAGAGCCGCCCGGCTGTGCGATGTACTTGACACCGCTCTTATGCGCGCGCTCGATATTGTCTGAGAATGGGAAGAATGCGTCTGAACCGCAGATAACGTCTGTGTTCTTGTCAAGCCATGCTCTCTTCTCCTCAGCGGTAAATACAGGAGGCTTAACCTTGAATACCTTCTCCCATGCTCCGTCGGCAAGAAGATCCATGTACTCGTCGCCGATATAGAGGTCGATTGCATTGTCTCTGTCCGGTCTGCCAAGCTTGTCAACAAACTGAAGTCCAAGCACCTGTGGTGACTGGCGTAAGAACCAATTATCAGCCTTCTGTCCGGCAAGTCTTGTACAATGGATTCTCGACTGCTGTCCTGCGCCGATACCGATAGCCTGTCCGCCCTTTACATAGCACACTGAGTTGGACTGTGTATACTTAAGGACGATGAGCGCAATCTTCATATCCATCATTGCATTCTCCGGAATATCCTTGTTCTTTGTCACAATGTTGGAGAGAAGCTCGTCATTGCAGTTGAGCTCATTTCTTCCCTGCTCGAAGGTGATTCCGAATACCTGCTTCTTCTCGATAGGAGCCGGAACATACGAAGGGTCGATCTGGATAACATTGTAGGCACCCTTCTTCTTTGCGCGGAGCATCTCAAGAGCCTCCTCTGTGTAGCCCGGAGCGATGACACCGTCGGACACCTCTCTCTTTATAAGGCGCGCCGTATCCTTGTCACATACATCCGAAAGGGCAATGAAATCGCCGAAGGATGACATTCTGTCCGCACCTCTGGCTCTCGCGTAAGCACATGCAAGAGGGCTGAGCTCTCCAAGGTCATCAACCCAGTAAATCTTTGCCAGTGTCTCATCAAGTGGAAGGCCTACAGCCGCACCGGCAGGTGACACATGCTTGAAGGAGGTAGCCGCAGGAAGTCCTGTCGCCTTCTTAAGCTCGCTTACAAGCTGCCAGCCGTTAAGAGCATCAAGGAAATTGATATAGCCCGGTCTGCCGTTTAACACTGTTACGGGAAGCTCACTTCCATCCTCCATATATATTCTCGATGGTTTCTGATTAGGATTACATCCGTACTTTAACTGAATCTCGTTCATGTCCATTCTCCTTAAACATTCTTATTGTATATTCTGCTCTCGTACTTTCCTGTCTCAATATCGATGTATCTCACAAAAAGTGATACCTTATTGTCAGCGTTAAGGCTGTTCCATACCATATCACCGAATGTGTCTATGTCTCCCTCAATCTTAACCCACTTAGGCTCGCCCTCGAAGCTTGGAAGTGGATTGCCGTCATGCATATATGTATGTATAAAATGTCCCTCTCCTGCTACAGGATTGCTGTAGGCGAAGGTGTATCGGTTGCATGCCTCAGGGTTGCCGTTGTTGCTCTTTAAGATGGACATTGCATAGTTGTACTTTCCACCCTCAATATGCATGATTCCCGAAATTCTAGGTGTATAATTAGGACCATCCGGCTCAAACTCCCTGCTTCTTAATGACTGCTCAAAGGTAAGCTGCTTGTCCATTCCATCGTAGATCGTATCTGTCTGGTCACCGTTGGTAACTATCGTCTTGTTTCCAAGTACACGCACAGGTGCATAGATTATAAGGCTTGGATCTTCAAGCTTGGAAGGGTCGAACGCCTGTGTCCTTATTCCCTCTCCATCCTCGACAAACACACGATTTCTGCTGTTGCTGCTTCTTCCCATGATGAAGTACGCTGTGACTGCACTCTTTCCGTCCGGAGTCTTTCCGATGACAATTCCTCTTCCCGGATAAGCGTTCCGGCTAAGCTCCTGCTCAAGTGATAACATTTCCATTATTATTCCTCCTGTTTTTGCCCGACGGCTTTTAATGAATATCACAAGCACAAAAAGACCGCCTGAGCGCACTATAATAAGCATCGCCCAGGCGGTCGGCATATCTTAACCAATCACTCCCTGCAGGTAATCCTGCCACGAAAACCATACACAAATATATAATCTCCGCTTTCCGCCAGTTGTGATTCTATATCTATGTTACATGATTAAGTTAAAAATATCAAGATGTAAATAAAAATAATTCTAAGAAAACATTAATCCTTTATTCCCATGCTTCTAAAATCATCCGAGTTATCTCATCCATCTCCCCTATCGATTTTGCCGGTCCGAAATAAGAATATTGTCCTTTCGAACTAACCTCGTGAAGCCATATATATTTCATGTTTTTTCCTATTTCTTCTATATAAATGCTCTCTGTAATATCAAACACATTGGGGGTTGGAATTACAAATTGTCCGCGTCCGCTCGGACCGTTTTTATATGCATCTTCAACACTTATATACTCTGTTCCGTCAAATATGATTTTTCCAGTTATGCCCTTGTTTTTAAACATCCCTCTGTGAATTGTTATGTCCAATTCGACCTTCTTTACCTTGCCCTCGATTGAACAAACCATATAGTTTCCAGATAAATGCTTTGGTATACTCAAAAAAGTCAAAACACCCAAAAGCAATAACACCATCACAATGAATACTACTGCAATTCTTTTTTTCATTTTAATATTTTCCTCCCGATACCATTATAACTTTTATACATATATTTACATGGTGAAATGACAAAAATGCGTCATGTAGACATATTTTGTAAAAAAGTAAAACACCGCTGCTGACACCATTTGCCTACAGCGATGTTTCCCTTACTATCTGTGCACAACCGTCACTTTGCAGGTATATTTCTTGTATAAATTCCGTCTCATTTATGTCCTGCTCTGCAATATCTCTCCCAACCTTTATCATGATTTTGAATTTATACAAAATGTACCCTTAAAATTTTGCCCTTTTAATATACTTCTTCCCCTCCTGCCAATCAACACTACCCATTAATCACTATTCACAAAACTTATTTATGTACGTTTACCAACCATTGAAACGAGTTCTATATTAACTCAATTGGCTGACCAGCAAATACAGGTGCATAATAATACTCCATCCCATTATATCCTTTAATCTTTAACCCTCAAAAATCCTTTGAATCAGCTAACATTTTTCGATATGGAATACTACAACAGCAAGATAAAAACCAAGGCGTGAAGAATTTCCTTAATGCCATGAAAAAATCATCCCATTTTCGTACTAAGTAGAAATGATTCGCCCATACTATTTTTTCTCTTCGTACTTGGCTGCCGTCTTTTTAAGCTCCTCATCTACAAGGCTCTCCATAGGTGTGTTGAGGATACGCTCTGTCTCCTCCGCCTCCTCCTTAGCTCTCTTGTGCTTGAGCTTAACAACCTTGACAACTCCGAATACGACAACACCTGCCGCAACCACGATAAGCGCATACTTTGCGACATCCTTGGATGTAGTTGACCTGGTCATAATCGTGTCTGCCGTAGAATTAAATATCTTAACAAACATATCATCGGTTGACATATCTGTGTACCAATACTTGTCAAGATATGCCCAGAATATATCAAGTGCCTCTGAATCCATAACAGAGCCTACCTGTATGCCGTTGACATAACACATATAACCCGGGTCATCGGACTCGCTCTCATTCTCCTCAGCAAAATATACATAGAGGAAGGTGGATTCGTTGTCGATATTCTCCTCATACAGCTTCTGTGCGTACTCTTCCTTCTGTGAATCGGTGTCAATTCCCGGTATGTAGTCAAGAAGCATTATATAAGGCTGAACACCTGTCTCCTCATAGAAGTCCTTAAGCCTGCTCTCGGTTCTGCTCACGTTGTCGAACCATCCAAGCTCGTCATATATACAGTCATTTATGTAGCCGTTTCCGGAATTAAGCTTCTCACGGTTGTAACTGCTTGATGGAATATTTCCCGAGCTTCCTCTTCCAAATGAAGAGAACATTCCAATAAGTATACCAATAAAAATCAGCAGGACAACTATGCTGGTAAGCCCTGAAACACAGCCTCCTCCGCCGCTTCTTCTATGTCCGCGTGGTGGTGGAGGTGGTGCTCCATAGTGACCTCCTCTTGGTGGTGGCGGCGCTCCGTAGTGGCCTCCTCTTGGTGGTGGCGGTGCTCCGTAATTACCTCCTCTTGGCGGTGTGCTCGATGGTCTGCCTCCGCCGAAACCTCCTGTCGGTCTTGAAGCTCCACCCATCGGTCTTGATGAAGATGAGCCGCCTACTCTATGTCCTCCGCTTGATCTTGAGACTGAATGGCCTCCGCCGCTGTGTCCTCCGCCGGAACTGCCTCCTCCGGTTCTTCCCATCTATTATTCCTCCTCATAAAAATAGTAACTACCTCAGATTATGCTGTTATTTTCTGATTATTCACAACAAATCTGATAGTAGTTACATTTTATCACAATAAAGTATTATATGCAAATCTTTTATACATGTGAATTTACATACTTAGAATTATTCTGCCTGCTCTTCCTCGCCGTCATGGACATCCTTCTTAGGCTCTTTAAGTCCCGGAATCTCGATGTTATGCTTCTGGCAGTAATCCCAGAGTGCCGCATGTATTGACTCCTCAGCTAAGAGTGAGCAGTGAATCTTTACAGGTGGAAGTCCGTCAAGAGCCTCCATAACAGCCTTGTTCGTTACCTCCATAGCCTCATAGATTGTCTTTCCTATCACAAGCTCTGTTGCCATGCTGCTTGTTGCTACAGCTGCACCACATCCGAATGTCTTGAACTTGCAATCCTTGATAACCTTGGTATCCTCATCGATATCAAGATATATTCTCATAATGTCTCCGCACTTAGCATTGCCGACTGTGCCGACACCGCTGGCGTTCTCTATCTCTCCCATATTTCTTGGATGCTGGAAATGATCCATTACCTTTTCACTGTACATATATATTCCTCCTGAAAACCTTTCAATCTTTATTTGTTCTCACCATGCTTAACGAAATCCTCATAGAGAGGTGACATCTCACGAAGTCTTGCAACAATCTCCTTTAACTTGTCCACGGTATAGTCAATCTGCTCCATCGTGATATCCTCTGAGAGAGTAAGTCTCAATGAACCATGTGCTATCTCGTGAGGAAGTCCTATCGCAAGAAGAACATGTGATGGGTCAAGTGAGCCTGAGGTACACGCAGAGCCGCTTGAGCCGCACACACCGTTCATATCAAGCATGATAAGCATTGACTCACCCTCGATAAATCTGAAGCAGAAATGAGCGTTATTAGGAAGTCTGTCATATCTGGCTCCGTTTAAACGGCTGTAAGGAATCTCATTTAACACACGCTCAATAAGGTACTCGCGCAGACCGTCAAGAATCTTTTTTCTCTCCTCCATCTTCTCGCCGGCAAGCTGTGCCGCTGCACCGAAGCCTACGATACCCGGAGTGTTGAGCGTTCCGGCTCTCTTGCCTCGCTCCTGTGCTCCGCCGTGGATGAACGGTGCAAGCTTGACTGTCTTTCTCGCATACATGATGCCTATTCCCTTAGGACCGTTAATCTTATGACCGCTTGAGCTGAGCATATCTATGTTCATCTCGTCCACATTAATCGGGATATGTCCGTACGCCTGAACCGCATCTGTATGGAAAAGCACTCCGTGCTCATGTGCTACACGTCCAAGCTCCTTGATAGGCTCGATTGTTCCAATCTCATTATTAGCTGTCATTATTGATACCAAAATGGTATCCGGTCTGATAGCTGCCTCAAGCTGCTCCGGTGTGATTCTTCCCTCAGAGTCAACCGGAAGATATGTCACCTCAAAGCCATGCTTCTCAAGATACTGGCAGGTGTGAAGTACTGCGTGGTGCTCAATGTTGCTTGTAATAATGTGCTTACCCTTGTTACCATATACCTCAGCAGCATTCTTGATAGCCCAGTTATCAGATTCGCTGCCGCCACCTGTGAAATATATCTCCTCCGGCTTGGCACCGATAAGGGCTGCTGCCTGTGCTCGCGCATTCTCTATAGCTTCCTTCGCAGTCTGACCGAACTGGTACACGCTTGAACCGTTCGCGTAGATTTCTGAAAAATAAGGCAGCATCGCATCAAGAACCTGTGGTGCAACCTTCGTGGTAGCTGCATTATCCATATAAATAAAAGGCTTACTCATAATATTTCTATCCTCCATGTAATCAAAAGCCGATAAGCTGTATTTTTCTTTTCCTAGTATATTACTAGGTTTTAGCTAATGACAATATATACCTTGTTTCGGGATATGTCAACCATTTTCTATAAATATATTTACCATACAAACTGGCAGTCCCACACTGCCACGCCTGTTCCCTGAAATACGTTCTGTAAATGTTCATCAAGCTGTTTTCTGGTGACGCCTTCCTTTAAAATCACCTGCAAAAATCCACCGCCGCCCGCTCCGGCTATGAATTTCGCGTCGATGAGCTCCTCACAGGTGGCAAAAATCTGCTCAATACATGTGTTGGTCACGCCGTGGTCCAGCATTTTTGAAAGCTCCCAATGATGGTTCATCTCACAGATAAAGCGTTCCATACTGCCCTCAAGCAATGAATCCTTCATCTGAAGTGCCACTCGCTTCATCTCGGTAAGCGCATATAAAGTCTCTTTTCTGCCGTTGATGTAGTTACCTACAACCTCTCTCAAGAGATTTCTGGCAAGACGTCTTTGACCTGTATATATAATTGCAAAACGCTCCTCAAGCTCCACCTTCATCGAATCCGGTATATCAAGGTGCTCCACCATTATATTCTGCTTAAGCCCTGCCTGTGTTGTAATATACTTAATCCCATCACTCAGACCACCTACCTGATCCTGCCAGCCGCCTCCGGTGCTCATAAGCTGTTCCATTATCAGTACTGTGTCATACAGCTCGTTTTCCGTGTACTCCCTTCCGATAAACTGCCACAGAGCCTTGATTGCCGCACCGGCAAGTATGCTGCTGGTTCCAAGTCCGGAGCCCTTAGGTATGCCGATTACTTTGGTCGATATATATAGACCACAGCCAAGTTTTTCAAGTACATCCGCAAGTGTATCATCGCCATAAGCCGGAATAACACCGGAAGCCACAAGCGCTGCCTTATGAAGAGCAAAATAGTCATACGGATTATTGCAATCTCTGATATCCTCGGTATCTTCGGTGCAGCCCTTCACACCTATGTCCTCACTCTCAAATTCCACGCACATGCGGTCTATCTTCTTTACAGCCACGCATACAGGGCGCTTTCCGTTTATGAGTATCGCGGCATTCAGCACAACGCCGCCGTTCTCATTGCAGTAAGGCGGTGTATCCGTCCAGCCGCCTCCCCAGTTCACCCTCACCGGAAGTGATATTTCGACACTGTCACATACTGCCCTTGCGGTATGCTTTTCTATACAGGATGTGCTCTTAAGTGCCTGTGACAGAGTATCAAAGCACATAGTCTCCATCGCATAAGCCGACAGCTCCTCACCGCCATACATATACCTGATACCCTTATTTTTCATATATTTTGAGATTGCAAGGCAGGCTCTCATCTTTTCGGAATAACTACATTCCTTTATACATTCCATGAGAAGGGAAAATTCCTCCTGGGTGATGGTACATTCCCTGTATACCTGCAGTGCCTCCTCATAAGGGGTTCTGTTTTTGAGCATATTGATGAAACGGTATGCCTTTACAAGCTCGGCAAGCGCAAACTTCTCTGTTATCGCGTCCACCGCGTCGGCATCGGCGAAGCTGTCCATGAGGCTGTATCTTTTTACACTGCGGTATGCACTTTTTAGCTTCTCATCGGCACGCAGCTCCCCGGAAGCCACTCTTCTCATAGTGCATGCCCATTCCACGGCCTCAGAAAGAGTATCACATTCCGGAAAAAGTCCTGCATTCCACAGATACCAGTCACCACTGTTACCGCTGTCCCACACCTCGTCCGTTGTAATCTCCATCTGTCTCATAAAGCTTCTTAAGTCCGTGCCAAGAAACGGTGTCGAACCGTTCTTATCCATGTATCTTCCCTTCGGGTTGTCCATGCATCCATAGACCCTCACAACATATTTTCCATTCAGGAGCTTCACCTTGTGCATACAGCAGTCGGAAGGAATATTGACATTATTTAAGGTCAGCCCGGACAGAATAACATTTTCTCCGATAACTACATTTTTACCTATGGCACAATTCTCAATATAAGCCGGTCCATCCGCCTGTATATCATCATCGATATGTCCGTTTATTATACTGAGTGGAAGTGCCCCCTGATAGTCGGTGCACACCCGCTTAGTCCAGCCAAGATGTTCGTAGCTTCCAAGTTCATTTGTCTCTAAATTCCACAACTCATGCGTTGTCCCGAAATGTATAAATTCAGCAGGTGCAAGGCATATAAGCTTCATTGTAAATCCATTTAAAGCATCCCATATCTTTCTTCTGCACTCAAAAAGTTCATCATTAAATTCACCCTCCGGTGCCTGTGTATAGAATTCCTCAAGTGTTGAAGCTCCTGCAAGCGGATATAGAAAATCTCCGTAAAAGCTCACCCTTGAGCGTTCATTCACGAAGCCTTCGAACTTATCGTCATCCAGCTTGCCATCCGTGCTTATAAGTCCCCACAGCGCGCGAAGAAGCGCCGCGTCGAACATGATTGCTCCTGTGTCAAGGTCAACATTCCCCTGTGCATTGACGGCACCTATCGAAGTAAGCGCCTCCGCTGTCTGTTTATGTAAGAACCGCTTCACATAACCGTTTCCATCGTTTAAGAAAACGCCGTGATCCTTACCTGTCTCAACAGATTCCTTTATTGATATCGCAGCGGCACCATTGTACTGGAAATCAAGCTGCAGGGCATTGAACAGCAGCATGACATCACCTGAGAGAGTCAGCATTCCCGATTCTATTCTTCCCGGAATACCCGCCATCGCAATCATAAACTCGTCAAAGAGTGTCGACATTCTTCCATCAGGAAGCTGTCTCGGCACAGGTGAAAAGAGCTTGCCGCATACACTGTACTGAGGAATACGCTTGCTGTCGCCGCCTGAATGTATGACAAGTATTCTCTTATCCGCAAAGCCTTCGCCCTCGATACCCGCAAGATACTTAAGAACGTTGAAGGCAGCTCCGCCGGAGCCCACTCTCCTGCCATCCGGATCCGGTATAACCGCATAGTGTATTCTGTCCGGTATGACCTTCTTATCAAGCCTGCAGGCAATCTCCTTTCTGAAAGCCTCCGCCTGAAGCTCATTAGAAGCGGTCAGAATTATATAATCCCACAGGCATGCATTCTCGTCCTCCATAGAGTCCGCATACAGCTCCCATGCGTCGATATAGCTCTGCTTCAAAAATAATCTTTTCATCTTAAGAAAATCACTGTTCATTAGTCACTCCATTTCACACTTTTCAGCAATCAACACTCACATTTCCAATAATAAGCAGAATACGGCTCAAGATAGCTTCCGCCTCCAAAATCATGCTCCCTGCCTGTTATAAGGTCAACAGCACGTCCGCAGCGTGCGTCAAAATGTGCCGTATAGCCTTCCGAATCCGCATTTATAGCCACCAGCACGCGCTCATGTTCACTCTTTCTCTCGAATATGCACTGCTTATTTGTAAGCACAACCGAATAAAATCCGCCATAATTGAGCGCTTCGCTATTCTTCTTAGCGTTCTCAAGCCTGCTTATAAGCTCTGTCAGCTCATTCCACTCCGGTCTATCGTAGGACTGTCTCAGTGCCGGGTCACCATCAGACTTATTACCCTGCGCACCCCACTCACTTCCATAATATACACACGGTATTCCCGGCATTCCGAACATAAGCGCATATATAAGCGGAAGATGATTCTTATTAGTAAGAATACTAGCCACTCTGGTCACGTCATGGTTATCGACGAAGGATAAAAGGTGCTTTCCCCTGTATATGCACCAATTCTCGTAGCCGAACTGTCTGTTGAGTGAATGGTTGATTTCAAACATATTCATGCTGTTAAAGCTCGAATACAGCCCCTTATAACACTCATAATTCGTAGCCGAATGGAGCATCTCGTCATTGACAAGCCTGTTATAATCTCCGTGCAGCATCTCTCCCACAAGGAAAATCTCCCTGCCCTGCTCACGTCCAAGCTCATCCGTGAAGCTTCTGAGCCTTCTCACAAAATCCATATCAAGGCAGTAGGCTACATCAAGCCTTATTCCGTCTATTCCAAAATATTCAACCCAGTATCTCACCGCATCGAAAATGAGCGCAATGACATCCTCATTTCTGAGATTAATCTTTACAAGGTCATAATTGCCTTCCCAGCCCTCATACCACAGTCCGTCATTATAACCTGAGTTTCCTCCGAGGTTGACATTGAACCATGACAGGTAAGGCGAATTTTCCCTGTTCTTTATAACATCCTGAAACTGATAAAAGCCGCGTCCTACATGGTTAAATACTCCGTCTAAGACAACCTTTACCCCATTGGCATGCAGCTCATCACATACAGCCTTAAAATCCTCATTGGTACCAAGTCTTATATCTATCTTCTTATAGTCCCTTGTGTTATAGCCATGAGTATCAGACTCGAATACCGGAGAAAAATAGATTGCAGTACTTCCAAGCTTCTTAATATGGGGAATCCAGTCAAGCACCTTCAATATTCTATGCTCCAAATTTCCATCATTCTCAAATGGTGCCCCGCAGAATCCCAACGGATATATCTGATAAAAGGTACTTTCATAAGCCCACATACTTATTCCTCCTGTAAAATAAATATTATTTTTACTTATATACATGTAATTATATCTTAAAAAAACATGACTGTCCATCAATATTAAAAAGTGCTCCTATGCCGCTTATGTTCTGTTACATTACGGTAATTTTTACCAAGAAATCAGACAAATTACATCAATGATTATGCATTTTGTTTTCATTTATGTCTGCATCACGTCATTTTCTATGTAAATTGCATGTAAATATGAACATTTTTTATATACTATTGATAATTATTAACAAATTGTTCATTTTTGTTTCACACGCATGACACATAGTACTTCTATACTATAATCAAAGTTAAGGAAGAGGTAAGAAGCCTTCCAAGAACATTAAAATAGCCTAACAAAATTCTTTTTCTTTTTCATAAAGCCCGGTACTTTCCCCGAAGTGCCGGGCCCTCCTTTTTTATCAGCTATTAGTCTTTTTCGACAGCCTTACTCGAAACACCTTTCTCACAAGCTTGTTACCATCAAAAGGGCATATCGGATATATATAGCTCTCCCCCGATATAGTGTTGTTAAATGCAATGGCAAGCAGTGTTATAATTATTCCCGCAAAGAATCCCCACCAATGAAAAATATAGGTAAGAACAAGTGTGATAAGCCTGAAGAACTTGATTGCATAGCCAAGTTCGAAATTAGCCTGTGCGTATGTTCCGATTGCAACAAATGCCATATAAAGCATCGTCTCCGGCGAAAACCATCCCGAGCTTACCGCATATTCTCCTACAACAATACCTGCCACAACCGAAAGCGGCGTCGACAACATCGTCGGTGTGTTTACTGCCGCCAGTCTCAGACCGTCTATCGCAAATTCAAGTATAATAAGCTGCCAGAATACATGAATATTCGCTTCATCCGCAAGATTGATAAATGCAAGCCAGTCCGGAAGCCTCTCAGGATACTCTATGAGAGCCATCCACATCGGCGTGAGTATCAGTGTCAGCACCGACATTATAAATCTTGAAAATCTTATATAGTTCCCCACAAGAGGCGGAAAATAGAAATCATCCGCTTCCTCCATGACATCAAATATACTTGTCGGAACTATTATCACCGCAGGCGAATTGTCAACCAGAAGCACAATATTGCCATCGAGTATGGCTGCCGCGGCTGTATCCGGACGCTCAGTATATTTGAACTTCGGAAACGGATTTATATATGGTCCGTCAAGCACGGACTCTGCCAGACTTTCTATATTCATTGTAAGCGCATCTACGTTTATAGAAGAAATCTTATCCTTGATTCTTCTTACAAGCTTCATATCTGCCACGCCCTCTAAATACGCCATTGAAATATCTGTTCTCGATTTCAGCCCTGCCTGAGTGATCTCAACACAAAGCCGAGGGTCGCGTATTCTCCTCCTTATAAGCGCCACATTAGAGACTATCGTCTCAACGAAGCCGTCCCTTGAGCCTCTCAAAACTCTATCCTTCCAAGGCTCATCGACGCTTCTCATAGGATATGTTCTGCAGTCAATCGCCATGCACTCATTATAGCCGTCGACGAAATAGCATGCCACCCCCGAAAGAATCGCTGTCACTATATCCTCAACGTCATCTAGGATGTCAACCTCCACATAAGGTATATATTTATCGGAAAATTCCGCCGCATTGTCCGGTATATCCTCCTCCTGTATCTCCGAAAAAGATTTTAAGAGTCTTTCCATTATCGTGTCCTTGATAAAGCCATCTATAAAAAAGAAACCGGCATCCTTTGAACCTAATTTCTGTTCCCTGTATATCAAATCAAAATTTTTATCAACGTGGAGAATTTTCTTAAATTCCTGTACATTTTCCTTTAGCGAAGCTGATATCTTTCTCATTTTTGACCCCATTCCCGAGCGACATTTCACAAAAAAGATGAAAAACAAAGAATGTTTTCCCCTCTATTTATAAAGCAATTTGTTTTCGCCCTGAAACGAATTGCCTGTACAACATTTTTATCAAATAAAGCATGCTTATGTCCTTGCTTTATGCAAAAAAATAAGACCGGTGGGCTTCACCGGTCTTATTGTATCCATTATTAAAATAATTATCCTAACTGACTGCTCTTTGAATAGAGATTTGTGATAACTCTTGTATACTGAATGCTGTCTCTCATAGCATCCATATCATTGATTGCCTTACCGTTATCCTGCACACGTCCGAACTGTGCGTTCTCATCTCTGCTCATCTTAAGAGTAGCAACTATAGCCTTAATCTTATCTTCCTTTGTAGCGTTGCTGAAATCACCATTAACACCAACAATCTGCATAACTGACTCAAGCTCTGAATCTGACCAGTTGCCGAATCTGTTGTCCATCATATACGCAATTCTTTCCTTACGGTTAATGCAGCTAATAAAACCTCTTAACATAATAATCCCTTTCCTTTCCTGACAGACTTTTCTTCAAGTCTGACTGCCATCACTTCCGGATGGTAATTTGCTTTTCCTTTTTTCTACGAGTGCCATTATTACACATCATGTCAATAGATGCAAATAGAAAAAGAACCACTTTTTGGTAATTTTATTGTAGAGAACAACCATGTTTTTGTATAATCTGTATATGAAATGTACTTTTTATTGTGCAAAATTATGATTCGTGGAAATTAAAATATATCCTTGTTAAATATTTAGCACAATTCTTTTCACCCTTTACTATGTGAAAATGCGGAGGAATTTTTTTATAAACACTCCTTGAATACCCTAAGCGCATTTTTATAAAATATCTTTTCCACATCGCTTTCGGTAAAACCTGCTTTAATAAGCGCATCATGCAGCCTAGGCAGATACGAGGCATCAGCAAGCTCAAGCTTTCCTCCTATTCCGTCAAAATCAGAGCCAAGAGCCATCACATCTATTCCACCTAGTTTGGTTATATGCTTCACATGGCGCACCATATCAGCAATGCGGCTCTCTGCGTCATTGCTCACATTCCCTGCTTCGTTTAAAAATGCACCGCAATAATTCAGACCGGTGACGCAGCCTCTCTCTCCAAACGCCCTTATCATATCATCGGTGAGGTTGCGTACATGTGGGTTCATCGCCCTTGCATTAGAATGGCTCGCCACAAAAGGTTTGCTCGTATTATTATAGATATCCCAGAATCCGGCGTCCGACAGGTGGGACACATCTATGACGATTCCTAGTCTTTCCATCTCAGCTATGAACTCAAAGCCCTTCTGCTTAAGCCCCTTAGAGGCATCTGCATTATATGTGCAGCTTCCGTCGCTGTTGTAGACCACATAGTTAGGATAAGCCAGCTCATTCTCATGGTTCCACGTAAGCGTCATCATCCTAAGCCCCAGCCTGTAATAATTTCGCAGCATTTCAAGGCTCCCGGCACATATATCTCCTTCCTCACCAGTGAGGATCGCGGACATTTTCTCCGCCTTCATATTCTCCTCAATATCAGCGTAACATCTTACCTGTGATATTATATCCTTATTTTTTTCCATCTCATTATAAAAAATATCGACAAGCTTCATTCCGTCCAGCAACACATTGTCCGAATAATCTTTATTAATGTACACCGCAAAGCATTGCAGCATATAGTCACCCTTCATCATCTTCATCAAATCAAGATGATGATTGTTCTGCCTAAGCTCCGATTGAATATTATTCTTCCTGTCATACATAATCGCTGACAGCGTATCACAATGCATATCAAAAACCTTCATGATTTCCTCCTAAAACACGCTTCCCGCCGCGTACAAGCTCTCCGCCAAATCACGCCTATAGTTATCCGCAGCCGGATTAAGGCTGTTAATCACCACACCGTCACTTCCCGGTCTTGCTGTGGAATGAATATATTCACCATCACCTATATACATCGCAATATGTCCCGGAAAATACAATAAATCCCCCTTTTTAATATTATCATAAGGTATCTGCCTAACCGGAAAGCCCGGCATAAGTCTGGCATCGCGGTAAATATACACACCATTTTGCATATATGACATCGATGTAAGCCCCGAGCAGTCTATGCCAAGAGGTGTCTTGCCGCCCCAGCGGTACTGTGTTCCAAGGTAGCTCATTGCAGTATTCACAAGTCTTTCCCTTAATACCGTTTTCTCAGCCTCCGTTAGTTCCGACAGCTTATCTGCGTCAATAGGCTTGACATATTCCTCTATGTATGAGCGCTTGATATATCCTCTTCTGCCGTCATAGAGCCTTATACATACATACCCATTTTTCTCGCCGGCACACAATAAGGATTGTGAATCCGGTTCCGGCGTAACCGCACAGCACATAATAATTGCTCCTCTTGTGACGCTCATAAGCCGCGCCGAAGCTACAGCCGGCTCCGACATGATGTCTGCCACCGCCTTAGTCACCTGCACTAAGCTGCACTCCCCATGCCCTGCGGCTTCATGGTACGGAGCCGCGCAGTCATCCATTATCATGTCACAGCCTTTGACATAGCCCTCATAGCCATAATCCGTTCTCACCTTAAGGCAAGCCCCAGCCCCGCCTGCGCAGCCTTCAATAACCTCGAAGCTCTGTCCATACAGCCCCTCATCCACTATCCCGGATTTTCCGTAGATGTTCACATACATTCTGTTAAAGATTCCTCTCATCAATCTCCCCTCCGGGACAGTGGTGTCAGACCCCTGTCCCAACACACATTCGCCCAACCATGGACTTGCTTAACCCGGTCACCCTGCTAAGCTGCCTGATTGAGGCACCTTCTCTCTTTAGTTTTATTACGCAGTCCTGCTTTTTATCCATACTCATTTCCTGAAAATCTGAGATATTTTTGCAGGCACTTATCCGTCTCAGCCTTTCAATGCATGTCTCATCGTCAAAAACCGGGCGCTGTGGGACAAAATCGTCATACTCAGCCACCTTTTCGTCCGGATTTAATGACATGAACGCACTATACTCCCTATCATCCCCAAACATTTCAATGACTTCATGGATGTCCGGCGCGGTCATATTTCCTATTATACCAGTACACGTATGTATTTTCTATCTTTTTCATTGTTGTTGAAAGCTTTTCCTTCAAAGCCAAAAATCCACTATGACAGAAACCTTCTATTGTACGGCTTCTGTCATAGTGGATTTTGGTTTTAGAATAATTTCTGCTTTTCGGATGGTTATTTTGAATAGTTTTACTGCGCAGCTTTATACCTCAGCGATAACCTCAACCTCACATAACACATTCTTAGGAAGTGTCTTTACAGCAACGCAGGAACGTGCCGGCTTGCCTGTGAAGTACTTTGCATAAATCTCATTGAACTTGCCGAAATCGCCCATATCTGCAAGGAAACAGGTTGTCTTTACAACATTCTCGTAGGAAGCTCCGGCAGCCTTCAGGAGTGCGCCAAGGTTCTTCATAACCTGCTCCGTCTGCTCCTCAATTGTTGTTCCGACAACAGCGCCTGTTGCAGGGTCAAGCGGAACCTGTCCCGATGAGTAGAAGAAACCATTTGTGATAAAGCCCTGTGAATATGGACCAATTGCTGCTGGAGCGTCCGGTGTATTAACTAATTTCATAATTATTGCCTCCATAAATTATATTTTATCCTATTTTAACGCGGCACAACAAAAAAGTAAACCACTTTTTCGTTTAGGCAGTCACTTTGGGACAGGAACCAGACCCTTGTCCCAAATCCTAATTATAAGCTAATCTTCCCCTCCAGCTCCGCATAATCAACAGTCCTTTCCGAACCATTCTTAAACTCAAGCTTTACCGGTCCGAAGCACCCGCACTGCTGCGCGTCAGTGTAGATTATAGCTTTAAGCGGAAACAGTTCATCCTCAGTGAAAGCCTCATGGCTCTCCTTGGTAAGAACCTGCGAAATCATAACATAATTCTCATATCCACCGTACTGCTTTTCCCTCTTAGCTCCCGCATATACAACTATGGACTTTTCGGAGTCCGGGTTGCTTCCGGTGCTGTTTACGAAGTCTATGAAGTCCCAGCCGTCATAGATTGTCATTGCAAGCTGCTTTTCATTGCCGCACGCGTCTCTTCCCTTAAGGATAATCGCCTGCGCATGCCTGCCGGAAATCTCATCAGTACTCTGCCTTATCTCAATATCCGTTCCGTTGTCCGGGAAGCCGTAGGCTCCAAGTGTGATTGTGACAGGTCTCCTGTGAAGCTTTAGCTTGTCCACACGCATTATTCCGTATTCAACCGGGAAATCCGCAAGGTACATTCCCTGTATCCAGTGCATTTCCGCGTCCAGCCGGTAGTCAAAAAACAACCTCCTGTATAACACGCTGTCCCTTTTTCCGCTCCAGAACAGGACATTTGCAAGTGAAATACCGCCGCCTGTCACATCGCGAAGAACATACTGCTGTGACTCCACCATGTTCTCGGAAACCTCAAACGGCAGGTCTTTCTTCGCAGTGAACTTCGGCGCAGCCTCCCACGGATATTTCGTGTTGAAGGACAGCTTGCCATAGTTCCATATTCCATGCCTGTCCCCGGTGTTTTTTAATACCTTTCCTGTGCGCAGAATAGTCTCGCCGTTTGATTTGTGGTTGGTGAAGCATAGCGCCGGACCGTCAAGCACCGTCTCCTTGACCTCACCCTTTTTCAGCTTATCCCAGCTTCCGTTATTCTCCTTCGCCGTCCAGAAAGGATGATCGTCCGGAAGATGCAGGCACATGAACGCCTTGCCAAGCCAGAACGGTGACTCGGCACATGAGTAGCCTTGCACAAGCGGCGCGAACTGCCCATAGAAGCCAAGCGTCGGTATTCCGTCCCACAGAAAATCTTCTCTTCCTAAAAACTGCATGAGCGAACCGGACATAATTCTTCTTGAAAGTCCCGCGTCTGCGGTGGGATTCTTTAGAAGCATATTTCCATCAAATGAGCTGGTTGCTGCGAAGCGGTATATATTACTCCTGCCCCACATGTTTGTGAAGCCGTCCGCGTCAAAGAAATCGGCATAGCTCTCCATCAGCTTGTTGGAATTTTTCTCAAACTGTGCAGCAATGTAAGGCTCATTCTTGTAACCATACCACTGATTCCACAGCGGCGCATAGAAATTGAATGCCCAGCATGAATAGTAGTCGAAGCTATGGCCATCCCTGTACCAGCCGTCCCCCACATAGTATTCAAGAATCGCCTGCGCATGGTCTGCCATGATTTCCTTGTCAATCTCATAACCGTTCATGTGCAAAAATGCCATGTCAAGCATGTTGAAAAGTCTCCAGTTCTGAGGCACGGTCGCATTTTTCGCATAGCTGTCAAGGAATGCCGCAATCCTGTCCTTCCCAGCCTTGGTATATGTATCCCATATCTGCTCCCTGCTCGCCCACAGGCATATCACAAGCGCGCATGTCTCGACCGTCTGCTGGAATGCCCTGAAATCGTCGGAGTTCGTACTCTCCTTGTTCTCATAGTAGTTTCCCACATACGAAGGATGTCCCTCCGTGCAGACATCAAGAATCTGCTGCTTATAGTAATCGGCAATTCTATAGCCGTTGATGACAAGGTCGGGAATATTGTGCAGCACAGGAGCGGCTATGAACATGGAGCGCGTAAGCCCCTCGAATATCTCCGCCTTCACCTCCGCCGCACTCGACTTTTCATCGGAATAGTAATGCGGATAAGTTATCTGCGTCTCCTTGCGCGGCATAACCACAGGACTGTCAAAGGTCTTAATATGCTTAAAAATTCCCTCAAGCATATATACTCCCGCCTCAAGCCAGCTCTGCTTGTCAAGCCCTGTATATGGGCTCAGCTCAAAATCAGTGTGTACCGGTACAAATATACGTTGCCTATATTCTCTCCGCGCTCTCAAGCGTATGCTTTAAAAGCACCGACGTTGTGACTGTCCCAACGCCTCCCGGAACAGGAGTGATGGCTGCGACCTGCTCTGCTACCTCATCGTAATCAACATCACCGCACATAACGCCGTCAACGAAATTAATTCCCACATCCACAACAATCTGGTCTGGGTTCGTAAAGTTCTTTTTTATCATCCTAGCACTGCCAGCACACGCTACAAGAATGTCCGCCCGGCGGCACTCATCCTCTATATTTCTGGTTTTTGTGTGGCATACCATGACCGTGGCGTTCTTTCCAAGCATGAGCATTGCGAGAGGCTTACCGACAACAAGGCTTCTTCCTACAATGACCACTCTCTTTCCGGTAAGGTCAACCTGATAATGCTCAAGCAGCTCCATCACAGCCTGCGCCGTACATGGCGCATAGCCGGTCTTATCCCCGGCGAATACCTTTGCCGCATTAACCATACTTATGCTGTCGACATCCTTATCCGGTCTTATCAGCTCCTTCAGTCTGTCATCGCTTAGCTGCTTAGGAAGCGGGCGGAACACCAGAATACCATGAACCTTCTCATCAGCATTGAGGCGTGTTATATTCTCCTCAAACGAAGCCTCATCTATATCTATAGGAAGCTTTATGACCTCTACCTCCGCCTCGACAGCCCCGAAGCGCTTCATTATTCCCTTCTCATACGCTATATCGTCCTCTCGCTCACCGACCCTTACCACCGCAACCTTCGGATATATGCCCTTTTCCTTTAATGCGACAACTCTATTTTTAAATTCCTCTGCCATAGCCTTCACGGCAGGCATACCTCTGTATTCTGTCATGTCCAAATCCTTCCGAATATTTATTTATACTATAAGCCCATCTTTCCAAATACCATATCATATACCTTGTCGCACACATCACGGCACTGTCTCTGGTATGCCATAGTCTTTTCATTGAGTTCATCGGCATATTCACGCTTTTTCATAAGTGATGTATTCGCATACACATTCATAGCCGCACTGTCCGCAGCCGCACGACATGCCGCAGCCGCAACTCCGACATCGCTGATTGCAAGCTTAGATCCCTTTGTGACCAGCTCATCCAGTGTGCTAAGGAGCTTATCACATTCCCTTAGAATCTCAAAAGGAGTCTGTGCCGCAACAACAAGAGCCTGCTCCAGCGCCTGTTCTCTTCCCGGCGCGTCCTTCGGAAGCGAATATGCCTTCGAAAGCGGATAAAAGCCCTCCGCGTCCTTATCTATGAGAGCAAGAAACACCTTAATCTCATAATTCATATTCCTGATAATGCGCTCAATGTCATCCTGATATTCAGCATACTTTTTCTTGCCCGATGTGAGGTTAGCCACCATCGAACAGAGCGCCGCCGCCGTCGCGCCCATAAGTGCGCTCGCACCTCCGCCACCCGGTGTAGGCGCCTTGGTTGAAAGCTTCTCTATAAAATCATACGTTGTATCCATAAATTATCCTCCATTTATACATAAGCTGGGACAGGGGTCTGGTTCCTGTCCCAGAAACCAGACCCCTGTCCCGCGGTGTTTATTCCATATCAAGAAGTTCCTGATAGAACCTTGAGTAGTCTGTTCTGCCTTCCTTTATGCACTTGATTGCGGATGAAGGATGGCTGTTTAAGACGCCTGTAAGCAGATAAGGCAAATCAAATCCCCACTTATCCGGTCCTTCCTTGAGCTTGTTCATGTGCTTCTCAACGAAATCCATTACCGGAATAAGATTATACTTCGGATTGCGAAGGAAGGATAAAAGCTGCTCCATATAGCAGTTGCCCGCTCCTCTTCCCATTCCGCTCATCGTCGCGTCAAGGTAGCTCGCTCCGTTGATAGCAGCCTCAATCGTGTTGGCGAATGCAAGCTGCTGATTGTTGTGGGCGTGCACACCAATCTTCTTGCCGTACCTTGCTGCCGCCGCCATATATCTCGCGGTGAGTCTTCTAACCTGCTCAGGATAGAAGGCGCCGAAGCTGTCCACCAGATAAATGCAATCCGCATCCGACTTTGCCAGAAGTTCAAGTCCGTTGTCAAGATTCTCGTCATCCACCTTGGAAACAGCCATGAGATTGACCGTCACTTCATAGCCCTTGGCCTTGGCATCGCTTATCATGTCAATGGCTGTCGGTATCTGGTGGATATAGGTTGCGACACGAATCATGTCGATGACGCTGTCCTCCTTATTGATTATGTCCCTCTTGTAATCGGTTCTTCCGACATCCGCCATAACACATATCTTGAGGTCGGAATCATTATCCCCGACTATCTCGCGGATATCATCCTCGTTGGAGAACTTCCACTTTCCGAAGTCCTTCGGGTCAAATATATCCTTGGAAGCCTTATAGCCGAACTCCATATAGTCAACGCCTGCCGCAATGTTCGTTTTATATAAATCCTTGACAAACTCCGTTGTAAAACCGAAGTTGTTGACAAGTCCTCCGTCTCTTAATGTTGCATCCACAACCTTGATGTCCGGTCTGTATGATACGATTGTTCCAAATGTATTGTCCATCTTATTCCACTCCTATAATATATAAAGATTCGGCTATATTCTGTAATACCGCCATGCCCCGGCAGCAATGCAGATACCGTGTAAATGTAATATAAGCTTATATTATATCTCGCAAGTCATTACATTACGCCGCAAATCATCTGCTTTAAAGCGTTACGCTTTAAACTGATAAAGCACTCTCTAAATATACACAAACAATCCTTTTTTGTCAACAATAAATTTTTTTACACCGCACCGGGACCTACAGCCATGCATTGCGACAGCCTTAACCACATCCTTTATTCGCTCTTCATCGGCACAAATACCCTGCTGTTGTGGACATCCGCATCATCACTTACCGCCTTTGCCTTCTGCTGTGCCTCCTCACAGAATATCATCTGTGCCTCAAGCCTTGTGTAGTCCTTATCATTGTGTGCCCCAGCTTCCCTCTTTAACAGCTCGGACACTCTCACATAGCTTCCGTCAGGCTGCATAAGCTGTGCCTTTACATTATCAGCAAGCTGGACATCAAGAATATGCTTAACCTCTTTTTTAAGCTTGGCATCCTCCACAGGAAACATGATTTCCACTCTCCTGTCGAGGTTTCGTGACATCCAGTCTGCACTTGCCATATATATTTCAGGGTTTCCGCCATTTTCAAAATAGAATATTCTGCTGTGTTCAAGAAAGGTTCCGACAATTGAGCGCACCGTAATATTTTCGCTCACACCCTCAAGCTGTGGGATTAGGCAGCATATTCCGCGGACTATCAGCTCTACCTTCACGCCTGCCTTAGACGCCTTGTACATGAGTTCTATTATATCCTTATCACACACAGAGTTCATCTTGGCAATTATGTGCGCCTCCTGTCCCTCCTTGGCATGTCTTATCTCCCTCTCGACAAGATAGTGGAAACGGTCACGCAGCCACAGCGGCGCAAGCGACAGCTTGTTCCAGCCTACCGGCTCCGAATATCCGGACAGCATGTTGAACACCGCCGTTGCATCCTCACCTATCGCCGGAGAGCATGTGAAAAGTCCCATATCACAGTAAAGCTTCGCTGTTGAATCATTGTAATTACCTGTTCCAAGATGGACGTAACGCCTTATTCCGTCCTCCTCACGCCTTACAACAAGTGTAATCTTGCTGTGGGTTTTAAGCCCGACAAGACCATATATAACGTGGCATCCTGCCTGCTCAAGCTTTCTAGCCCATATAATATTATTCTCCTCATCAAAGCGCGCCTTGAGCTCAACAAGCACCGACACCTGCTTTCCGTTCTCTGCCGCGGCAGCTAGTGCTGCAACAATCGGCGAATTACCACTCACACGATACAAAGTCTGCTTTATCGCAAGCACGCTAGGATCATTTGCCGCCTGCCTTACAAAATCCACAACCGGGTCAAATGTCTGGTAAGGATGATGTAACAGTATATCACCTTCCCTTATGGCCTCAAAAATATTCTTTCCGTTCATCAACTCCGGAACCGGGGCAGGCGTATATTTAGGTGTCTTTAATTTCGCATAATCAAAACTTCCATACAATTTCATAAGGAATGTCAGGTCAAGCGGTCCGGCTATTCTGTAAATATCACTGTCCGTAATGTTGAGCTCACTTTTAAGCTTCTTGAGAAGCTGCTTGTCAATATTGCCCTGAACCTCAAGCCTTATCGCCTGCCCCCACTGCCTTTTCTTTAACTGTTTTTCTATCTCCTTTAAAAGGTCGGCGGCGTCCTCCTCATCGATTGACAGGTCGGCGTTTCTCATAATTCTATAAGGATAAGCGCACAATATATCATAGTTTAGAAACAGCTTATCAATATTGCGCTCGATAATCTCCTCAAGTAGTATTATCGTATCCTGCTCTCCCGGAAGTCTCACAAATCTAGGCAGAACAGATGGCACCTGAACTGTCGCAAACTCAGTCTCATCATCATCACCATTCTTCTTTTTTAAGAGAGCCGCAATATTTAACGTCTTGTTTCTTATCAGCGGAAAAGGTCTTGAAGAGTCTACCGCCATAGGTGTGAGAACCGGATACACGTCCTCATGGAAATATTTATCGACAAATATCTCCTGTTCATGTGTCAGCTCCTCATGGCTTCCGATTATGTGAAAGCCTTCCTTTGCAAGCGCCGGGACAAGTTCATCGTTATAAATCCTATACTGCCTCTTCACGAAAGCATGTGTTCTCTCATCCAGTGCCGCAAGCTGCTCAGCCGCAGTCATTCCCGCTATATCCTTCTTAGTATATCCGGCATTGACCATATCCTTAAGTGAAGCAACCCTTACCATAAAAAACTCATCAAGATTGGAAGCCGTTATACTGAGAAACTTAAGTCTCTCAAAGAGAGGATTTAAGACATCCTCCGCCTCCCCGAGTACCCTCGCATCAAATTCAAGCCAGCTAAGTTCCCTATTAATAAAAACCTTGCTATTTCCCATATTCTTCCCCTTTTCCTATTTTTCATATCGCTAAATTGCAAAACTCAGATTTATCACTAAACAGTTGTGTAATTTTTCTAGTACACTTCCGGACCCTTTGAAACCAGTAATAGTTCACGTAGTGAACTAATGTTCTCAGCGGCTGTATTTTAGCCGCTTATGTACCGCTACTGGTTTCAAGGAGTGAGAACGTGTCCGGAAGGGTACTAGAAAAATTACACAACGTCCGGATATAATAAACAGCGTTTTGCAGTCCTCTATCTCTTCCTTCTGATAACAGGCTTAAGCCCATATACCTCCTCAAAGAAATCCACGCGTTCCATAAAATATGATTTTTCCAATGTGATGTCTTCAAATGTATGAGCCGTTATAACGAGCTTATTGCTTTCAATATTTACATCTATATCTTTAAATTTCTGCCTGTGTCCTCTGTCAAGAGCGTTGCTGAGCCTTAGAATCGCCGTGAGCTTCGCAATAGTCAAATAATCCTTCTTGTCAAAGCTCCACAGTGCGTCATCCGCATCAAACACCATGGTATTGTACTTAACTACATTCGCTATAATTTCACGTTCTTTGTGTGAAAGCCCTATAATCTCAGTAGACATTATTATACTGTAGGAGCATTGCTCAGGGTTAAGCATATTGATATACTGTCCACAATCATGCAATATGCTTGCAATTTCAAGAAGAAATCTTTCGCGGTTCGAAAGTCCGTGATATTTTTTAATACTGTCAAATATAAGCAGCGAATTCTTCTCCACAAGACTTACATGCTCTCCTCTTATTGAGTAGCGCTGTGAAATATTCTTAGCGGCAGCAAGAATGTCCGCATTGAAATCATGCTTCAACTCAAACTTCTTAGTCTTCTGCGCGTGCTCCACAGCCATTCCGTCACAGAGAGTTACCTGCGGCATCCATATATCCTCAGCCTGTGTGAAATCCAACATTCTCATGTAAACCATCGCACTAGGCAGGATGAGCTTAGCCTCATTCTCCTGCAGCTTCATAAATTCTGCAATCTGCTCAATGCTCTTATGATATATTTTGTCAAAGAAATCCTTGAATTTATTGCGCGTGGTGTACTCACCGTCATCAAAAAATTCCTTCATTCTGGCATAGTACGGTACACAATCGCCGACAAATATCACATTATTGATTTTCCTGCTCTTTAGAAACAGCTCATTGAGTGTAACCATATCATTATCTATGTACTCTCTCATTATATCCACATAGTTTACAATATTCTGTGACAATGTGGACATCATATTGCTTATTCTCACCGCGCCAAGCTTCACATTCTGTGTGGTGACAAGAGTTCCGTTGTCAAAGAGCGACACCTGCGTGCTGCCCGCTCCGACATCCACAAGCGCCGTTGACTTCTCGATAATCCGATTGAATTTATCGCTTCCTGCGGCAAGAGCCTTATAAATGATAAAGCGCTGTTCAGAATTGCTCAGAATCTCAACATCTATTCCTGTCCTCACCTTTATCCTGTCAAGAACCCTGACTGCATTCTTAGCTTCCCTCAGGGCACTTGTAGCGAACGCCCTGTAATCATCAATGCAATAATCCTTCATGATTTCCGAAAAGCCATATAGAATATCGCACATCTTCTCCACATCCTCAAAGTCGACTTCCCTTGTCTCGTAGGTACTCTTTCCAAGCTCGAAAATATGCCTTATATGGTCAATCTTCTTTATCCCGCTATCCCGTGAAATCTCATATATCACCATCTCCATACAGCTTGAGCCGATATCAATTGCTGCAAATGTTGAGTATGCCATTTCCTCATCTCCCTTATTTTTTCATAACTAATCTCTCGCCTTATAATTTCCAAGAAGCTTAATCGCTATAGCCTCCTCCTCAATTCCCCTGAGACAGTTCTTGACCGCCGCATCCGATATGTGCCCGCCGAAATCGACATAGAACATAAATTCCCATTTTCTCTCGCTTATCGGTCTTGACTCAATCTTAGTCATATTAAGTCCGTTAAACATTATATGACTGAGTATTGAATAAAGACTTCCTGCCTCATGCGGAATCTCAAAACATATACTCACCTTATCAGCATCCTCTGTCACAATTCTGTCCTTGGATACAATAACAAATCTTGTTGTGTTCACACCACTTGTATTTATATGAGGTGCTAAAATCTCAAGCCCATACAGCTTTGCCGCCGTCTCACTGGCTATGGCGACCTGAGTCATGTCATTCTCATCCACAATCTTCTTCGCAGCTATCGCCGTATTAGCGGCACCAAGCTGCTGCCAGCCCTTGTCCTCAAGAAATTTTGCACACTGCATAAGTCCCTGCGGATGTGAATACACCCTCGTAACCTTGGACAAATCCGTCCCCGGAATCCCGACAAGCGCATGCTCAATCTTAACAGTCTCCTCAGCGACAATATAATTGTCATATTCCCTTAAAAGGTCATAGGTATCGTTGACAATCCCGGCTGTTGAGTTGTCAAGAGGAAGCACTGCGTAATCTGCTTCACCATTCTTAATGGCTTCCATAGCCGCTCTGAATGTCGAAACACATGAACAATCCGCATCGTCACCAAAATACTTGAGTGTAGCCGCATGGCTGTATGCGCCGGGAACTCCCTGATATACAATATGGCAGCCCTTTTTTTCAAGCTCCTTTACTGCCTTGTGAGGCGCAGCCTTTGAATAACCTCCTGCCTCAAGGATACCATACTGAAGCTTGCGGCTCATAGCCATAATCTGCTTGAAAAGCTCATCCACGCATCTCTTGCCAAAGTCATCCTCAACACAAGCACACAGAGTCTTTAACTTCTCCTCCTCACGCACTTTATCGTATACCGCCTTATTATTGGCAATCTTGTATTCGGCTACATCCTTGCTTATCTCAAGCCTCTGCTTCATAAGCTCCACTATCTGTCTGTCAATCACATCTAACTTCTGTCTTGATTCTGATAAATCTATCACGCCTTTATCCTCCGCTATATTAATCTACTGTTTTCCACCATTAACTCTGCTCAATCTATAACAACAGAATTTTATATACATGCACCGCACTCAATCAATTTCCTGCGGACATTATTATCTACAATTGTATCATTATGCATAAATTTTCGCAATACAACATTGCTAAGTGTATGTATAATGTGTTAAAATAATATGTAAAATCTAGCTTTTATACACGAATGGAGGATTGCTATGAAAGTGGTATCCAAGATAATAACCGGCGTTGTGATAGCTGCTGCCGTTGCCGCGCTCGGTATCTGCTCATACATGAGCACCAAGGTAAAATACAATGATGAGGGATATATAGGAAATACATCGGGAAATCTTATCAACAAGGGTTTATTTGCCGAACACAACGGAAAGATATATTTTGCAAATCCCTATGACAATGACCAGCTTTATTCCATGAACAGTGACTGCACAGATATAAAAAGACTGGCAGATGATTCCGTATCATACATAAACGTGACCGATAATTATATATTCTATGTCCGTAATAACTTTGACCCGGACAATGCCGGAATGGTATTCCGAGGACAGCTCTACGGTGTTATACGCTGTAAGCTTAACGGTCAAAGAGGCACTGCTCTCACCGCCGATGTCATAACATCCATGTCACTTGTCGGCAATCGTGTATACTATAACAGTTACGATGACGGAAAAATACATACCATGTACACTACCATAGACAAGAAGGAGACAGACACAATAAAAAATACCCCGACATCACTATACAGCGTTGTGGATAACAAGCTGTACTATTCGGGAACCGACAGCGACCACAATATTCATTCATTGGATTTGTCAAACGGTCAGACAGATACACTTATTGAGGGCAACACATATCTTGCCTCCATGAATGATGACATAATATATTATCTTGATATGGCTAACAATTATGCGCTCACAGCGTATGACACTCTTACAGGTGCCACCAAGGTTCTGTATGATGACAGATGTATAAATTACAATATATATGATGACGTAATCTTCTTTCAGACGGAGGATGGCAACAATGCCCTTCACCGCATGAATATCGACGGAAGCAATGACACCATCATAATGACCGGCAACTTTGACTCCATAAGCTGTACATCACAGTACACCTTCTTCACGGTCTACGGACAGAATATGCTCTACCGCGTACCTACGCATGACGGAACAAGCGTGGATCTGTTCACATACACACCTAAAAAATAAAAAATCCGGGTGGCAAAACGTGCAAATTCTGCCACCCGAATCTTATATTAGTTGTTCAACTCTTCCATCTTTCTCTGCGCATCCTCAAGAGACTCATACCCATACTGCAACACGGTGTTCTCCATAATCATCTCATTCAGATTCCTTCCATTCTGATACAATCCTATCACATACCTGCAATACAATATAAACGTATCCTTCGAATAGGTGTCCAGCTCGCCGCGAAGATACGTCTCCGCCGAAGTGTCGAACGGTGTATCCTCCGAAGTGTGAATGAAACGTATCTGTCCCGCAAGTGCAGGGTACTTTTCTACAAACTCTTCAAGCCATCCGACCTGAATTGCAATAACCTGTTCCGCTATCGTCCTTCGCTCATCATCTATCACCGGGAGACTATCCTTAAAGCTCTCATACTCCTGTGGTGCCGTACTCTCCATCATTCTGGCGTACTTTTCCGTCACAAGATTTCTCCCTGTGCGCGCTCCTTCCTCTAAGTCGGACAGGTAGCTTCTACACAGTTCATCACTCCACGCCATGAACTGACTTCTTCTCATCAGTGTAAAGGTGTTATAATTGTTCTGGCAATCCGCTCTTCCGCCCTCGTTGTGGGTAGCCTGAAACATGTCCCACTCAAGGTTTACTATTCTCTCGATTATTCCGGCTATACTTCCATTGTCTTCATTTGCACTTAACGAAGCCTGCACACTCTCATATCCCTGCATAATGGCATATCCCTGTGTTTCCATATAGTAATCATCACTTCCGGAAAGACTCTGCATATTGAGTATTCTCACAAGCTGCATGCATATATTCTCTATACATTCCGAAACCTTATCCTCGTCATGATAATCAATCTGTGAGAGCTTATCAAGCAGCTCACATACCCTCATCAGAACCGGCTCCTGCCTGCGCTGTGCCAGCTTCACAAGTGCTCTGTAGGACCATTTATAATACGGCATATATTCTCTGTACACAAGAAAACACAGCTTCATGGTCTGCTCAATAAATCCTGTGTAGGCAAGCGAAGCAGCAACATAATCACCTCGTCTTATGCATCTTCCGTAATTATATTGACCATACTGTGCAATCTTCACGGCTGCCTCTGCCATCTTAGGATACCACAATTCATTCGGATAATACTCCAAAAGCCGCTGTCTTTCACTTGTAAATATCCCCGAATCATCCCTAAATATCTCACCATTTACTGCTGCCGCCGCTCCGTTATCCGGGATGAGCTGCCATGCCGATACATCAGTTCTTTCCGGAACTGTGACACAGCCTATATGCTCTGTCAAAAAGTCGCTTATTTTTATCACCCCGACACGTCCGTGCCCGTTTTTAGTCTCAATCCTCGCAGCTACGCCCAGAAAACTCTTAGGAAGCTTGTCATATTCTTCGGCAAGCCGCTCTCCAATGCTGTCATAGTCCTCATCGGTAAGCCACAGACACACTGCAGGACCGAAATCATGGTCTTTTGACAACTCATCATCAAATCCTAAGCACTCAGAACCGTGTCCTGCAAGCCCCACAGCAATTTTGTTCTCGTATTCCGGAAATTGAGTATGTATCATATCTTTTACATATATTTCATAATATGCCCTTGAAAGCTCAAGCCCTTTTAACACAGCACCATCACGGCATACTGTAGCAAGCTGATTTTTAAGCTCGCTGATTCTTGTCCTGCTTTTTTCGCTCAATGCATATTCATTATCTTCATGCTGCCCATCATTTCCACCATTGTTTAAAATAATGCCTTCATACGCAGCTATGCAATTTTCACATGTCGCCCTGTAAGCAGTGTTGCTATAGCCATAGCTTCTTGCTATCTCGGTAAGCGCCTCCTCATAGGCTTCCACCGCCTCAGCATATTCTCCCATTTTCAGATGAAGATCCCCATACGCAGAAAGTGCCGCCCCATAGTGAGCGTCCTTGTATCTCCTTCCCTTATCTCTCTTAAAAATATCAAGAGCCTTCGATATATATGCCTCAGCTTCATCATATCTTCCATACCTTATATCAAGCAGTGAAATGTTGATATATGTTGTAGCCTCCTCAACCTCACAATCAGGGAGCTTCGTTATAAGCTCCAATGCCTTTAAAAGCTCAGCTCTGGCGCGCTCATCATCGCCTGTCTCTGCATAGAAAAGGCTTATATTGTTGTACAGTGACGCATATCTGTACGCATCTTCACAGCCGGAACTTCTAAGAGCCTCGGCCGCCTCATCATACAGAGCACCGGCTCTCTCATAATCCCCGGCAGCTCTGTATGCTGTGGCAGCATTAAGCACAATGGTAGCATAATCCTGCGTGCCGCAAATGCCTGAATTCTTGGCTATCGTCATGGCCTTATCGGCAAACATTTCCGACTCGGCATGCCTCCCTGTGACGCGATACAGACCCACAAGCTCACTAATAACCGTGAGAAGCGCCTGTGTGTCCTCCTGTTCCATCGCTTTTTTAACATTATCAATCAGCAATTGCTCTGCTTCATCCATCCTTTTATCGGACAACAAGCCATCAAGCTTCTGAAAAAACACATTGTAATCCATGTACTGCCTCCAAATTTATGATATACAGCACAGGAAAACAATATTTTGCGTACCTGTGCTCTATTCCGAAGTCTGTAACCTCACCATCTTAGCGTATATTCCATTCTTCTTTATAAGCTCCGAAGGCTTTCCTGTCTCAGCGACATGGCCTCCGTCTATGACAACAATCTTATCCGCACCCGATACAGTACGCATACGATGCGCGATAATAATGACTGTCTTATTCTTTATAAGCCTTGATATAGCCTCCTGAATATATGTCTCATTCTCAGCATCAAGTGACGCTGTAGCCTCATCAAGAAGTACAACAGGAGCATTCTTTAAGAGAGCTCTGGCTATCGAAATTCTCTGTCTCTCACCGCCTGAAAGAGCAGAGCCGTTCTCACCAATCACAGTCTGATAGCCGTCCGGCAGCCTGCTTATAAACTCATCGCACTGAGCCTCCCTTGCCGCCTGCATAACCTCTTCATCAGTCGCGCCCTTCCTGCCTATTCTGATATTTTCCATAATGGTATTATCGAAAAGTATAACATCCTGAAATACTATTGAATACGCAGAAAGAAGCTTCTCAGGGTCAACCTGTGATATATCCTTGCCTCCAAGTCTTATGCTTCCGCCATCAACATCCCAGAACCTTGCCGCAAGCTTAGAAACCGTTGATTTTCCTCAGCCGGATGGTCCTATAAGAGCTGTGACCTCTCCCTGCTTTGCGGTAAAGCTTATATCGTTGAGTACCTTCTCATTCTTATCGTAAGAAAAGCTTACATTTGAGAACTCGATGTCATAGGATTTTACATCAAGCTCATCGCTGCCCTTCTGGACAGGGTAATCTGTAATCTCATTCATTCTCTCGACATTGACGTCCTGTGCTATGACTGCCGCAAGGTTCATCAGCGTTCCCTGCATAGGCTCATATATCCTCGATACCACAAGGATGAACATAAAAAATGTCAGCAAATCAAGCTTGCCACTGCACAGCAGGACTGAACCCACAAGCGCAACTGTTCCTATGCCAAAACGCAGGATACATGAAGCCGACACCACGAACACTGCCGTTCCAAGCTCCGCCTTGAAGCTCTCCTTCTCAAGAGCAGTAATCTTGCCCTTCAAGCCATCAAGATAGCTCTCCTCCGCATTGTAGGACTTTAAATCCTTGATTGTCTCAAGATACTCCTGCAAGCCGTCCGCCTGAGCGATGGCAACATTTCTCTTTCTTCTCGAAATACCCCTCTGGACATTTCCCGAGCAGCCCACGATTATAAGCGCAATAGGAAGCACCCACAGAGCCGCAAGCGCCATTCTCCAGTCAAAGAAGAAAAGGCTTATGGCAATCAGCACCGTCGAAATCATCGCACCGAAAAACTGCGGCATCACATGTGAAAAATTATGCTCAAGCACGGTACAGTCGCCAAGTATCGTTGATGTCAAGTCCGCCAAATCCTTCTTTCCGAAGAAAGACAACGGAAGTGTGCGAAGCTTCTCCGCAATGTTGATTCTTCTGTGCTCACTCTCCCTGTATGTGGAGAAGAATGATGAATTATACTGTACAAAAAATACAACTCCAAATACAACCAGAATTATAACACAGCCTGCAATATATGTATATCTGTGATTTGCCGGAATCGACCCATTTATCAAATCAGCCGCAAGGTAATACATAAGCGCAACCGGAACCATGAGCATTATATTCTGCAATGTGGTTATCGCGGTACACTTTATAAAATCAATCGCTCCCTGTCTTGTGAGGGCATATCTTCTCATCAGCTTGCCAATCATACAGCTCCACCTACCTTCCATGTGACAGACTTCCTATACTCATCCCACATCTTTTTGTAATTATTTTCCTGCGCATTGTCCGCAAGCAGCTCATCATGTGTGCCTTCCTGTACAACACTGCCGTCCTTGAGGACGAAAATCTTATCCGCAGCCTTGACAGTGGACAGTCTGTGCGCAATCATTATCACCGTCTTGTTCTTGCCTATCTCATCAAATGCCTTCTGCACAAGGCTCTCATTCTCCGGGTCTGCGAACGCTGTAGCCTCATCAAGGATAACTATAGGTGCGTCCTTTAGGAGTGCCCTTGCTATGGCTATACGCTGTGTCTCTCCTCCCGAAAGGTAAGTGCCGTGTGTTCCAAGCTGTGTGTCGATTCCGTTCGGCAGCTTGGCTATTATGTCATCGCATTGTGCCAGATGAAGCGCTCTCTTTATCTCCTCCTCCGTTGCTCCCGGTTTCGCAAGCTTTAAATTCTCCCTTATGCTCATCTTTAACAGCTTGTTATTCTGGAAAACATAAGCAATCATATCATTCAGTTTCGCCTTAGGAATCTCCTTGATGTCCACGCCTCCGATACTTATGCTTCCGCTATTCACGTCAAAGAATCTTGCAATAAGCGCCGCTGTGGTGCTCTTGCCTCCGCCTGATGGTCCGACGAATGCGACATGCTTTCCCTGAGGTATCTTAAGTGAAATCCCGGAAACCGCATCACGCTGTGCCCCATCGTATCTGAAGGTCACATCCTTAAGCTCAATGGAATAGTCGGAAACCTTGCTATCCGTGTCATTCTCTGAAAGCGGCTCAAGGTCAAGTATCGACTGCACTCTTGTAAGCGCATCCTCCACAAGCATATTGTTCTCTGTCATAAACATCATCTTGGTGAATGTAGTTGAGATAATCGGTGTAAAAATGATATAAAACAGGAGATTTACAACAAATTTCTCCGTGATATTTCCCCCTGCCGAAACGACAAGTGCTGCACAGGTGAGGAAAGCAAACACGCTGTTTATCGACACCTCAAAGAGCACCATAGGTCTGCGGCACATCTTCGTGTAGGACATACAGAACTTTCCGTAGCTGCTTATCGAATCACGGAATTTTTTGAAGGTGAACACCGATTGCCCGAAGGTCTTTACAACAGGCATTCCCCTCACATATTCGACAGCCTGATTATTCATGTCCTCAAGCGAATCCTGATAATGACGCATATCCTCCGCCATCTTTTTTCCAAGCATGCCCGCCATATTGACAAAGGCAAGCACCACAGGGACAAGGCTTAAAAGTCCAAGTCTCCAGTCAAATATAAAGAGCATGACTATGAGTGCCACAGGTGTGAGCATGGCATTGGCTGTATCCGGAAGCTGGTGTGCAAGATAAGTCTCCGTAGCCTCTGCGGACTCCGCTATTATCTTTCTCACCTTTCCGCTTCCCATACTGTCAATCACTCCAAGCGGCAGCTTCTTGACATGATTTAGCGCCGTAACCTTCATGTTCGCAGCGATTCGAAACGCCGCCCTGTGTGAGCACAGCAATGCCGCAAAGTATACCAGCATGCTTATAAGTGCCATGACAACCGCCATCACGCCGTTATGTACGATTCCCTCCGCCTTGGAGAAATCGGGCATGACCGCGATAACCTCTTTTATAATCTTCCACAGATAGATAAACGGAAAAAGTGCCAGTACAGCACTCACCGCCGACATAATGATTGACGCATAGGAAAAGCCCTTGTGGCTTCCCGCATACGCCATGAGCCTTGAGAACGCCGATTCCTTCTTAGGGCTCTTTTCGTTTCCTTCCTTCATGGTATTACCTCCTGATTATAGTTTTATATTCCGAACATTAAAAATACTCGGCTAAGTTGTGTTAGTTTTTGCTAACCTAACCTCAAATAAAAAGTTCCTTAAAAGGAACCTTTATCTGCTTATTTAATTGCAGCTATGTGACTTCAATTGCAAACATACTACCACGCATGCTTAATTAAAAGCTTATACGTCTTTCTTCTGAATGTCACACATGTCAAAAAATCTCATCCAGCCTGCCGTGTAAAATTCGCGCAACTGCTTAAGATACGTCTTAGCCTCACCGATATCATTCTTATGAATCAGCAGCTCAAAAAATGCCGTGAACATTCCGCTCACAAGCACATGCTCAAGCTTCGGGTCAATCTCACGGACTTCAATGCCGTTCTTTCTCATAACCTCAACAAAGTCATGTGTCGCCTGCACTTCGACCTCCGACATCTCATGCACCATGTTCTCATACCGCGTCCCCTTAGAGCACATAAGTATAAGCCTGAACTCATCCTCATGGTCATACATATAATCAAGCATCTGCTCTAAGCAGTCCCCACTAATCTTTCCCATGTTAGCCTGCTGTTCATCCGCGTTAAGCTCCTTGAAGCTGTTCTGCGTGCTCACATACATATCCATGATATGCTCATACTGCTCAGACACCAGCGCGTCAAACAGCTTCTCCTTGCTGTCATAATATCCGTAGAATGCCCCGGTTGTCACACCCGCACACTTTACAATATTTCTGAGCGACGCTCCTAAAAAACCCTTTTCAAGAAATTCGCGCTTCGCAGCGCTGTGTATTCGTTCCAATGTAGTCGGCTTGATATCTTCCATATTCCTCATCTCTTACATAACAGGTGATTGCGAAGCCTCATGTGCGTACATCTACGTCTGTACGTTTCATAATTTTATGCTAAAACTTCATGGCTGCTTACCGGCAAATCTACGTTTCGCAATCCCTTGATATAAATAACTCTCATATAATATAATTCTAATATAACTCTGATATAATATAATTTTGATATAAAAAACAGTGATGTAACACTGTTATATAACACTGTTACATCACCTGTTATAGCTCATATATGAACATTTGTCAATATGTTTTTTATTTTTCTTATCACTGTTCAAATCCGGCAAGAAGCTTATGAAGCAGCCTGTACAGCTCCGCCGCGTCCTGCGGCTCAAGGCTCACACATCCTGCCATCTTTACGGGAATCTCCACCGCCTTATCCTTGAGCTCATCCCCCTCCTTCGTGATGGAAACTATGAGGACACGCTCATCCTTATCATCGCGCTGTCTTGTTATAAGCCCCTTCTGCTCAAGCCGCTTTAACACCGGCGTGAGCGTCCCGGAATCAAGGTACAGCCTGCTTCCAAGCTCCTTCACATTGATTTCCCGCTCCTCCCACAGCACCATCATAGCAATGTACTGCGTGTAGGTCAGGTCAATCTCATCAAGAAACGGCTTATATCTCCTCACAATCTCCTTGGCACACGCGTACAGCGGAAAGCATAGCTGATTGTCAAGCTTCAACGCTTCATATCTCTCATTCTCACTCATATCCAGCTTATCTATACAGCTTCCGGCTTAAGAAATCCGTCATAAGCCATTCTCACAGCAGTCGCAAGCTGCCCCGAACACGAAGTCGGACGCCTGCCGCACTTGATATCTCCAAGCTTACTCTCTATCTCTTCTACCGTCCAGCCGTCAAGAATCCTTTCTATAGATTGCAGATTACCGTTGCACCCGCCCATATATTTTATATTGGTGACGACATTTCCATTCAAATCAAACGAAATCATCTGCGAACATGTATTTTCTGTCAAGTAATTATATCTCATAATATCGTCTCCTACAATAGCTATCCTTCCTATAAAAGTTCCTTTATTCTGTCCTCCACAAGCGCCATGTCCGCTGTCGGCTCAAAGCGCTCCATGACATTACCTTCCCTATCAATCAGAAACTTGGTGAAATTCCACTTGATATCCGGGCTGGTCATAAAATCCGGCTGTAGCCTTCCAAGCCTGCTCTGTAACATCATTCCAAGCGGATTCTCCTCATCGAAGCCCTCAAAGCCCTTCTGCTCCTTCAAAAACTTATAGAGCGGATGTTCATTCTCTCCATTGACCTCTATCTTGGCATAATGCTTGAACGTGATTCCGAACTTGGCGTCACAGAAGGAGACAATCTCCTCGTTCGTCCCCGGTGCCTGATTTCCGAACTGGTTGCACGGAAAATCAAGTATCTCAAGCCCCTCCGCCTGATGTCTCTCATATATATCCTGCAAATCATCATACTGTGGGGTGAAGCCGCACTGTGTCGCAGTGTTCACGACAAGCACAACCTTGCCGCGGTATTCCTCCATTCTGTGCATTACTCCCATTACGTCCTCTGCCTCAAAATCATAAAAGCTCTTCATTATCCTATTACCTCCTGTACTCTTTCTCTTACAATCTTCATTCCCTGTGTAGGCTCAAATCTCTCGACTAAATTTCCATCCCGGTCAATCAGAAACTTGGTGAAATTCCATTTTATCTTACTGTTATTCTTATAATCCGCATCCATCTTCTTAGCCACCGGTCTTAGAACAAGACTCATCGCGCCCTTTCCAAACCCTTTGAACTGTGAATTATCCTGAAGCCATCTGTACAGCGGGATTGCATTTTCTCCGTTGACCTCCACCTTGGCAAACTGCGGAAACTTTATGCCGAACCTTCCCGTACAGAAATTGTGAATCTCCTCATCACTCCCAGGAGCCTGGTTCGCGAACTGGTTACATGGAAAATCCAATATCTCCAGCCCTTTGTCATGGAACTCCTCATAAATCTCCTGAAGCTCAGAATACTGTGGTGTGAAGCCGCAGCCTGTCGCCGTATTGACTATAAGCAGAACCTTCCCTCTGTAAGCCTCAAGTGATACCTCTGTTCCGTCCTGAGCCTTGACTTTGTAATCATAGATAGCCATTGTGTGTCCTCCTTTTATTGCGTAATCTTATTCTAAAAATTTGATTGTAGGGTGCTTGGTTGCCCATTATTTATCTATATGTAGTTATATTTCGGATGATTTGATTGACTGCAATTTGATTGTGTGCAATCTTTATGAATATAAAATACAACCTATTGGCGTGTTTGTCAATAGGTTGTGCGCAATTTATTTTTAAATGTTAATTTTTATTACTTTCTATGCAAAAAAACAACCCGGTAAATCCGGGCTGTTTCTTTTTGATTAATATTTAGTTCTTCTCCTCAATGAATCGCTTCTTACCTTCCTCAAACTCATCCGGATAACACTTCTTGACAGAGGACTCGTCTATGCCAAGCTTAAGCATATTTACAACAGCGTCTATATTGCCTTCCGTTCTGCCCTCCGCTCTGCCTTTAGTCCAGCCTTCGTTTCTGGCTTCTGTTGTATATTTTTCCATAACCTCACACATTACGCGCGTACCTCCTTCCGTATTTTTTAAATGTTGAACCCTGTTTGACAAATATGGAAAATGTTCATTATTGACTTCCTTTTGCGACATACACCTCATCAAATCGGAAATTGGTGAACCATCATCAATAGCGGTGTTGACAAAAATCTCATGCACGCCATCATCAATAACCGTTCCCGTCTCGTGAATGGTCTTTTCGATATGATATATCGTCTTTCTTTCCGCAAAAACATCAAACTCGGAAATATATATGATATACAATTCCGGGATATTCTCAAATTTGCTGCCGACATCCGTCTCTCTTGCGGTAATTACTGAGGCATTATAGCGTACACGCTTTACATGATTATCATTGTTTGAACGCTGTACCTCAAAATTACATTTTGTTCCATCACCTAATATACACAGCGCATCTAACCGGACAGAACGTCCATACAGATTTCTCTAGCTGCTTTGGACAATGACATCTGTAACAATGAGCCGGTCATCTTCCATGATAGTCCTGAGCATTTCCTGACACACATCTTTATCATCCGCTAAAACCTCGAAAAAACGTCATCAATAGGTCTCAGATTCTTTACTTTTTCTATTCTTTCCTGAAGTGTCATATATATTATCCTTTCTTTTTCTAATTATACCACAGCAGGAAACTGATGTAAACATCCCCCACTACGCCTTCACCTCTATCCTCAACACTCCGTCCTCATATTCCGCCCCAATGCTCCCGCCAAGCTGTTCCACAAGGCTGCGCGCAATCGACAAGCCCAGTCCTGTCGACCCGCGCGCCTCCTGCACCGTGTAAAATCGGTCAAAGAGCTTCTCAAGAACCGCCTTTATGTCAAGCGTCTCCAACGTAATCTCATCCTGCGCAAGTATAACCGCATACCTGAAAAGCGCCTCCGTACCCGAATACGCCCTCAACGGCTCATAGCCCTGCTTTGTAAGTGCCGCTGCGACCATGTCCCCGATGTACACGTCATCATCAACAATAAGTATTTTTATATTTGCACCCATCCTTATCACCCTCATGTGCCTTATCCGGCACAGGTATTAAAATATTTTTATATACACCACGCGGCATAGAGCGGAACCGATTTTATCCCATTATCCATGCCGAAATTCTTGGTGGAAACACGGATTGAGTCCTCTATATCATACTTTTTTCTGAAAGTCTCAAGGCTCTTTGCCCGGACATGCACATTAGCTTTACATTCGACAGGCACAATACGATTATCCTGCATAATAACAAAATCCAGCTCCGCCGCCGAACCAGCCTCCCAGTAATATAGCTTGTACTCCCTGCACGATAGCTGTACGGCAAGATAGTTCTCCGTGATTGCTCCCTTGGCTTCCCCGCCCAAATTGATATCCGAAAGAATATTTTCAACAGGAATCATAGCCTTAGCCGCCAAAAGTCCTACATCTGAAAAATATATCTTAAAGCTTGTTATATCCTTGTAAAATTCAAGCGGAATCTTACCCTCATTAACCTTCTCACATCTTAGGACAACCCCAGCCTTGGAAAGCCAGTCTATAGAAGCCTTATACTCCCTGCTTCTGGCATTGCTGCCAATCAGCTTATACTGGAATTTTTTATTTTCCCTCGCAAGCTGTGAAGGTATGCAGTTGTATGTCGCTACATGCTTTATTGCCTCATTTTTTGTGGCATATTTTGCCATATCCGCCGTATAATTGTTTATAATCTCAGCCTGTTTTACCCTCACTATCCTGTAATCGTCCGTCTCAATAAATTCCTTCACAACCTCCGGCATTCCACCGACAACAAGATATGAGCGGTACAGCTCAAGCGCCCTGCTGTGCAGGTTCTCACTCAATGGTGTGTCATCCCTGTACCCCGCCTCAATCATATCCGCCAGCACTTCATTTCCGGTTGCAAGAAGAAATTCATAAAAATCCATAGGGTACATATTGATAGAATTTACCTTTCCCACCGGAAAAGAATAGTTCTCCCCCTCAAGTGCAACTCCAAGCAGGCTTCCAGCCGCAATAATATGATATTCCGGTGCTTGTTCACAAAAATATTTCAATGAGGTGAGCGCCTTAGGAGTCGCCTGTATCTCATCAAAAATAATCAATGTATGCTCTGTGATAACCTTCCCTAAGACCGCTCCAAGCTCTAAGACAATTCTCTTCGGCTCAAGATTCCTGTCAAAAATGCTCTTAAGTTCACCGTTCGCCTCAAAATTAAAATACGCATAGTCCGCATAATTCTTCTTTCCAAAGCTTATTATGGAATATGTTTTTCCTACCTGCCTTGCACCATACACTATGAGCGGCTTTCTGTTTTTTTGATTTTTCCAGCTCAATAAGCCTTCCTCTATTCTGCGCTTCACGATTACACCTCCAACACACATTCGCTGATACTGCCTGTAAAATTGCATAGACTGCACTTAAACAGAACAATTATACACAAATCCTTACATATATTATAAGTTTTTTTCACATTTTAAGTCAAGAAAATGTGATATTATATCACATTTTTGTCACCATAAAAGCGGTGACGAACATCCCGCCACCGCTTTTATGTGCTATATTACGTCTCATTTATATTTCACATCCACCGCATTTAAAATGCAATGTCCCTCAACCGCTCCGGTGCAATGCTCTCACTGGTCACAATGCACTCCGGGTCGGGTGCAAGCACATGCCTTACCACCTCAAAAATCCGTTTCACGTCACACAGAAGGCAATCCGCGTCACCGAATTTCACCTGTACTGCCGCCCCACAATCAAGAAACGCCTGATTCAGCTTCACAAAATTCTCCGATATATGCGGCTGGGTGGCGTTGTAGTGCCTGCGGACATACACCTTTCTTATGCTTCCGTCCGGCATCGCTATCTTAAGCTCCATAGGCTTGTCCGACAGCCGGTTAGGCACATTAAGCACCTCCTCAACACTGTGGATGTAGGTGTTGCGCTCATGCCCTACCCCGACAAGAAGTATCTTTCCGCCGCAGTCCTTCAGCCTGTCATAGCAGCCTCCCGGCGTACAGGGCGTGTTGCAAAGTTCCTCACCGCTTAGGTATTCCGCCGCACCGCGCCCAAGTCCAGCCATGCTGTGTGTCGGGTGAAGTGAGCGCACAACTCCCGGTCTTTTCATAAACATATTCGTGAGCAGCCCCACGCAGGAGTGTGTCACCTCCGGGTCATATACAGGGCTACTCTCATTCACCGTTTTCCATGTGTGTGTCGGAAGAAGCAGAAGTCCCTCCGCGAAGAACTCACTCCACGCGTCAAGCACCGTGTCCGCGCCGCCCTCCACCTGTCCTATGGTTTTCATCGACGAATGTATAAGTATGGTCTCATCACCATGCAGCCCCATCGCTCTTAATTGTTCTGTAAGTTCCTGTTTTGTATACATTTTGCTCCTTATAGGCTATTTATCTAATTATTACATATCTTTATTTGTATTCTTGATTCATAGTCTTTAATGGTTTATATACTCAAAATGCTGGTAGTCCTTGCTCGTCTCCCAGTCACCGCCCCACTCAAAGCCATGCTCCGTGAACAGCCTGTAGCATAGGTCCTCATGGTCTATCTTATACAGAAAATCCACACTTCTGTCCGCGTAGCTTATGGCATCCTCCGGACTCACTGCTACACCGTTTCCTGTCTCCTTGACCTGCGGATTGTAGAATGGGTTAATATCCACCGCAAGCCCCATGCCATGCTCAGACACAATATCCGTTCCGGATATCGTTCTGAAATTGAACGCAGAAGTATTATTATCGCTCATCGACAGCTCATCATCGCCATCATACTCATCGATTAGCGCTATCTTCTCAATAGGGTACTGCGCCTTGTAAAGCTGTTTGAATATATCAAGTATGTCATCCGCAATGAGCTTGTTGACAATAAGCTCGCCCTCACAGCTTCTCCCCGCGAAGTCCACGTACATGACATGGACATAGCGCAGGTCTTTCCGCTCAACAGGACAGCCCTCCTTATAGCTCTTGCCCTGCATGTTCTTCCACACACTGTTAGGAAGCTCTGATACATAGAAGCTGCTGTAATCGGTGTCATCTGTAGTCTGTGCGACATCCTCTCCCGCACTGCCTCCGTCAATTGCGACATCTGATATGTTACCATCATCTGTTGTACTGTTAACTGTACCATACGGTATACTACCATCTGTTGCGCTGTCACTGCCACCGGTGTATGTCCCACCACTTGCTGTATCTTCCGCCTTACCTAAATCTATTGTCCCGCCCGCCGGCGAATCAGCCGTACCTCCGAAATACAGCATTGCGCCAAGCATGCCAAGCGGCACGAGTGAAACTGCCATAATTATGAGCAGTACCTTAGTCATTTTACTCATACGATAGCCTCACATCGAAATCCATCCAAACGCATTCGCGATAGAACTTATCAAAATTAATGCCGCAAAAATCGGGCACAGATACTTAATCATGAAACAGAATATCTTCTTTCTGCGGAATGTACCTCCGCCGTAGGTCACCTCTTCCTCAATATGCTCCACTCCGACAACCCTTGAAACGAACAGGCACGTTGCTATAGCGGCAATTGGCATCATAGCTGTATTTGTTAGGAAATCAAAAAAATCCAAAAACTGCATGCCAATTATCTTTACATTGGCAAGAGGTCCGTATCCAAGAGCGGACAGGCTTCCAAGTCCTATCATAATCGCACCGATAATAACAGTAGATTTCTTTCTATTCCACCCAAATTCATCCTCAAATGTAGAAACTGCGCTTTCAGTCAACGCGATTGAACTGGTAAGTGCGGCAAAGAGAACCAGCATGAAAAACATAACTCCGGCAAAGGTTCCAAACCCCATACTTGCAAAAACCTTTGGAATGGTGATAAACATAAGTGCCGGTCCGGCTTGAAGTGTCTTGGCATCCCCACCGGAAAATGCAAAGACTGCCGGAATAATCATAAGCCCTGCCATCATGGCAATCGCTGTATCGAAAATCTCAACCTGTTTTGTCGATTCCTCGATTGAATTTTCCTTTTTCATGTATGAACCAAATGTAATCAGTATACCCATCGCAATTGAAAGCGAATAAAACATCTGTCCCATAGCTGTTACAACTGTCATCCATGAAAAATTATTTACATTAGGAACCAGAAAATATTTCACACCAGCCAATGCCCCGGGTCTTGTCACTGAATATACTGTAATTATCAACGATAATATTACCAGAATAGGCATCATAAATTTTGAGACACACTCAATTCCGTTGCGCACACCGGCAAAAATAATGACCAGCACTATCATGGCAAATATGGCAAAGTAAATCTCCGGCGAAGCACCGGCGGAGATAAATTCAGAAAAATATCCGTCCACTGCCAAAGCCTGTGTCTGCCCTATGACGTATCCGACAAGATATTTTATAACCCATCCGCCGATTACCGAATAATATGGAACTATCAGGATTGGAATAATCGCATTTATCCATCCTCCCGCCATAGCCCATTTAGACTTTCCAAAGGAAGCATACGCTCCCACAGGGCTTTTCCGTGTCATTCGTCCTAAAGCCGTCTCAGCTATTATCATCGTATAGCCAAATGTCAATGCCAGAATAATATATATTACAAGAAAAATTCCTCCGCCATATTTGGCCGCCAGATATGGGAATCTCCATATATTTCCCAAGCCTACAGAAGCGCCCGCTGCCGAGAGGACAAATCCTATCTTACCGGAAAATGAACTCCTTTTTGACTCATGCTGTTTCATTGCTTATTATACCTCGTTTCATATAGAATCCGTTCTCTGTTTTCAATAATGAACGTCTAACGTCCGCTGATAAGCTCTAATGCTCATCGACAACCTGAAAAATTATGAACTTAAGATAGTATGACTCATTCGCAGCCCACAGTATCGGATGATCCGGTCCCTGTGTGCGGAATTCCACCTGTCTTAGACGCTTATGGACGCTCTGCGCCGCCTCCTTGATAGTCTTAGTAAAGAGCTCCTGTGTCATAAAATGTGAGCATGAGCAGGTCGCAAGGTATCCTCCGTCCTTAACAAGCCTCAAGCCCTTCATATTAATTTCCCTGTAGCCCTTTATCGCATTCTTTGTCGCCTCACGCGATTTAGTAAAAGCAGGTGGGTCAAGTATCACAACATCATACTTCTCCCCCTCTGCGGCAAGGCGCGGAAGTTCATCAAGGACATTAGCATATTTAAAATGCACAGTTCCGTCAAGTCCGTTAAGCTTTGCATTGGCTTCCGCCTGCTGTATCGCATACTCAGATATATCAAGTCCCGTGACTTCCGCTGCCCCTGCAATCCCTGCATTGAGTGCAAATGTTCCCATGTGGGTGAAGCAGTCTAAGACCCTCTTTCCCTTACACAGTCTCTGTATTGCAAGTCTGTTGTACTTCTGGTCTAAGAAAAATCCTGTCTTCTGTCCATTCACAACATCCACCATATAGTGCACACCGTTCTCCACAATCTCAACATTGGTATCGAATTCATCACCTATGAAACCCTTTACGGTCTTAAGTCCTTCCTTCTCGCGCTCCCTTGCGTCACTTCTCTCGTATACACCTCGTATAGCTATTCCGTCTGCCTTCAAAATCTCCTTCAGGTCATCTACTATCTTTTCCTTGAAGCGCTCTATACCAAGCGTAAGCGCCTGAACTACAAGTACATCCTCATACTTATCCACGACAATTCCCGGCAGGAAATCCGCCTCACCGAATATAACGCGGCAGGATGAGATATCCACTGTGTCCTTGCGGTAATCCCATGCAACCTTGACCCTGTTATATATAAACTCATCATCTATAAGCTGGTCGGCATTTCTCGTCATCATTCTTATTCTAATCTTAGAATTCTGGTTGATATAACCTCTGCCAAGCATATATCCGTTAAATGCATGTACTGCAACTATATCCCCGTTCTTAAAGGTTCCTACAATAGTGTCTATCTCATTATCGTATATCCACGGACCTCCCTGTCCGAACTCTCTTCCTTCTCCCTTTTTTAATGTAACAATTGATTCAGGCATGTCTTTTCTCCATCTCCACTATTTATTCTGCATATTCTTTTTTGATATAGTAAATAATATATCCATCAAGATATAAAATCAAGCTTGAATAATGTTTCTCTTGCGAGGTAATCAAATGATTAAACAATTCATATTCTGTGGCAGTCTTGGTTGGTGCTTCGAAGTGTTCTGGACAGGTCTTGGCTCTTTATTTAAACATGACAAAAAGCTGATGGGACAGAGTTCACTGCACATGTTTCCCATATACGGAAGTGCAATTATCATACCGCCCATCCATAGGCTGATAAAAAAAGCCAACGTCTTTGTGCGCGGAAGTGTCTACGCTCTGTGCATTTTTTTGACTGAATTTATCAGCGGCAGTATTCTCAAGAAGCGCAACGCCTGTCCATGGGACTATTCCGATGCCGCCCTTAACTATAAGGGAATCATCCGCTTAGATTATGCCCCGGTGTGGTTCATTGTTGGTCTGATTTATGAAAAAATGCTGTGCGCCACGAACAAGCGCCCGGCATTTCCGGATGCCCTCAAGCTTCTGAAAACTCCATAACACTATTCATTATCACCATTGGAACAGTAGAACAATTCCCAACAAGGAATATTTATCTAAAAAATCCGGGGCACCAGTATAGATGTCCCGGATTCATTTTTATTATTATAATACTCTTACAAGCAGACTGTAAAATAATCCCATAAATAACGGTCTTATCCAATGTAAACACAATTACATTAGGCATACAAGCACTCTGTCTAATATAAAGGATACTTATCTGTAAGTCCCTTCACAAGGCGCATAGCCTCTTCCTTATTAGCCTCAGAATCAGCTATTGCAAGAGAAATCGCCTCTGCAACAGTATCCATATCCTCTGCCTTGAAACCTCTTGTCGTGACAGCAGGCGTACCAAGTCTGATACCACTTGTGACAAATGGTGAAGCCGGGTCATTAGGAATGGCATTCTTGTTACATGTGATATTAACAGAGTCAAGAAGCTTCTCTGTAGCCTTTCCTGTAACGCCCTTGCTTATAAGATTCACAAGCATAAGGTGATTGTCTGTTCCGCCTGATACAAGGTCAAAACCTCTGTCCATAAGTCCCTTTGCAAGAGCCTGTGCATTGTCAATAATGTTCTGCGCATACACCTTGAAGCTTGGGTCAAGTGCTTCCTTGAAACATACAGCCTTGCCGGCAATGACATGCATAAGAGGTCCTCCCTGAATACCAGGGAAGATTGCCTTGTTAAAGTTGAACTTATCAGCAGCCTCCTGATTGCAGAGAATCATTCCGCCTCTAGGTCCCCTGAGTGTCTTATGGGTTGTTGTCGTGACAACATCCGCATAAGGAATAGGGCTCATGTGAAGTCCTGCTGCGACAAGTCCTGCGATGTGTGCCATATCAACCATAAGAACTGCACCGACCTCATCTGCTATCTCACGGAACTTCTTAAAGTCTATTGCTCTGGCATAAGCGCTCGCACCTGCAACGATAAGCTTAGGACGGCACTCCTTAGCTATTGCAAGTACATTATCATAGTCTATGTATCCATCCGAATTAACTCCGTAGGGAACAATGTTAAAGTATTTTCCTGAAATGTTGACCGGACTTCCATGTGTAAGGTGTCCGCCATCGGCAAGGCTCATACCCATAACCGTATCGCCAGGCTTAACAATTGCGAAAAACACTGCAAGATTAGCCTGCGCACCTGAATGTGGCTGTACATTGACATAATCACAGCCGAACAGCTTCTTGGCTCTCTCAATTGCGAGATTCTCCACAACATCTACATACTGGCAGCCGCCGTAGTATCTCTTTCCCGGATATCCTTCGGCATACTTATTGGTCAAAGGGCTCCCCATAGCCGCCATGACCGCTTTGCTCACAAAGTTCTCAGAAGCGATAAGCTCAATGTGATCTCTCTGTCTTCCAAGTTCGTCCGAAATCGCAGCAGCAATCTCGGGATCAAATTCTTTAACTTCTTCAAATGAATACATATTCCTGCCTCCGTTAAATTGTAAATTTATTTATTGCCTCAACAAGGTCCTCAGAACGGCTAATCAACTCCTCGGACTCATTATTAAGCTTCTTTACAGCCTCTAACTGGCGACCGGCTGCCTCGTTAACCTCAGTAGCCGCTGATGCTGTCTCCTCCGCAACAGCCGATATACTCTCTATGGCTGCAAGAGTATCCTTCTTTGCACCATCCATATCATCAATACCTGCGGAAATCTGTAACAGATTCTCAGCAAGTCCCGATACATGCTTATCTATATCATGGAACACTTCTATAGTAGCCTTGAGCGCTTCTTCCTGTGAATTTACAATTAACTCAGCCTGCTTTGCAACCTCTACTGTATCAACCGTCTGCTTCTGAATCTTTCCAACTATATTTCTAATCTCGTTTACAGAATTAAGCGACTGCTCTGCAAGCTTTCTGATAGATTCTGCAACTACAGCAAAACCTCTTCCCGCGTCTCCGGCTCTTGCCGCCTCAATTGAAGCATTGAGTGAAAGGAGACTGGTCTCATCGGCAATATCATTGATTGCACCGACAATATTGGCAATAGACTGTGAAGCTTTCTCAAGATCCTCAATATTGGCAATAACCTCAGATGTTACCTGAGTTGTTGCCTTCATCTTATCCTTCAGAGTATCTATTGTCGCAAGTCCATCCGATACGGTTGACTTGGTCACATCGGCGATATTGGCAATCTTGCCTGTATTTTCGGATACAACCCCAATCTTCTTGGATAAGTCATCCATTCTTGTAAGACAGTTCTCAGCGTCATGTGCCTGCATTACAATACCCTGCTCTACATCAGAAATCGATGTGGTGATTGACTTAGTCTCCTCAAGAAGGATTCCTGAATTACCTCCGACACTCTCAGAAGCTTTTCCCAAAGCCTTGGCAACCGTATCCGCCTTGTCAATCAATACTCTGATATTTCCAAGCATCTGGTTAGTGCTCTCACAGAGTATCATGAACTCATCCTTACGTCTTGTATGAATATCAACAGTGAGATCTCCTGTAGATGCCTTCTCTAGTCCGTTCATAATCTTGCGTATTGTTGTTCCCATGCTCGTTGATAAAATAAATCCTATAACTATTACAATAAGCGCGGTGATAGCTACAGCTGCGGCTGTAAGTCTTGCAGTCTCATTAGCATCCGAAATTATGTATGACTCAGGGACAAGTGATACCATCATAAAGCCCTGCGCCTCAAGCTTATTGTAGAGCAGGAGATATTTCTCCCCATTATACTCTACATATTCACTTCCGTCATTCTCCTCCGAAGCTAATATCTTATCATACAGCTCGCTGTTGACAATATACTCTGTATCAAGAGAATCATTAACCTGACCCTCCGCATCATCACTGACCGGTATATTTTTATAAGATATTTCTCTTCCATCCGGTGTTATAAGGGCAAGTATTGCATTTTCACCCATATTTATCGAAGCGAGATGGTTGGCAATCTCATCATAATCGACATCGACAATTATATATCCAACCTGTCTGAACATCATATTATATGCCTTTCTCATAATACCGAAAGCATATCTTGAAGTGCCTATATACTCGTCAAGCTCGGTATGATTTCCAAGCCATATAAAATCTTCCTTATCAGTCTTCTTAGCGCAATCAAGTTTTCTGACATTGTCATAGACCGAATCATCCAGATATGATAAAGCGGTAGAAATAGCGTTGCCATAGTTGGCTACAAATGCAATATTTCGTATGTACTTGTTGGCAATCTTACGGGATTCAATCTCGGTTTTGAGTGTACTGAAAACCGTGCTCTCCTTATACGCATCCTTAGCATACGTCTGACCATAATACTCTCTGGCTATTGTGGATACCGATATATCATAAGACGTTGTACGAATCGTCTCAATAATCAGATTCATGTAGCTTGCTGCCGTATCCAATGTCGACTTCGAGGATGCCTCATAATTCGACGTGAGCGCATCTGCAGATCGCTTATATGAAATGACTCCCAATCCTATCATAAGAACTACCGGCACGATGAACGCCATCGTGATCTTAAAGCGTATACCGGAAAACAGGCGTATCTTCTTTCTGTCACTGCGTCTGCCCTTAAGTGCCTTTACATCCTCACTCGCTTCAGCCCTTGCCTTATCGGCATGCTTTCTTACATTCTCTCCCATCTCCCCTGCAAGTGAATCCGCCTTAACCTTGACATCATCATAAATTACCTTTGCATTGGCGGCTAGCTTCTTTTTATTATTTTTTCCCTTCATACCCATTAGCATCATCCTCTTTTCCGATGTATTTTTTATTATTAAATTTTACTATAGAAATAAAGATTTTGCAATCGTTTCGAAAACATTTTACATTAATTATATACAAAACATTAATAAAACCAATGCATTTTTTCAGTATACATGCACCAATTCCGGATTAATTACAATAAACCGATTTATTTCTTCAAAAATACATATCAGGAATCAAATTCCTGCATATCGTAATCTATTGCGGACTGACTCTGCTTAATCCTGTCAAGCACCCCATCCTCATGTATGACATCCATGAATGCAAGGAAAACCTGCATATCGAACTCCTTGACGTCCTCTATCATAATCCCTATCGCACTGTCAAAATCAAAGGCTTCCCTGTACGGGCGCTCCGATATAAGGGCAATAAACGCATCCGCCACACGCAATATCCTTGCGCCTAACGGAATCTGCTCCGCCTTGCGGTTATCCGGATAGCCCGAACCATCATAATTCTCATGGTGATACAGCACTGCCTCACAGATTGCATTGTTATAGCCATTTTCCTTCAAAATATCATAGCCAAGCTTGGAATGCATTCTCATATACCGGATTTCTTCTATTATCATTCCATTCGAATTTCTGCCATAAAGATATGATGACAGCCTAAGCTTGCCTATGTCATGTACCATTCCGGCAATGGCAAGATTATTGCACTCTTCACCATCAAGACCTAATTTTTTTGCAATCAGGTATGTAAGATTGCTCACACACATACCATGCTTTATTCCGTCTATGAGGTCGATTTCCAATATAGTTTTCGTCCAGTCATCAACCATAAAAAAATCTTCTCTTTCTGTCTATCATTTCATCAATATTTTCTATATATGTCGTGACATCCTTGACATTTTCAACACGCTCTATGCGGTTCTCCTCCGGGAATACAACCTTCGTTGAAGCTCCCGCCCCAACTGCCATAATGGTCTGTTTCTCCTCCATTATCAGAATATTATATATTCCTTCCTTGCCCGGCTTGGAGTAGCCTACATTCTCAAAATTTCCCGCCATATTCTTCTGTCTGTACAGATAATAAGGCTCCATTCCCATGGAGGCTGCACAGTCTGCGGTCATGTTGATGATATCATCAGTGTTGACCATAGCATAATCCTTATATTTTTCCCAGAATATATTCAGCCTTGCAGCCCTCTTGATTGCAAGAGAATGTACCGTCAGGCTGTCCGGAGCAAGGAGTGCGACTTCTCTCATCGTCCTCTCTATATGCTCTCTCGTCTCACCCGGAAGTCCGATTATCAAGTCCATATTGATATTGTCAAAGCCACATTCGCGCGCAAGCGTGAACGCCTCCTTTATCTGCTCAACGGTGTGATGTCTTCCGATAAGCTTAAGCGTGTCATCATTCATAGTCTGCGGATTGATGGAGATACGGTCGACACCGTGCTTCTTCATAACCATTAGCTTATCTCTTGTTATGCTGTCCGGTCTGCCGGCTTCGATTGTATATTCCTTAAGACCCGATGTGTCAAAATTCTCCTCAAAAAAGCTGAGAACCCTGTCAAGCTGCTCAGGCTCAAGCGTTGTCGGAGTACCGCCGCCCATGTAGAAGGTGTCTAACTTCTTATCCTTCATAAGCCTTGAAGTGAACTCCATCTCCTTAAGCATCGCCTCAACATAGGTGTCCACTCTGTCCTTCCACACCGCAAGCGGGTATGAGGTGAACGAACAGTATAGACAGGTTGTCGGGCAGAACGGTATACCAGCATATAGGCTGTAACCGTTGTTATAATCAATCTTTTCAAGCAGTCTCTTCTCATTGGAGGCTACCTTTATCGCAAGACCGCCCTTTTTGTCGCTCACATAATACTCTTTTTTCAGGTAGTCCTTAATCTCGCTGGCACTTTTACCCTCCTCAAGCAGCGTATACACTATCTTGGTCGGTCTTACGCCTGTGAGAGTTCCCCATGGCAGTTCTCTTCCGGTAAGCTTCTTTAGCATATCGTACATCATTCGCTTGAATACGTTTCGCGCTTCCTTCTTTCCGGATGCCATCTGCTGTGCTTCATCCTCATACTCATCCCAGCTGGCTGTGGAATCCCTATGAAAATATATTCTGATAAGTCTGTCACAGTCCGCATTATCAAGCCCTGCAATCTCCTGCCTGATAACCCTTACCTGCACAAAAAGCTCTGGAGCCTCATCTGCATTCTCCGGTATACTCGTGACTATCTTCGCCTCAGGGAAAAATGCCTTCAGCATAACTCTGGAGTCATTTTCCTGTTCGGCATCATTAAATTCAAGTAATATCATATATAACCTCAAGTCTCTTTATTTTCAATCTCAACCCTGAATAAAAGGATTGTTGACACGCTCGCAGCCTATTGTGGTGCTCTCCCCATGTCCCGGATATACCTTTACATCGTCCGGAAGGCTCATAATCCCGGACTTAATCGCGCGTATAAGCTGTCCTTCATTTCCTGTAGGAAAATCGCTTCGCCCAACCGAGCCTGCGAACAGTGTATCACCGGAAAACAGAACTTTCTGCTCTTTAAAATAATAACATACACTACCTATTGTATGCCCCGGAACTAAGATTGTTCCTATCCTGAAGCCTGCAAAATCAAGCTCTTCCCCCGGCTTAAAGTATTCGTCCGCCTCAAATGTCATCCCATCACCTGTAAAAGGCAGCGACAGATTAGAGGAGCTGCTGTTCATAACAAGCCTCTCCTCATTGCCCGCATATACCTTGATTCCGTATCTCCTTCTCACAGCGTCCGCCGCTAACAGATGGTCAAAATGACCGTGTGTCAGCAGCACCGCCACAGGCTTAATATTATATCGCGCAATCATCGCTTCTATGCGTGCTGCATCGGCAGCCGGGTCGATAATCACAGCCTCCTTAAGCTGTCCATCGTCAACATAGCCTCCCGGTGTCTTTGCTCCGCCGTCAAAAACAGCGTAACAATTGGTAGCACACATTCCCAACACAATATTTTCTATTCTTATCATGAATTCGTCCTCTCGATATCGAGCACGCCCTCGACGTTTCTCAATTTCTCAACAAGATGTCTTAACTGTTCAAGTCCCTTTATATCAAACGACATGGAAATCGTAGCCGTTCCCTGCTTACTTGTACGACAGTTCATACTTGTGACATCAATCTTATTCTCCGTGAGGATTCTGGATATGTCGACAAGCAAACCTGTTCTGTTATTGGCAAAAATCTTAATCTCAGTGGAATAGCTCTCCCCTGTCTCCTTATAAGCCATCTCCTGCCATTCAGCATCGATTATTCTTGCCCTGTCAGACTCAGGAAGGTTGACAATGTTCGTACAATCTGTTCTATGTATCGAGACACCTCTTCCTCTGGTGACGAATCCTACAATCTCATCCCCCGGCACAGGAGAACAACACTTCGAGAAACGTACAGCGACGTCATGTATACCCTTTACAACTATGCCGCTCTTGGATTTTTCTGCTGCCGCAGGCCTATCCTTACCGTCCGCCTGTGTCTGTGCAAGAACCTGCGCGTCCGTAATCTCCTTGCGGTGCTTCTTCTCATACTCCTCCTGAAGCTTATTGACAACCTGTCCTTCCTTCAAGGCTCCATGACCTACAGCCGCAACAACCGAATCCCAGTCGCGGAAGCCATACTTGGACAACACCTTTTCAACAAATTCAGGCTTATATATATCTGAAAACTGTATATTCTTCGTCTTGCAATAGGTGGCAATAAGATCCTTGCCCTTCTGGATATTATCCTCCTTAAGCTCCGCCTTGAACCACTGGTTAATCTTTGTCTTAGCCTGTGCGCTCTTTACGATATTAAGCCAGTCACGGCTTGGTCCTTTCGAATTCTGCGAAGTGATAATCTCCACACGGTCACCATTCTTTAACACATAATCTATTGTGACAAGCTTGCCGTTAACCCTCGCTCCAATCATCTTATTGCCGACGGCGCTGTGGATACTGTAGGCAAAATCAACAGGTGTGGAGCCTGCCGGAAGATTCTTTACGTCTCCCGAAGGTGTAAAGCAGTACACATTGTCGGAGAACAGGTTCATATCATTCTTTATAAGGCTTAAAAATTCCTTGTTATCCGATGTATCGCGCTGCCACTCAAGTATCTGCCTGAGCCATGCAAGCTTAGCCTCCTCGTTGTCACCGCTCTTGGTTCCGTCTATGTTCTCCTTATATTTCCAGTGCGCAGCGATACCGTACTCAGCCGTCCTGTGCATCTCATAGGTACGAATCTGTATCTCAAACGGCTGTCCGTTAGGTGCTATCAGTGTTGTATGAAGCGACTGATACATGTTCGGCTTAGGCATGGCTATATAATCCTTGAATCTTCCCGGAATAGGCTTGTATATCTCATGGATAACTCCAAGAGCCGCATAGCAGTCCTTCACCGTCTCAACGAGTATTCTGACCGCAAAAAGGTCATATATCTGGTCAAGTGTCTTATCCTGATTGACCATCTTTCTGTATATGCTGAAGAAGTGTTTTACACGTCCATCTATATCACACTCAATGCCTGCTGCCTCAACATGCTCCTTAACCTCAGCAATGATGTCCCTTACAAATGCCTCTCTTGCATCCTTGCTGAGAGCAATCTCATCTGCAAGCTTCTGGTAAACCTCCGGCTGGAGATACTTAAGGGAAAGGTCATCAAGCTCAATCTTAATCTTGGAAATACCAAGGCGCTGTGCTATAGGAGCATATATATCCATAGTCTCCCTAGCCTTCTCCTTCTGCTTCTCAGGCTTCTGGTACTGCAGGGTTCTCATGTTGTGAAGCCTGTCCGCAAGCTTTACAAGTATAACCCTTATATCCTTTGCCATCGCAAGGAACATCTTTCGAAGGTTCTCAGCCTGCAGCTCTATCTTATCCGCGGAATAATTAAGCTGTGTGAGCTTGGTTACACCATCAACCAAAAGAGCTATCTCCTCACCGAATTCCCTTACAATGTCATCGTATGTCATAACAGTATCCTCGACAACATCATGGAGAAGACCGGCAACAATAGTCTCCTTATCAAGCTCTAGCTGTGCTAGGATGATTGCAACACAAATAGGATGTATAATGTAGGGTTCTCCCGACTTACGCATCTGACCTTCATGTGCCTTCTTCGCTACCTGATATGCCTTATCAATCAATGATAGATCTGTCGAAGGATGGTACTTTAAGACCTCCTTTTTCAGCTCCTCATACAGTTCGTCCGGGCTTGTAAAATCCGGTGGACATGACAATGGCTCCTCATCTATTTTTCTCTTTGTTTTTGTTCGTAAAATAACTTCATCCGGCATGCAATCACCTCTATATATAAGCTTATTTCTTCATTATAGATTTATTCACATAAAAATGCAAATATTTTATAAAAAATATAGGGCACCGTTGTATATGGCAACGGTGCCCTATATCAATAAAAAGAATATTACTTTCCTTCGTAGCGGATAACTGACTCAACGTCATATTTTGCAAGCTTCTTACGTCCGTCAAGTCCTGCAAGCTCCATAAGGAACACAATCTTAACAACCTCGCCTCCAAGCTGCTCAACAAGCTTGGTAATGGCCTCAATCGTACCACCTGTAGCGATGAGGTCATCAATAATGACAACCTTCTGACCCGGCTTGATTGAATCCTTGTGCATCTCGATAACCGCACTGCCGTACTCAAGGTCATACTCCATGGAAACTGTCTCACATGGGAGCTTGCCCTTCTTGCGGACAGGCACGAACGCCTTCTTCATGTTGTATGCAACAGGAACGCCGAAAATAAAGCCTCTCGACTCAGGACCTACCACAACATCAAAGTCAACATCCTTAAGCTTATCCATGATACCGTTGATTGAAAGCTGAAGTCCATCAGCTTCCTGAAGAACACTTGTAACGTCACGGAAAATGATTCCCGGCTCCGGGAAATCCGGTATACTTCTTACATAATCTTCAAGTTTTTTCATATCTTAATATATCCTCCAAAAATCTGTTCATTGTACTGTCTGACCGACCGATATATTCTACCAGTACTTATTCATATAGTCAACAATTTTAGTAACCATTCGGATTATTCTTCTGGAATCTCCATGAATCCTCGCACATCTTCTTTAAGTCTCTCTCTGCCTTCCAGTGAAGCTCCTTCTCAGCAAGTGAGGCATCTGCATAACATGTAGCGATATCTCCCGCACGTCTTGCCTTGATAACATAAGGAATCTTAATTCCGTTGGCAGCCTCGAAAGCCTTCACAATATCAAGAACTGAGCTTCCCTTGCCTGTTCCAAGGTTATATATCTTAAGACCCGGATTCTCCTTAATCTTCTCCATCGCCCTTACATGGCCTATCGCAAGGTCAACAACATGGATGTAATCTCTCACACCTGTTCCGTCCGGTGTATCATAATCGTTACCGAATACCGATAACTCCTTAAGTCTTCCGACAGCCACCTGTGTGATGTACGGCATAAGGTTGTTAGGAATACCGTTAGGGTTCTCTCCTATAAGTCCGCTCTCATGTGCACCGATAGGGTTAAAATAGCGGAGTAAAATAACATTCCACTCATTGTCCGCCCTGTAAAGGTCGGATAAAATCTGCTCAAGCATGGACTTAGTCCAGCCGTAAGGGTTCGTACACTGTCCCTTAGGGCACTCCTCCGTGATAGGAATGAATGCAGGGTTGCCGTATACAGTAGCAGATGATGAGAACACTATGTTCTTTACATTATGCTTTCTCATAACATCAAGAAGCACAAGTGTGCCTGAAATATTGTTCGAATAATACTCAAGCGGTTTAACAACGGACTCTCCTACTGCCTTGAGTCCTGCAAAATGTATACAGGAGTCAATCTGCTCCTTGTCAAATACTTCATTAAGTCCATCTCTATCATTGATATCCACCTTATAGAACTTAACCTTCTTTCCTACAATCTGCTCAATCCTCTCGATTGATTTCTCGCTGGCATTGACAAGGTTATCCACAATAACAACATCATAACCTGTGTTCATGAGTTCTACAACAGTATGGCTTCCGATAAAGCCTGCTCCACCTGTAACAAGAATTGACATAGCTAATTCCTCCTAAACTATTCAATATTAAAAAATATGTTAATATTATAACGAATTACTTTTCTGACTATCAGTATACCAATGTAATAGGATTCTTGCAATCCATTTTGGCCAAAATTTACAATACATTTGATAATCTTCCTCTGTTCTGCCGTTATCCGCAATTATCTCAGAGGTAGTTGATTCCTGATGAATACGGTGATAGCACAGAGGTCTGGTCGCATAGAGAAATCCCCCATTAAGCCTTGAGAGCTTCTCCCATGCCTCCCAGTCAACATTGCTCTTCATTCCTACTGTGAATATCTTTTCAGGCATAAGCTCCATGTTAAATGTGACGGACGGACAGCACACCGGGTTTCCCATGGACAATATCCTTCTCCTTACGAAAACCGAATGTGCGAACAGCCTATGTTCCTTAGTTCCTATACCAAGCGGCGAGAGCATAAGTCTCTTTACTGCAAGAAGCTTATTCTTATGGCATGGTTCACCATTCCTAAGTTCCTCATAGTTCGTAAAAAATATAAGCGGTCTTCGGTCATTCTCCATGGCATGCATACATTCCACGGTATAATTCCTTCTGTAGACATCATCCTGATGTGCTACAGTGACATACCGCGTCTTTGCCATGCTGATTCCGAAATTCCAGTCTGCGCTTATGCCTGTCTCACCATCATTTACATAGAGTTCAATTCCATGCTTCTGTGCCATATTGCTTATATAATCGCAAGGGGTTGAAGTCACCATTATGATGGTGCTTGTAACTGTCTGCTCCTCAAGCGATTCTATACACTCCTCAAGAAAAGCACTCTCCTTGTATGCACAGATTACAAAAGTATGTTTATCTGAATAATCTTTTTTCATAAAATCTCCATATTGCCGCACAGCAGCCCACTGTTTAACAAAATTTTCATCTATTTGCATGATTTCAGGAATATCATGCCTTCCTGCCTCCATGTGCTGCATGTTTTAGCCATATTTTACTTATGCTTAATCTCAAGGATTCCGATAAAGAAGCTTCCGAACAACACCTGCACACCTGTAACCATGAATGTCACAGCCGGAATTGTAAGTCTCATCATCTCCTGTGGGTTAAGCTGGCCGAAATTCTTGCTGTTCCAGCCAACAAGTGCCATTATCGTGAGCACAAGACCAATTATAAACAACACTGCTCCGATAAAGATTCCTTTATCAACAGTAAAAAACTTCTTTTTCTCATTCTCAGGCATAGGTATAAAGCCTGTCATCCTTGCATAGGTCCTCGTAAACGCATTAAACAGGATAAGGTTGACACCTATCATAAGCATAGCCGATGTATACAAAAGTGTATTTATGTCAAATCCGACCTCACCAATTGTAATTGTGTTAGCGGCGAGAATACACATAAGCACCGCACCAAGCGCCGTAAAAAATATTCCCGGATACAGGAAAAGCCAGCTCGGGCTGTGCATAAGCAGGAACTTGAGATGTCTCCAGCCATCATGGAAGCTTCTAAGATGCGGTGCCCTGCTTCTTCCATCAGGAGAGAGAGTTGTCGGCACCTCTGTTATCTTGAGCTTATAGAGTGTAGCCTTCACAACCATCTCACTGGCATACTCCATACCGATTGTCTGAAGTCCCAGCTTCATAATGGAATCCCTCTTATATCCGCGCAGTCCGCAGTGAAAGTCTCCAATATCACTCTTATAGAACAGACGTCCTATAAATGACAGCACAGGATTACCGAGATATCTGTGAAGCGGCGGCATAGCGCCCTTGGCAATACCTCCCTTAAAACGATTACCCATGACAAGATCATAGCCTTCACGAAGCTTATCAAGGAAAGGCATAAGATGAAGGAAATCATAGCTGTCATCCGCATCACCCATGATGACATACTCTCCCTTGGCTGCCTCACAGCCACCTATAAGCGCTGCGCCATAGCCGCGCTGTGCAATCGGAACAACTCTTGCTCCCGCCTTCACGGCAATCTCGCGGGAACCGTCCGTGCTTCCGTTATCTGCGATAAGCACCTCCCCGTTAACATTATTCTCTCTCAAAAAGGTCTGTGCCTTTTTTATACATGTCTCCAATGTCTCAGCCTCGTTAAGGCAAGGCATGAGAATAGTCAGTTCATACTCGTAGGACATAACAATGTCTCCTATCCATTTCTATAATTCTATAACAATTCTTTCAAATATGATTCTATTTATCCTCAGAAGCTGAAGGTGCATAAGGCCCGAAATCAAGCTCATAAGGGAAATGTGTCTTTCTCTTTTCCACAGGCGGCGGTGTCATATAATCGCCATACATCTTGGTGAGAAGTTCCTCAAGATGATTCGGGAAAGGAAGTGTCGTATCCTCATACGGAAGTTCTCTTAACGGGTAAATATCATCCACGGAAAATGTATTGGTATACGGAAGAGGGTCACAGAAATATGCTATTCTCTTAGTATTGGCATTCTCGTATTTTCTGTTCGCCTTCTCGCGCTTCATGTACAGCCATTCCTTTGAAATACCAAGCCACTTCATAAGATGATGCCCTGCAACACATGCCGCCGTGACAAGCTTAGCTGTGAGCCCGTGTACATACAGATACGGTCTTGGAATACTTCTGAGGATAAGAAGCTTTCCCCAGAACCATGCCGTCCACATCTGCCACCAGTATGCGAGCTTACCATCTGCCGCATTGTCAAGCGCATATAGGTCAAGGAATATTCCCCAATTACAATCAACATCCTTCATTGAGTATTCCCTGAACTTCGTCCCCTTAAGCACAAGTCTTGTGGTCGCAAGAGGATAGTTGATGTCCGTCTCGGTGTTAAGCACCTCATACTTATCGCCCATCTGCTCTGTCACAAGCTCCATAAAACGCTCATAATCCTTTCGCGGCATTGAGATATCTATATCGTCATCCCAAGGTATATACCCCTTATGTCGCAATGCCCCTATGCCTGTCCCGGCATAGCCGAAATATATCAGGTTATTCTCATCACAGATCCTTTTAAAATCTGTCAGTATCTCCATCTCAAGCTTCTGCAGGTGTTTTAACTGCTCCGGCTCATAAAACTTAGGCATAATATACTCCCTCCAAAATTATCAACTGCAAAATAATTACTATGTAAGCTGTTTTTCACAAATAACCGGCACAAGCCTATCCATCAGTTTAACAGCTCTGCCTTCTCGTACTGCTCCTCGACAAAGCGTTTTGCCTCCACCGCGTTCTCCGGCTTGGTGTTCTCAAGCAGGCAATGTACAAAAGGCTTATAGGTCTTAACATAGCTCATAAGGAGAGGATAATTAAGAAGCCCGCTTCCCGACCTTACCGACTTCATCTCACCATTCTCAAGCACAAAGTCCTTAAGGTGCATACAGCATATATCATTACCGCACAATTCAAATGCTGTGCGGATAATCTCATCCTGCTTCTCATAATTGCCTGCATACAATACATTAACTGGGTCAAATATAAGCTGAAGATTCGGCGAATCAATCGCGTCAAGCACCTTTCTTGCGCGCTCGAAATTGCATACTATATGCTTATATACCGGCTCTATCGCTATGATAACCCCCATCTTCTCGGCATACTCTACAACCGGGCGGAGTCCCTCTATAAATACCTCAAGAGCCTCATCCGTGTGATTATCCGGTGAAAAAGCGTACTCCTCATTCACCGCGCCTGTCTCAGTTCCCACCATTCCGGCTCCGACAAGACCTGCAAAGCGGATGTGTGCCTTGTAGGTATCCTGTGTTTTCTTAAGTGTCTCCTTATTAGGATTAGCTAAATTAAGATAGCACCCAAGCACTGCCACGTCAACCTTATTCTTCTCGCAGAGCTCCTTTATATAGAAAGCAAGTCCCGGTGTCATAACTCCATTGTTGACCTTGAACTCCTTCACCGCCTTTGAAAGTGCCAGCTGTGTGCAGTGAAATCCCTGCTTACCTATATTCTCAAAAAGATTCTCCAGACTGCTATGCTCTACGTCATGTCCTCTTACGCCTATTCTCATATATTTTTCCTTTCATATCCTCACTTTAATGAGTATGTATAATTCACATTATTTTCAAAAGTACGTTTTATTTTACCATCAAAATACTTATATTTCAATCAACATTTTACAGAGCTTAACACAATCTGAAGCTTCCTTTTTCCATTAAATTCATTGATGGACGGATAATACAGCACACTGACATTCTTCCCATCGGCGAACGCTTTTTCAAGTTCATCGTTAATTGAGAACATTACCGCCTCCATAGTAACCTCGGAACTAAAAATCTTCCCTGTGCCATCTCTAAACTGCGCCTGCTTTGAAAAATTCACCCTTGTAAACTGTCCCTCTTTTCCCATGTGTGAGAGACTCTTTATCTGTAAACCCTTGTCCGCAAACACAGGCTTCTCATTCCCTTTTCCGAACGGTTCAAGCACCGACAAATCATCAATAACCTTCTCAGAAATATATTCTAACGGCATAGGCACATCTATCCATATCTTAAGTGTAAGGTCATCCTCGCACAGTCCACAGTATTCATTGAGCTTCCTTCTCAATTCATCAAGCTTATCCGGCTCTATCGACATACCTGCCGCCATCGGATGACCCCCGAACTTTGCGAGAAGCGCCTTACACTGTGACAGCTTTTCAAACATATTATAGGCTTCTATTGAACGTCCTGAACCCTTAAGGCATCCCTCACCGTCCGCAAATACTATGACCGGCTTATTGTAGCGCTCCCTTATCTTACCTGCAATTATTCCCACAATGCTCTCATGGCAGCCCGGCAGATACACAACAAGCACCTTGTCATCCTTGAGTGAGCTGTTATCTATCATGTCAAATGCCTTCTCAACGCCCTGTCTTGTAAGCTCCTTGCGCTCTTCATTGAGTGCTACCAGCTCCCCGGCAAGGTGTTCTGCCTCACCCTTATCCGTCGCAAGAAGCATCTGTATGGCAAGCATAGCCGACTCTAATCTGCCGCTCGCATTGAGACATGGCCCTATAACAAAACCCACATGGTATGAAGCTATCCGCGCCCTGTCAAGTTTATTCAGGTCTATAAGGGCATTAAGTCCCGGGTTGGTTGAATTTTTTATTTTCTTAAGTCCCAGTCGGACAATAGTCCTGTTCTCACCTTGAAGGTCAACGACATCTCCCACAGTGGCAATCGCAGCAAATTCAAGGAAATCGTAGATTTCGTTCTCAGGTCTTTTATACAATTCATATAGAGCCTGCACAAGCTTCATTCCTACAACTGCACCGCATATCTTCTTCCATGGATATGTGCAGTCCGCCCTCGCCGGGTCGACAACGGCATCCGCCGGCGGAAGTATCTGCGTCTTTTCACCATCTTTTTCCTCAAACGGCACCCCATGATGGTCTGTGACTAGCACAGTCATTCCAAGCGCCTTGGCATGCTCTATCTGATTATAAGCTGCAATTCCGTTGTCACAGGTTATTATCACATGTCTGCCCGCCTCATTCGCCTCGTCTATAAGTCTCTCATTTATCCCATATCCGTCCGTAACCCTGTGTGGAACAACATAATCCACATCGGCGCCAAGCCGCTTCAAGCCGCTGTACAGAATATATATGGAATTGATTCCGTCAATATCGTAATCCCCGACTATTCGTATACTCTCGTTCTTATCTATGGCATTCCTGACAATCTGCGCTGCCTTGTCCATATCCTTAAGCAGCCACGGAGAATGCAGACTGTTCAAATCGCCGTTTATATACTCCTCATACTGCTGCGGCGTCACAATGTCCCTGTTTCTTATGATTCGCGCCACAACCTGATCTATATTATATTTCTCACCTATCGCCTTAAAATCGGCACTTTTGCCGTATACACGCCATTCTTCCTTCATCTTCATTCCTCTATCAATACTTTTTTCCCTTCAAAAGCAAAACCGTAATGTTTTATAAAATATCTTAACACAATGTATCATCTTAAGCAAGTAGGTGGCAGGCGGGACAGGGGTCTGGTACATGTCCCACAAAAAAAGTCCAACAACCGGCACATATATACGCCTGTTGTTGGACTTTTATCTATCCTATCTACTTCCTGTTATTACTCTTCTTTAGAGCCAGTGTAAATGCAAGTCCTGCCATGAACACTGCCATAAGAAGCATCCAGTATACACTTACGGCTGTCTGACCGCCTGTGCTTGGAGATACTATGTAATTTCCATTACCTGTATCCTTGTCATCAGGCTTATTATCAGGTTCCGTTATATCGCCCGGCTTATCGTCACTGCCTCCGTCATTTACAGGTTTGTCCGCATAAGCGATTGCATAGGTTGAGAACTTGTCCGTCTCGAATGTAAATTCATTAGTCGACTCATTGAAGCTTCCGCTGAGCACATCCGTCACTCCGTCATGCAGACGTATTATCTTATACTCCCTTATCATGCTCTTGTCATGATTTAAAAGTTCTGACGGTACTCCTATCGTAATCTTTATAGCTATTCCCGGCTCATGGAGCTGTGTCTTATCGCCATCTGCCACCTGTCTGAATAGGTTAGCATCAAAGAACATGATATCCGGATTCTCTCCCATTATCTTCTCCGCCTCTTTGGTAACAGCCAGCTTATCCGCAGCAGAAATATCCGCTTCATCTGTCTTTGCAATTTCAAGCCATACTCTTGCGTCTGCTCCATTTTCGATTGCGGTCTTTTCTTCTGTTGTGAAAATTCCACTTGCAGCAATCAGTTCGGACTTGGCATTATCAAGTGTAGCTTCTGCAATTGGTGAATCAGGAGCTACTTCTACGTCCTTCTCAAGACTTCCTGTATCTGCTGTTTCAATATCTCTGTATCTTACCTGACCACATCTTAAGCAGGTTGACTTCTCGCGATTACCAGCCTTAACCCATTCTGACCAGTCATGTCCTAATGCGTCCACCACAGTCTGTGCCATAAGAATCTCATCGCATACAGAGCAATGACTACCCTCTGTAAGTCCTGTCTCTGTACAGGTTGCTGCTACAGCCTTGTCAACTACTGCTGTATGTCCCTCAATCGTAAGCTTTCCGGCTACGAATGTCACATCATAGTTCGGATTAGCCCCTTCCTTTGCCTTTGCCGTAATATCATAGCTTCCCGCTGTTTCTCCCTCAGCTCTTGCAAGTGATATATCCTTTAAAGTTTCTCCCGGGACAAGACCTGCTGCCTTATAAGTAAATACCGGGTCTGCCTTGCCGATATGCTTCGCCGCGTTATCGACTGTTACGGTTACTGCCGCCGGAGTAATCACAAATTCTGTTATGACAGCCTGTAAAAGCTCCGGTAGTGCATAATTGCCATTGCTCAGAGCCACAGCCTGTGCCGTGTATTTGGTATTCTTATCCGTGTTAGCCGCAGTCTGCTCACCACTCACTGTGACAATAACCTTATCGTAACCGATGATATCGGTTTCATTTACCTTTGCAGTAGGCTTATGTGCCTTACCGTCATAGGTAAATTCTGTATCAGACCATACAAGGCTTACTGTCTTTGGTGCAATCTTGATTACTACACTGCCCTCTGTGTCCTCGTAGCTATCTGCTGTTACCTTGTAGTAAACAGTGTATTCTCCCGCGTCCTTGTATGTTACAGGGTTCTCACTGTAAGTTACTTTTCCGTCTGCGTCCTTCGTGCCATAAACAACCTTTACATTAGAAGCTGCATTGTCGGATGGCTCTGTCACATTGACTGTAATACCATATGCCTGTCCGTCATAAGTTCCTGTATAACCCTCTGCGGAAACTTTCATTTCCTTCTTATGGATTGAGAACTCTTTTGTGGCAGATACGCTTTCATAATTTTCATCTGCCTTTACAGTAATGCGGACTACATACTTGCCGTAATCCTGTGGTGCTTCTGATGTATATGTGCTGTCCTCTGCATCCTGCTTCTTATATTCAACTGTAACATTGGCATCGTCTGTGCCTCTGTCATTTGATGTAGTAAATGTTGGTGCTGTTACAGCATTTCCGTCATAAACCTTTGAAATATCGGAAACATCTGAAATGCTGCCTATAGCTTTATTTACGGTAAGCGTGATTACCGATGTATCCGGT
>CAUCXT010000002.1 GCA_958446835.1 uncultured Eubacterium sp.
AATTGCATATGGATTCCTCCTATTAAAAAATGACGGATAACTATTTATTATCCATCATTTGTGTAATTATAGTTCTGAATTTTTGAAGCGATGTATTAGGCTATTGTATTAAAACTATGTAAGCACAAAGTGTTAGGGTATCAGTTAAAAAAGAATCCTTTTCCGGCTTTGTAAATACCAATGAATCAATTTACGCTGCATGGTCATCGAGTGCATGCTTTCCATCGGTTCAGTATGGTCGTATTGACTCGGAATACGATGAAGGAAGTCTTGTTGCAGGGGCTATCATGTACCGAATAGGACAATTGACTTGTATAATGTAATGCTTTGTGATACATTTATGCTAGTAATACGTGATTATGAAGGTAAAATAAACATATGTGTTACAGATTGGAGCAGATTATGGGGAATACAATAATTACCGGGAATGACATAAGTATAGGCAATCAGAGATTTGACAATATCAGGGAGAATGATTGCTTTTATGTTGATAAAACGTCATTTATAAAAGAATGGTGGGATTCCAAGGATATAGTTACGCTGATAACCCGTCCACGGCGTTTTGGAAAGACATTGAACATGAACATGCTTAACTGTTTTTTTTCCAACCAATATGCAGATAGAGGTGATCTGTTCGATGGATTGTCTATATGGGAAGATGAAGCCTACAGGAAGCTACAGGGGATGTATCCTGTGATTTTTCTTAGCTTTGCAGATGTAAAGCAGAGTAATTATGTGGACGCGGTAGCCAAAATTAAGAATATTATTGTAGATGTTTATGCGCAATATGAGAAATTGTATCTGGATGATAGGATGACGGTATTGCAGAAGCAACAGTATTATTCTGTCAAAAGCGAAATGAGTGACGTTACAGCGCAGGATTCTTTAAAGGTGCTTGCTTCACATTTGTCAAGCTACTATGGAAAGAATACGATAATTCTTCTTGATGAGTACGATACACCTATGCAGGAGGCATATATACACGGATACTGGGATGAATTTACTTCATTTCTACGCAGTCTGTTCAACAGCACCTTTAAGACGAATCCATATCTTGAAAGAGCGGTTATGACAGGTATCACAAGGGTTTCGAAAGAGTCGATGTTCTCTGATCTTAACAATCTTAATGTTGTCACGACAACCTCAGATGAGTACAGCACAAGCTTCGGCTTTACCGAGGAAGAGGTGTTTGCATCGCTTGATAAGTTCGGACTGTCGGACAGGAAAGAGAAAGTGAAGCAATGGTATGACGGATTTACATTTGGCTCGTATAAGGATATTTATAATCCGTGGTCTATAATAAATTATCTTGATAAAAAACAGCTAAAGCCATACTGGGCATCAACAAGTTCCAATGGTCTTGTGAGTAAGTTGCTGCAGACAGCATCATCTGATATGAAACTGAAGATGGAAGAGCTGTTGAATGGTGGCTCTGTTGTTGTGAACTTTGATGAGCAGATAGTATTCAATCAACTTGATTTGGATGAGAATGCGGTGTGGAGTCTGCTGGTAGCAGGTGGTTATCTCAAGGTAAATGAGGTCGAATACCGGGGAGAGATATTGGAGCCGTGGTATCATGTCTCAATTACTAATGTTGAAACTAAAAGTATGTTTTACAATATGTTCAAGGGCTGGTTTGGCAGGACCAATGCCAATTATAATGAGTTTGTGAGGGCGTTGTTAAAGGGAAGTCTGAAGGAAATGAATATCTTTATGAATCGTGTTGCCACCGCTACCTTCAGCTTTTTTGACACCGGAACACATCCATCGGAAGCAAGCCAGCCGGAGAAGTTCTATCATGGTTTTGTGCTGGGACTGATTTCAGAGCTTCGTGATACCTACGAGATTAAGTCTAACCGTGAGAGTGGCTATGGACGGTATGATGTGATGCTTATACCGCGTGATTTGAATGATGGCAATCTGAGTGCCATAATACTTGAGTTTAAGGTGCATGAGGCGGATGAGGAGAAGACGCTTGCTGATACAGCACAGGCAGCACTTAAGCAGATAGAGGATAAGAACTACGATGTGGAGTTGACTGCGAGGGGAATTGCCATGGAGCGCATAAGACACTATGGGTTTGCGTTTGAGGGGAAGAAAGTATTGATTATGGAGCAGTAGTGGCAATAAGGTATTTTCAAGGCGTCCGACTTGAAGTTACCACAATAGCCGGGAATACGATGGCTGCGGTTGTTATTTGTTTAGGAGCTTCCTTCATCGAAGTGAAAGAGGGAACAAGAGAACTCATTTGAAAAAATTGTAGATTATGTTGCAATCTCTTATCATGGCAATCATCGGAATAATATAAATTAGCTTAACAAAGTTACTGCAGCAGCCGATATAATATATATAACTTTAATTCGGAGGACACTTAATGAGAAAGTTTTTGCCTTTGGCAGTAATGACAGGAATAATGTTGAATCCACTTACAGCAGCGTATATTAAGACTGATTTTTATGCTTCTTTCAACAGCAATGAATATGAGTTAGCATCTGAAATTGATGATGAAGATAATAGTACAGATACATATGGATATGTTGCTAATGAATGGGACAATAATGCGCCGGTTTATGAAAGTGATTTTTCACTATATTACGAGATTCCATATAGATTTCCAGATGACATGTCTGTTTTTAAAAATGCTTATCCGGTTACGCGGAACCAGAATCCTTATGGTTCATGTTGGGCGTTTGCATCGTTGGGGCTTGCTGAATTTGATTTAATTAATGATGGAAATGCTGATAGTAGTATTGATTTGAGCGAACTGCAGCTTATATATTTTTTGTTTAATTCGGTTACAGACCCATTAGGCGGTACGGACGGAGATTCAGCATATTACTATAATGCTAATACTTCAACATCGTATTTGGACTATGGTGGAAATTATGAAATGGCATCAAGGAGATTGTCACAATGGATAGGTGGGATTCCGGAAGCGGAGGTTCCATATTCGAATGCGTCCATTGTTCTTTCTAATGGACTGGATAGTAAATATGCATACAATTACAATGTTGCACATTTGCGTAATGTGTACAGGATTTCATTGAGACATAACGCCAATGATGTAAAGCAGCAGATTATGGAGCATGGAGCCGTTGGTGTTATGTACTATCATGATGATTTTAACCTTTCTGTAGCTTCTGATGGTACAGGGTATAATTATTATGATACAGCAGCTTCAGGCGGTGGACATGCTGTGATGATAGTTGGATGGGATGATACATACTCGAAGAATAATTTTGCGTGGAACCAGCCGGATAATGATGGGGCATGGCTTATTCGTAATAGCTGGGGAGATTATATTGATTACTTCTGGATGTCATATGAGACAGCCTCATTGCAGGATACAGCGTGGGTGTTTGATTTTGAGGCAAATGATGGGTATGACAACAACTATCAGCTTGATGGTGGGCTTGAGACATATTCCATCAGCTATACAACAATGGCTAATGTTTTTACCGCTAAAAATGACAACGAAGTTAAGTCAGAGACATTAAAGGCCATATCATTGTCGACATCAATGTCAACTAATGTCAATTACACTATAGAGGTTTATACTGATTTGACAGATGAAAAAAATCCGTTAAGTGGAACAAAACAGGAGAGTGCTACAACAAAGGGAACAACTGCCTATGCGGGTATTTATACCATTGAGTTAAATAATGAGGTAAAAATTGTTCCGGGAAGTAGATTTGCCATTGTTGTGAGTGTTGATAAGCCGGCTCTTGACTGTGAGCAGGCTACAAGCATTGCAAATGGTGAGAACCTTTCTAATATGATTTGGGAGCGCAGGGTCAGCCTTAATGATGGAAAAACATTTTATAAATATGGAGACAAGTTTTATACATACCCTTCTAACTTACGCGTAAAAGCATTCACTACTGATGATGAGGATATACCGAGCATACCGGAAGCTCCGAGCGAGCCGGATGTCCCGGAAGTGCCGGAAACCCCGGATGAGCCGGATGTCCCGGAAGTGCCGGAAACTCCGAATGAGCCGGATGTCCCGGATGAGCCAGAGACTCCGGATATTCCTGCAACCCCTGATATACCGGAATTACCGGTATATATTATAGGAGAGCTTGACTACTCACCGGTATTTAATGCAAATTACTATTATCTGCATAATGCTGATTTAGCTAATGCGTTTGGAAAAGATGCACAGGCATTGTTTAATCATTTCATTAGCTATGGTATTTATGAGGGAAGACAGGCATGCGAGTCTTTTAACCCTTTGAATTATAGAAATAATTATCGTGATTTGGATGCCGCGTTTGGAGAAGATTTGTCTGCATACTATGTTCATTACATAAAATACGGCAAAGCAGAGGGAAGAAGCGGTGTTAATATTAATACACCTGATACCGTTCCGGATTATACGCCGGATGTTAAACCGAATTATGATTATGTAATTGATGGAATTGATTATTCGGTTGTATTTGATGCAGATTATTATTATAGCATTCATCAAGATGTGGCCAATGCATTTGGGAAAGACAACAATGCTTTGTTCAATCATTTTATGACATATGGTATATATGAGGGCAGACAGGCAAACGAAGAGTTCAATGTTGAAGTATATAAGGACAGATACAAGGATCTTTCCGAAACATTTGGCTCTGATATCAGAACTTATTATATTCACTATATTTTATATGGTAAGGCTGAAGGAAGAAGTGCAGCGAGAGGTAGTGGATATATATATAATGGTATAGACTATTCGGCTGTATTTGATTCAGGATATTATCATGATCATTATGGCGATTTGGCTAATGCCTTCGGTTCCGACAGTGTAGCTCTGTTTGAACATTTTGTAAGATATGGTATGGATGAGGGCAGACAGGCAAGCGCTGATTTTAATGTTTATACATATATGAATAGGTATCGCGATTTGAATGCTGCATACGGAAGTGATTTGAAAATGTACTATCAGCATTATATAAAGTATGGAATTTCAGAAGGAAGAAGTGCGCAGTAGAGAAGATAAATTTTTGTTTATTTATTATGCCATCCTATATGGATGGCATAATCGATATATGGAAGTAATAATAAAAAGTAATGAAAGATGGAGAATATCAATGACAAGAGTATTAGAAAACAATAACTTAAAGGTACAATAAGCGACGCCGGCGCCGAGCTTATCAGCGTATGGGATAAGAGCCGTAATGCCGAGCGTATATGGAGGGGAGATTCTGCCGTATGGGGAAGACATGCCCCGATTCTTTTTCCGTTCGTGGGAAAAGTGGCTGGCGGAAAGTACAGCTACAAGGGAAAAGAGTATAAGATGACATCGCATGGATTTGCGCGCGACAGACAGTTTGAACTTGTCAGTGAGGATGGAAGGTCTGTGACGCATGTGCTTAGATGGGACGAGGAGAGCCTTGGGGCGTATCCGTTTAAATTTGCACTGTATGTGACGCACAGCCTTGAAAATGCGGATTCGTGTTCGGTGAAGGTGGAGTGGAAGGTTGTCAATGAAGCCGCTGAGGGCGGAGAGGATATGCTGTACGGAATTGGCGGCCATCCTGCGTTTACGTTTCCTAAGAATGTGAAGCCGGTTGACTGTTCGTTGAGAATATACGGTGGAACGGCGACCGTGGATGGAAATAATATAGGTAATAATGGAGCCGTTTTGCAGGCATTGAACTATCATCTTCTGAACGCGGAGGGCTGTATTGATATGCCGCAGGATTATGTGCTTGACATGCCGGCGGGCTGTGCGAAGATAACGGAGGACATGTTTGACAAGGATGCGCTTATTGTTCTGGATAAGCAGGTAGGTCGCATTGAGCTTCTTGGAGTGGATGGAAAGGCTTATGTGACTATGGATTGCGAGGAATTTCCTTATTTTGGAATATGGTCTAAGAAGGTTGACGAATTTATCTGTCTTGAGCCATGGTATGGCATTGCCGATGTCGCAGGCTGCGACGGAAATATAGAAAATAAGGTCGGAATGCAGAGACTTGGGGCTGGTGACAGCAGGGAGTATGCGTATACAATTACTTTCTAAAAATATACAAATTATAAGTGTTGTGTGAAGATGACGGCACTGATTTTGTATATTTTTAGTCTAAGTATATATAGTATGTTTTACTACGCGAATTTTAATTATACAGAAAAATAAAAGACAAAAATACAAGGAGTTTTATGAATAAAATACATAACAAGATAATAAAAATAGTAATGTGTTTTGCGCTTACACTTGGAGTGATTTTAGGTGTGGCGGGAAGCTTTTACGAAAAAACATCCGCGGATACGGATGACAGTAATTTCACGAATCTGATTATTTTTATGAGATTTGCTGATGAGGACGAGTTCTTGGATGATGTTTATGAGAATACGTCCGTGAGAAAGATAACGGACAATTCTTACAACACGGCAACGTACAATGTCAGCGACTATTATAGAAATGTTTCGGATAACAAATGTCGTATCAGGAGCGTGTATCTGTTAGATAATGGTGGGTCGATTAAGCTGTCGCATGAGAGGGGATATTATGCTGAGTACAGCGAAACAAATCCAATCGGTTATCAGGATAAAGGTGAGGCGGGAGTTCGCATGCATGACCTCAAGCTTGAGTGGGCTGAGGCGGTAAACAATGCGATTGCAGCGGGAAATGGATTGACCAACTACGATGGAACGGTCAAATATGGCTTTGATGAGCTTGACAAAAATGGAGATGGATATATAGACTCCATAACGATAATTTACAAAAATACAACGCAGAACATAACTATCGGCTGGGCATCGCCACTGTGGAATTATCAGGATTTTGCTGATTATGTAACGATTAAAACGGATAAGGGAAGCATAAAGAGCGGAAAATATGTTCAGTTGACCAATTCGTATACAAAACCGGATGGAAGTGGAGATACGTTAGGTTATTTATTCAAGGATTCTCAGGGAAATGTCACAGTGTCACAGGCGGCTGCTATCCATGAGATGGGGCATATAATGGGGGTGGAAGGATTTATACAATTCATCACAGACCTCTCCGGTTTATTATATGTCGGTGATGGCTAAACACATGTCGCCGGTTCCTTAGTTTCCTTCGGTAAAGGAAAAGGAGGTTCTTGGCTGGGTTGATGACGGAGATATTCAGACAATCATAGCTTCAGGCGAATACAGTCTCAGGGCGCTTGGAACAGCAGGACAGGGCGTTGTCGGATATACGCTTGATATTCCGGAAAAGGGAAAGACACTTTATCTGGAATACAGGAATTTTGATTCGAATGGAAACAAGTATGACTCACAGTATAAGGACTTGTATAAAACGAATGGCAACAGGGTCGACCGTCTGGCGATGAAATCCGGTCTTGTGTGCTATCTTATTGATACCGGGACAAAATTTCCGAATAACATGAACTGTTCAGCGTCCAAGTGGAATTACCAGGTGCTTGGCAATCAATACTCTACAATGATTGATGCGGCGGTTGGAGTAGATGAAGAAAAGTGGATTACCAATGATATTGGAATCATGGTGACTGCGATTGATGGCAATACGCTTACTTTTACAATAGAAGGAAATTTTGCGGAGCATATTCACAGCGGCGGGCAGGCAACCTGTGTCAACCGCGCAAGATGTTCGGTCTGCCATCAGGAATACGGTGAGCTTGATGACAGCAGGCATGAACATACCGTGGTTAAAGGTGCGAAGGTGCCGAGCTGTACTGAGGCGGGGTATACAGGAGATACATATTGTTCAGATTGTAATAAACTGCTCAGCGTGGGCGCAGACATGGACATGATAGCGCATGAATTACAGCATGTTGAAGCAAAGGCGGCTACCGCGGCAGAGGAAGGAAATATAGAGTATTATTATTGCAAGGTATGCGGAAATTGTTTTCTTGATGAAAATGCAGTTGATACTGTAAAAATAGAGGCTACCGTAATACCTAAGCTGGCACCTGTAATCATAGATGGAAATGATGCCGTTATAGATGTTGCCTCAGGTAAGGCGGCTGTATTCAGGTCGGATGCGGCATTTGCCGATTTCGTGCGTGTTGAACTTGACAACAAGGAGATTGTCAAGGACAAGGACTACACTGTAAAAGAAGGAAGTATAATCGTATCACTCATGCCTGAGGTTATCAGCAATCTGTCTGAGGGAAGCCACAAGCTTGCTATAGTGTCTTCCGGGGGAACGGCGATTGCGAATTTCTCTGTAACCAAGCCGTAGCAACCGAGCAGTGAAGAGCAGACAAGCAGCAAAGAACAGCCGAGCAGTGAGGAGCAGACGAGCAGCAAAGAACAGCCGAGCAGTGAGGAGCAGACGAGCAGCGAGGAAGAGACAAGCAACGAGGAAGAGACAAGCAGCGAGGAAGAGACAAGCAGCGAAGAACAGACAAGCAGCGAGGAAGAGACGAGCAGTGGGACAGAAATAAGCAGCGAATCAGAGTCAAACAGCAAATCGCAATTAGATGGCAGTCTTGCGGAAACAACAAGTGAAAACGAAGTGGAAATCGATTCAGAATATGAAAGCTCAAGTAATGACATTGGCCATATATCACCGAGTACGGAGAGACGGGTTCAGATAAAAGCATGGGTTATCGTGGGCGCATTACTGATGGGATCATTTATATTTTTGAAAAAGAGAGGATAAAAGAGTAGTTTTATTATAAGAAAATCAAATATGAATTATTGTCATCTTGTTCAAACAGATAAAATATGATATAGTTAAACGCAGATTATAATTTGTAAGGTGATACAGCCTATTGGTTATAAACATGTGAGTATATGATTGAATTTTTGTGAGGTGAAAATTTATGTGCGGAATAGTAGGTTTTACAGGTGAGCATCAGGCTGCACCGATTATACTTGACGGTCTTTCTAAGCTTGAGTATCGTGGTTACGATTCAGCGGGTATGGCTGTTCGCGATGGAGATGGAGAGTATCAGATAGTCAAGGCAAAGGGCAGGCTTAAGGCTCTTTCCGAGAAAACAGATGATGGAAACGCTGTACGCGGTACCTGCGGTATAGGACATACAAGATGGGCAACCCATGGAGAGCCATCAGAGGTTAATGCGCATCCTCATATGGCAGATGATGGAAATGTTGTGGGTGTACATAACGGTATTATTGAGAATTATCAGGAACTTAAGGAAAAGCTTACTAAGAATGGCTATTCCTTTTATTCATCGACAGATACAGAGGTTGCTGTAAAGCTTGTTGATTACTACTATAAGAAGTATGAGCACACTCCTGTGGATGCAATCAATCATGCAATGGTGCGTATCCGCGGTTCATATGCGTTTGCATTTATGTTCAAGGACTATCCGGGAGAAATATATGCGGCAAGAAAAGACAGCCCTATGGTTCTTGGGGTGAGCGAAGGTGAGACCTATGTTGCCTCAGATGTTCCGGCAATATTAAAGTATACGAGAAATGTATATTATATCGGCAATCTGGAGATGGCACGCCTTAAAAAGGGAGAGATTACTTTCTACAATCTTGACGGCGATGAGATTGAAAAAGAGCCTGTTGAGATTAAGTGGGATGCTGAGGCAGCTGAGAAGGCGGGCTATGAGCATTTTATGATTAAGGAGATTCACGAACAGCCGCGCGCGATAGCAGATACACTTCATTCGGTTTATAAGGATGGTGTGCTTGATTTATCGTCAGTGGGTCTTGCGAATGAGGATATTAAGAAAATTTCACAGATTTATATAGTGGCATGTGGTTCGGCATACCATGTCGGTGTTGTTGCGCAGTATGTCATGGAAGATCTTGCAAAGATTCCGGTGAGGGTTGATGTGGCTTCCGAGTTCAGATATCGCAAGCCGATTCTTAAGAGCGATGACCTGGTTATAATCATCAGCCAGTCGGGTGAGACAGCGGACAGTCTTGCGGCGCTTCGTCTTGCAAAGGAGAAGGGTGTCAAAACACTTGCTGTTGTAAATGTAATCGGCAGCTCCATTGCGCGTGAGGCGGACAGTGTGTTCTACACGCTTGCCGGTCCGGAGATTGCAGTTGCCACAACAAAGGCATACAGCACACAGCTTATCGCCTCCTACTGCCTTGCAATCCAGTTTGCCAAGGTGCGTGGTGAGATAACAGAGGAGCAGTGCGCAGATATGCTTGCGGAGCTTGAAACACTTCCGGGTAAGGTTACCAAGATTCTTGATGACAAGGAGCGTATTCAGTGGTTTGCTGCTAAGCAGGCTAACATGCGTGACATTTTCTTTATAGGACGAGGTATTGACTATGCGGTGAGTCTTGAGGGAAGCTTAAAGCTCAAGGAGATTTCCTACATCCACAGTGAGGCTTATGCTGCCGGCGAGCTTAAGCACGGCACGATCAGCCTTATCGAGGACGGAACTCTTGTAATAGGAACTCTCACACAGGATGCTCTCTACGAAAAGACAGTGAGCAACATGGTTGAGTGCAAGAGCCGTGGCGCGTACCTTATGGGTCTTACAACCTACGGCAACTACGAGACAGAGGATACCTGTGATTTCACGGTATACATTCCTAAGACAGATGCACATTTTACAGCGTCGCTTGCGGTTATACCGCTCCAGCTTCTTGGCTACTATGTATCGGTGGCTAAGGGACTTGATGTTGACAAGCCAAGGAATCTGGCTAAGAGCGTTACAGTAGAATAACACTTGGGACAGGGGTCTGACCCCTGTCCCAGCGGCTAAGTTATGCCATTTCCGGATTATGGAGATGGCATATTTTTACATCATAACGGTATCGTATATGGCATTTACTTACCTTTAAAGAAAAATAAGTTTCATATAAGATACATGACAACTCTGGCAGGTTACAGATTGAAAATAATGTAGTAAAATAATATAAATGCATATAAAATTCAACGCACGATAATGCAGGATGTGGAATGGGGACAGGATGAGCATGGAAGAAACAGAACAAAAGCTATTTTCTGATGTGGAAAGGTTGTTGGCGTATGCACACAGTGGGCATGAATATATTATTGATGCCATATATGACGTATTCGGAAAAAGAATTTTACAGCATGGGTATGCGGATGCCGGCTACATACTGAGGGCGGGGAAATATGGACTTAATAAAAATGTCTATTATACAAAATTGCCCGGTTCAAAAGTCCAAAAGCTGTTTGTAAAATCCTGTATTCCTTCGGAGGACATGGAGGTTATGCTTGAGTATCTGGATACGGTGCTTGGACATGCTTCGGCACTTGATATTGAGGAGGAGAAGGCATTGATATTCTGGCTGTTCCTTCCATATCGTTTTGTCACAAAGACGTCGATTAAACGAAACTATCTCAGGATATTACTCACAGGCTTCTTTAAAAACACAAGATATGTTGACCGTTATGATGCAGAGTTCGTGGTTGCTGATGAGATAGTGTACAATGCTCATTCTTGCCATGTTGAAATTATAAATTCGGTTGAGGAGTACGCACAATATACTTTTTCACTCAAAGAGGAAAACTCAGATGAGACATTATTCTACCGAGGACATTCACTGCTTGACTATGCCCTTGTTCCCGGAATAAAGAGAAAGCGGAGCTGGTTCACGAATGAAAGTATAATGTATCAGGAGCTGCTTGTCAGATGTGCGCAGAATTTTACCCACTGTCAGACCCACTTGGAGTATCTGGTTGAAATGCAGCATTATGGCCTGCCAACGCGGCTGCTTGACATAACAGAGAATCCGCTGGTTGCACTTTATTTTGCATGTTGCAGCAATAGAGAGCACATAGGGGAGGTAATTGTGCTCACAACAGGGCAAGATCATGTGCGATATGCAAAGAGCGATACGGCAGCATTGCTTGCGGCGCTTCCGACGCTCAATTATCGTGAACAGGCACAGTTGTACCGATTATGTATGAATGGACTGCCTGAAGCGGAGGACGCAGAATATCAGGAGCTTGCCGGAAAGCTGGCAAGTGAAGTCAAATCAAGAAATCCTGCATTTGAACCGCGAATCAGGAAATCAGACATAACCGGACATGTATTTGTGACACCGATACGAAACAATCAGCGCATTATGAAGCAGGATGGTTCATTCATAATATGCGGTCTTACCGGTGAGGGCGGCGACAGCGACAATCTGGACAGCCTTCGCTGCAGAGATTCCGAAGGAAAGCAATTGGTTCTTGTGATTAAGGACAAGGAGACAATATTAAAAGAACTGGATACACTTTCAATCAACAGAGCCACCCTTTTCCCTGAGATTGACGATGTGGCGGAGTATTTGAAGGGGAAGTATGGGGAGTGATGACGTGAAGTGATGGGTAAGATTATATTATCCATCACTTTCTTTTTCTACCCTAAACCCCTTCCTCGGGTGCTTATTCTTCAATATATCCCTCTGTTTCCCCACCGCGACATGCGTATAAATCTGTGTGACATTGATAGAGCTGTGCCCGAGCATTTCCTGAATGTAGCGGATGTCGACATCGGCTTCTAGGAGGCTGGTGGCGAAGGTGTGGCGGAACATGTGTGGGGTGATGTGCAGGTCAATGGCGGCGAGCGAGCAGTATTTGTTAATCATGCGGCGCACGGACTGGTCGGACAGGGGAGCGCCGGATTGATTCACAAAAAAATGTGCCGAGGATAATATTTCGGTGGAAAAGCTGCGGCGGTATTCATCGAGAATGTGGATAACGTCATCGGAGGCAAGCTGTATGTAGCGCTCCTTGTCGCCTTTTCCGTATATGAGGATGGTTCCGTCGATGAGGTTTACATTGTCATTTTTGAGATTACATAGCTCACTTATTCTTATGCCGGAGGAGAACAGCAGCTCAATTACGGCGGCATCGCGGAGAGCGTTTCGCCGTTGGTAGGCGGTGCCTGCGCTGGAGCGCTGGGTATAGATGGTGGATAGAAAGCTCTCAACTATGTGGAGGGGGATTGTTTTAGGGAGAATAATCGGTTCGCGAAAACGCGTATGTATCTTTGAAAATGGGTTGCGGTCTATAAGGTCTTTGTACTCACAGTAGTGGAACAGAGCCTTCATAGAGGCAATTTTGCGCTTGGCGGTCTTTGGTTTGTATTCGACATGGAGTTTGCTTATATAGCTTTCAAGAATTTCAGAGGTGATGTCGGATATGACTTCGATCTGGGTGGAATCGGATATAAAATCTGAGAATTGGCGCAGGTCTATGCGATATGCCTTGAGGGTCTTTTCGTCTAAGCATTTTTGTGTGCGGCAGGAATCTAAATATTCAGTGATAAGTGTTGATATACTGTTCATGATATGTTTGTCTCCTTAAAGTTTTTGATTAACATAACATGAATGGTACGAAAAAACATTAAATTTATCAGAAAGTGTATTCTAACATATTCTTGCCATATATTGGGGGCGATGTTAATATGAAAGTATTGGTTGTGGGACAGGTACCAGACACCTGTCCCAAGGGAAATATATTAGTTAAGGAGAAGGCAATGAAGTACGATTATTTGGTGGTTGGTGCGGGATTATATGGCGCGGTGTTTGCGCATGAAGCGAATGCCAGAGGCAAGTCTGTTCTTGTTGTGGAGAGAAGACCGAATATTGCGGGGAATGTATATACGGAGAAGATAGAGGGAATCAATGTGCACAAGTATGGAGCGCATATTTTTCACACGAATAACAGGAGAGTATGGGAGTATATTACTGGTTTTGCACAGTTTAACCGTTTTACAAACAGCCCGGTTGCCAATTATCAGGGTGAGCTTTATTCGCTTCCGTTTAATATGTACACTTTCAATAAGATGTGGGGTGTTGTGACTCCCGAGGAGGCGAAGGCTAAGATTGATGAGCAGCGTGGAGAGATTAAGGGGGAGCCTGCAAATCTTGAGGAGCAGGCGATATCCTTGGTCGGCCGCGACATATATGAGAAGCTTATAAAGGGTTATACGGAGAAACAGTGGGGGCGTGATTGCAAGGAACTTCCGGCATTTATTATAAAGAGACTTCCTGTGCGCTTTACATTTGATAATAATTATTTCAATGCGCTGTATCAGGGAATACCAGTGGGTGGTTATACGAAGCTGGTTGAGAATCTTTTGGATGGAATAGAGGTAAGGCTTAACACGGATTATCTTGAAAATAAGGCAGAGCTTGATGCTGTTGCAGATAAGGTCATCTATACGGGGCAAATAGATGCATATTTTAATTATAGTCTGGGACATCTTGAGTATCGCTCTGTAAGATTCGAGAATGAGCTTCTGGATATACCTAATTTTCAGGGAAATGCGGCTGTAAATTATACGGACAGAGAGACACCGTGGACGCGTATAATAGAGCACAAGTGGTTTGAGTTTGGCAAGGATGAGAAGGGAAATGACCTGCCTAAGACCATAATAAGCCGTGAATATTCATCCGAATGGAAGCCGGGGGATGAGCCGTATTATCCGGTAAATGATGCAAAAAATAACGAATTGTATGAACAGTACAGCAAGCTTGCTGAGGCGGAGTCTAAGGTGATATTTGGAGGAAGGCTTGGAGAGTACAAGTATTACGACATGGATGCAGTTATACTCTCCGCGCTCGATTTGTGCGATTCTTTATGGCCGGCTTTTGAGTAGACAGCCCGGGAAAGGGATGTGTTGGGGGAGGTATACTTATGGAAGAGTATTTTCAGTCACCGTCACCATCGGTGTCGTCCAAGAGAATATTGTACACGGCGAGCAGCTTTGCGAAGAGCAATCTGATTTTTCTGCAGGAGACGGGTTCGCTTAAGGCGATAAGACCGCATGTATCGAGGCGTGACAACCTCCAATCATATCTGTGTATGATGGTGCTTGACGGCTCCGGGTATATCGAATATGAGGGAAGGCACTACGATATGAAAAAAGGAGACTGCGCCTTCATCGATTGTATGCGAAGCTACAGCCACAGCACAGGGGCGGATGTGTGGTCGCTCCAATGGGTACATTTTTACGGTGAAAATATGCCGGCAATATATGAGAAGTATATTGAGCGCGGCGGCCTGCCGGTATTTGCGCCGGAAAATGGTGAAAAGTATGCTGATATTTTTTCGAATTTATATAATATAGCGGGTTCCGAGGATTATATAAGGGACATGAAGCTCAATGCGCTCTTAAATGAGCTGCTTGCTGTGATAATGGAGCAGTCATGGCACCCGGAGAACGCCTCAGGAGGGAAAAAGAGGCGTGAGCTTGTCGAGATTAAGGCTTTTCTTGATGAGCACTATATGGAAAAGATAACACTTGATTCGCTGGCGGCTTCGTTTTACATTGATAAATTTTATATGAGCAAAATATTCAAGGAAACGTATGGAACGACAATCAATGCGTACATCCTTTCTAAGAGAATAACACAGGCAAAGAAAATGCTGAGATTTACGGAGCTGAGCATAGACGAAATCGGCAGCAGGGTCGGCATGAATGACGCGAATTACTTTAGCAGGAGCTTTAAGAAGCTTGAGGGCATAAGTCCGAGCGAATACAAGAGAACGTGGGAGAATCATTAAAAACCAAGATTGTGCTAATTTTTCTCTATATATGCGGTTACACTAAGTATATACTTGATATAAACTTTTAGAAAAAGTGAAGAAACCTAATAAACTGATATATAAAATATATGAAAGAAGAGGATATTTGGATGAAGAAGGCTTTAATTACAGGAATTACAGGACAGGATGGTTCATTTTTGGCAGAGTTCCTTCTTGAGAAGGGTTATGAGGTACACGGTATAACAAGACGTGCGTCAATTTCCAACACAGCGAGAATAGATCATCTTTTGAGAGCCGGCAGCATAACATTACACGATGGAGATTTGTCGGACTCCATATCACTTATCAAGATAATCGGTGAGGTACAGCCGGATGAGATATACAATCTTGCAGCCCAGTCACATGTGCAGGTATCATTCGATGCCCCTGAGTACACAGGCGATGTTGACGCTGTAGGTGTGCTCCGCGTGCTTGAGGCAGTGAGAGTACTTGGTCTTACAAAGAAAACCAAGGTATATCAGGCGTCCACATCTGAGCTTTACGGAAAGGTTGAGGAGGTCCCTCAGTCTGAGACAACACCTTTCCACCCATACAGCCCTTACGCTATCGCAAAGCAGTACGGCTTCTGGATGATTAAGGAGTACCGTGAGGCTTACGGCATGTTCGCTGTAAACGGCATTCTTTTCAACCATGAATCAGAGCGCCGCGGTGAGAATTTCGTTACAAGAAAGATTACACTTGCAGCCGGAAGAATTGCGGAGGGTATTCAGGATCACCTTGAGCTTGGCAACCTTGACTCACTCAGAGATTGGGGCTATGCAAAGGATTATGTTGAGTGCATGTGGCTCATCATGCAGCAGGAGAAGCCTGAGGACTTTGTTATCGCAACAGGTGAGCAGCACACAGTAAGAGATTTTACAGAGAAGGCATTCGCTTCCAACGGAATTACTATTCGCTGGGAGGGAACAGGCGTCGATGAGAAGGGCTATGACGCTGCAACAGGCAAGATGCTTGTATGTGTCAATCCACAGTGGTTCCGCCCTACAGATGTAGACAATCTCTGGGGCAACCCTGCCAAGGCTAAGTCCGTTCTTGGCTGGAATCCACAGAAAACCTCATACGAGGAGCTTGTAAAGATTATGGCAGAGCATGACAGGGAGCTTGCTAAGCGCGAGAAGGCTCTTCTCAAATAAAACAGCAAATATGGGACACGGGGTCAGACCCCTGTCCCAAATCATTGGGACAGGGGTCTGACCCCGTGTCCCAGCGTAGATTGTGAGGAAAAGAAAGTTATGATGGAAAAGAATGCGAAGATATATGTTGCCGGACATCGCGGAATGGTTGGTTCGGCAATCGTAAGAGAATTAAAAAGACAGGGCTATGAGAACATAATTACAAGGACACACAAGGAGCTTGACCTTTGCAGACAGGAGGACGTTGAGAAGTTCTTCGCAGAGGAGAAGCCGGAGTATGTATTCTTGGCAGCAGCCAAGGTTGGCGGTATCGTTGCCAATCAGGAGGCACTTGCCGATTTCATGTATTACAACATGACCCTTGAGATGAATGTTATTCATTCCGCATGGCAGAACGGCTGTAAAAAGCTGGAGTTCCTTGGCTCATCATGTATTTATCCAAGAATGGCACCACAGCCTATGCCTGAGAGCTGCCTTCTCACATCTGAGCTTGAGAAGACCAACGAGGCGTATGCGCTTGCCAAGATATCAGGTCTTAAGTACTGTGAGTTCCTCAACAAGCAGTACGGAACAGACTATATCTCAGTAATGCCTACGAACCTTTATGGCCCGAATGACAATTATCATCCTACACACAGCCATGTTCTTCCTGCACTTATCAGAAGATTCCATGAGGCGAAGGAGCAGAACCTTCCTTATGTTACCTGTTGGGGAGACGGAAGTCCGCTCAGAGAGTTCCTCTATGTTGATGACCTTGCCAACCTGTGCGTATTCCTTATGAATAATTACAGTGGCGATGAGACAGTCAATGCCGGAACAGGCAAGGAGCTCACTATCAAGGAGCTCACAGAGCTTGTAGCCAAGGTTATCGGTTACACAGGTGAGATTCGCTGGGATGCCTCTAAGCCTAACGGTACTCCGAGAAAGCTTCTTGATGTGTCAAAGGCAGCTAAGCTTGGCTGGACATACAAGACCGAGCTTGAGGAAGGAATAAGACTTTCCTATGAGGATTTCTTAAATAACCCTATGAGAGCTGAGAGATAACGTATAAAAATAAATATCTTCTAAAAAAATGCCGTTAAAGCCTTATGTTTCAAGGATTTAGCGGCATTTTTGCTTTATATTTTATATGAGAAGGCTTCTGTTTTTCTCCGGCTTTCACTTGCCTTTCATCTGTCCTGCCCGTAGAATAAGATTTTTATTATCGCGTCTTTTTTGTGACATATTGCGGCAGGCAAATAGCCGGATTATAATTAAGAAAGCAATGCGGAAATAACTTTATCGTTATGGAAGCGGAAAAATTTTTGTGTTATACTTATTGTACTCCAGCTTGAAAGGGGCGTTAAAATTGAGTGATTTGACACATACTGATTCTATGATGAATGAAATCAGAGAATTATTATTAAATGCACGCCAACGCGTGGCGGTACAAGTAAATACAGAATTGTTGTCTACTTATTGGAACGTAGGAAAGATTATTGTTGAGCATGAACAGGAAAATAAAGACAGGGCAGATTATGGAAAGCAGACTTTAAAGGAGCTTTCAAAAGAGTTGACAGCAGAATTTGGAAAGGGATTTTCACGTTCAAACTTGCAGAATATGAGAGCGTTTTATCTTGCATATCCAATTTGCCAGACAGTGTCTGGCAAATTGAGTTGGTCGCATTATTGTGAGCTGTTGACGATTTCAGATCCGGACAAACGCAGCTTTTATGAAAAAGAGACCATCAACTCCGGGTGGTCGATACGCGAATTAAAGCGGCAGATTTCCACGTCCCTCTATGAAAGATTGCTACTCTCAGAGGGAAAGACGAACAAGGAAACAGTTCTTGCCCTAGCAGAAAAGGGAATTGAAATGGCTACTCCGCTGGATATTATCAAAGACCCGTATGTATTTGAATTTCTGGGTGTGCCGGAGAACAAGCCAATGCTTGAAAGCGACCTTGAAAAAGCATTGGTCACACAAATTGAGAAATTTCTGTTGGAATTAGGACGCGGGTTTATGTTCGTGGGAACGCAGCAGCGTATTACATTGAACAATACCCACTACTATGTGGATATGGTTTTCTACAATAAAATTCTCCGGGCGTATGTGCTGATTGAATTAAAGACAACCAAGCTCACACCTGAAGCCGCCGGACAGCTTAATATGTATCTGAACTACTATGCCGCAGAAGTGAATGATGAACATGATAATCCGCCAATTGGCATTATTCTTTGTACGGACAAAGATAGTGTAGCTGCTGAATATGCTCTTGGCGGTTTATCCAACAATATCTTCGCTTCGCGTTATGTTTCTTATATTCCAAATAAGGAGCAGCTAATCGAACAGGTAGAAGCTGTTTTGCATGAATGGCACAATCCGGAAAAATAATAATATATGAGAAATGTTTAAAAAATAAGTTTTATATTTACAAAGAATGTGCGCTTTGATATAATCAAGGCGCACATTTTTAATTTTAAAATATGGATACACTGTTATGAGTCGGAAAATTGACCTACACAGTAAATAAAATTGATTTATATTCACATAGCTACCGGCATATATATATTAAGTCGGTGCTTATAAATGTTCAGCGTTGATTATATTGGACAATATTCCGATGGCTTAAAACTATATTAAAAAGCAGAATGGAGATTATTATGGGAAAATATTTTGGTACGGACGGTTTTCGTGGTGAGGCAAATGTAAATCTTACAGCGGACCATGCATTCAAGGTGGGAAGATTCCTTGGCTGGTATTACGGTGAGCTTAAGAAGAGGAACGGGGATGATACTCCTGCACGAATTGTAATCGGAAAAGATACAAGACGTTCGAGCTATATGTTCGAGTACTCATTAGTTGGCGGTCTTGTTGCCTCAGGCGCGGATGCGTACCTGCTTCATGTCACAACTACACCGTCTGTTGCTTATGTGGCAAGAACGGACAACTTTGACTGCGGAATAATGATATCGGCAAGCCACAATCCATACTATGACAACGGAATCAAGCTTATCAACGGACAGGGCGAGAAGATGGATGAAAAGACCATCGAGCTTGTCGAGGCATATATTGACGGAAGGCTTGAAGTGTTCGGTGAGCGCTACGAGGAGATTCCTTATGCGCACAAGGACAGAATTGGCTGTACAGTTGACTATGTATCGGGACGCAACAGATATATGGGCTATCTCATATCATTGGGCGTGTACTCATTCAAGGGCATGAAGGTAGGTCTTGACTGCGCCAACGGAAGCGCATGGAACATCGCAAAATCAGTTTTTGACGCGCTAGGTGCAAAGACATACGTTATAAACGCCAACCCGGACGGTACCAACATCAATATGAACGCAGGTTCAACACATATAGAGGGACTTCAGAAGTTAGTTGTTGAGAATGGACTTGACGTAGGCTTTGCCTATGACGGTGATGCGGACAGATGTCTCTGTGTCGATGAGAAGGGAAATGTCATCACAGGCGACCACATCCTCTACATATATGGAAAGTATATGAAGGAGAGGGGCAAACTCGAGAACAATACAGTTGTAACTACCGTAATGTCCAACTTCGGTCTGTATAAGGCATTCGATGAGCAGGGAATAGGTTATGCCAAGACTGCTGTAGGTGACAAGTATGTTTATGAGTACATGTGTGAGAACGGATGCCGAATCGGCGGGGAGCAGTCGGGACACATTATATTCTCCAAGTATGCTTCAACAGGTGACGGTATTCTCACCAGCCTTAAGATGATGGAAGTCATGATGGCTAAAAAGAAGAAGATGAGCGAGCTCTGTGAGGGACTCTCAATCTACCCACAGGTGCTAAAGAATGCGAGAGTTACAGATAAGCGCGCCGCACAGGATGATGCGGATGTTCAGGCGGCAGTTAAGGCTGTAGCCGACAGCTTAGGCGATTCGGGACGTATCCTTGTGCGTGAATCGGGAACAGAGCCTCTTGTCCGTGTAATGGTCGAGGCCGAGACAGATGAGATCTGTGCAAAGTACGTTGAGAGTGTAATTGATGTCATAAGAGAAAAAGGCTATATGCGTGAGTAAGCTTATATAAGTGTGTAAAGTTAGAATATGCGTGAGTAGGCTTATATAAGTGTGTAAAGCTAGAATATGCGTAAGTAGGCTTATATAGTGTGTAAATTTAGAAAAATTATGGCTTTAAAGCGGCACATATAACATAGTATATGGACTAAAAGTAAAATTTAATTCAAGCTTAATAAAGATTTAACTAACGAGTGGGTTTAACAAAGACTATGTACCTGTCTGGTATGTAGTCTTTGTTTTTTTATTGTGGTATAATGTATATATCAGTTCGCAGTTAAGAGGTGACTTGGTATGGTATATGATAGTTATGAATTCGGTAAATATCTAACGGAGTTGCGCAGGAAATATAATGTCTCCATGAATGTGGTATGTGACGGTATTTGCGACCAAAGTGTTATGAGCCGTATCGAGAATGGCGAAAGGGAAGTCAGTAAGCTGGTTCAGGACAGACTATTGGGAAGACTTGGTGTTGCACCGGAGAATTTTGAGAATATGGTATATGCCGATGAGTATGGATACTGGAAAGCCAGACAAGAGATTATAAGTCTTATACAGCATGAAAAGATGGATGAGGCAGATAAGCTTCTTGAGGAAATGGCAGTTCAGGAAAAGCTTTTTGAAAGTGGAGATACCGCTGAAAATATTGATATAAATTTAAAGCTGCAATTTTATATGGCGATGAAGGCACAGATAAGATGCTACAATGGTGCTGGTGACGCAGAACTAAAGAAAATGTATGCGGATGCCTCCAGACTTACCGTAAGCAGGATGAAAGACAGGGGAAGTGTGAAGGAGTTCTTTTCTAATCGCAGATTGGCTGTCGATGAAATTAATCTGTTGTTAGAGTACTGGAGATATGCTTCGCCTGAGATTGGGAAAAGATTTATAAGAGGGGCGATAGAATATATAGACAAGGCAAGATATGAATTGCTGACATGGGCTAAAATATATCCTAAGGCAATTTATTATTTATGTTTGTTGGAAAGGAAAACAGGTATACAAAGTGAAAGAAAAATAAATGAGCTCATGCATTTGGTAACGCAGGCAATAGAGTGTTTGCGCAATGCTATAAGGGCATTTTACTTGTGTGAACTTTTAGATATAAAAATAGAACTATTTAGGTTGATTAATAAAGAGAAAACATTATATTGGGATACCTTGATTAATGATATGGAACATGACACATTAGTTGACGAAAACTATGATACATTATTCGGAAACACGGATGAATATTCTACGGAGGCTCAATATATATGGTGTAGATACACAAGAAATGTCCTGAAAGAAATTTATCAAAGATGTGGTGTTCGGGAGGAAACATTTGAGTATAGTTATATTTATGTGGACAGAGAAGTATATTGCATAGAGGACATAATCAGAATTAGAAGGAATATGTTCAATATGAGCATGTATAAACTGAGTAATGGTATATGCTCTGAGAGGACGATTAGCCGTATAGAGAGAAAACTCACAAGACCACAGAGCTCAATCATACATAAATTATTTGAAAGACTTGGCTTGTCGGGGGAGCTTAGCCAGAGCGAACTTATAAGTTCCAATGTTGAAGCACAGAAAATGCTTCAAAAATTTAGAATAAGTATTAATTATAAAAAGAATAAATATACAGATAGTTTGTTGAGCGAACTAGAGAGGAAAGTTTCCATGGATATTCCGCAAAACAGACAGACGCTTATAAGAATGAGGGCATGGACTTTAAGAACAGAGGGATGTATGACAAATGAAACATTTGTTGCACAAATAAAAAAAGCTATTGAATGTACTATACCTTATAAAGTTGCTGTTTCACCGAATAAACATAAATTTATGACAATTGAAGAATTATCTTGTTTGAACAATATTTTAATTACTAAAGAATCAAATATTTCTGAGTGGAGGGAATGCTATAGAACTCTATCGGAAATGTATAGTGACAAAGATAGTGAAATTAGTAATTGTCTGAGCATGTATGAATTCATAGTTAGACCTTTGGCAAGTTGTATGGGTGATTGTGGTGAATATGATGAGTCAGATAAGAAAGAATTATTTATATTGCGGAATTCTATAATGAATCGAAGATTAACAATTATGTATTCATCTATGTACAGCATGCTGTGGAATGACCAGCAAAGAGCAAAAAACAAAATGGCTATGCACAGAGACATAGCCTATTATGGTGAAATTAAAAGATGTCTTGTTTTGAGCTGTTTAAGCAAAAATACTGGTAAGAATAAGTTCTATTCAAATATTTTAAAAGGAGTAAAAAAATAGCTTAGAAATGATTCATAGGTTCCAATTCATCATCACAAAGTGTATTCACCTGGGAATCATAATTAACTCCCGACTCATCAATTGTGATTTTTCCGAATGGAAGTACAATTGTAATAAGTGCAAGACATGCTGTGAGCATAACGGCGGATGAACTGATTTTTGATAATAAATTTTTCTTCATAATAATATGTAACCTCCTATATACATAAAGCTTCTAAAGTTACAGGGAAGGATATCGGTAAAATAAGGTGAAAGCCTTTGTAGGTTCCCTCCCTGAACACCTTAAATTATAGGAGTGTTGACGTGCGCTGTGACCTGCCAGAGTTGTCATAAATAAAATATGACAACTCTGGCAGGTTACTATTGTACCAAACTGTGGGATAATATATTTTAGAATAATTCTATATATGATGTTTTGCCCCCAACATCATGTATTCCAAATTAAATAAAATATATATGGAGATTATTATGGAGAGTCTTATAAGGTATGTAGCTACGGAATGTAGGTATGAAATAGAGAGTTACACACAGTATGTAAAGGATATATGCAGCCGTCTTGAGAGCAGAGGAATGATAAGCTATATGTTGTCCGAGCCTTCATGCACGAAGAAGGTAGCGCAGCTTCCTGATTCTGGGGGAAGGCGGATATCGTATGAGATTATGTACAGCATTGCAATATGTGGAATATCGTATACTTGGTATATAGATGTGGATTTCTTTGAAAGACAGACGGGTACGGAGCTCAGAATCAATATCAATTCCAAGACTTATGTATTGAGCATTGAGGGTGAGTACATGCTGAAGCTGCAGCAGGTTATAGAAGACTGTATAGGAAGTGACTGGGGGACATTTGTGAGAATTGTTGATGCGTATAGCGATATGCTTAATACACTATTATATCCGGATTTGCACAGGGTGGAAAATTCATGCAGGCGGCTGGTGGCAGGGATTATGACAGGTGCGTATGGAACGCTGTGGTGGAAGAATGGAGAAAGCAGTATCAGTGGAGATTATGCAGTATGGGATGATACGGTTTTTGGCATGAATATAATGGATTTTGAGAAGATAATGACTTCTGAGTGGGAACACACATTTTCACGGTATTTACCGGAAGATTATATGGATAATTTCCATAAACTGGCAGATGGCTATCGTATGGTTTTGCACAACCATAGAAGTGATAAGAAATTTTACATGGATATGAAAAAGATAATTGAAACGATTAATAGAGAGACAGTCACAAGGCTGTGGGATATTGAGGATAAAATATAGAAGAACGGATATGTATATTTTTTATTATGATGTTGGGGTCAAAACATGCCAACTTAATTTACGAGTGTATAGTGTATAACGTATTATATTTATGCATATCAGCTCCGTTGTACGAAGCAAGATGTTCTAAGAACTCTGATATAGGCTTTCTATATGTCCGCCACCGAAGCAGGCATACATCCTTGTATGCATTGCTTCTGAACCGGCATCCGTGCCGGTTCTGGCTAGTGTGTGAACAGAGTTCTAAGAACATCTAAGCTTCTTCCAAAAGTCGTGATATGCATAAATATAATACGTTATACATGCTAAGTTTATAGCACATGTTTTGACCCCAACATCTTATTATTAAAGAAATGTATATATACGTTTTTTGACCATAAGGTATTCATGTGTTCGGAGCCATCAGCGGCCTTTGCAATTATCGGGGGTTATTGTCCTCAAGAGAAGCACCCTTTTTTTCTTTGACAATATAGCGAGGGCGCTTTTTGGTCTCTAAATACATCTTTCCGACATATTCTCCGATTACACCGAGACTCAGGAGCTGGATTCCGCCTATAAAGCAGACTATGCAAATCATACTTGACCATCCTGCAACTGTTTTACCACACATGAACATTATAATTGCCCATATTACGCCGATAAATCCGAGTAGTGATACTATAAAGCCGAAGCTGGTAATTATTCTTATCGGTTTTATACTTAAGCTGGTTATGCCGTCAATAGCGAAGTTAATCATCTTTTTAAGAGGATAATGGCTCTCACCGGCAATGCGTGTGCGACGCTCATAGTATACACATGTGCTGTTGAAGCCTACCATAGGGATAAGTCCCCTTAAGAAAAGATTGGTTTCCTCATAATTGGATAATTCATTGAGAAAACGGCGGTCAAGGAGACGGTAGTCTGCGTGATTATATACGGTGTTACAGCCGAGCTTGTTCATCAGCCTGTAGAAGAAGAGGGCACTGTTGCGCTTGAAAAAGCTGTCCGTGTGTCTATCCGAACGTACACCATATACAACATCGGCACCATTCATATATGCGGCAATCATATCATCCATTGCCTCAATATCATCCTGACCGTCACAGTCAATGCTTATGGTAATATCAGCATGCTCTTTGGCTTCCATAAGACCGGCAAGGAGTGCGGACTGATGGCCGAAATTGCGTGACAGGCACAGGGAACAGAAATGGTCATCCTTATTACACAGGTCTGAAATAATTTTCCATGTGTTGTCCGAGGAACCGTCATTGACAAACATAATGCGGCTTTCAGGTGCAATTTTATTTGTAAAAATAAGGCTGTTCAGCTTTTCAAGAAACATTCCTGAGGTTATCGGAAGAACGGATTCTTCATTATAACAAGGTATAACAATATATAAATTAGGTAACATTATAGTGGCTTTCTAGAGTAATGAAAAATTAAGTTGTTAGTATCTTATTTTATCATCTGCATCAAGTATTGCGCCGGTCTGAACTTCTATTACCTGAAGTTCGCTTGTAGCGTGGATTGTGTGACGGCAGCCTAAAGGCAGAGTGATAACATCTCCTGATTTTACCTCACGGCGTACATCGTCAACAATAGTATAGCCTGTTCCGGAAAGCACGGTCCATACCTCGTCGCGGTGTTCATGGCTGTGATATTTAAGCTCATTGCCCGGACGGAGAATAATCTTGATGGTGAGCGACTCAGGCTGTATGTCAAGTATTGTGAAGCTTCCCCACGCCTTCTCCTCGAATCTTGCCATAGGGTCAAGCTTATCGACATAAGGCTTGATTGTACTGCTCTTGGATTTATCTGATACAAGTACTCCGTCGCAGCCTACGGACACAACGACATCCTTAAGACCCACACATATAACAGGGAGGTCAAGCTGGTTTATGACATTGGTGTTGGTGCAGTCGGCAATCTGGACATTTCCTATCGTGTCATTAACCATAACATCGGTGAAGGCGTCCCATGAGCCGACATCCTTCCACTGACCGGCAAAGCGGAGGCAGCGGATGTTGTTCTCCTTCTCGACAACGGCATAGTCGAAGCTTATCTTGGTAAGGCTCTCGTAATTGTCATATAAGGTCTGGTAATCGGCGCTGCCGAGCATTTTTCTGGAAATATCCAGAAGGTACGAAAGCTTGTATGCGAACACACCGCCGTTCCATAGTGCGCCCTGCTCGATGTATTCTGCAGCAGCAGTCTCATTCGGCTTCTCTATAAAGCGGTTTACACGGCTTACACTGTCCTTGCTCTCGGGCATAATGTAGCCATAGCTGGAGCTTGGGAATGTAGGAGCTATTCCGAGAAGTGACAGATTGGACTGACCATCGGCGGCAAGCTCTGACAGCTTCTTCACAGCTTCAAAATAATCGAGATTAACATAAGGGTCAACCGGGCATACTACAACAGGTTCGTCCGGGTCAACATTTTTTACACCGGCTAAAAATGCACTCGCAAGAGCAATTGCCGGAAAGGTGTCCCTTCTGCAAGGCTCAATACAGATAGATACCTTGTTGCCGAGCTGATGCTTTATGGTTCCGACCTGACGCTTGCCTGTGGCGATAACCACGTTGGTGTCCGGGTCTACGGTTGTAATCTGGCGGTAAACACGCTGAACCATTGACTCCTGTTCACCATTCTCATTGGTGAGAAGCGGAATGAACTGTTTGGAGCGCACGGTATTTGACAGCGGCCAGAGACGCTGCCCTGAACCGCCGGATAATAATATGATATTCATAAATTTAAGATTCCTTTCTAAAAAACAACACATGTTCATGAAACAACAGCATGTACATAATGTACTCTTATACATTGTGAAGGTATGCTGTGTAAGTACAATGTGTCGGCATAGTACGCATACGCGTTGCGTATGGACTAAATAATTATACCAAAAAAAGCTTTACGATTCAAGCAATAACAAGTAAGGATTGCTTTTTTAACAATTTTGTTGTATGCTTTAATGTATTAAAGTTTGAAGGAGGCAGTACCATGAACAATCATGAGATGATGGCTCTTGATGAAAAGCACAATGCAGAATTTGAGGAGCTGGTAAAATATTGTATGACCTCCGGTGCAATCAATCTTGATTTGTACGAGGAATATGATGTAAAGAGAGGACTTCGAGATGCCAATGGTAAGGGTGTGCTTACAGGTCTTACCGAGATATCCGATGTCGTATCATATAAGTCAATAGATGGCGTTAAGACACCGATAGACGGTGAGCTGTATTATCAGGGTTATAATGTCGCAGACCTGATTGAAGGACTTCATGGCAGGAGGTATGCTTTTGAGGAGACCACATATCTGCTTTTATTCGGTGAGCTTCCTACAGCAGAGCAGCTTGAGAGGTTCATAGGTATTTTGTCTGAATTACAGGAGCTGTCAGGACATTTCGTGCGCGATGTTATCATGAAGGCACCGAGTGCGAATATTATGAATGCTCTTTTGAAGAGTATTGTCACACTGTATTCCTATGACGAGAATCCGGAGGACATTTCTCCGGCGAACGTGCTGCGCCAGTCTTTGCAGCTTATCGGCAAGATGCCGATTATTTCAGTTTATGCATATCATTCGTATCGTCATTTTAAGATGGATGACGTTCTTTTAATCCGAAACCCTGATAAAAATTGTTCAACGGCTGAGAATATTCTTCGTATGTTAAGACCGGATGGAAAATACACTGAGCTTGAGGCAAGGGTTCTTGATGTCGCGCTTGTGCTTCATGCGGAGCATGGCGGTGGTAATAACTCCACCTTCACAACACATGTTGTAACATCCTCAGGAACAGACACATATTCGACCATTGCCGCTTCAATAGCCTCACTTAAGGGTCCTAAGCACGGTGGTGCCAACCTCAAGGTTACACACATGATTGAGAATATCAAGGAGAATGTCAAGGACTGGGAGGACGAGGCAGAGATTGAGGAATATCTTGCGAAGATTCTCGACAAGCAGGCATTCGATGGAGCGGGTCTTATCTATGGTATGGGACATGCGGTATATACACTGTCCGATCCAAGAGAGGTTATTTTAAAGAGATATGCGAAGAGCCTTTCGGAGGAGAAGGGACTTACAAGGGAGTTCGAACTTCTTGACCGTATAGAGCGCATAGCCGGCAAGCTCATTGCACAGAGAAGAAGACTTTTCAAGCCTATCTGTGCCAATGTGGATTTTTACAGTGGTTTTGTATATACTATGCTTGGAATACCTGAAGAGCTGTTCACACCGATTTTTGCAATATCACGTATATCGGGATGGAGCGCACATCGTCTTGAGGAGCTTGTAAATAAGGGCAAAATCATTCGTCCGGCATATAAGTATGTCGGCTGGCATAAGCCGTATTACGATATTGAACATCGTCTTGGCGATGTCAATGATAACTGGAAATAGTTACACAAATTAAGAAAGCAGAGGATAATCCTATGGCAAAAAAGGTTTTAAAAGATATCAAGGATATTAAGTTTATTACGATAGGAGAGGTATTGCTTCGTCTGTCACCTCCTAATTTTGAGAAGATCCGTATGGCGAATTCATACACCATCAATTATGGAGGAGCTGAGGCGAATGTGGCAGCAGGTCTTTCAAATATGGGAGTTGACAGCACACTCTTTACGGTTGTTCCGAATAACTCGGTAGGTAAGTCGGCTGTCCGCTTCCTTCGTTCTAACGATGTACATATGTCGAAGACTATATATGCCGGAGAGCGTCTTGGAATATATTATCTTGAGGAGGGCTATGCGGTTCGTTCCTCCAAGGTAATCTATGACAGGGCACATTCTTCATTTTCGACGTATGATTACTCACAGATTGACTTTAAGGAGCTGTTAAAGGATTTCGACTGGCTGCACCTTAGCGGCATAACACCGGCACTTTCACAGAACTGCCGTGACATGATTCTCATGGCACTTAAGGCTGCTAAGGAGCTTGACATGATAGTCAGCTTCGATGGAAATTACAGAAGTGCGTTGTGGGGATGGCAGGAGGCAAGAGACTGTATAACAAGCTATCTTCCTTATGTAGATGTACTTATCGGAATAGAGCCGCTCAACCTTATAGGACCTGATGGTAAGGATCTGAAGGATGGCATGAGCCTGCAGCCTTCATTCAAGGATCAGGATAAGATATTTAAGGAGCTTCATGACAGATACGATTTCATGGCGATAGCACGTCATGTGCGTTATGTTCATACCGGAAGTGAGAACTCACTGAAGGGTTACTTATGGTATGACGGCGAGACTTATGAGAGCAAGACCTTCCGATTTAATATTCTTGACCGTGTCGGCGGCGGGGATGCATTCGCAAGTGGTCTTATCTATGCACTTATGGAGAAGATGGAGCCTAAGGATATTGTTGATTTTGCAGTGGCTACCTCGGTTATCAAGCACACTATTCATGGTGATTTTAATATCATTGATGATAAGCAGTCTATCTACAATCTTATGAAGCAGGAGTATGAGATAAAGAGATAAGACAGCGTAATGTTCGGAAGGGAGCGCAGGCATGGCAAAAAAGAGAGAATTTTATTTTAAATCATGCGATGGGGTAAATCGTATCCACACTGTTGAATGGTCACCGGAGGATGGGGTGGTCAGAGCTGTACTTCATATCGTACATGGTATGGCGGAGCGCGTTGAGCGATACGATGATTTTGCACGTTTTATGGCGGATAAGGGGTATCTTGTTGTTGGCGATGACCATTTAGGTCATGGTAAGACGGCGGCAGCTTCGACTGATTTTGGATATATCGGTGAGGATGGTGCACATCTTCTTGTGAAGGATGAGCACAGGCTGCAAAGACACATGAAGCAATTATATCCGGTTGTGCCATATATTATACTTGGACACAGCATGGGAAGTTACATTACCAGAAGATTCATTTCGATATATGGGGATGACGTCGATGCGTGTCTCATTCTAGGAACAGGCTTCCAGTCCGCTGCTGAGACAGGTGCAGGTCTTACAATCGCAGGTTTAACCGGAAAGCTCAGGGGCGAGCGCCACAGAAGCGATTTCCTTACAGAGCTTGGGTTCGGAAAATACTGTGCAAGAATTGAGAATCCACGCACTGAGAGTGACTGGCTCTCAAGGGATGAGAAGGTTGTAGACGATTTTAAGAATGACCCTCTGTGCGATTTCATTTTCACTGTAGATGGCTTCAAGGCTCTACTCACATTAGTGAGAGAGGACTGTGATGACAGAACAGCACAGAAGGTTCCTAAGGAGCTTCCTATATATATACTTTCAGGTGCTGAGGACCCTGTCGGACAGTATGGCGAAGGGGTTATGAAGACTTATGAGCAGTACAAGCAGGCGGGAATTGAGAACCTTCAGGTGAAGATTTACCCTGAGATGAGACATGAGATTCTCAATGAGCTTGGCAAGGAAGAAGTATATGAGGATATTCTGCGCTGGACGGAGGAAAGAATTTCAGAGTATGCACAGGAGAATGATGAGTCAGATACTGAGAATGACGATGCATCGGATTCTCAGATGGATGACAAGGCAGACTCGCAGGAAGAATGAAACGATGTGGACATGATTGTGAATGTCTGCTCTGATTTAAGATAAAATAGCGTTATCATCGCGGGAAGAGGATATGTATGATTAAGTTGGGCACTTCCGGAGCATGGCTCTTAAACGGAAAAGAGGTTATTGAAGACGGACCTGAGGCATTGGCGGAAATCAAGGCAAAGACAGGTCATGAGGTATCTAAGGCGGAGGCGGCAAAGGAAACTATTGCCTATTCTATATTAGAGAAGCACAATACATCCGATAACATGGATAAGCTTAAGCTCAGATTTGATAAGCTTACATCCCATGATATAACTTTTGTCGGAATTATACAGACTGCAAGAGCATCGGGGCTTGAGAAGTTTCCAATGCCTTATGTTCTTACTAACTGCCATAACAGTCTCTGTGCTGTCGGCGGAACGATAAATGAGGATGACCACATGTTCGGACTCAGCTGTGCGAAGAAGTACGGCGGAGTGTATGTTCCGCCTCATCAGGCTGTCATCCATCAGTTTGCAAGAGAGAGACTGGCGGAGTGCGGCGCGATGATTCTTGGCTCAGATTCTCATACGCGTTATGGTGCTCTCGGTACAATGGCTATAGGTGAGGGCGGCGGAGAACTTGCAAAGCAGCTTCTTAACAAGACCTATGATGTTGCCATGCCGGGTGTGGTTGCCATATATCTTACAGGGGAACCGATGAAGGGCGTGGGTCCTCAGGATGTCGCACTTGCGATTATCGGTGCCGTATTTGGCAACGGATATGTCAAGAATAAGGTTATGGAGTTCGTCGGGCCGGGTGTTTCTAACCTGAGCGCCGATTTCAGAATCGGAATTGATGTTATGACAACGGAGACAACATGTCTTTCATCAATATGGAGAACGGATGATAAAATTAAGGATTTCTATGAGGTACATGGCCGTGGCGAGTGTTATAGTGAGCTTAATCCGGGTGATGTTGCCTACTATGACGGAGTTGTCTATGTAGATCTTGGCAGCATTAAGCCTATGATTGCAATGCCTTTCCATCCTAGCAATGTATATACTATTGAGGAACTTAATGCCAACCTTATGGATATCCTTGATGATGTCGAGAAGCGTGCAGCGGTGAGCCTTGATAATAAGGTTCCGTTTACACTCAAGGATAAGGTGAGAAACGGGAAGCTCTATGTTGAGCAGGGAATTATTGCAGGCTGTGCAGGCGGTGGCTTCGAGAACATCTGTGCAGCAGCGGATATTCTGAAGGGAAAGAGCATTGGCTCGGACGAGTTCACTCTCAGCGTATATCCTGCAAGTACGCCTATCTATGCGGAGCTTGCAAGAAACGGCAGACTTGCCGACCTTATGACAACCGGAGCTATTGTAAAGACAGCATTCTGCGGTCCATGCTTTGGAGCCGGGGATACACCTGCTAACAATGCTTTCAGTATCCGTCATTCAACGCGTAACTTCCCTAACCGTGAGGGTTCTAAGCTGCAGAATGGTCAGATTGCCTCAGTTGCACTTATGGATGCGCGTTCAATCGCTGCAACAGCGGCTAATAAGGGATATCTCACAGCGGCTACGGATGTGGATGTAGAATTTACCAATCCTACATATCATTTTGATAAGACAATATACGAGAACAGAGTATTTGACAGCAAGGGAGTCGCAGATCCTTCTGTTGAAATTAAGTTTGGCCCGAATATCAAGGACTGGCCTGAGCAGGTTGCGCTCACAGACAATATTCTCCTCAAGGTTGTATCGGAGATACATGACCCTGTAACAACAACGGATGAGCTCATTCCTTCAGGGGAGACTTCATCATATCGTTCCAACCCTCTTGGTCTTGCAGAGTTCACTCTTTCAAGAAAGGACCCTGCGTATGTTGGTCTTGCCAAGGAGATGAGAGCTGCTGAGGAGGTAAGAAGAAGCGGTGGATGTCCTATGGAGAGCAATGACGAGGTTAAGCGTGCATTTACCGTTGTCAAGGAAGCATACCCTGAGCTTAAGGTATCTGAGACAGAAATCGGAAGCACGATATTCGCTGTTAAGCCGGGTGATGGCTCAGCGCGTGAGCAGGCTGCCTCCTGCCAGAGAGTACTTGGCGGTCTTGCCAACATAGCCAATGAATATGCGACAAAGAGATACCGTTCAAATCTCATCAACTGGGGACTTATTCCTTTTATAATAGACGAGGGTGAACTGCCTTTTAAGAATGGAGATTTCATTTTCATTCCGGGGGCAGCAACAGCAATAAGGGATAAGGTTTCAGAGGTCAAGGCTTACGTTGTTAAGGATAAGCTTGTCGAATTCACATTGAAGATAGGTGAGCTTACCGACGATGAGAGACAGATAATACTTGATGGATGTCTCATTAACTATTATAGACATTAATATAGCTCCTGTATCAGGTAAGCCGTCCGCACCCTATTGTGTAATATGTGCTATTGTGTGACATAGTACTGTGCGGGGGCTTACCTGTTTTGGGTTTTGTAATTGCCTAAATAACATATAAAAATTGGGGGATAAAAACTATGAAGAATGAAGGATTTATTTTTTTAAAGCCGGTATTTAAAGAAATGATATGGGGCGGTAATCGTCTGGCTACGGAGTTTGGCTATGATATACCGGGGGATGACACGGGAGAGTGCTGGGGAATCAGCGCTCATCCGAATGGCGATTGTACCGTAATGAACGGAGAGTACGCGGGTATGAAGCTTTCGCAGCTTTGGAATGAACACCCTGAGCTGTTTGGCAAAGAGAAGGCGGAAGGTGTATTTCCACTGCTTACCAAGATTATTGACGCGAAGGCTGACCTTAGTATTCAGGTTCACCCATCGGATGACTATGCCAAGGTTAATGAGAACGGCTCACTTGGAAAGACTGAGTGCTGGTATATTCTTGATTGTCCGGAGGGAGCTACATTGGTTGTAGGTCACAATGCCAAGGATAAAGAAGAGTGTGCGAAGATGATTCACGAAGGAAGGTGGAGCGAGTTTATCCGTGAGGTTCCGATACACAAGGGGGACTTTGTCTCCATCGTGCCGGGCACTGTTCACGCGATAAAGGCGGGTGTCATGCTTCTTGAGACACAGCAGAACAGTGACATCACATACCGCGTATATGATTATGACCGCCTTTCTAATGGCAAGAAGAGGGAGCTTCATGTCGAGAAGTCAATTGATGTCATCAATGCACCTGCTTCTCCGGCACAGGACAGTATCCATAATTTTGCCAATGTCCAGAAGAATAAGCCTGTTCTTATGGAAAAGAGCGCTTATTACAAGGTATGGAAGCTTGTTGTAGAGGCTGGCTCGGAGCTTCAGCTTTCAAGAGAAAAGGACTTTGACAGCAGTTATCTGCTTGCAAGTGTGGTAGCCGGAAGCGGATACATTAACGATACAGCCATCAAAAAGGGCGACCATTTCATTGTGACAAATGAATGTGACAGCTTAAGCTTTAGCGGAGATATGGAGATTATCCTATCTGCGCAGATATAATTATTGAAACGAGGAATAGTAATAGTATGACAGAGCAGGAACTTGATAAAATGATTGCGAGAATAAACGAACTCGCGCATAAATCTAAAAAAGAAGGTTTGACAGAGGAGGAAGCTATGGAGCAGACTGAGCTCAGAGGCAAGTATATAGCTAACTTCAGAACCAATTTCCGCAACCAGCTTGACAAGATAGATGTGAAGCAGGCTGATGGAACCATTGTGAATCTTGGAGACATGCACAGAAATAAAAAGTAAAATGATGTTGGTGTCAAAACATACAAGTTTAATATAAGAGTGTATAACGTATTATATTTATGCATATCAGCTCCATTGTCCGAAGCAAGATGTTCTTGGAACAATCTAAGCTTCTCCCAAAAGTCGTGATATGCATAAATATAATACGTTATACACGCTAAGTTTGTAGAGCATGTTATAACCCCAACATCTGTAAAATGTAATAATGTGTAAAAGCCCGGAATATAATTGAGCAGAAAAATGTCTGAAGTGTGTGGATGCAAATGCTTAATTGTATCTGGGCTTTTATGCTTATAGTGGGAATAATATATGGTGCATGGTCGGGGAATATGTCCGCTGTGTCAGACGCTGTGCTTGACAGCTCTGTTCAGGCAGTGGAACTGGTTATATCCATGGCGGGGATTGTTGCAATGTGGTGCGGAATTATGGAGATATCAGATAACGCAGGTATTGTAAAACTGCTATCAAGATGGCTCAGACCTATTGTGCTATGGCTGTTTCCGGGTCTGCGTGGGGAAGAAGGGGAAAAAGCTGCCGAATATATAACGATCAACTTCATAATGAATATGCTTGGAACAGGGTGGAGCGCAACCGGTCCCGGACTCATGGCGATGGAGGAGCTTGATAAAATCAATCGGAAAAATGATCCCGACAGAAATACGGCCTCTAATGAAATGTGTACATTTCTGGTTCTTAACATATCATCACTTCAGCTTATTCCGGTTAATATAATTGCATTCAGGAGAGCCTATGGGGCAGTCGCACCTGCGTCCATAGTGCTGCCTGCACTGATAGCCACAAGCATGAGCACTATGGCAGCGGTATTGTTCTGCAAGGTGATGTGTTTGGCGAGCAAAGGGCATAGTTAAATAAGGGATATATCAATATGGGGCATGGTTATACATGAAATATATAGTCTAATATATGCAAGCTGGGTAAAGCAAATATATCAAGGATTATCTGTATAGGTGTTCATATAAGTGCGGTATCTAAGCGGCATGAGCTGTTTCTGAAGCTTTTCGTTATGGCGGGCTTCTATCGAGACTGAGGTACGGAATGTCTCGAAGAGAGCTTCAATAGCTTCGTTACTGTCAATGGATGAACTTCCTGTATGCTCACGGGTGGCGTCTACAAGCGTTTCAAGATATTCAGGGCTTATTTGTGAAAAAATATATTCGCGGCTTCCACAGTGGTGTATGGAGCAATAGTTTCGTGTGGTGTCGACTATGAGCCAGTTCTCATTGTAGAGGCGGTCGGCGAAATGGTGCGATATCAGGTCAAGAATATTATTGTGAGGTGCGAAGCGGGCAAGCATAAAACTTCCGTGTGAATCGCGATACTGTCCAAAACGCAGAAAGCCGAGATAGTTGTGCGATTCACGGCGCACATTGCGGTCAAGCTCAAACAATCGCATGACATAAGGGTTCACAAGGTGGTTTACAATGCCGCTTCCGACCTTGAAGGCATCGATAAGGAAATGGTAAATTACATCACCTCTGTCATTATCTCCTGATATGGCAGCATGATACACCTGTGAAAATATCTCAGGAGACAGCTTGTTTCTGATAGTAGAGGCAACCTTGGCTGCAAGAGCGCTGTCCGATTCAAAAAATCTGTACTCAGAAAATAACTCCATGTCCTCGCCTTCAGTTACGGATATGGATGTTCGGGAGGTTCCAATCTCCCAGGCGCGGTATATGGCTGTGAATATGCCATCTACGCTGCCGTCACAGCAACATACAATCATGTTAAATCCTCCAAATAATGTGTCTGTTTTGTGCTAAATCTAAAATTCGAAATTATTCAATGTGTCTTATCAGGTGAGAGGCGAATAATTCGCATTGTTGTCATCAAAAAGAGAGAGCTGCCTGTATAGCCCTCTCTGTGATATTTCAAGAGAGTGTCTTCGTTCAGCACCGATAAGCTGTGATACAATATAATCTTCATTCTGACGGAACAATTCATCCGTCTTTCCATCACATGTAATAAAATATCTTGCCCTTTTCATGACCACACCCATGCGGGAAATGTCATTGAAGGACAGGCGGGAGTGCCTTCTGGCTCTGAGGATTCGTTCAGCCGAGCGTGGGCCTACACCGGGTATGCGTAACAGCTTCGCTTTAGGTGCTGTATTTATCTCAACCGGGAAATCTCCAAGATGCTGCAATGCCCAGTCACACTTGGGGTCAATGAAGGTATTAAAGTTAGGATGAGCTTCGGACAGCAGTTCTGCGGCATTGAAGCCGTAAAAACGAAGGAGCCAATCTGCCTGATAGAGACGGTGTTCCCTCAAAAGAGGGGGACCGTCCTCAGTTGATGGCAGCGTACTGTCATTGTTAACATTGACAAAAGCCGAGTAAAAAACTCGCTTAAGACCGTAATTCTTATAGAGCGCTTCTGCGATGGTTACAAGCTGGTAATCGGATTCGGGTGCGGCTCCTATTATCATCTGCGTGCTCTGGCCGGCAGGTACATAAGCCTTAGGACCGCTTCGCGGGTCATGTATCACGGAAGCTGCAGGTAATGAAAAGGCATTGTGTGTCCGGATGGAAAACGAGGAGGTGTAAGCCGATGAGCTATCAGTTAAAAATGTGCCTGAATTTTGCAAAAAATCTCCTGTTGATTTCGGAAAGCCCTGTCTGCGCGCTGCCTTCGTATTATAGCCGTATGATGAATGATAGTCGGCCAGAAGCTGTTCATTTCGCTGTATGCCAAGCTGTATCTGCTTCATAGGTGTGAGTATGTTCTTGCGTGATTTATTAGGTGCAATGGTTCTGAGCGCTTCGGCTGTGGCAAGCTCTAAATTCACACTCATTCTGTCAACGTACCAGCCTGTCTCTTCTATTACAGAGGGGTCTGCCCCGGGAATCCCCTTCACATGAATATAACCATTAAAATGGTATACCAGTCGGAGCATACGGACTGTCTCTAACAGAAGCTGCATGGTGTGGGTAGGGGACACTATAATGCCTGAGCTAAGAAAAAGTCCTTCTATATAATTTCTTCTGTAAAATTCCATGGTGAGGGTGCATACCTCCTCCGGAGTAAAAGAGGTTCTGAGCACATCATTGGAACGGCGGTTCATACAGTAGCGGCAGTCAAAAATACACTCATTGGTGAAAAGTATCTTGAGAAGGGAAATACATCTTCCGTCGGCGGCAAAGCTGTGGCAGATACCGGAACTTACTGTGTTGCCGATACCCGTTCCGCTATTACTCCTGTCGGAGCCGCTTGATGTGCATGCAGCATCATACTTAGCGGAATCGGATAGAATCTTAAGTTTTTCTTTAATATCTAAATCTTCTTTTATAAGCATTTTTAATATTATCTCCTTGACAATCGAACGTATGTTTGATAGTATCATAGCACATACGTTCGATTAAGTAAAGAGGAAAATGCAGGAATTTTTAAAATCATTTATTAAACTTGTCAAAGATTAGTGGACATGTTGTGCGGATATTTTTTTTAACAGGTGAAGGTCTTGATATCAGGATAATTGATGACTATTACCTGCCGTTATAATGGTGTGTATTTTCGTATTGTCACATGAATATAGTAGTAGAGATTGTTATTTATAAGGAATAATAATGATAGAGACTGTTGCGCAGGGAATAATACCGATGATAATTTTCGTGGTTGTCTTGTGGGCACTTATATCCGGAGGGAAGGTATATGAGAATTTTACCAAGGGGGCACTCAAGGGGCTCAGAATAGCGGCAGAACTTTTGCCAACGCTTATAGGACTGTTAGTTGGAGTGGGGGTACTAAGAGCCTCGGGAGCGCTTGATGCATTTTGCAGTATTATAGGAAGGGGAACGCAGTATATAGGCTTTCCGGCGCAGGTGGTTCCGGTTGCTGTGATTAAGATTTTTTCATCATCCGCAGCTACCGGATTGATGCTTGACATATTCAGAAGCTGTGGTGTGGATTCGTATGAGGGGCTTTTGGCTGCACTTATTCTTTCAAGCACGGAGACGCTTATGTACACCATAAGTATTTATTATATGTCTGTGAAGGTGACAAGAACGAGATGGACGGCGGCGGGTGCACTTTTTGCCATGTTGATGGGGATAGTGGGAAGTGTACTGGTTCTGGGATTTGTTACAAAAATGTAATATTTCAAAGTATTGACGAATATGTAGCTCTATGTTATTATGACTATGTCAGCGTACTATGACAGATAATACGCGAGGGAGTGTTTTATTTATAAAATGACCGGCGTAAGGGAGATGCGCCAGTCGCATGCATTATATGGTTGCTGCAAGTATAATGTAAAAAAAGCAGCGTGGAAGAGAGGTTGATTATGAAAAAGATGAAGAGATTTAAGAAAGTGGCAGTTCTGCTCATGGCTACAGCGATGTGCTTTGGCATGGCAGGCTGTAACAAGTCAGCGGGAGGAGATGTACCTACCGGAGATGTCTATACACCGACATTTTCGGAGATATCATCTGATGTAGAATATGTCACCAACGTATTGGCGAGTGACGGTAAGCTTAATATTATGGGTCAGGTATATGATAATGAGACTTATGAGCTTTCACAGAAGCTTATCACACTTGACATGGCTACAGGAGAACAGACGAGCAAGGATATAGCCATAGATGGGGATAAGAAGGACGATAGCGAACAGATTTCGCTGCAGACAATGGCTGCTTATAAGGATGGTTACATGGCTGTACGTTACCATTATACACAGCCTTCACAGGATGAGATAGACAGTGGAGTGTATGACTCTGAAACATCCTATGATATAGCAATACTTGATGCGGATTTTAACATACAGTCCACGATATCACTTGCTGATCTCCAGAAGAAGGTTGAGGAAGACGGAAGTGGATTCTATGTTCAGTATTCAGCCAGCGATGCAGAAGGTAATATCTATATTTCCCTTGACAATTCAATGTATGTCCTTGACAATGAAGGAAAAGAGAAATTCAAGGTAGATTTTGATAACTGGATTAACGGAATGTTTGTGACAAGCGACGGTCAGGTTATTGTTATGTACTATAATGACCAGTATGACATGGAAATCGCCCCTGTTGATTTGAATACCAAGACAGTAGGAACTCCGCTTGAGAATCTTCCGAGCATGGACGGTAATTCTTCAAATAATATATATCCTGCGAGTGACGGCAAGCTGTATGTTGTAGGTTCTACCAAGCTGTTCCTGTATGATATGAATACGCAGACCTCTGAAGAGATACTTGACTGGATTGCATGCGATATCAATACCAATAATCTTGCTGGCTTTGCGGTTCTTGACGATGGTTCATTTGTAGCAGTGTCCACAACATACGATTACTCAGATGAAGATACAGAGGTAACAATCGAGCTTGCAACTATCAAGAAGGTTCCTGCCAGCTCAGTTAAGCAGAAGAAGAATGTGACACTTGCAATGCTCTACATGAATTACAATATGCGTGAGCATGTAATCAAGTTCAACAGAACGAATGAGGAATACAGAATTAATATAAAGACTTATGTGGATGATGATTCTTCTAACTGGGAAGATGCACAGACACAGTTTCAGGCAGATGTAGCTTCCGGTACTGCCGGTGATTTCTTCGTGGCAGATGGCAATATCAGTGTTGATAACCTTATTGCAAAGGGAGCACTTGCAGATCTTTCAGGTTTAATAGATAAGGATGAAGTCCTTAACAGAGATGATTTCATATCAAATATTCTTGATATATTATCAGTTGACGGCAAGCTGTACTGTGTTGCAGAGTCATTCTATATAAATACACTTGTCGGTAAGACTTCGGATGTGGGAACAGGTAAGAGCTGGAGCTTTAAGGATGTAGTTGAGCTTGTTAAGTCCCATCCGGATTCGCAGCTTATGCAGTACGTCACCAAGACGGATGGTCTTAGTACGATGGTTATGTACAGTATGGACAGCTTTTATAATTCAGAGACAGGTGAGTGCAAGTTCGATTCTGAGGACTTTATTTCGCTTCTTGAATTATGTAATACATTCCCTAAGGAATATGATTATGATTCAGGAGAGAGCGAGAGCACGGCAAGTCTGTTAAGAAGCGGAAAGGTGCTCCTCACAAGTGTGAATATGTCAAGCTTTAGTGATATACAGATGTATCCGGCTCTTTATGGTGAGCCTGTCAATTTCATAGGATTTCCTACCAACAGCGGTTCAGGATCGGTTGTAGGCTTTAACAACAGATTCTGTGTGGCTGCCAAGTCCAAGAATAAGGAGGGCGCATGGGCATTTATCCGAAGCTTCCTGCTTCCGGATAACCAGAATAAGCTGGATTGGAATTTACCTGTAAACAAGGCTGCATTTGAGCAGAAGATTGCAGATGCCATGAAGGAACAGGATGATAATGGCGGTGTGACCAATAGTATATGGTGGTATGATGATGTAGAGATTACAATCGGACCGCTTACAGAGGAAGATGCACAGGCAGTAAGAGATATGGTATACAATGCCACCACCGAGGCTACTTATGATCAACAGCTTATGAATATCATAACAGAAGAGGCAGAGTACTATTTCAATGGTGAGAAGAGTGCACAGGAGATAGCGGGAATTATCCAGTCAAGAGCACAGCTCTATATAGATGAGAACCGTTAAGACGGTATTCTGATGGGGCATGTTATGGGGTAGATAGCCTCACAGCATGGAGGTTATTATGAGTATAAAGAAAAAATCAAAGGAGCTTAAGCTCCCTAAAGAGAAAAAAAGAGCTCCTGCGCATAATAAGCGCAGGAGCAAGCTGGGAAAGCATACGATGATACCATTTCTTGCACCGAGCGTTATAGGAGTGGCATTGTTCTTCCTGCTTCCGTTTCTTGTGGTTATTTTCTATTCGTTTGTTGATAACCCGGTTACGAAGGAGTGGGTCTGGTTTGACAATTTTGTGAGACTTGTGAAGAACAATTCTTTTAAAAGGGCTGTGAAAAATACGGCTACATTTACCGCTATTGCGGTTCCGCTTGCTGTTGTACTTTCACTTCTTTTAGCCATCATACTTGACCAGAAGATTCCGGGAAGAAGCCAGTTCAGGACCTTCTTTTTAAGTCCTATGATGGTACCTATTGCTTCGGTTGTTCTTATATGGCAGGTATTGTTTCATTATAACGGAGCGGTGAATGATTTTCTCTCGACGTTCGGTATAAGTCCTGTGGACTGGTTGAAGTCGGATTACGCCATGGTGGCGATAGTACCTCTGTATCTGTGGAAGAATTTGGGTTATAACATGATTCTTTTTATGGCGGCACTGGGAAATATACCGCGTGACATCATAGAGGTGGCAGAGCTTGAAAGTGCTAATTCGTGGCAGATATTCTGGCATATCAAGATAAGATACCTTTCACCTACAATTTTGTTTGTAACAATCATGTCGATTATAAGTTCATTTAAGGTATTCAGAGAGGTATATCTTCTCACGGGAGATCATCCTGTTACGAGTCTTTATATGCTGCAGCATTACATGAACAATATGTTCAAGTCACTCGATTATCAGAAGCTGTCGGCAGCAGCGATACTTATGTCACTGGTCATGATTGTGCTTATAGGAGCATTATTCCTTATAGAAAATCATTTCGGAAAGGATGTGGAGGAATAATGGAAAAAGGGAAAATACACCATAAGAAAAGAAAGAGTATTGTAATAAGAACCCTTTGTTTTATATTTGCCGCGAGTTTTGCGATAATATTTTTGTTTCCTACGGTGGTGACGATTGCCAACTCATTTATGTCACAGTCGGAGATAAGTTCGAATTACGGTATGGTATTTTCCACAACCGATTCGGGAGCGAAGGCGTACATATCAAAGAAGGTTAATATCAAGCTTATTCCCGATATGGTAAGTTTCAGCCAGTACTTTACCGTGCTGTTAAAGAGCCCTTCATATCTTCTGAAGTTTTGGAACTCGGTAATACTTGTGGTTCCGATAACGGTGTTCCAGATTTTGATTGCATGTCTTGCCTCGTATGGATTTGCAAGATCTGAGGGAAAGATAAAAGGTATAATATTCTTCGGATACATTATATTGATGCTGATGCCTTATCAGGTCACACTTGTTCCAAACTATCTGGTGGCGGACTGGTTCCATATACTGAATACCAATTGGGCAATATGGCTGCCGGGTATATTCTCGCCATTCTCAGTATATCTGCTAACCAAGTATATGAAGAGAATACCTAGGGCATTGTTTGAGGCGGCACAGATTGATGGAGCCGGGGAGTGGAAGTTATTTACGAAGGTTGCTATGCCTATATGTAAGGGTGCAATATATTCATGTGCGATACTTGTATTCATTGATTACTGGAATATGGTTGAGCAGCCGCTTATTCTTTTTACAGATACAGAAAAATATCCGTTGTCGGTATTCTTATCCAAGATAAATGAGGGTGAGATTGGTCTTGCATTCGCTGTTGCTACGATATATATGATACCGGGGCTTCTGATATTCCTCTACAGTGAGGAGTACCTTGTTGAAGGAATCACATATCAGGGTGGAATAAAAGGATAAATTATATCTATTATATTAAGAAAGGGTTAATGCGATGAAAAAGCTGGAAGGAAACAGAAAAGACTGGATAAAGAACATTCTGATAGTATTTCTCGTAATATTGCTGTTACTGACATTTTTTTCCAATACGATTATGAACTATTCGCTTGCAGAGGTATCAAGTTCATACATAACTAGCGGAAGTATCTCAACAGCAATTCGCGGTACAGGTACTATTCAGTCTGTTGATCCGTATAATGTGACAATCTCTGAGGGACGCAAGGTAGAGAGTGTTAATGTCAGAAAGGGTGATACGGTAAGCAAGGGAGATGTGCTTTTTGTACTTGAAGAAGGAGAGAGCACAGAGGTTGCAGATGCCAAGAAGGCATATCAGACATTACTTGAGCAGTATGATTCAACAATTATTGACAATCAGATTGGCAGTGATGTTGTTACAGCAGCTCAGAATCGTGATGAGGATGTGCTTGCCCAGAAGACAGCATTATTAGAGCAGCGCACAGCGGTTCTTAAGCAGAAGAAGGAAGCACTCGATGATATTGATGCACAGATAAGTGTCATCGGAGCCACAGTTGTTGATACGAAGGCTGAGGAGGAACAGCTTGAGGCTGCCAATGTAGCACTTGAGGCTGCTAAGGATTCACTTAACAGCTATAATGAGCTGGATACAAAGGTTACAAATATTCTTGCTGAGGCACAGGCACAGACTGATGATGATAAGCGCAGGGAGCTTATTCTTCAGGCAGTTGCGGTTGCAGGGGACAGAGATAAGCTTGGTGATAAGGCAACTCTTGAAGCCAATGTGAAGTCCTATGAGAAGCAGATAGAATCAATCAATAAGACAATTGAGGATAAGAAGGCACAGCCAACACAGATTTCAGCAGAGCTGGCATATAAGAGAGCACTTGCCAACAATGAATACACACAGGCAAAGAACAGCTATGACGAGGTTTCAAGCGAGATTAAGTATCAGAGACAGCTTCAGGATCTCTTAGACCAGATTGACGATGCTAAAAATAAGTATGAGACACTTGAAAAGAAGGCTATAGGAACAGAGGTTACGGCTCCTGTAAGTGGTACAATCACGGCAGTGAATGTTGTGGCAGGAGAGAAGGTTGCGGCTGATTCTACTATGGCAACAATACAGCTTTCAGGTAAGGACTACACCCTTGAGATGTCTGTAACCAAGGAGCAGGCTGCAAGAATCAAGGTCGGAGATGTTGGTCAGGCTTCCAACTCATGGTATTACAGTGATATGGTGCTTACCGTATCAGCAATCAAGAATGATACATCGAATCCATCATCAGGTAACAGAATTGTAGTATTTACAGTTACCGGGTCTGATATCAATGTTGGTCAGTCGGTTACTGTGAGTGTTGGCGATAAGTCCGCTAACTATGATATGATTGTTCCTAACACGGCAATCCGTGAGGATAAGAATGGTACTTATATACTTATCATTACCTCTAAGAGTACTCCTCTTGGCAACAGATATACAGCTACCAGAGTAGATGTAACCAAGCTCGCTTCTGATGATACCAACACTGCTATTTCATGTGGAATCCAGGGCTATGAGAGTGTAATCACAACGGCTACCAAGCCAGTATCGGCAGGAGATTTGGTGCGTCTGCCTAAATAATAGGAGGATACGATGACAAGGCCTAATGTAAAATTGACGAAAAAACAGCTTGTGCTTCTGGTCATCATTGCAGTAGGGCTGCTCGTGTTCGGTATATTGACGGCTGTATCAGGTGCTGTGGCAAGAACACAGAAAACGCAGTATTGCGCAAAGTACTGGGATTCTGATGGCAGATATTCGATGGTGAGTGTGTTCCTGCCTGAGGACAGCGGATTGAACCGGCAGACGGTTAAGCAGCTTCAATATACGCTTGATCAGGCTCTTATAAAGGAAGCGATGGAGGCTCCGGCGGATAATGCAAGACTGTATGTTGCGGCGTATAGTGTGAAATCGCAGGTGACGGTATCCTCACAGCGTGCCAAGTCACAGCAATGCACCGCGTATGGTGTAGGTGGAGATTTCTTCCGTTTTCATAATTATGAGCTTATAAGCGGCAGTTATCTTATGGAGGACAGCATTGCAAATGATCAGGTTGTAATTGATGAGGAAGCTGCATGGAAGATATTCGGAGCCATAGAGGTGGATGGAATGACACTCACCTACAATGGAAAAGAATATATAGTACAGGGAGTTGTTAAGCCTCAGGATGGTTATAAGACTAAGGACGGAGGAGCTGAGAGCGGAACGGTATTTTTTCCTCTTGAAGCCATTGAAAAGGATGCAGACTGCTACGAGATTATCTTTCCTAATCCGGTATCGGATTTTGCTTTAAAGCAGGTTAAAGAGGCGTTCACTTCATGCGGTTATAGTGAGGATGATATAAGGGTAATTGATAATTCGGAAAGATACAGCCTTGTAAATTCCGCGAAGAGAGTTCTCAAGTGGACTGATAAGGGCATGGTATTCAAGGCACTTAAATACCCATATTGGGAGAATAGTGCAATTGCTGTAGAAAATATAGTCGATTTATTAACATTCTTTAGAATTATATTCATTATACCGCCGATAGCAATAGTAATTATATCTGTTATATGCTTCCATCCGATACACAGGTTTAAGCTTCTGATACTGCGAATCGTAGAACATTTTAGAAAATAGCACAGTAAGCTTTTAGAAGTCATTCCGGAAATGATGCCCGGAATGACTTCTTTTTCTTTTCAAGCTGTTGATGATGTGGTAAAATATTTATCTGAATTATATTAAGGGATATATCAGGTAAATGTTAAACAAGCTGTTAGGGCTTGAAAGGTTCGGATGTGTACCGGTTATGCGGTTAACATTTTCTTGATTATAAAAAAAGCAGACAGGTGGGTTATGGAGAAAAAGAAATATTTGTGGTGTGTATTATCTATCATAGTCGGTTTTGTGATTTTTGTTGCCGCAGGAATCAACAAGAGGATAACCTTCTGTGACGAGATATACACCTATATGATTGTGAATGCGCCTAATGGTGCGTATCAGCTTGCTGAGGGACAGTGGTATACGCGACAGCAGACAGTTGATATGTTGGGGCACAGTTCAAATGACAGCGTTGTGCAGATGTTGAGGAATGTGAAGGGTGACCCTCATCCGCCACTGTATTATGGGCTTGTGTATATCGCCTCATTTTTTGGCGGACTGAATATATCTGAGTGGCCAGGGCTGTCGGTCAATCTGATTATGTACATCGTAACAGTGCTGTTGTTCTGGCTTATTATAGATAGGATTTTCGGCAGACCGGGTATGGCGGCGGTTGCGGCAATTGTGTACGCGCTGAATGTTGGAACTCTGTCCGATGCCATGCTTATACGAATGTATATGCAGCTGACCTTCTTTACGATTGCATTTGCTTACGTGGTGTGGCGGCTGTGTGAGAATAAGGAGAAGCTGTCAAGCTATGTTCTGTTGGGAGTCGTGACGGCAGGAGGGTTCCTTACACAGTATTATTTCTGCTTTATCCCGATAGCTTTTTTTGTGGTCTGGGCGATCTATAATATTGCACATAAGAAATATTCATGTATAATTAAATATCTTGTAAGTATGTTTGCGGCAGTGGCAGTGGATACTATAGTGTGGCATTACTGGATTGGAACCCTGCTTTCGAACAATAATTCCGGCGCGATAAAAGAGAATGCGATGAATTTTGTGAATATATTTAACAGTATGTTCAGGGGATTTGAGTCCGTGCAGCTTATACTTTTTCAGAAATGGCATATCGTGGGCGGTCTGGCTGTGATTATTGTGGTTGTGATAACGCTTGTATCTAAGAGGGTCGCTTCTATGTTCCGCAATGTGAGATTGTATGTTGGCGGGCTCAGTGTAATACTGTTCTTTTATTCAACAATTGTATATTATTTAACACCAACATATCTTATGTCGAGCAGATATTTTTATGCCGTGTCCGCGGTGGAGATTCTGTTGGTATCGGTGAGTGTATGTGCACTTGTCTGTACATTTGCGACAGATGAAAGGATTGGTAAAAAGAGAAAAATATTAGTCAATGCAGGTGTTGCAGTGGCTTGTCTTGTCATGGATGCATGTATTCTTGCATTTGGATATGGGATAGACTACTATACTAACGTAAAGACGTATGACACCCAGAGTGAATGTCTGGAAGAGTATAGTGATATTCCGTGGGTTCTGTGCGGTGATGAGAACTGGGAAATGACTGCGAATTTCATGGACTATATCATTCCGGATAAGCTCATGAGAATCACGGAAAATACGCCATACGGTATTGAGAATGAGCTTGAAAAAGCGGATAAATTTATGATAGTGGCAAGAACAAATGAGGGTAATACACAGGGAGATATGGCGTTGTATTACTATATTGGAACCACAGGAAGATTTGCAAAAAGTGAACTTGTGATGGAGCGGAACGGATTGTCCTATTTTCTGGCGTATCCGGCGGAGTAAAAATGACGTATCCATTGCAATAAAAGTGATATACCCACCAAAATAACGATGACATACCCATCAAAATAAAAGGGCGTAGACGTGCGTAGGAAAATTGCGCACCCGTTTTGTATAATTCTGCGTTTTACAATTATTTAAGCATAAAAAATAAATGGAGGAAAAGACTATGAAGATGAACAAATCAAAGGTGGCTATTGTGGGCTGTGGGCTGGTTGGTTCCACAACCGCATTCAGTCTTGTGACACAGGGCGTGGTTGACGAGGTTCTCATGATTGATATTAATAAGGAGAGAGCTTACGGAGAGAAGCTTGATTTACATGACAGTATCGAGTATCTTAACCGCAATGTGAAGGTGACAAACGGTGATTATTCGGATTGTTCGGATGCAGATATAGTAGTTATAACCGCGGGAGCACCACCTAAGCCGGGACAGAGCAGGCTTGATACACTTGAGCTCACGGCGAATATATGTAAGTCGATAGTCGGGCCTATTATGGAGAGTGGATTCGATGGAATTTTTCTTATAGTGTCCAATCCGGTCGATATTATCACACATTATGTCAAGAAACTTTCCGGGCTTCCTAAGAATCAGGTCATCGGAACAGGTACTGCCATAGATTCGGCGCGTCTTAAGACATTTATCGGTGAGCTTGTGAATGTTGACCCGCGAAGCGTCCATGCATATTCGATGGGTGAGCATGGCGATTCACAGATGGTTCCATGGTCCGTTGTGACGGTTGCCGGAAAGCCATTTTATGATGTAATTGCCGACAACAAGAGTCTTGTGGGCGATGTTGACCTTGATGAGCTTGTTCATAAAACAACAAGAGAGGGCTGGGAGATTCTTGAGCGCAAGGGTACAACATATTACGGAATTGCTACGGCGGCAGTTGCCATTATAAAGGCAATTATGAATGATGAGAACAAGATTATACCGGTATCCACATATCTTGAAGGCGAATATGGCGAGACAGATGTGTATGCAGGTGTGCCTACAGTTCTTAACAGACACGGAGCTTATGATGTCCTTGAGATTCACATGTCACCTAGCGAGCTTGCAAGATTCAAGGATTCTGCAAGGGTAATAAGAGAATATACCAATAAAATTATGGAGTACTAAAATGGCAAAGCTGTATTTTAAATATGGTGCGATGGGCAGCTCTAAGACTGCAAATGCGCTTATCACGAAGTTTAATTATGAAGAGCGAGGCATGAAGGTGTGGCTTTTAAAGCCTGCCACAGATAACCGTGATGGACAGGATATCATAAAGAGCCGTATTGGACTTGCGTGCAGGTGCTTCGTGGTAATGCCGGACACCGACATAGTGGAAGAGTATGAGAAGGAAGCGGAGTATGACGCAGTTATAGTTGATGAGGCTCAATTCCTCACACCGAAACAGATTGATGAGCTCAGATTCATAGTTGACAATAAGGGTGTACCTGTCCTGTGTTTTGGACTGAGGACGGACTTCCTCACGCACGTATTCCCGGGCAGCCTGAGACTTCTTGAGATCGCGGACTCCATAAGTGAGATTAAGACAATCTGCCGCTGCGGCTCCAAGGCTACAGTCAATGCCAGAATCGATGAGAATGGCAATGTGATAACGGACGGAGAGCAGGTGCTCATCGGCGGAAATGACAGATATGAGGCGATGTGCTACTCATGTTATATGAAGAAAATCAAAGGAATTATATAAAAATTCCCACAAGGCAGTAAAAAACAAGAAAAAATCCAGTCCGGTGGGCATAGAATTAAAAAAGAGGAGAAAAAACAATGGATATCAAAGAAATTCTTGCAAAGGTTGACCACACAGTATTAGGACAGACAGCAACATGGGCTGATATCAAGGGGCTGTGCGATGACGGAATGAAGTATGAGACTGCTTCGGTATGTATTCCACCAAGCTATGTGAAGCAGGCAGCAGAGTATATTAAGAGCGTTAACGGCAAGCTTAAGGTATGTACAGTAATAGGCTTCCCTAATGGATATAACACAACTGCTGTGAAGTGCTTTGAGACTAAGACTGCGGTTGAAGAGGGCGCTGATGAGATAGATATGGTCATAAATATAGGCTGGGTTAAGGACGGTCTGTACGATAAGGTTTTAGACGAGATTAAGCAGATTAAGGCGGCATGCAACGGAAAGCTTTTAAAGGTAATTATCGAGACATGCCTTCTCACAGATGAGGAGAAGATTAAGCTCTGCAAGGTTGTCTCTGAGTCAGGCGCGGATTATATCAAGACATCGACAGGCTTTTCAAAGGCAGGAGCTACATTTGAGGATGTAAAGCTCATGGTTGACAATGTCGACGGCATTCTTGTAAAGGCGGCAGGCGGCATAAGCTCAATCGCAGATGCAGAGAAATTCATTGAGCTTGGCGCTTCAAGACTTGGAACAAGCAGGATTGTCAAGATTGTAAAGGCTGAGAATACAGAGGGAAACACATACTAGTTTTTGGAAAGGGTGCTATAGATGACAGAGGAAGAATATTTACAATTAATAGAGGGCAAGCTTGAGGCTGCGATAGAAAATATCAAGAATGAAATGAAGTTAAATGACAAGGATATTGCACAGCTTCAGGAGTTATATTGGGAGAACAACAGTGATTTCGATGAGTATGGCTATGAGGAGTACGAGAACAGACAGCAGATGTTCAACCATGCCAATTTCAGAAGCAGAAATATGAAGACTCTTCACATGTACAAGAGAATGCAGGATTCGCCGTATTTTGCGAGGGTGGATTTCCTTTTTGATGGGGATGATGAGCCGGAGCGCTGTTACATCGGCATAGGAAATTTTGCTGAGGGAAAGGGCTCAATGCCTCTCATATATGACTGGCGCGCGCCGATTTCCAGCCTTTTCTATGACTATGATGCCGGGAGAGCCTCCTATGAGGCTCCGGGTGGAACGGTTGAAGGAGATATTGTAAAAAAATATCAGTACAAGATTAAGAAGGGCAAGCTTCTCTATGCGGTTGAGAGTGATATCAAGATTGATGACGATATTTTAAAACAGGTATTGTCAATGAACGCAGATGCCAGACTTAAGAGTATCGTCAGTACAATACAGAAGGAGCAGAATTCAATCATAAGAAATGAGAAGGATAAGATTCTTATTGTGCAGGGTGGCGCAGGTTCAGGCAAGACATCCGTCGCGCTTCACAGAATAGCGTATCTGCTCTACCGCCACCGCAATGACCTTACCGCCTCACAGATACTTATTCTGTCACCGAATGATGTGTTCTCAGATTATATCTCACACATACTTCCGGAGCTTGGTGAGGAAAATATCAGTGAAATGACATTCGATGACTTTGCTGCAAAGGAGCTTTCGGATACGTGCAGAATCGAAAGACATTACGATTTCCTTGAGGACGTGCTCACGCATGAGGACAGCGATACAGAGTACGCGGCGGCGCGCCAGGCAAAGCTTTCAGCGCGCTCATCGAAGGAGTTTGCCGAGGCGATAAACGGATTTGTATTTTCGCTTGAGTATGACCTGATGAATTTTAAGGATATCAAGTACAAGAAGCTTGAGAAGGACGCCGACAGCATTGCTGATTTATTCTACAATAAGCTGCCGGATATCCCACTATTTAAGAGGATGGATGCTGTCCGCGAGTATATCGTGGATGAATATGCGACTCTTACAGGACACGAGTTTGATGACATAGAATCAGCTATCGTAAAAGATAAGTTCGATACACTCTACAGGACAAGAGATATTTTTACAATCTACAATGAGTTCCTTGAAAGCATAGGTGAGGAGCCTATAGCTGTTGCAGAGGGACAGCCGAAGAAGGCAGGCTATGAGGATGTGTACGCCATACTCTATCTTAAATATCTGCTGTACGGTGCCGGGTATGAGCAGCAGATTAAGCACCTGCTTGTGGATGAAATGCAGGATTATTCCTACATTCAGTATTGTATTATAGGCTGGGTATTCAAATGTCCTATGACCATTTTAGGTGACAAGGAGCAGTCGGTGGATTCCGAAAAATCGGATGTGCTCAATTTTCTCCCGGAGATTCTAGGAAAGGACTCTAAGCGCATTGTGCTCAACAAGAGCTACCGTTCGACCGTGGAGATAACCGACTACGCGGCGCAGATTGCCGGAATAAAGGGAATCGACGGAATCGACAGGCATGGAAGCAGACCTGAAAAATATATGTACAGCACCGAGGATGAGATGTACGCGGCAATCGGCGGCAGAATCAGCGATGAGTTATCCGCAGGTGAGCACGAAACGATAGCTGTTCTGTGCAAAACTCAGGCGGAAGCGGAGTACGTTGGGGATAAGATTCTTGAAAATATCCGTGAGACGGAGGACGATGAGGAGAGCTTCAAGGTCACCGTGCTCAACAAGAACACGGACCGCTTCAAGACGGGTGTTGTCGTGGCACCATACTACCTTGCAAAGGGTCTTGAGTTCGACAGCGTGCATATCGTGAACGCCGATAAGGCTCATTACCATTCCGATTATCATAGACAGCTTCTGTATATCGGTGCGACGAGGGCGTTGCATGCGCTGGATTTCTATGGGGTGGGGGATGAGTGTGAGTTGTTGCCGTAAAATAGAAGAATGAGTGAATATGCAGAGATACTGTTGCAGAAATATCCGGAATTGAAAGACAATTATACTTATAAAAAGGATTTCTATACTGATTTAGTTTCTTATTTGGACCATGGCTTTATGATTATGCAACCACGTAATCCGTATTTGGGAAATATGAGAATTCAAAGACAAAAAGGGTGCTTATATGTTTGTAGTGTGAAATTTGAAACTCCGATTGATAAAATGAGAACAAGTGTTAATGCGGGGGATAATATATTATGGCCACATGAGCCGGAAGCTCCTAAAGAATTGGACGGAGGTAAATTTTTGGTAAAGGCGGTCATTCCTGCAAGATTAAAAAATGTGATAGTGAAACAATTGGAAGAAAAGGGAATTACAAAAGAAGCTTTGTTACCCATGTGATGTAAATAGGCACTTATTTAATATAGAAGGAGGGTGAGAACTATGGACATAAAGCAGCTAATCGGTGAAACTACAGATTACGATAAAAAGGTTGCACTTGAGACAAAGAAACCTAAAAGTTGGTGCAAGAGTATAAGTGCATTTGCAAATTGTTATGGTGGTAAGCTGGTATTTGGTGTGGCAAACGATGATGCGTTGGTTGGTCTTTCGGATGCTGAAGGTGATGCAGAGAAAATTAGTGAAATAATTAAAACACACCTTAATCCAATACCAGAGTTTAAGCTTTCATTTGAAAAAGATAATGACAAGACATTCGTTATTGTAGAAGTTATGAAAGGACAGCAGACACCATACTATTATGAAGGCGATGGACAGCTTATTGCGTTTATGCGTATAGGAAATGAAAGTGTTCCAGCAACACCTTCACAGTTAAGAGAGTTGGTACTTCGCGGAAGTGGTGAAAGTTATGATAGTCTGAAGTCAAGATATGATTTTAGCAATATGTCTTTCACAAAATTAAAATCGGTGTATAAGCAAAGAACAGGGAATGCATTTGAAGATACAGATTATGAATCTTTTGGTTTGATTGATGAGAAAGGAAATCTGACAAATGCAGGAGCACTTTTGGCGGATGAATCTCCAGTTCGTCATTCCAGATTATTTTGTACAAGATGGAATGGACTTACGAAGGCATCTGGAATCGTAGATGCCCTTGATGATAAGGAATATACGGGAAGTCTTGTCACACTATTACAGGCAGGAACGGATTTTGTCAGAAATAATTCCAAGAAAGCATGGCGTAAGGTAGGTGATGGCAGAATTGAAATGCCGGATTATCCGGATCGTGCAGTACTGGAAGGTGCAGTAAATGCATTGATTCATAGAAATTATATGGAGATAGGCAGTGAAGTCCATATAGATATGTTTGATGATAGAATCGAAATATATTCACCGGGTGGAATGGTAAGCGGAATATCTCTAGAGGGAAAAGATTTATTGAAAATCCCATCAAAGCGAAGAAATCCGATATTAGCTGATATATTCAGCCGCTTGAAATACATGGAGCGTAGAGGTAGTGGATTTAAGAAAATATTAGCAGACTATAAGGGACAAGTTGAATTTGATGAGACTAAGATGCCAGTATTTGAGGCAGATAATGATGATTTTATATTGACTTTATATAATCTGAATTATGGTTCTAGTTATGCAACACAAGCAAATGAAAATGTCATAGAAAATGTCATAGAAAATGTCATAGAAATTTCGGAAGAAAAAATTAAGAAGTTAATGCCAGAGTATTCTAAGAAGAAGCTTGTTAAAGCATGTGAGATCCTAAAAATGATTTCGGAAAACCCGAATATTTCTATTGATGAATTAAGAATAGCCTTGGATGTCACAGATAGAACAATTGCTAGATATATATCAGAATTAAAGGATAAAGGTATCATAGAACGAAAAGGTCCGGATAATGGTGGAGAGTGGAAAATTAAGTAATTAAATGACAGTAAATATGGCACTCAATGTGACACCACAAATTTTCACTCAAGGATATTCTGAAGTTAGTCTCAACGAAGTCTCACGAGATTTTGGTGAAACTAATCATATATTTGGTGCTTTTTTCATAAAAAAACACCTAACCACGTTTTAATCAATGTGGTCAGGTGATAGAAAGTCCAGAAAATCAAGAGCCTTCCATAATTTATTACTCCGTCCATATACATTCCTTCCGGTAATACATAGCCACATGCGCGTTGTGCCAGTCGCCGGGGTCATCGGTTATGTCGGAGTGGAATATCGGTGCTGGGCGTTTCGACAGAGCGGGAACGGTCACGAACTGTTCGTCATCGCCTGTGCTTCTTAAGTATTCATCGCGGGCAGTCAGTTCGCAGTCATAGGTCTTGGCGTCGCCGTTTATGAGTGAGAGCGTTGCGGCGGCGGACAGAGGAAGATTGCTGAAGCCTGCGTCACCGCTTTTATATTCCGTCTCACCGACCTCTATACAGCCTATGCAGGCAATTACAAAGGCACAGAGACTTACGGCAAGCGCAAGAATGGCATTTTTGCGGCTTGTTTTTATTTTTGCAAAAAAGCTGTGAATAATATTCTCAAAAAGTATATATGCTCTGTTTGTTTCATATTTGTTACCAATCCATCCTAGAAAATAGATAAGATTAAAAGCGATTAGCGTATAAGCTGCAAAAAATATTATATTCATCATTCTGTACGGCATTCGCAGCCCCTGTGCGTAGAATACAGGGGTTCCCATTGAGCAGTACAGACCGAAGGTGAACACCGCGACGAGGAGCGGATATCTGTAGGTGAAGCCGCTATGCTTTGCTATGCGGTAAAATACCGGAATCATACATATAAAGAATATCAGGCATGGGGCATTTAATACCTTGGCGATACTGTAGCCGCCGAACGCAAAGGTGTAGACAAAGGTCTTTACAATGCCGGTGCTTCCGCCTACGGATTGCTGGCGCAGGGCATTTCCCGGTGCCGCCATGCTTATAAAAAGTCCTGCCATGGCTGCAATTGCGACGATGATGTATGTCACCACATGGTATTGGCGGATGACCTTATTTTTCTTAAGCATTACAAAATAAATCGCGGCGCCCGCACTCAGAGCAAGGATAATGCACATGAAAAGCGCAGCTGCGTAGTTGCTTCCGCCGATAAAAAAGGCAAGAACGGAGCTGATTACGGTGAGGACAACCGTCTCGGTGACTTTGGCGGTTCTCATTCTTATAAGAAGCGCAAAGAGAAACAGCATGAGACTGTAAAAAAATGTATAATATATAGCACCGTTATACCAGTAAAACGAGTCACTGGGTGTTGCACACAACTGCATTGACACGAAGGTGAGGCATAAGCCCACAGTTGCGGCAAGATAGCCGTCCGTCTTGAATATTTTTTTCAGCGCCGTATAGAAAAAGAAAAATGAAAAGCCAATGTATGCGCTGAGAAGTATGAGCGGCGCAATAAAATAGTACTGCTCACCGAATATTCCCGGCTGTAGGCGCATGAGGAAGATAGCCGAAAAATTGCCCTGCCATATATTGTACGTGTTAATCATCTTATCGAAGGAACACCTCACAACAGAGGCAACTGAGTGGGTTTCGTTCCACACCTGCACCGTCTCTGTGCCGTAGTAATAATCGTCGACGCTTGGGTGCGCGTACATGCCGATTACATACAGCGGGATGACAGAGAGGATGAAACAGATGAGAATTATGTAAAAAATATTTTTTGCGGTTATTTTTTTGGTGAAGGATTTATTCATGGGAACTCCTTGTGTTTGCGATATTAATTTTTAACATGTATTATTATATTTTTTTTGAGAGGGATTGTAAATATTAGTTTGCATCAATTTGTCAGACATGGTCGGACAAATTGCAAAAGGAATATAATGAACGAAAAAATGATTAAACTTATGCATTTTACAAATCATAGAGAATGTCGGCAGACATATAGAATAAATTTATTTTTTTATGTAAATAATATCCCCCATGAAGCACAGAAAAGTATATTACTATGACAACGAGCTGGAGGACGAATTTTCCGGCATAAAAAGAAATACAATAACCGTTGATGAAAATTACCGCTACAGCCACGGAAGGCTGTGGAATGTGGCGGCATGGGTGCTGTATCACATAATAATGACCCCGGTTGCCTTTATATACATGAAGTTTCGGTTTTGCATGAGGATAGAGGGGAAGGATAAGCTGCGCGGACTCCGGGATGGCTGTGATGGCAGGTGCAGGTCGGCGTTTTTCTATGGAAATCACACCCACGTCCCGGGGGACGGCTACATTCCGACCTGCATAAGCTTTCCGCTGAAGGCTGTTATACTGGCGCACCCGGACAATGTATCGCTCTATGGCACAAAGAATATCATGGAAATGCTGGGGGCTTTTCCGATTCCCAACAGGCTTGGCGGGATGAAGAATTTTATTAACGAACTTGAATATTATGTCGATACCGGGCACCCGGTGTTTATCTACCCGGAGGCGCATATATGGTATTATTACACCGGAATACGCCCCTTTAATGAGAGCGCATTCCGCTATCCGGTGATATATGACCGCCCGGTATATTCTTTTACCATAACATATCAGAAACACTTTTTCAGGACAAAAATCACAATATACATCGATGGACCTTTCAGTCCGGACACCACAATAAATCCAAGACAAGCCGCCGTGAAGCTGCGCAATCAGGTATATGAGGCGATGACGGCGCGAAGCAGGAATTCCACCTACGAAAAGGTAAAATATATCAAAAAAGAATCAGAGTAAGGGGGCTAATATGAACATCCTGTTCTGCGGCAATTCGCGCGCCTTTGACGGCATTCTGATAGCCGTTCTTTCCATAATAAAATATTATAAGGGGGAGCTTGTGATATACATTATGACGGCTAACCTTCGGAATATGCGCGAAGATTATGCGCCGGTCAGCTGGCAGCAGGCGCGGCTTCTTGAGGATGTGATTTCGTGCGTGTGCCGGGAGAGCAGAGTATTTCTGATTGATAAGACGAACACATTCCGGGATGAGCTTGTCCGGTGGGCTAACAGGGATACCATATACACGCCCTATTCCTTGCTGAGGCTGTATGCGGACGATATTCTGGTGAACAAGCTTCTCTATCTTGATGCGGATGTGGTTGTATGTGATGACATAGAACGGCTCTACAATATGGATATTTCGGAGTTTGAGCTTGCGGGGGTGAGGGATTTCCTTGGAAAGTGGTTTATTGAATACAATTATATGAACACAGGCGTTCTGCTCTTTAACATGCCTGAGTGTCGGAAGAGTAAGCTCTTTAAAAGGGCAAGGCAGATGTGCTGTGACAGAAAAATGTTCTTTCCGGACCAGACATCGTTCAACCGTTTATGCAAAAAGAAGCTGTTTCTGCCAGAGAAATATAATGAACAGAAGCGCTACAGACCTAACACGGTGATACAGCATTTCTGTAAATCGCTCAGGATATTTCCGTATATACACACGGTAAATATCAAGCCATGGGAGATTGAAAAGCTGCACAGTATCTATAAGCTCCATGCGCATGATGAGATATTAGAGCAGTATGAGAAGATAAAAAATGCATTTTATATAAATTTGTAGCGATGATGTTGGGGGCAAAACATGTGAGGTTTTGCAGTGTAGCTAATTAAAGAGGGGATAATATATGGGAAACAATTTTTTGATTCTAATTACAATAATATTTTTGGTACTGTATTTTCCGCGGCTGATTGGCTGGTTCGGGTGGATTTTTCCGCAAAAAAGATTGACGTGTGAGAGCAGGCACCGTTTTGCACTCATCGTTCCTGCGCGCGATGAGGGCAGGGCGGTGCTGCCGCTTTTTAAGAGCATAGAGGAACAGAGTTATGGAGCTTTATTCGACACCTACGTTGTTGTAAAGAATCCGCATGACGAGGTGATTGACTACGCGCGTGAAATCGGCGCAAAGGTCTATGTGGATGAGGAGCAGAAGAGCAAGGGCGATTGCCTTGACTACTGCATAAGGCATATTCTGGCGGCTGGGAAAAGGTATGATGGGTATATAATTGTGGACGCGGACTGCCGGCTTGATGTGGACTTTATGAAAAATATGAATGACGCGCTGGCAAGCGGGGCGCAGGTGATAACGGCGCGCAAGCTGGTGGCAAACTATACTATGGATACCATGAAAAATGCAGCTACATGCAATAGAATTACCTGCCAGAACGGTCTTATCTGGCCAATCATAGATGAGCTTGGGAACAGGTTTAAGAGCGCCGTTGGGCTTACAACCATGCCGATTACCACAGGGATACTCATAAGGGGAGACCTGGTTGAGGAGTGGGGCGGCTGGATTTACAGGCAGACGTTCACGGAGGACATGGAGCTGCTTCGCGACTGTGCGTGCAAGGGGATAAAGACCTTCCACTATTCATTTGCGAAGCTGTATCTTGAGGAGACGCCGTCACATGCGGACACCAACAAGCGCAGGACGCGCTGGATGACCGGGATGGTGTCGGCGGACAGGCTCTACTATCGCGAACTTTTAAACCGCCGCGGTGTGTGGGCCTTTATTGACAATTATTATATATTGTCGCTGTGGCTTGTGTATGCGTACATCGGAACCTTGTTATTGGCTGTAGTATTTAATCTGGTTACGCTCAGAATATGGGAGGCGGCAGCGGCATTTCTGCTTATCTATACCGCCTTTTTTGCGCTGTCCGTGATGGCGGTGCTTGCGGATTGGAAAAATATCAGGCTGTCATGGATAAGAAAGCTGTGCCTTATGCTGGCTCACCCATTTTTTTACATGGAATACATCCTCATCGTGGGGCTCGCGGTGCTTGGCATAAAGCCTGAGAGCTGGGAGAAAATCGGGAGGGTGCAGTATTGATGAATTATTTCAAGCTTGCTTATACCACATCCGATGTGCTTGGAAAGATAAAGGAGGCGGAGAAACGTGGGGATTTTAACGCCCACATTGACCCGATAGATTACAGCAATTGCCTGCCTGTAGATGAGAGCTTTCCCTATATTCCAACCGGTAGGCTGAAGCTCCGACAGGCGCTTATCAGGATATTTATTATAAGTCCGTTCATGTGGATCGTGAACCGCTTCATATTCCGCACGAAAATATATAGATTTTGCGAAGCTGGTGAAAGAGAGTGCGGTAAATATAATACGCTGAAAAATACAGATACAGCTTTACGGTCATATATTGACAGACATACAACTCAAAACATCGACACGAATACAACACAAGATACTATACAACAAATAAGAAAAAATTCTGATAATAATATAAAAGATAATCGTGGCATGATAATCACCTGTAACCACATAAACAAGCTTGACGCCCTTGTGGTCAGGTGGGCGTTAAAAAGGAGTGGGGTGCTTCGCGGAAGGCAGCTAAAGGTCATGGTCGCGGATTTTAACAATCAGAGGGGACGTCTTGGTGAGTATATGAGGGCGTTCGGTATAATGCCGTTTCCGTCGGGACACAGGCTTGTGCGGAATTTTGACAGAGCTGTTTCGTACTATCTTGAGCGGGGGGATTGTATTCTGGTATTTCCGGAGCAGTCGGAGTGGTGGGGCTATGACAGACCTCGCCCCTTGAAAAACGGTGCATTCTACTACGCGGTGAAAAACAATGTGCCTGTACTGCCGCTTTTTATAACCTGCCGCGGTGCGGGGGCAAAAGCTGCCGGAGCAGTAGGCAGGGCGGGAAGGGCTCCGGCAGTAAAATATTTTGACGTGCATATCGCGGACGTGATAAAGAATGAAGGAACATCTATCGGTGACCGTGAAAAAATTAAGCTTATGAAGGAGAAGAACAGCCTTATATGGCAGGAAATATATCTTTTGAAAGAAAAATAAAAAAAATATTTGTATTTATAAATAATGTGGTATAATACTCTTTTCTTTATAAATAGTAGAGATTTTATAGAATGGGAGAGAAAAATGGCAAAGGACAAAAAACAAAGAATACGAAAGGCATTCAATTTCAGATTCAGAGCAAAATCGGTCTTTCTATAATAGCGGTTATGCTTGCTGTGACCATATTGGTGGTAGTTATGGTTTATAATCTGCTGATTGATGCCAATCACACAGAGTTACAGCTTGATTCCGAGGCGGTAGCACTTCAGGTTGAGAAGTATTTTGCACCGTTTGAGCGCATGGCGGAGCAGCTTGCGGTTGACAAGGATGTACAGAAGATTCTTACCACCACAAAGGCAGGTCAGCGTATGACCAACAACGCAACCTATTCTACCGTGCTTGAGAAGATGGTAGGAGCAGCAGGACTTGACACCGCGAACATTCAGGGAGTGTTTGTGGCAGATATCGACAGCAGCGCGTCCATCACATCCGGAGGTACAATTTCCGGTGAAGATTACGATGTCACGACGCGCGCATGGTTCGACTGTACTAAGACCGGTAAGACCGTGCTCACCAAGCCTTATATAGCAGCGAGCACAGGAAAGACAATTATAAGTGCGGTTGCACCTGTTTTTGATGAGAACGGAACCGCTGTGGGTGCCGCGGGAATAGACGTTGCAATAAATACTGTTGTAAAAATGATGGGAAATTATACGATAGGCAAGGAAGGCTATACAATGCTTCTTACAAGCGACGGAACATTTGTATACCATCCTAACTCATCACTCATCGACACAAAGATTCAGGATATGAACATCAGCAGCAACATCGCAAATGCAATCAGTTCACAGGCTTCACGGATTATAGGCTACAGGGTAAACGGAGAGCATAAGTATGGTTACATAATGCCTATCGGAGACACCGGCTTTATCGCACTTAGCTGTATACCGAATAACCAGTATTACTCTTCGCTGGTAAGGTCTGTCATCATGCTCATCATCCTGATTGTCGCAGGTGAGGTATTTATTCTGTTCCTTTTAGGCAGACTTTCAGGAAAGATAGTAAGACCTCTTGTACAGTTAAACGGTGTAGCAACCGAGCTTGCCAACGGCAATCTGGATGTTTCACTTGATGTCCGGACGGAGGATGAGGTTGGTGAGCTGGCAGTCTCCATTGATAAGACGGTACAGAGACTTAAGGAGTACATAGATTATATTGACGAGATTTCAGAAGTGCTTGCGGCTATGGCAGACGGAAAGCTTGCCATCAACTTAAAGTATGCTTATGTTGGTGAGTTTGAGAAGGTTAAGGATGCACTGAATCATATCTCGCAGTCCATGACAGAAGTCATGACAAGTATTGTTGAGGGTGCTAATCAGGTATCGGTCGGCAGTGATGACCTTGCAAAAGCAGCTCAGGGTATGGCTGAGAACACCGAGACACAGGCAGCTTCGATTGAGGAGCTTCTCGCCACAGCCACAACTGTTGCCGAGCAGGTAAAGGAGAACAGGGATAATTCCGAGAAGTCAGCCGAATACACCAATGAAGTTGCAGCTGTGATGGAGGAAAGCAAGAAGCAGATGTCACAGATGCGCGAGGCTATGGACAAGATTCAGGAATCCTCAAAGCAGGTTGTAGGTGTTATAAAGGCAATTGAAGATATAGCTAGTCAGACTAATCTCTTATCACTCAATGCTTCAATTGAGGCAGCCCGTGCAGGCGATGCAGGAAAGGGATTTGCTGTTGTTGCAGGTGAGATAGGTGGTCTTGCAAACGAAAGTGCAGACGCTGTAAATACAACTCGTGACCTCATCAACGTATCTCTCGAGGAGATTGAAAAGGGTAATGCTATTGTGAATGACGTTATGGCTTCTCTTGACAATGCAGTGGAGCGTGTCCGTGTAGCAAACGGAATGATTCAGGATACAGCACAGAATGCCGATACACAGATGAAGAGCATAGATCAGATTCGCGACGGTATTCAGGATATGTCACAGGTTGTTCAGGATAATTCAGCGATGGCACAGGAGACTTCTGCTACAAGTGAGGAGCTGGCAGCACAGTCCGTGACACTCAATGAGCTTGTGCAGAGATTTGATTTAAAGTAAAAAATATAACTTGACATTTATGTGAGGATGATTTTATAATAGTTCGAAGTCGAACAGTTCATTATCAAACTGTCGCACTTCGAACTATTTTTTATTCTTTAGATAATTACGAAACGCAAATTGCACAACGTACGGCTGTCATATACTGTGTTTCGTAATCACCTATATTTTTTATTTTTGGAGGAAAGGAGACCGATTTGGAGAAAAAACATTATTTGGGCTTCGAGATTAGGAAGATGGACAATATAATATTCCGTCAGCTTAAGAAGAAGCTTGTGGATGCGGGCTTTGACGAGGTCACGGTCATGCACGGACATATTCTTGGGTATCTGAGCAGACGCAAGGATATGGATGTGTACCAGAAGGACATCGCAGAAGCGTTCGGAATAGGCAAGTCTTCTGTCACGAATATACTACAGCTTATGGAGAAGAAGGGATATCTGGTGTGTCGTACGGATGATAATGATGGGCGGTGCAAGAAGATAATTCTCACACAAAAGGGTGAGGAGACACATGAGGCTACGGTGAGAGTTATAGATATGCTTCACGAAGAGCTTGAACAGAATGTGACAGAGGAAGAAAAGAAGATTTTTATGAATGTCATTGAAAAAATGAAGAAAAATATTGATGAAATGAATAAGGAGGATGAACAGTGCTAAAGACATTAGGTGCATACATAAAAGAGTACAAGAGAGCCTCCATTGCTACCCCGTTCTTTATGATTCTGGAGGTGCTTATGGAAATGCTCATCCCATATCTGCTCTCATCACTTATCGACAATGGTGTTGAGAAGGGTGATATGAGCTACATACTCATGGTCGGCGGCTGCATGGTAGTGATTGCCATGGTCGGATTGTTTGCCGGAATCATGGGTGGTGTTTACGGAGCGAAGGCTTCAACAGGTTTTGCAAAGAACTTAAGAAAGGGTATGTTCGACAACATCCAGACCTATGCCTTTTCTAACATTGACAAGTTCAGCACAGCGGGACTTGTGACAAGACTTACAACGGACGTTACAAATGTACAGAATACATACCAGATGCTCCTTAGAATGTGTATGAGAGCTCCGGTGAGCTTGATCTGTGCGATGGCTATGTCATTTATCATCAGTCCGCGAATTGCATTCATATACCTTATCGCACTTGTGATACTTTCATGTATCCTTGCTGTCATCATAGGTCATGCGACAAAGTATTTCAATGCGGCATTTCCTAAGTATGATGAGTTAAACGCGAGCGTTCAGGAGAATGTTTCGGCAATCCGTGTTGTCAAGGCTTATGTGCGTGAGGACTATGAGAAGAAGAAATTCAAGAACGCCAGCAACAATATCTACAAGATTTTTGTAAAAGCAGAAAAGACAGTTGCATACAACAACCCTGTTATGCAGGTTACGGTATACACCTGTATCCTCCTTATAAGCTGGGTCGGCGCAAAGATGATTGTCGGTTCGGGCGGTGTGCTTTTAACAACAGGTAAGCTGATGAGCCTTTTGTCATACTGTATGACAATTCTTATGAACCTTATGATGGTTTCCATGATATTTGTCATGCTTTCCATGAGTATGGCGAGTGCCAAGCGTATCGCAGAGGTGCTCGATGAGAAGCCGGATATCACCAACCCTGAGAATCCTTGCTATGAGGTAAAGGACGGAGAGATTGTATTTGACCATGTAAATTTCGGCTACAACAAGGGTGCCGACAAGAGAGTGTTAAATGATATCAATCTCACAATCAAATCCGGTGAGACAATCGGTATCATCGGTGGAACCGGAAGCTCCAAGTCAAGCCTTGTAAACCTTATAAGCCGTCTCTACGATGTGGATGAAGGAAGTGTAAAGGTCGGCGGCAAGGATGTAAGGGAGTACGATATTGAGACACTTCGTGATGAGGTCAGCGTTGTTCTCCAGAAGAACGTGCTTTTCTCCGGAACCATCTTAGACAATCTTCGCTGGGGCGATAAGAATGCCACTGATGAGGAGTGTATGAGAGCATGTAAGTTAGCATGTGCGGATGAATTTATTGAGAAATTCCCGGATAAGTACAACACATATATTGAGCAGGGTGGTACGAATGTATCGGGTGGACAGAAGCAGCGTCTGTGTATCGCCAGAGCACTTTTAAAGAAGCCTAAGATACTTATTCTTGATGACAGCACAAGTGCTGTTGATACTGCAACCGATGCAAAAATCCGTCATGCATTTGCAACGGAGATTGCGCAGACAACGAAGATTATCATTGCACAGAGAATTTCAAGTGTGCAGGGTGCGGACCGCATAATCGTTATGGACAACGGACGTATCAACGGAATCGGAACACATGAGGAGCTGCTGGTTTCTAACGCTATATACCGCGATGTATATGAGTCACAGACCGGAGGCAGCGGTGATTTTGATGAAAACGGAGGTGAAGCATAATGCCGGGACCAATGGGAGGAAGACCGCCAAGAGGAGCGAAGCCTACAGTCGCTAATCCTGGAAAGGTATTTAAAAGAATAATAGGCTTTGTGGCTAAGAATTATCTGCTGCAGTGCATAGTGGTTCTTGTATGTATTGTACTTACTGTATTTTCTACGATACAGGGAACCATGTTTATGAAAACACTTATTGACCAGTATATTATGCCGCTCATGCAGCAGAGCGTGCCGGACTACACCGATTTGCTCCACGCCATCATAAGAGTGGCATGCTTCTATGCGGTGGGTGTTATAGCAGCCTATGTAAATACAAGAACGATGGTTTACGTTACACAGGGAACCATGAGAAATTTAAGGGATGAGCTTTTTGTACACATGGAATCTCTTCCTATAAAGTATTTCGATACACATGCACATGGTGATATCATGTCCATATACACTAATGATGTTGATACACTCAGACAGATGATAAGCCAGAGTATCCCTCAGCTTATCAACAGCTCAATCACCATCATCGGTGTGCTTGCAAGCATGATTATCCTTAATGTGCCGCTCACACTGTTAACTCTTGTGCTTGTAGGTCTTATGCTGGTTGTCACAAAGAAAGCTACCGGAATGAGCGGAAAGTACTTCGTAAAGCAGCAGAAGAACTTAGGTGAGGTAAACGGCTTCATTGAGGAAATGATGGGCGGTCAGAAAGTTGTAAAGGTATTCTGCCATGAGGAGGAGAATATGGAGCGCTTCGACAAGATCAACGAAGAACTCTGCGACAGCTCCTACAATGCGAATAAGTTTGCCAATATCTTAGGACCTATCAATGCACAGATTGGTAACATCAGCTACGTTATCATTGCGATAGTCGGAGGTGCGCTTGCACTCGGCGGAGTGGGTGGATTTACACTTGGAGGTCTTGCAAGCTTCCTCACCTTCAACAAGAGTCTTAACATGCCTATCAATCAGGTGAGCATGCAGTTTAACAGTATCATCATGGCTCTTGCAGGTGGTGACAGAATATTCAAGCTTCTCGATGAAACTCCTGAGGTTGACGATGGCTATGTTACACTTGTAAATGCAGTTAAGGATGGCAATACGATAAAGGAGAGCGAAAAGCGTACAGGAATGTGGGCTTGGAAGCACTACCACAAGGATACAGGCGTTACCGACTACAAGGAATTGAAGGGTGATGTGGTGTTCGATGATGTGGATTTTGGTTACAATCCGGATAAGATAGTTCTCCACAACATAAAGATGTTCGCTGAGCCGGGTCAGAAGATTGCCTTTGTAGGCTCGACCGGAGCAGGTAAGACGACAATAACCAATCTTATCAACCGCTTTTATGATATTCAGGATGGTAAAATCCGTTACGATGGAATCAACATCAACAAGATTAAGAAGGACGATCTGAGAAAGTCCCTCGGTATCGTTTTGCAGGACACACATCTTTTCACCGGAACGGTTATGGAGAATATCCGCTACGGCAAGCTCGATGCTACGGATGAGGAAGTGTACGCTGCGGCAAAGCTTGCCAACGCGGACAGCTTTATCACCAAACTCTCCGACGGCTATAACACAATGCTCACCGGCGACGGCGCCAACCTAAGCCAGGGTCAGAGACAGCTCCTTGCCATCGCAAGAGCAGCCATCGCAGACCCACCTGTGCTCATCCTCGATGAGGCAACCTCCTCAATCGATACGCGAACAGAGAAGATGGTTCAGGACGGCATGGATAAGCTCATGCACGGCAGAACAACCTTCGTCATCGCGCACAGACTCTCAACCGTAAAGAACAGTGATTGTATCATGGTTCTTGAGCAGGGACGTATTATTGAGAGAGGAACCCATGATGACCTTATAGAGCAGAAGGGTAGATATTACCAGCTTTATACGGGGAATAATATTGCGGGGTAAAATGAATTAAGTAAGCATGGAAACAAGATTTTAAGAGAAAACAGAATGGTGCCTGCATAGTTAAGACATCCGGTTATAGTTTACAGAAAAAAGATTCTGACTTTATATAATATATAGTCAAAATCTTTTTTTGTTTCCGTAAATTTTTGTTGTTTATCAAGAAAATATATAGTATTATTCATATATGCCAATGATGATATTCATATATATGAACGAGGCGAAACGGATGCTTATAAGTGAAAGAATATTTAAGTTAATAAAAGAAAAAAAGATGACGCAGAAAGATTTTGCGGAACGGGTTGGAATTGCCGGCAGTACTGTGAGTGAGTGGAAGAAAAAGAAAACTAATCCATCGTCAGATAAGATTATGGATATTTGTAGTGTGTTGGGGGTAACGCCTGAGCAATTACTTACCGGTAATGGAATAGATAAGAATAGTGAAGATAGCGAGAATTTTAATGGCGGATACATAACGCAGTATGATATGAGAATTATTGAAGCATTTCATGAAATGGATGAAGAACGGAAAAAGAGATTGCTGGCTTATGTAGATGCACTGAAAGCATTGGAAAATATGGAAAAAAACGTATAGAATAAATATTGTATTTTTCAAAAGATATGGCATTGACGTACGTGTAAGTACGTGTTACTATAAAGGGGAGAAATATGAAGGTAAGCGAACTTGTAAAGATGATTTTAAAAAGTAAAAAATGTCATTTTGTTGAGCATGGAAAAGAGCATGACAGATGGCACAGTGACATTACAGGTAAGGACTTTATGATTCCGAGGCATTCTGCAAGAGAAATACCCACAGGCACAGCTAATAGAATATTGAAGGATGCGGGTATTAGATAAAGTGGAGTGCTTAATTTAGAAAAAGGAGGATTTTACTGTTATGAATAGATATTCATATCCGGCAGTTTTTACACCTGAAGAAAATGGTGCATATTCCGTAAATTTCCCTGATTTGGAGGGTTGTTATACATGTGGTGACAATTTGGCGGATGCAATTATGATGGCAGAGGATGCACTGGCATTTACACTGTATGGTTATGAAAAAGGCGGAAAAGAGATTCCGAAGCAGTCCGCACCGGCAGATATTGCTTTGGAAGAGGGAGAATTTGTCAATTTTATTGCATGTGATACACTATACTATAGAAAAAAACATTGCAATACAGCGGTAAAGAAAACACTTACCATTCCTGAATGGCTCAATGAGGAGGCAATCGCGATAGGGGTGAATTTCTCCCAGGTTCTTCAGGAGGCACTTATGAGTAAGCTGAATTTATGAGTAGCACCACAGCTTAAAGATGGTCTGTACAATTGAGCCGGTTTTTACTATAATATGTGCATGGGACATAGGTGTCAGACACCTGTGTCCCAATATATAGAAATGAGGTGTAATCACATGAGTACAGTGGTCGAGAGACTTGGCGCGCTGCGCGCACTTATGAAAGAGAAGAATATTCAGGCATACATTATATGTACTGATGATTTCCACGGCTCCGAGTACGTTGGAAGTTATTTTAAGGCTAGAGCTTTTATGTCCGGATTTACAGGTTCGGCGGGAACACTTGTGGTGCTTCCGGATGAGGCAGGACTGTGGACGGACGGAAGATATTTCCTTCAGGGAGCGGCACAGCTTGAGGGCAGCACAATCACCCTTATGAAGATGGGTGAGGAAGGCGTTCCTACGATAGCAGAATATCTTGCAGAGAAGCTTGCAGACGGAAGCAATATAGGTTTTGACGGAAGAACTGTAACAGATGCTTTCATGGGAAGAATTACAGAGAGCATTAAGGGAAGAAATATGTCCTATATATGTGGTGAGGACCTTGTCGATAAGGTGTGGACGGACAGACCTGCCCTTTCTAAGGAGCCTGTATGGGAGCTTTCTGTTGAGTATGCAGGCATGAGCCGCGAGGAGAAGCTTGCGAAGATTCGTGAGACTATGAAGAGGGAGGGCGCAGACCTTCTTGTGCTCACCGCGCTTGACGATATTGCATGGCTGTTAAATCTCCGCGGAAACGATGTAGCATACAATCCGGTATTTTTATCATATATGACAATGACTGCCGACAGCGCAGTTCTTTATCTTGACGAGAGCATTTTAAATGCCGACATCAAGGGCAAATTAGCTGCCGATGGCATTGAGCTTAGAAAGTATAACGATATTTACAGCGACTTGAAGAAGGTGAATAAGGACGCAGTCGTTCTTGTTGATAAGGTTACAGCGAACTTCCTTATCGTTCATTCACTTCCAAACGCAGCCAATGTAAGAGCGGAGCAGAGCCCTGTTGTGCTTCCTAAGGCAATCAAGACTGTTGCCGAGAGGGAGAATGAGAAGAAGGCTCATGTTAAGGATGGAATGGCAGTCACACATTTCATGTACTGGCTTAAGAAAAATGTGGGTAAGCTTGACATAACAGAGATGAGCGCCGCAGTACAGCTTGACGAGTTCAGAAAGAAGCAGCCGGGATATCTTGGAGAGAGCTTTGACCCGATTATGGGCTATGGTCCTCACGGTGCCATCGTCCATTACTCAGCGACGGAGGAGACGGATGCCAAGCTTGAAGCTAGAAGCTTCCTTCTTGCAGATACAGGCGGACATTACTATGAGGGAACAACCGATATAACAAGAACAATGGCTCTTGGTGAGCTTACGGATGAGGAGAAGAAGGTGTTTACACTTGTTCTCAAGGGTCATCTTAACCTTGCAAATGCAAAGTTCCTGTACGGCGCAAGAGGGGAGAATCTTGACTACATCGCGCGTGAACCGCTTTGGAGAAACGGCATGGACTACAAGCATGGTACAGGCCACGGCGTTGGCTATCTTCTCAATGTGCATGAGCGCCCTAACAGTATCAGAACCCAGATAGCGCCTAGCGGACCTTCTGCAGTGCTTGAGGAGGGCATGATTACATCCGATGAACCGGGAATGTACATTGCAGGCAAGTTCGGAATAAGACATGAGAACCTTGTCCTCTGTGTAAAGAAAGAAAAGACAGAGTACGGACAGTTCATGGGCTTTGAGCCTCTTACGATGGTTCCGTTTGACCTTGACGCTGTCGATGTATCATACATGACTGCTGAGGAAAAGGACAGATTAAACGCATACCACGCGAAGGTATTTGCTGCAATCAGCCCTGATTTTGAGGGTGAGGAGCTTGAGTGGCTTAAGAACGCTACAAGGGCAATATAGAACCGTTATACAGTGCCTCAAGCTCCGGTCTGCACTGTAAGAAGATATTGCCGAGGAACGGGTCAAAATGGCTGCCGAGGGAATCCTTTATTATGCCGAATGCGGTATCGTAGGAGTAGGCTTCCTTGTAGCAGCGCTTGCTCACAAGCGCATCGAACACATCCGCAAGTGCCATGATTCTGGCTTCAAGAGGAATGTCCTTGCCGGATAAGCCCTCAGGGTAGCCGCTTCCGTCCCATTTCTCATGGTGGTAGTGGGCAACATTCTTGGCAAGCTCTACAAAATCGTCATTTTCCACGCCGCGCAGGATGTTCTCAACAATCGCGGCGCCTTCCGCCGCATGGCGCTTCATCTGGGAGTATTCCTCGTTGGTGTAGCGCCCCTGCTTTTGCAGGATACTGTCCGCTATGGCAATCTTTCCAAGGTCATGCATAGGGGCGGCTTTTGAAAGCATCTGAAGGAAATCCGGGGTGATACCAAGCGGCTCACAGTACGGCATAAGTCTTTTGGAAAATATATCTATGACAGCACTGGTACGCTTTATGTGACCGCCTGTGCTGTTGTCGCGGCTTTCAACCATCGTAGCCATGCCGAGAACCATCATATCCTTTATGTGCGAAATGTCGGCGGTTTTTATGGCAACTTCATTTTTTAAGTCTTTATTATAATTTTTTATTGCGTTAAGATAGTTGTTCTGTCTATAAACTCAATAATATATCCAACCTTTTTCCTTTTGCCGAAAATAATATTTCTTACACTTACATCGAAATATCTTTCTTCCAGATTGATTTTCTTGGATTTTATCTCACCATCGGATGCCCAGCTTATAATGTTTTCGTATAAAAACGAATTGGATTCAGGTATAGACTTATCTACATGCCAAGTGTTATTTATTTCCGGAAAAAGCTCCCGGGCATAATCATTGGCACTTATGTAGCGGAATTTTCTATCCAGTTCAATATAGCCGTATTCTTTCAATCGGTCGACAGACGCGGCAATATTGGAGGACATATCGAACATGTTGATACGCTCCGCAAGATATACCATAAGGATGGAAGATATCAGGTAGCCTATGGACAGATAGCTTATATTGGTGTGTACAATGCGCTGAAAAATATATGTTCCGGCAACGGCAATACCGAGTATACACAGAATGGAAACGGTCTTTGTGGAAACGGTATTGCTCTTCTTTATTGAATAAATAAGGTAAAACAGTATAAGCACGGCATATACAAGCATTAAAACCGTGTTGAGAAAATGAGCAGGTCCGTATACCTTTTCTAAGTAGTTGTAGCCATCAGCATGGGCGAGGTTTACTGATTCATAGTACACAGGAATAAATCCTATTGTCATTGCAAGACAGAATACGGTTGTGGCGAAGATGAAAAGTGAAAGCGTGAGAGGACGCGGAATCTTCACATCACACATTCTTGTGAGAAGGTGTATGAGCAAGAATGGACAGTAGCAATTTCCGACATAGATAAACTTTTGCGCTAACAATGCCATATCAATCGATTCGGATACAGCTAACATGAAACGTCCTCCGCTGTTGAGGATAAGAGCTATACCAAAGCAAACGAGAAGATTGTCCAGCTTCGGATTTCTTACGAGATAGTATATTGTCATCGAAAGGGAAATGATAAAAGTTGTAAGGTATAGTGCAGTGACCATATAAAGCCTCCTGAATCATTTGTAGTGTAAGAGAAAATACAAGTAAATCACGAATTATTTTACCATACGCAAACGTCTAAATCAAGGGTGCGTAGGATTTGGACAAAAGTTAAAAATAGTAAATTAATGGCAAAAAGGTTGAAATATATTATTTTTTACAGTAAAATACTCATATGGCATTGGTAAGATTTATATAAATAAACTTTACCGATGCATGGATTTAATATAATAAAGTAATGAAGGAAGAGAGGACTATTATGACAAGAAAAATCAGTGCGATGGTACTCACAACTCTTTTAGTGCTGGGTACGATTACCGGGTGTTCAGGGAAGGGGACAATGGCGCCTGTTGGTGATAATGGCATAACGGACGGTTCACAGGATACAATGCAGAACGATGAAACCCAGAATAGCGGAGTAATTACACTTAAGGTGTGGGCAGAGGAGGCACAGCACTCAACTGTACAGAAGATGATTGACAGCTTTATTGAACAGTATAAGGGGCAGGCGGATTTTGATATCACGCTTGAAGCGCAGTCGGATTCAACCACCAGAGATGTGCTGCTTGGCGATGTGCAGAACGGGGCTGATGTCTTTTCATTCCCTGATGACCAGCTCAGTGCCATGGTAGCAGGCGGTGCATTGGCACCGGTTCCGAATGTACAGGAAGTTAAGGACGAGATGGTGGCAGAGTCGGTGGCTGCGGCGACAGCGGGAGATACATTATATGCATATCCTATGACTGCGGACAACGGTTATTTTCTGTACTACAACAAGGATTATTTCACAGAGGATGATGTTAAGACACTCGATTCCATACTTGCAGTGTGTGAGGAGAATGGGAAAAAGCTTTCTATGGAGCTTAATTCCGGATGGTATATGTATTCATTCTTCGGAAATACGGGTCTCAGCATGAATATCAACGAGGATGGTATTACCAACAGCTGCAACTGGAATACTGTGGATGGAGATATAAAGGGAATTGATGTTGCGGAGTCGATTGTGAATGTCATTTCAAGCCCGGGCTTCGTTTCACAGTCGGACGGTGAGTGGGTTTCAAAGGCAGCGGACGGAGAGGTTATAGCGGCAATAAGCGGTGTGTGGAATGCGGTTGCGGTAAAGAACGTATGGGGCGATGATTATGGTGCCTGCAAGCTTCCTACATACACCTGCAACGGCAGACAGGTACAGATGGCTTCCTTTACAGGCTACAAAATGGTAGGTGTCAATTATTATTCAAAAAATAAGGATTGGGCGTTTAAGCTTGCACAGTGGCTTACGAATGAACAGAATCAGACATTGAGGTTCGTAGAGCAGAATCAGGGACCATCCAATAAGGTGGCGGCTGCTTCCGAGGAGGTGGCAAAGGTTCCGGCTATAGCAGCGGTTATTGAACAGTCACAGTATGGAGTGCTTCAGCGTATCGGTAACAGCTATTGGGATTCCTGTACCAGGTTTATTGACAGCCTTCTCGCCGGAGATATGACAAAGGCGCAGCTTCAGGAGCAGCTTGACAAGATGGTGGAAGGTATTACCGAGCGATAGGAGGAAACATTATGAATAAGAAAAGACTCAGCTTAAAATATATTATTCTTGTTCCCGTTATTATACTTGGTATAGTTTCGGTTGTATCCAATATCGGGTCGATGAACAGTCTGAAAAGAGTTAATGATACGGCAACTAAGATTGTCGAGGAAAATCTGTACAATATTACAAGCCTCAGCGAGCTTCAGAAGGAAGCAGCAGCTATACACAGACTTGCGCTGTCGCATATAATTGCGTCTGACTTTGACAGCATGGTGGCACTTGTGGACTCAGTAAGAGCTGAGGAGGCGAAGCTTGATGCTATGCTTGAGGAGTATTCAAAGAGACTGCCTAAGGATGACGAGCAGGCATTTACACAGTTCATCAGCAGCTATGAGGGCTTAAAGTATGAGATAGCCAATCTCCTTGCATACAGTGGAAACAGTAAGAAGACAGCGGCTTATGAGCTCGCGAACGGAGCCATTTCGGAGTACAGCAGCGATATGGATGCCCAGATTGAGACTATGATGAGTAATGCCGGAACACAGTCTGAAAAAGCAAGTGTGGAGCTTGCGGCAAAGTATAGCTCAGCCAGAGTACGCGGTATGTTCATAGTTATGCTTATACTGGTGCTGCTTTTTGTTACATTATATGGTGTGTTTATGCTTGTCATACGTAAGCTCAATGTTGCCACAAAGGAAATTAAGGGAATAATTAAGGGCATAGACGACAGACAGGGCGACCTTACAAGGCGGATAACCATACTTTCCAATGACGAGGTAGCAGACCTTGGAAACGGTATCAACACATTCATGGAAAAGCTTCAGAACATCATGAGGCTTATCATAATCAATTCACAGAAGCTTGAGGCTGTTGTAGGGGAGGTGCAGCAGAATCTTCATACCTCGAATGACAGTGCGGCAGACTTATCAGCGGTTACGGAGGAGCTTTCCGCCACAATGCAGGAGATTGGTGAGTCGGCTTCAGTGATAAACCAAAATGCGGAGGCGGTGCTTGAAAAGGTAGTGGAGATAGCCGGAAAATCGGGTGAGATCAATGAATACTCCAAGGGAATGAAGGAGAGTGCGGATAAGCTCGAGGCGGATGCAAGAACCAATATGGAGCGTACGAACCTTAAGGTTAACGAGATTCTCAATGTTCTCAATCAGGCTATTGAGGACAGCAGGAGCGTTGAGCAGGTAAACGGACTTACTAACGATATTTTAAATATATCAAGCCAGACCAACCTTCTTGCACTTAATGCTTCAATTGAGGCGGCGAGAGCGGGCGAGGCCGGACGTGGCTTTGCGGTGGTTGCCGAGCAGATAAGACAGCTTGCCGATTCAAGCCGTGAGACAGCTAATCATATACAGCAGATTAACGGCATAGTGACCAATGCGGTACATAACCTCAGTGATAATGCTGACAACCTTGTAAGCTATATGAAGGAATCTATACTGCCTGAGTTCGCTGCGTTTGTTGAGGGTGGAGCACAATACCGTGAGAACGCAACGTATATCGAGAGTGTGATGAATGAGTTTACGGAAAAGACGGATGCGTTAAAGAACGAGGTCGACTCAATTGCCGACTCAATCAGCAACATCACACATGCGATTGAGGAGGGTGCAAAGGGTGTAAACGGTGCCGCACAGAGCACGCAGACTCTTGTTGCCGATATGGACAATATCAATGAAAGAATGAATGAGAACAGGGAAATTGCGTCTGCTCTTCAGAAAGAGACGGACGTATTCACTAAATTTTAATGGTATATTTCCTCCTGTATTTCCACATACTATCCACATAGCACAGATTATGGAAAAATATGTAGAATACAGGAGGATTTTTATTATATGAAGGCTACGGGAATAGTTCGTAGGATTGATGATTTGGGGAGGGTTGTAATTCCAAAGGAAATCAGAAGGACGTTAAGAATAAGAGAGGGGGATCCGCTTGAGATATTCACCGACAGGGAGGGAGAGATTATACTTAAGAAGTATTCTCCGATAGGTGAACTTGGGGAGTTCGCAAGGCAGTACGCGGATTCGCTTGCGCAGAGTACGGGAAATATAGTGTGCATAACGGACAGGGACCAGGTGATAGCATTTTCCGGAGCACCAAAGAAGGATGTGCTCTTAAAGCCTATAAGCAAGCAGCTTGAGGATACAATAGACGCGAGGGAAAATTTTGTTGCGGTGCGCGATGACAGAAGATTCATACCTATAATACAGGGCGAGAATGATGAGTACAGTTCACAGGCTGTAAGCCCGATTATATGCGAGGGTGACGCGATAGGTGCCGTCATAATCACAACGAAGGAACCCAAAATGAGATTTGCTGAAACAGACTTGAAGCTCACCGGATCAGCGGCAAGCTTTCTGGGAAAACAGATGGAGTCCTAGGCAACGGTCAATATATAGCATAATGCCCTTAAAATGCTTATTTTTCCTTGACAAATATAGCCAAAGCATATATAAATAATTGTGAAGGTTCAATATTATTTCAGGAGGATTTTCTAAAATGAACAAGACAGAATTAGTTGCAGCTATCGCTGAGAAGACAGAGTTATCCAAGAAGGATGCTGAGAAGGCACTCAAGGCTTTCACAGATGTAGTTGCTGAGGAGTTAAAGAAGGGTGAGAAGATTCAGTTAGTTGGCTTCGGTACATTCGAGGTTGCTGAGAGACCTGAGAGAGAGGGAAGAAACCCTAGCACAGGTAAGGCAATGAAGATTGCTGCTTCTAAGAGCCCTAAGTTCAAGGCTGGTAAGGCACTTAAGGATACAGTTAACGCTTAATTGATTGTAATAATCCTGAACGAATGAAGACATCCCAAGGCTGCGTCGGTGGTCTTGGGATGTTTGCATATCAGGGGAAGGAGAATAATATGAGACTAGATAAATATTTGAAGGTATCAAGACTGATAAAGAGAAGAACCGTTGCGAATGAGGCATGCGATGCGGGGAGAGTGCTTGTGAATGATAAGCCGGCAAAGGCATCATGCGAGGTCAAGGTGGGGGATACCATTGAGATTGCATTCGGAACGAAGAATGTGAAGGTTGAGGTTCTTGATATTGTGGAGACCACGAAGAAGGAAGAAGCTAAGGATATGTTCAAATATCTGTAGAGCGGGTGCGCTGTAAATATTTATGCATAATTACATAACCTCCATAATATATTTAGGATATGGCAGGAAGTATATATAAGGGGGATGTGTTATGGAGGAGCTTCCGGTATCCGGAAAAATACATAAAATATCATCGAACAACAGGAAAAACTGTAGCGTTACAGGTGTCACGGATGTCATTTCATTTGACCTTAATCAGGTGCTTTTAGAGACGGAGTATGGAATGCTGACTATAAAAGGACATGACCTGCATGTGGGAAAGCTGTCGGTCGACAAGGGAGAGCTTGAGGTGGACGGAAAGATAGACAGCTATGTCTATTCGGAGGTTGTGAGCGCGGCAAAAAAGGGTGAATCATTCCTCAACAGACTTTTTAAGTGAAAGAGGGGCTGCTTTTGAAGGAATTTATAGCGCATGAATTTCGTTTCCTTTTGTGGTGTCTGTGCTGTGGCGCTATGCTCGGTGCAGCGTACAGGGCGCTGGTGGTGTTTCGAAGGCTGGTAAAGCACCACGGCTTTTTCGTTGCTGTGGAGGATGTGCTGTATTGGTTTTTGTCTGCGTTTGTTATGTTCGCTGTGATACTTGTGGCAAATGATGGCGCAGCCAGATGGTTTTCGATAGCCGGGATGGTTGTCGGAATGGTAATTGTCTCCGTGATATTGAAATATGTGGAGAAAGGGGTTACAATTATTTATTATAAGCTTGGAAAGGTACGTGAGCGTAAGAATGGCAAGGGAAAACACAAAACAGAAAAGTGTAATTCGAAAGAATAGGAAGTACGGAAAACACGTTGTTGTTATGCAGAATAGGCGCATATCGCATAATTATACCTGGCTTGCGGGTGTGGCTGCAATCATGCTTATGGCGATAATATGCCTGGTAGTAAGCAAGTCATCAGGCAGACTTACGGACAAGAATGCCGCTTATGATAAACAGATTGCTGCACTCACCCAGCAGATAGATGAGCAGAATAAGCGCAAGGAAGAGCTGCAGACCCGCTCTATCTATGTCACGACCAAGCAGTTTATTGAGGAATTTGCGCGTGAGAAGCTTGGACTTGTCTATGAGGATGAGCTGATATTCAGAGCAAATGATAGCAGCGGGAAATAGAAAATTACTTATAACTGCGCGACAGGGTGACTGCCGGTAAATAAGAGTGTGAAACAGAAGAACTGCCGATAAATAAAAGGGGATTGATTCTAAGGGGAGAATCGAATGGACAATTTATTCTATTCACAGGGAAAACTCAGAGAGTATGCGGATGCATTCCGAAGACTGATGAACGTTTATGGTGGTGGCGGCAGGACAGCACTTTCATTGCAGCTTAAAGAGACGGCGGCTATGCTTGAACGTATCTTAGGTGACAGCGGGGAGCAGGTAGACTGTATAATCAGCGAAGAACAGAAAAGAAAGCTGTATGATTACCTAAAGTCGGAAAGTATAAATGTGTCCGGGATACTGTATTTAGAACCGGTAAAGGGCAGAATTGAGATTGTTATGCGGCTTTCGAGAAAGAGGGGCTGTATAACGGCAGGGCAGCTTGCACAGGATATAGGAGAAATACTTGGAAAGAGATTTCGGGCAGCAGAGGGAAGCAGAAGGGTATTAGGTAAGGACGAGGGCGAATTTATTTTTGAGGAGAGAACGGATTACCGTCTTTTATTTGGACATGCCGGCTGCAGCAAGGGCTTCGCGCGGATATCCGGGGACAATTATTCCTATATCAATTTAGAGGGTGGCAGAAGCATTGTGAGCCTTGCGGACGGCATGGGCTGTGGCAGCACGGCTGATGAGTACAGCACAAGGTTCATCGAGTTGCTTGAGCATTTTTTAGACGCCGGATTTTCCGAGGAGTCGGCACTTGAACTTCTGAATGATACATTTGCCGACAATGATATGAGCGGTATTCCGGTGACCATTGATATGTGCAGTATCAATGAGTATGAGGGGAAAGCGGATTTCTTTAAGATGGGTGCGGTTCCGAGCTTCATAAAGAGCAGGGACGGTACGGTGCGTGTGGTGGAGGCATCATCACTTCCGGCAGGGGTGATAGGCGGAAGCCTTATCGACCATGAAAGCGTTGAACTTAAGGATGGGGATTATATTATTATGATGAGCGATGGGGTGCTTGACGCACTTCCGTTTTATGATAAAGAAAAGCGTATGAAGGAGCTTATAGAGGGGATAGAAGAACGAATGCCGCAGGCGATTGCGGAGAGAATTCTGAGCGAAGTATATTTTTATGACGAAAAGATTGCAGATGATATGACCGTACTTGTGACAGGTATATGGAAGATAAGGAACGGTGAATAGTATGTATGACAAGGTAAAAGCTTATATTGAGAAAAATTGCATGATTGAAGGCATTGGAAGAGTTGTAGTCGGGCTGTCCGGTGGAGCTGATTCCGTATGCCTTCTTTTAATGCTGAAAAAATATATAACTGAAACACGTAAGGACTGTGGAACGCAGCTTATGGCTGTGCATGTACATCACGGAATAAGGGGCGCAGATGCGGATTCGGACGCTGCGTTTTGTAAAGAGCTGTGTGAAAAACAGAGCATAGAATACAGAGAATACTGCTATGATGTACCAAGGCTTGCAAAGGAGCGAGGCTGCGGTGAGGAGGAGATGGGAAGGCTTCTCAGATACAGTGCGTTTCGTGAAAATATTGATAATCTCCCGGTGGGTATTAAGGGAGTTATTGCGGTAGCACATCACCAGAATGATCAGGCGGAGACAGTACTTTTCCATATTGCAAGAGGATCATCTGTGGCGGGAACAAGAGGAATGGAGCCGGCAGCGGGCGGTATAATAAGACCGTTACTGTGTGTTTCAAAAAATGAGATTGAAAAATGGCTTTCGGATAATAATATATCATACTGCACCGACAAGACGAATTTTGAGGACACCTATTCAAGGAATGCAATAAGACTCAGGGTCATACCGTATCTTGAAGAGCATGTAAATGAGGGCACGGTGTCGAATATCTGCAAATATGCCGAGAGGATGGCTCAGATAGATGACTATATTAAAATGCAGACGTCAAAGGCAGAAGAAGTATATGTGTTTTCTGATTCGTCAGGTATTCATGTGAAAAATGAGATAGTGAATGAACATCCGGTTATCTGCAAGAGCGTCATATATGATATTCTGAAAAAGCTGTGTGGAGCGAAAGACCTCGAGGATAAGCATGTTGCCTCATGTGCTGCGCTGTATGAAAAGCAGAGCGGAAGGAGCATAAGCTTTCCAAAGGGAGTAATTGCCAGACGTGAGTATGACGGAATTGTTTTTGCCAATATGTGCAATAATAGATATGGAAATGCCGGGATTCATCAGGGTGATATTGAGCCGGAGTATGAGCTGTTAAGCAGCGTTATTGTGCCGGATACCGATGCTGAGGATGGTCAGGGCAGCTATTTACGGCTGGTAAATGATATAATTGATAAAAATTTAATGAATGATAACTGTACTAAATACTTTGATTATGGTAAAATAAAACATTATATCGCCGAGGCTGGGGAGTGTGACGGTCTTGATATTCGTCATCGAACCGTGGGCGACTACATGATAATAGGCTATGCAGAGCCGGAGCACAGGGAAAAAAGAAAGAAAATCAAAGAAATATTTATAGATTCGAAGATACCTGCCGAAAAAAGACCTGAAGTATGGCTGTGTGCCATAGGAAACAGGGTGTTGTGGGCGGCGGGAGTAAGACGCTGTGCGGAATTCCTTGTGGACAGGGATACCAAGGAGCTGTTTAAGCTTGAATTAAAACAAAAAGAAAAATAAAACGGAGGCTGCAAATGAAAGAATCAGTTAGGGTCTTATTGACCGAAGAAGAAGTTGACAGAAAAATTGATGAGCTTGGAGCGCAGATTACACGCGATTATGCTGGAAAGAAGCTTCATCTTGTATGTGTATTGAAGGGCGGAGCACCTTTTATGTGTGAGCTTGCCAAGAGAATCAATCTTCCGCTTACAATGGATTTCATGTCGGTTGCAAGCTATGAGGGAACAGCTTCAACAGGGCATATCAATCTTAAGAAGGATTTAGATGAACCTGTTGAGGGTCTTGATGTTCTCGTTGTTGAGGATATTATCGACTCGGGGCGCACTTTAAGCCATCTTATAAAACTGTTAGGTGACAGAAAGGCATCCAGTGTAAAGCTCTGTACACTTCTTGATAAGCCTGAGCGCCGCGTTGTGAAGGATATTAAAGTAGATTATTGTGGATTTAATATACCGGATGCGTTTGTGGTTGGTTATGGACTTGATTACAATCAGAGATATAGAAATCTTCCATACATCGGTGTTGTGGAATTTGAGGAGGAGAACAGTTGAATAAGCAATTCAGAGGAGGAATTATCTATCTGCTGATAGTGCTTGTGATTATGTACTTTATCATGAGTATAACTTCATTCGGAAAGAGCAGTTCCTCATACGGTTACAGCGATTTTTTAAATGATTTTCAGGCAGGAAATGTGACAAAGGTTGAGATTTCCCAGAATGCCGAGGTGCCTACGGGAACAGTCAAGGTTACATTCACCGGTGACAGCGGAAAGAGCTCTGAGCGCTTCAATGTTACCAATGTAAATGATGTGACAAGTCTTGTTGTCGCTGAAGGAAATATTAAGCTGGTTGTCAATGATGTTGTGCGCGAGAGCATTTTTGTGACTACTATACTTCCGTTTTTACTTATTGCGGTTGCCATGATTATGGTTACACTCATAATAAACAGGCAGGCAGCAGGTGGTGGCGGAGGTGCCAATTCCAAGATGATGAATTTTGGAAAGAGCCGGGCAAAGATGACAGACCCTAACTCTCCTAACCGCGTTACCTTCAAGGATGTAGCCGGTCTTGCGGAGGAGAAGGAGGAGCTTGAGGAGATAGTTGATTTCCTCAAATACCCTAAGAAGTATGTAGAGATTGGTGCGAGAATCCCTAAGGGTGTCATTCTCACAGGACCTCCGGGAACAGGTAAGACACTTCTTGCCAAGGCAGTAGCAGGTGAGGCGGGAGTTCCGTTCTTTTCAATATCCGGTTCGGATTTCGTTGAGATGTTCGTCGGTGTCGGTGCTTCAAGAGTGCGTGACCTTTTCGAGGACGGAAAGAAGAATGCACCTTGTATAATATTTATAGATGAGATTGATGCTGTTGCCAGAAGAAGAGGTACAGGAATGGGCGGCGGACATGATGAGAGAGAACAGACACTCAACCAGCTCCTTGTCGAGATGGATGGTTTCGGTGTGAATGAGGGTATCATCGTGATGGCGGCTACCAACAGAGTTGATATTCTTGACCCTGCCATTCTTCGCCCGGGACGTTTTGACAGAAAGGTTGTTGTCGGCAGACCTGATGTCAAGGGACGTAAGGAAATCTTAGAGGTTCACAGCAGAAATAAGAAGCTTGGTGATGACGTTGATCTTGATACGGTTGCACGTACCACAGCAGGATTTGCCGGTGCAGACCTTGAGAATCTTATGAATGAGGCGGCTATCAATGCGGCAGCGCATAACAGGCAGTTCATTTCGAGAAAAGATATAGAACAGGCATTTATCAAGATAGGAATAGGCAAGGAAAAGAAGAGCCGTCTCATCTCGGATGAGGAGAAGCGCATTACAGCGTACCATGAGGCTGGTCACGCCATTCTATTCCATGAGCTTAAGGATGTAGGACCGGTGCACACTATTTCGATTATCCCTACGGGGACAGGCGCGGCAGGCTACACCATGCCGCTTCCGGGCAAGGATGAGATGTTCAACACCAAGGGTAAGATGCTTCAGAACATCATTGTAAGCCTTGGTGGACGAATTGCAGAGGAGCTGGTATTCGATGACGTTACAACAGGAGCCTCACAGGATATCAAGCAGGCGACACAGACAGCCAGAGCGATGGTTACACAGTATGGCTTCTCCGATAAGCTTGGTCTTGTAAACTACGGAAGTGATGATGATGAGGTGTTCATCGGACGTGACCTTGCACACACCAAATCCTATGGCGAGAATGTTGCTTCCATGATTGATGCAGAGGTCAAGGATATAATTGATGATTGCTATAAAAAGGCGAAAGAGATAATTGTAAAGCACCGCAAGGTACTTGACGATTGCGCGAAGCTTCTCATAGAGAAGGAAAAGATTACAGGTGAGGAGTTCGATGCTCTTTTTGAGGCGTAGCAGTAACATGGTGACGAATTAGCAGATTAGAGAATTATGTTAAATGTAAAACAAATGGGCTCTCTTACATGATAGGAAAAAAGTCATGTACAAACTGCACAAAAATATCTTGTAAATTTTGTCATGTTTATGAACACTTATTTACAAGGTCATGCTAATATATACTCGTAACCCCCCAATACATTATATAGTTTTTGCTACACCCCATAAGAAATGAAATACCTTCTCCAAAAAGGACAGCGTCGTGAGCTGTCCTTTTTACTTTGCCTTAATTTTTCTTGAAATATTCCCCATACTATCATAGAATATATAGTAAGACTAAAAGGACATGGAAATGTCCGGACGTGTATCATAATATATCAGGCAGGAGGCTTTAGACAGCCTGTCTGGTTATGAAAGGATTATGTATCTTAATGAAAATTACAAAGAATCTGTCGGGATTAACAAAGAATGAAATCAGAAGCACATATTTTTCAAATATGAAGCCTATCTTGAATGACCGCGCAATGTTTGCAGATGCCACGGAGGAGTACAGAAGCCCTGAGGAGCCTTCAGCCGGTGATACTGTGAAGCTTAAGTTCAGAACAGCAAAGTACAATGTGGATAGCGTTGAGGTTGTGGTTAATGGCATAGCATACAGCATGAAGAAGTTCATGACCAACACGAATTTTGATTATTATATTGCTGAATTTACGCTCGGAGCACAGCGCACGGAGTATTATTTCCATGCGCTTGTGGGACGTACAAGCATTTACTATAATCAGGCAGGCCCATACAGGGAGCTTAATCCAACCTATAATTTTGTTATCAATCCGGGCTTTAAGACACCGGATTGGGCGAAGGGCGCTGTTATATACCAGATATATGTCGACCGTTTCCGCAACGGAGACAAGAGCAATGACGTGGTTGATAATGAGTATGTGTATATAGGGGAGCCTGTGCACAGCATCACCGACTGGAATGAGTATCCGGCAACCATGGATGTGCGCAATTTCTACGGTGGAGATTTACAGGGTGTGCTTGACAAGATGGATTATCTTGAGAGTCTCGGAATAGATGCAATCTACTTTAATCCGTTGTTTGTGTCACCATCTAATCATAAGTATGATATTCAGGATTATGACTATATTGACCCTCATTTTGGCGTTATTGTAAATGATGGCGGTGAGCCGCTTCCGGATAATGCCAGAAGCAATGACAATGCAACCAAGTACAAGAAGAGAGTGACGGACTATGCGAATCTTGAGGCGAGCAATGAGTTCTTTGCAAAGCTTGTCGAGGAGGCTCACAGAAGAAATATCAGGGTAATCATAGATGGTGTATTCAACCACTGTGGCTCTTTTAATAAGTGGCTTGACCGCGAGAGAATATATGAGGGAAGCGAGGGCTTCGACAAGGGCGCTTATGTGGATAAGGAGAGCCCTTATCATGACTTTTTCAAGTTCCAGGATGACTATGCATGGCCATACAATCAGTCATATCTTGGCTGGTGGGGACACGATACTCTTCCGAAGCTCAATTATGAGGGCTCTAAGAAGCTTGAAGATTATATTCTTGGGATTGCAAAGAAGTGGGTTTCACCTCCGTACAATGTGGATGGCTGGAGACTTGATGTAGCTGCTGACCTTGGTTTTTCGCCGGAATACAACCATATTTTCTGGCGCAAGTTCAGGAATGCGGTAAAGGAGGCTAACCCGGAGGCAATTATACTTGCCGAGAATTATGGCGATTCGTACAGCTGGCTTCAGGGTGACCAGTGGGATACTATAATGAACTATGACGCGTTCATGGAGCCGGTGACATATTTCCTCACGGGAATGGAGAAGCACAGCGATTCAAGCAACGATGCGCTCCGCGGCAATCCTAACTATTTTATTTCGCACATGCGTCATAATATGGCAAGACTGGGCGGACAGCCAACGAGAATATCCATGAACGAGCTTTCTAACCATGACCACTCACGTTTCCTGACAAGAACCAACAGGGTTATCGGAAGAACGGCGAGCAAGGGAGCGGAGGCAGCCAACTATGGAGTGAATAAAGGAATATTCATGGAAGCTGTCGTAATGCAGATGACATGGCCGGGAGCACCGACAATCTACTATGGTGACGAGGCGGGAGTGTGCGGCTGGACTGACCCTGATAACAGAAGAACCTATCCTTGGGGACATGAGGATGAGCAGCTTATTGATTTCCATAGGGAGATGATAAGGATACACAAGGAGAACCCTGCACTTATACGCGGCTCGTACAAGAATATATATGCCGACTACAACATCCTTGCTTATGCACGTTTCTATAATGACAACAGTGTGATTGTGATTATAAATAACAATGATGGTGAGCGTGAAATCAGCGTCGAGGCATGGCAGGCTGAGATTTTAGATGGTGACTATGTAGAGCAGGTAATGTTCACGATGAGAGATGGACATTCATGCGATATTATACAGCATGAGGTGCCTAGCGGAATACTTACCGTCAAGCTTCCGGAGTACTCATCAGCTGTATTCGTTAAGAAAAAGAGAAATTAAATCGCGCCGGACGTTGTGCGATAATGTAAATATTTGTTTAATGAGGGGAAAGTGATATGCAGCCCAATAGTAATAATGTTTCTGTGAACAAGAAGCTGTTAAATCTTGATATTATCCGTGCGGTGGCAGCGGTTATGATTGTGCTGGTACATCTTGAGCTGTTCGGCTGGGGTGGACATGGAGTGGAATTATTCCTGCTGTTGACCGGGTACACGGCTTTTCTGTCGATAGACAGGCACAAGGATGTTTCGCCGCTTTCGTATTATAAGAGAAGGCTTGCGAGGATTCTGCCAAGCTATTATGGGGTTGTGCTCATATACTTTTTTATCTATCTGGTTGTGCTTGGTGAGAGGTATCCGGCGAAGCAGATAGTGGTGAGCCTTGTAAAATATTTAACGCTCACAACTACCTTCTTTCCGCGTGACCTGCTGTTCTGGTTCTACCTTGGAACGACAGGAACGATTGTGACCATAATGTTATTCTATATCATTGCGCCGTTTTTGTATAAATTTATCAACAATTTCAGGCGTTCGGTGATTGCCCTCATAGTGGCGTTTGCTGTATGCCAGGTATGGGTGCATTTCCTTGAGATATTGTATGCCGGTACGGAGTATGCGGGGAGACATCCGGCTTATTTTATATACCTGTGCTTTTTTGGTGTGTCGGCGTATTTTGCTGTCAAGGAGAAGAAGATATTTGAGTACATTGCACTGCTTATGATGATGGGAGTGGCCTTCCTCATTCTTGATGTGAGTAACACGAAGCTGTACTGGATTATAATGTTCACAACATTTCTGCTTGTCACGATGGATATAGAGGAATGGATTCCAGATAATGGGCTTAGCAGAGCAGGGGTGTCGGTTGTGCGGTTCATTTCGAAATATTCGTATGCGCTCTACTTAGGACATCCGATAGGAATACTTATAATGAAGAGTATTTTTGACCCGGAAACAACCACAATGCCTATGGCAGTGTACAAGCTTGTAGAGCTTGGGCTTTTTGTGGTGATGACGGCTATGGTATACCTGCTCTTCGAAAAACCGGCGGCAAAGCTGTTTTCCGGTAAAAAGAAGTGAGGTATTGAGACATGGTTTGGAACCGGCGGAGGATGACTTGGCCGGTGGCTGATAATATATAAAACAGGGAGTATGATATATGCTTTTTAATTCGCTAAGCTTTGCCGTCTTTATGACGGCAGTATTTTTAATATACTGGAATATTCCGGCAAGATACAGGTATCTGGTGGTGCTGGCTGCCAACTGCTATTTCTATCTTGGATTCGGTGTAAGAAATTTCATACTTCTGTGTATTGTGTGCGTGGCAACGTATCTGGGAGCACTTTTTATGGAGAAAAGCAGGGGCGGATTTCGGAAACTGTGCTTCGGACTGCCGTTTGCAGTGTCGTTGGGACTTCTTCTGGTGTTCAAATACTTTAATTTTGCCGGACAGGTATTGTCGGATACGCTTGGCATATTTGGCATTGGATTCACCCCTGCGGTGCTTAAGATTGCCGCACCAATAGGGATATCCTTCTATACCTTCAAGGTGATAAGCTACATGGTTGAGGTGTACAGAGGAAAGCTTCCGGCACAGCATAACTTTGCAAAATATGCGGTGTATGTGGGCTTCTTTCCGCAGATTGCCTCAGGGCCTATTGAGCGACCTGCACCTTTCTTTGCGAAGCTTGAAAGTCTTGGAACACTATTAAGCGATGATGGTCAAGAAAATACGAAAAATACCGGTCTTGATAACGGTAATCAGGATAAATGTGCTGTAAAGAGCGGGAAAGCTTCTGAGGCGAAAGGAGGATTCTTCAGATTCGACGGCTTTTCGTATGAGAAGGCTTTAAATGCGTTAAAGCTCATGGGTGTTGGATTTTTCAAGAAGATGATAGTGGCTGACCTGCTTTCGGGATATGTGACCAAGGTGTTCTCAAATGTCACATCGTACGATGGCTTCGCCCTTATGGCGGCGGCAGTTCTCTTTTCAATACAGATATACTGTGATTTTGCGGGTTATTCGGACATCGCAAACGGTGCGGCACAGCTCCTTGGCTTCGATGGCGCGAGGAACTTCGAGTATCCGTATTTTTCGGCTTCGGTCAAGGAATTCTGGGGCAGATGGCATATTTCGCTCTCGACATGGTTTCGCGATTACATCTATATTCCGCTTGGCGGAAGCCGCGTGGGAAGCTTAAGATACGCACTCAATATAATGATAACCTTTATGGTGAGCGGTCTGTGGCATGGTGCAAACCTAACCTTTATCGTGTGGGGTGCGCTCCATGGAGCAGTTCAGGTGCTTGAGACCTTCGCACACAACGCATGGGCAAGGCTTCGCGGGCGTGACCCGAAGGACAAATCCTACAGAAAGAAGGGCGCGGCGCGGATTGTAGGTATCGTGCTTGTATTTATATTTGCGACGGTGGCGTGGGTATTCTTTGAGGCGGACAGCATTGGTGATGCGATGTATGTCCTCACAAATATGTGGCACGGAATTACATCGCCTGTGGCATATATAAAGGGCGGTCTGCAGTCAATCGGAATCAACAGCGGTATGATGATACATCTTGTGCTTGTAATCGGTATGCTGTTTGTCTACGATTTGACAGCGTATATTGCGACAGAGCGCGGAAGCACAATTTTTGAGCGTTTTAACAGACTGCCGAAGGTGGTAAGGTGGATTGTGTGTATCGCGGTTGTCGATTTGATGGTGATATGGTTTATGCAGTATGGGGCGGATAGCAGTTCGTTTGTGTACTTTGAATTTTAACATGTTGCATAGTATATTGAGTACGGTAAGGGAATGGTATGAGAGAGAATAAATCGGGTTTTGTGAAATTCATAGTGAGTGTTTTGGTGTTTGTGCTGCTTGTGGGGGTGTCTCTGGGGGGATATTTTGCGGTGCAGTATGTGAAAGGGAAGAACAGTCCGTCGAGCTTCGGTCCGGAGCTTTATTATGCGCTTGATTTGGCGGAGGAGAAAACGGAGTACACGAAGGTTATAATAGGCGATAGCGTGGCGCGTCTTATTTTTGCGCCGGATTATCAGGATGAGACGGACACAACGTGTTACCTTGCGACCAATCAGGCGATAACGGTGCTTGGAAATTATATTCTGCTCAACCGTTACCTTGAGAACAATCCGCAGACCGAGGAGGTCTATTATATTGTGAGACCGCAGAGCCTTGCAAATCCGCTGTGGTTTAATTTTTCGTTCCAGTACTTTATTGTGCCTTTTTACAATGGCACCTACAAGCAGTATATAGATGACGATACGTGTAAATACATTGAGGACAGATTCGGAAAGCTGTATGCGACCAATGATATTGTGAAGAGCTTTATCGAGAATAATGCCTACTATATGGATGTGTATCTCAACAATGTTCTTGAGCAGCAGCTTGAGGTGCGCGATGAGAAGCACCTAAGCGACCTCACCATAAAGTATCTTCCAAAGATTAAGGAGCTGTGTGACAGCCATGGTGTCAAGCTCAAGGTGATGGCGGCGCCGCTCCCGGATACGAAGGATAACCGTGACTGGGCGGAGTTTGAACAGCAGATTGTCGACAATGGGCTGTCGGACCTGCTTGGAGATTACATCGATGGGATAGACTATTATCCTGAGGAAGCATTTGGGGATGAGGCGCACTTTACGCAGGAGTATCTTGACGCGGAGCGGGATGCGATTATAGAGAAGCTTTTTGAGTGAATGTGGGGAAGCGGACGAAAAAGGAATGTAAGAAAGCAAATGAAAAATGTTTTATTCGGGAAAATTTATCGGGGATGAGAGGAACACGCAGGATATAAAGCTTGCAGAGCTTGCGCAGGGCTTGTGTTCCACAGCGCAGCTTGCGAGAATCGAGAGCGGCATAAGAAGCGCGGAAAAACTTCTTTTTGACAGTCTATACGAAAGGCTTGGGAAAAATACGGAGAGGTTTACCGTGCTTTTGAACTGCGACGAGTACGAGCAGTTGGTGGCGCGGATAAGGATATGTGACTGTATCGATAATGGTCAATATGAGGAAGCAAAAAAATAGATAGATGAATACAAAAAGACCTCAAAAAATAACATACACATGCAGTATATCTGCCTTGTTGAGTGTGAAGTCATGCACAGAGCTCACACCGATGTTGTGAAATGTATGGATAAACTGGCGGAGGGAATAGGGTATACCTATCCGGATTTTGATATAGACAATATATCGGAGTGTTATCTTAGCAGGCTGGAAATGCTCATTGTACAGCAGTATGCAGTCTATATGGAGCAGTCCGGGGAAAAAGACAGGGCGGCTAGGCTGTACAGGGACATATTGGAGTACCTTGACAGTGACAGATATGACCCGGTTGAGCGCGCGAAGTTGTATGGTTACGTGGGATATCGTCTTATGAAGTATTATATTGACCTGCGACAGTATGGCAGGGCACTTGAAGTGGGCGAAAAGACATATGGCTGTGTTATGAACAGGGGAAAATGGCTTTTTGTCACGGAGCTGAAATCCGGAATTGTAGAGTGCAGGGAAGCACATGGTGAGGATATGTCCGGCGCTGTTGGGAAAGCATAAGTCCGATGCAGCCGACTCATATATGCAGGGGATGTCATCATATAACGTAAGTATAAAGGACATCTTTTCGGGGTATGAGGTGATAAAAAGCTTTGGAGCTGAGAAGATAATCAAAAACGTGCATGATAAGACTCTTGCTTCCATGGAACAGAAAAAATATAAATATCGTTCGGTAAACGACATGTTTTCCTGTTTGGTATTACTTATCACATATCTGATTGTTATAGTACAGTATATCATTGCGGCATGGAAGCATTTAAAGATATAAGTGTCAAAAATGTTTCATTTGCATACGGTGAAGGTAAAAATGTACTGCACAATATCGATTTTACATTTGAACACGGAAAAAAATATGCGATTGTCGGCGGAAGTGGTTCGGGCAAATCGACATTTATAAAGCTTCTCATGCAGTATTACAGTGATTACGCGGGCAATATATATTGTGATGGGATGGACATAAGGAACATTCCTAAAAAAGCTCTGTACAGCAGGATTGCCATGATACACCAGAAGGTGTTTATGTTCGATGATACCTTAAAGAATAATATCACAATGTATCGGAATTACAGCGATGACGAACTTTCGGAGGTCATCAAAAAAGCAGGGTTGGAGGGTGTTGTAGGCAGTAATGCCGATGGTATCGAACAGAATGTCGGAGAAAACGGAAAGAATCTTTCCGGAGGCGAACAGCAGAGAATTGCGATTGCCAGGGCACTGCTCAGAAAGTCCGATGTGCTCATATTAGATGAGGCTACCTCAAGCCTTGACAATGAGGTTGCGGCAAGAATTGAGAATACAGTATTCAACCAGAAAGATATGACGGCAATAGTTATTACGCATAAGCTTGTGGAAAGTATACTTAGGAAATATGATGGAATAATTGTGATGCACAAAGGGCGGATTGCTGAGTATGGCACATTCGATGAGCTTATGGAGAGGAAAGAGAAGTTTTATGGATTGTTTATGCTGAGTAATTGATATTATAGACATAAAAGAAACGAGCAACCCGTTGGAGTCATAGACTTTACTTGGCAAAAAACCCATTTCCTTTGTATAAAATAATAATCTGGGTAATTTGAATTGTCAAGATAAAAAATAAGATGTACATGCAAAAAAATGTTGAAAATCCATCTGGATAATTAAGCTAAATTAGCTAAATTTAATTTACCGATTAACTTAAATATAATATAATACCCATAACAACAGTTATTTTGGAGGAGGTTGTTATGGGTATTTTTTTTGATGAGAAATCGCGTTCTTTTAAGCTGGACACGAAGAAGAGCAGCTATGTGATTTCGGTGGTGGATGATGAGGGCTTCATCGGTCACGCATACTATGGTGACAGGATAGGTGATACGGATGTCAGATATCTGTTGAGGACGGATGAGAATCCGTTTGTACCGTCTAAGAACAACAGGGACAGGGGTTCGTTTTTTGATGCGTTTCCAACGGAGTATCCGGGAAACAACGTGGGAGATTACAGGGAGGGCGCCATATCGGTGCGCTGTGAGGACAACAGCCGTGCGGTGAGCCTTGTGTATGCAGGACACAGAATATATGAGGGCAAGCCGGGGCTTAAGGGACTTCCGGCTACGTTCACATCGGGTGAAGTGAAAGCATTGGATGCTAATACCGTTGGTAACGATGACAGCAAGGTGTACACACTTGAAATCGATGCGGTTGACCCATGTATCGGACTTGCGGCGACGCTGAGCTACAGTGTTTTCCCTGAGCAGGATGTCATAACAAGAAGTGTTAAGTTAAAAAATAATTCGGATAAAAATATTTTCATAACCAAGGTTATGTCGGCGGCGCTTGACATGCCGGATGAGGGCTACGAGATGCTTTCACTTCATGGTTCATGGGCGAGAGAGCGCAGGATGGAATTCAGAAAAATCGGTTACGGCAAGCAGAGTGTCGGCTCAATCAAGGGCAAATCATCACATCAGGAGCACCCTTTTATTGCGCTTGTCGACAATGGCTCATCTCAGGATATAGGACATGTGTATGGCTTCAGCTTCGTGTATTCGGGAAACTTCCTTGCACAGGTTGAGAAGAATCAGTTCGACAGCCTGAGAATCCTTATGGGTATTCATCCTGAGAACTTTGAGTGGAAGCTTGAGCCGGGTGAGGAGCTTCAGACACCCGAGGTCGTGATGACATATTCGGCGGCAGGTCTTGGAGCGATGACACGAAATCTCCATGACCTTTACAGAGGACATCTTATAAGAAGCCCGTACAAGGATAAGAAGCGTCCTATCCTTATAAATAACTGGGAGGCTACATATTTTAATTTTGACACGGAAAAGCTCTTAGCTATCGCGCGCGAGGCAAAAAAGAGCGGCATAGAGATGCTTGTCATGGATGACGGCTGGTTCGGTCACAGAAACGATGACAACACAAGCCTTGGCGATTGGTATGTGAATGAGGAGAAGCTTCAGGGTGGTCTTAAACATCTTGTGGATGAGGTGAATAAAATCGGTCTGAAGTTCGGAATATGGTTTGAGCCTGAGATGATTTCCCCGGAGTCGAAGCTCTATCGGGAGCACCCGGACTGGGCTATCGCCATACCGGGGCGCGAGGCATGCCGTTCAAGAAACCAGTATGTGCTTGATCTGTCAAGACCTGAGGTTGTCGATTACTGCTATGAGGCGGTTGCCGGAATACTGCGCAGTGCCAACATTGAGTATGTGAAGTGGGATATGAACCGTGAGCATACCGACCTTCACAGCAACTATCTTCCTGAGGACAGACAGGGTGAGCTAGAGCACAGGTACATGCTTGCCGTGTATGAGCTTCAGGAAAGACTTACAAAGGAATTTCCTAATCTTCTGCTTGAGAACTGTTCGGGCGGCGGGGCCAGATTTGATGCCGGAATGCTCTACTACAGCCCGCAGATATGGTGCTCCGATGACACGGATGCCATCGAGAGACTTGCCATACAGGAGGGAACGGCGCTTATATATCCTCTTTCGGCTATGGGAGCGCATGTGTCCGACTGTCCGAATCATACTGTCGGAAGGGTCACACCGTTTAAGACCAGAGGGGATGTGGCATTGTGCGGCACCTTCGGTTATGAGCTTGATATAACAAGGATACCTCAGGAGGACAGGAACGCCATTCCGGGTCAGATTGCGACCTACCACAAGTACAATGACCTTGTGAGAAACGGTGACTACTACAGACTTGCGTCATATCAGGAAAACAATATTTATGACTGTTATATGGTTGTTTCCAAGGACAAAAAGGAAGCACTTTTGACCTATGTACAGGTTCTCAACAGACCGAATTTCAAGAGCAGGATGATTAAGCTTGCCGGACTTGCACCGGATAAAAAATACAAGGTGCTGTACGAAGGAGCCGATGAAAATAATAATTCAGGCTTTGATGGAGAGAACCAGATTCCGTTGCTTTATGGTGATACGCTTATGAGCGCGGGACTGAGAATGCCCGGTATGTGGGGAGATTTCAAGAGCACGCTTATACACCTTGTACAGGAATAATCGGAATAGATATGGGATAAAACCTAGGCTATATATGCATTTTTAATAATTTGACTAATTGCGAAACTCGAATTTGCCAGTAAACAGTTGTGTACTAGTAAAATTACACAACGTACGATAATTACACACTGAGTTTCGCAATTACCTATCTGATTCTGATGATTAGGAAGGAGGTACACGCGTGAAAAAGTCAGTGCGTCTTGCGGACATCGGAGCAAGGCTGGGAGTGAGCACCGTCACGGTCTCTAAGGCTCTTTCGGGACAGAAGGGAGTCAGCGATACGCTCAGAAAGCAGATAGAGGAGCTTGCCGACAGCATGGGTTATGTGCCGCCGTCTAAGGAGCCGCGGGAGGCGAAGAACAGGAGCTACACGCTTGGAGTGCTTGTCGGGGAGCGCTATTTTGATAAATATGATTCCTTTTATCTTCAAATGTATAAGCAGATAACAGGGCGAGCCATTGCAAGAGAGTGCTTTGCGGTCATGGAGCCTATCAGCACGGAGGCGGAGAAGAATAAGGTACTGCCGAAGCTTGTAGCGGATAATCGAGTTGATGGAATCATTGTTATGGGACGGCTTAGCTGGGAATATCTTGATTTTCTTAATGGAAACTGTAGCCTTCCAATGATATATCTTGATTTCTGTGATAACAAAAAAGAGGCTGATGCGGTGATATCGGACAGCTACTATGGTGCGTACAGACTTACCAACTATCTTTTTGAGATGGGGCACACCCGGATAGGCTATGTGGGCACGGTGCTTGCCACAGGCTCAATCACCGACAGATATATGGGATACTTAAGGGCGATGATGGAGCATGGCAGTGAGGTAAAGCCGGAATGGGTAATCGAGGACAGGGAGAGAGAGCACGGAAGCATAGATCCGGAAAAATATATTCGCCTTCCGAATGAGCTTCCGACAGCGTTTGTCTGCAATTGTGATATTGCGGCGAGCTTTCTTATCAAGGCGCTTGAGGCGCGCGGACTCAGGGTGCCGCAGGATGTATCGGTGGTCGGCTATGACAATTTTATCTATCCCGGAATATGTGACGTCGAGATAACAACCTACGAGGTGGATATAAAGGAGATGGCGAGAAGGGCTGTACATACTCTGATAAAAAAGATTGCAGGCGAGGAGTACCGTCACAGAGTGTATATCGTGGAGGGGCAGCTCGTGATTAAAGATAGTGTGGCGGTGCTCAAAAAGAGTTGAGCCATTGTCGGACATGGTGAATATGCTCCGGACAGTTATAAAATATTGTAAAAAGTGCTCTGGCAAAAATACTTATAAAAGCAACTTATAATGTAATAAAAAACAATAAATGGAAAGGGGATACAATAAATGAGCAACACAATTGTCACACCCGGTGTCGGGACTATCAAGCCGGATGATGAGCTTAATGTTATGAAGGAAGAGATTACAAGGGAACTCACAATGAGAATCATCCCATTCTGGAAGAGCCTTCTTGATGATGAGAATGGCGGCTATTACGGCTGGCTTTCGTATGATTTGAAGCTTGACAGAAACGCTGAGAAGGGCTGTATTTTAAACAGCAGAATCACATGGTTTTTTGCAAATGCATACACACTTTTAAAGGACAAGAGCCTTCTCAAGGAGGCTGAGCATGCGTATACATTTATGAGGGATAAATGTATAGACAGGGAGTACGGCGGAATATTCTGGTCGGTTACCTATGACGGCAAGCCGCTTGACACAACGAAGCATACATACAATCAGGCGTTTGCAATCTACGCGCTCTCATCTTACTATGAGGCAGCAGGGGATGAGGAGGCGCTTAAGCTTGCTTATGATTTATACCATGTAATTGAGACAAAATGCCGCGATGAGGAAGGCTATCTTGAGGCGTTCACACGCGATTTTAAGCCGGCGAGCAATGAGAAGCTGTCTGAGAACGGAGTTATGGCAGGCAGAACGATGAACACACTGCTTCATGTTTTTGAGGCATACACGGAGCTGTATCGCGTGACCGCAGATGAGGAGGTCAAGGGCAAGCTCTACGATATATTGAATCTCTTTGCGGACAAAATGTATAATCCGGAGAAAAAGCGTCAGGAAGTATTTTTTGACATGGACTACAATACACTTATCGACCTTCATTCGTACGGACATGATATTGAGACTTCATGGCTGATCGACAGGGGTATTGAGATAATCGGAATGCAGGAGAAGCGTCAGGGCATAACAGACGGCGTATATAAGAAGCTGTATGACAAGCTCACACCAATCACCAAGGCACTTGCCGGACATGTCTACGAGGAGGCGTTTAACGGCAATTCGCTTGCAAATGAGTGCGAGCGCGGCGTGGTGAACACCACAAGAGTATGGTGGGTTCAGGCTGAGACAGTCATTGGTTTCTTAAATGCCTACGAAAAAAATCCGGCTGCGGATGAGTACAGGGACGCCGCACTTTCGGAGTGGGAGTTCATCCAGTCATACCAGATTGACAGGAGACCGGGCTCAGAGTGGTTCTGGGCAACCAACGAGGATGGCACGCCGCAGGAGGGCAGACCGATTGTTGAGCCATGGAAATGTCCATATCACAATGGAAGAATGTGTATGGAAGTTATGAAGAGAATAGGGTAAAAAAGGAGAGTAGTTGATATGATACATGAGAGATATTATGTTGAGAAGGCGAAGCAGGAGGCTTTGCTTGCCAGGAAGAATAACAAGAGTGATTTTTACAATGGAATATATGACAGATATGAGTATCCTGTGCTCACAAGGGAGCATACACCGATTGAGTGGAGATATGATTTGAACAAGGAGACAAATCCGTACTTTATGGAGCGTCTTGGCATAAATGCGGTTATGAATTCCGGAGCGATCATGTTAAATGGCAAGTATTATCTCATTGCGCGCATAGAGGGAAATGACAGAAAGTCCTTCTTCGGCGTTGCAGAGAGCGATAATGGTGTGGATGGTTTCCGATTCTGGGATTACCCGGTAGTGCTTCCTGATACATGCCCGGAGGAGACTAATGTGTATGATATGAGACTTACACAGCATGAGGACGGATATATTTATGGCGTGTTCTGTTCGGAGAGCAAGGATACAAGCTCAAATGACCTTTCTGCGGCAGTGGCAGCAGCCGGAATTGTGAGAACCAAGGATTTAAAGACCTGGGAGAGACTTGACAATCTCACAACACTCCATTCTCCACAGCAGAGAAATGTAGTGCTTCACCCTGAATTTGTTGACGGCAAGTATGCATTTTACACAAGACCTATGGATGATTTCATTGAGACCGGAAGCGGCGGAGGAATCGGCTTCGGACTCTGCGATGACATAACACATGCAGTCATCGATGAGGAGAGGATGACGAGCATAAGGAAGTATCACACAATCACAGAGGTCAAGAACGGAGCAGGTGCAACGCCAATCAAGACAGACCGCGGCTGGATTCACATTGCGCATGGCGTCAGAAATACTGCCGCAGGACTTCGCTATGTAATATATGCCTTTGCGACAGACCTTAAGGACCCTGCCAAGGTGATTGCAGAGCCGTCTGGGCTTCTCATCGGACCTAGAGGCGATGAGAGAGTCGGCGATGTGAGCAATGTTGTGTTCACCAACGGCGCAATCGTCAATGACAAGAATGAGGTGTTCATCTACTACGCTTCATCGGACACAAGACTTCATGTCGCAACCACAACAGTTGACAAGCTTGTCGATTATGTGTTCAACACACCACAGGACCCACTTCGTTCCCCGGACTGCGTGAAGCAGAGATGTGAGCTTATCGCTAAGAATATGGAGCTGTTGGGATAATTTAAGCAATAAAGAAGAGGTACAGTATATGTTTATAAGTCCATCGGACCCGCGACTAATTTATTGCGGGCGTATAGATTTTGACAATCCGGACGCACCTGTCATGGTGTATCCATCAAGCTATGTGACCTTCAGATTCACAGGAAATCTTCTGAAGGTAAAGCTCACCAACAAGCGTTCATGCTGGAGCAACAGGATGGGCTGTGTTGTCGATAGCGTTCAGACAGCGGTGTTGCTGTACGAAGATAATGAGGAGCATGAGTATACTATTTATGGAGATAATGCATGCGTTGAATTGAAAAGTTATGACGCCGTTGCTTCGGATTCCTATGAAAATTCTTATGAAAAAATAAGTGTGCCCGTCGAAAAAAATAATACTAAGAAGTTGAACATGTCGGATAATGACAATGATAAAGGTGAAGTCTGGCATGAGGTAATTTTCTTCAAGCGTCAGGATTCAGCCGACTATGTGACAATTCATGGATTTGAGCTTGAGGATGGGGCAGAGATTGCGGTAAATGAGGCTGAGAAGAACAAGAAGTTAAAGCTGGAAGTCTATGGTGACAGCGTCTCCTGCGGAGAGGTGTCGGAGGCGGTTGATTATGTGGGAAAGGTTGACCCTGTGCATAATGGGGAATTTTCCAATAGCTGGTACTCATACGCATGGATGACGGCGCGAAAGCTCAATGCGAAGCTTCATAACATTTCACAGGGCGGGATAGCGCTTCTTGACGGTACCGGCTACTTTGGTGCGCCGGGGTATCTTGGTGTGGAGTCATGCTATGACAAGATAGAGTATCTTCCCGACCTTGGAGAGGTGAAGCAATGGGATTTTAGCAGATACACACCGGATGTGGTTGTGGTTGCTATAGGGCAGAATGACGCACATCCCGACAACTATATGCCAGAAGATTACGATGGTGCTAAGGCAAAAAGATGGCGTGAGCGCTATGAATGGCTCATAAGAAAGCTCATGCAGCTATATCCGGCAGCTAAGATAGTCCTTGCTACAACCATCCTCATGCATGATGCGGCATGGGACAGAGCGATAGATGACGTGTGCACGAAGATAGCCGCAGACAGGGTTCATCATTTCCTTTATAAGAGGAATGGTGCAGGAACGCCGGGGCATATCAGAATACCTGAGGCAGAGGAAATGTCGGAGGAGCTTGCGGCATATATACAGAAAATTATGTAAATATCGAAAAGCATATATTAAGAGCGGGGCAATTGCACAACTGTTTATTGGCAGATTAGCGTTTCGCAATTACCTATTCGTAATCAAAATATAAGGAGAATGGTAGCATGAATGAACTGGCAAAATATATAGATTTTGGGCAAGGGGTTGCCAATCCGGGATACATCTGGGATATAAAAAATGTAATGAAGAGAGCTGAGGCGGGCGAGAAACTCACGATTGGATTTATCGGAGGGTCGATAACACAGGGAAGTCTGTCATCCACACCACAGAAATGCTATGCGTATCTTGTGTATGAATGGTGGGTAAAGACATTTCCGCAGGCAGAATTTAAGTATGTCAATGCAGGAATAGGAGGAACAACGTCGCAGTTCGGCGTGGCGAGGGCACAGGATGACCTGCTTGATGCGGAGCCGGATTTTGTCATAGCGGAATTTTCGGTAAATGATGAGAGCACCGAGCATTTTGAGGAGACCTATGAGGGGCTTATAAGAAGGATTCTTTCGTCCAAATCACATCCGGCACTTATGCTTGTCCACAACGTGTGCTACAACAATGGAGCCAGCGCAGAGCTTGTACATTCGAGAATTGCAAGACACTACAATATTCCGTCGGTGAGCATGCAGAGCACACTGTATAAGGCTCTTTTGAACTGTAGATTTGACAACAGAAGAATTACCCCTGATGACCTTCACCCTAATGACTGTGGACATGAGCTTGTCAGCATGGTTATTACAAAAAGGCTTGAACAGATAAAAAATATGGTAAAGGCAGAGTACGAGACGGCAAAATCACAGAGAGCTGTAGCGCAGCCTTATGCCGGAACTGCTGTTTTGCTCCCGGAGCCGTTGACAGCCAATGCCTACGAGGATTCCGTAAGATACCAGAATTATAACTCAACACCGGAGCTTGACGGCTTTAAGGCTGATACGTCTGAGCAGAGGGATATCACGGACTGCTTTAAGAAAGGATTTACGGCTTCTGAGAATGGAGCGAGCATTACTTTCAAGGTAAGTGGAAGCTGCCTTGCTGTACAGTTTAGAAAGACAATCCATAAGCCAGCCCCTGTTGCGGTTGCAGTCATTGACGGCGATGAGGCAAATGCGGTGACACTTGACGCTAATTTTGATGAGACCTGGGGGGATAAGCTGGAACTGTACACGCTGTTAGAGCATGGCGAGAATAAGGAACACACAGTGCAGATTAAGCTTGTAAAGACAAGTGAAGCTGATGCCTCAGAGTTCTATCTTGTGTCGGTTATCGCAAGCGGACAATAAATAAAACAGAAAATGGAGAAAACTATGTTCAGAGATGATTTCGTGTGGGGCGTTGCGAGCAGCGCCTATCAGGTTGAGGGCACAGACCCGGAGGACGGAAGAGGTAAGTGCGTGTGGGATGTGTTTACTGAGGAAGGACATATCCATGAGAACCAGAACGCATACACAGCCTGCGACCATATACATAGATATAAAGAAGACTATGCACTTATGAAAAAATTCGGTATAAAGGCATACCGATTTTCGATGAACTGGGCGCGGATACTTCCGGAAGGAACCGGCAAGGTGAATGAAAAGGCGATAGCCATGTATCGTGATATGATTGTCACGATGAAGGAGAACGGAATTACACCATACATCACAATGTTTCACTGGGAGCTTCCACAGGCGCTTCAGGTAAAGGGCGGCTGGCTCAATCCTCAGATTGTGGATTGGTTTGGCGAGTATGCCAAGGTGGTAGCCGAGAATTTTGCGGATTTGTGCGATTATTTTATAACGATAAATGAACCTCAGTGTGTTGTAGGACTTGGGCATCTCAGTGCAGTGCATGCGCCGGGTGTCAAGCACACAGTTACGGATACATTCCAGATTGCGCATAATCTGTTAAAGGCTCATGGGCAGGCGGTCATCAATTTAAGAAAATATGCCGGAAGGCCAATCAAGGTAGGATATGCTCCGACGGGCGGAGTTGCCTATCCTTACACTGATTCGCCGGAGGATATAGAGGCGGCAAAGAAGGTGTATTTCGGTTTCTATAATCCATTGGACAACTGGACATGGAATGTAGCATGGTTTTCCGACCCGGTATTTTTGGGACATTATCCTGAGGAAGGACTTAAAAAGTTCGAAAAATACCTTCCGGATATCACTAAAGAGGATATGGAGCTTATTCACCAGCCGCTTGATTTTATGGGACAGAATATTTATAACGGTTATTTTGTTCGCGCCGGAAAGAATGGTGAGCCGGAGTTTGTCGACAGGGCACCGGGCTTTCCAAGGACAGCGACAGGCTGGCCTGTGACACCGCGGGCATTCTATTACGGCATTAAGTTCTTATATGAGAGGTACAAGCTCCCACTGTACATAACGGAAAACGGCATGTCCTGCCATGACCTTGTAAGCAGCGACCACAAGGTGCATGACCCTAACCGTATAACCTTCCTTGAGAGCTACATAAAGGGAATGGAGAAGGCAATAGACGAGGGTGCGGATGTACGCGGATATTTTGAGTGGACCTTCCTTGACAACTTTGAGTGGTCTGATGGCTACACACAGCGCTTCGGAATGGTTTACGTGGACTTCACGACACAGGAGCGCATACCGAAGGATTCAGCCTACTGGTACGCCAAGGTGATTGAGAGCAACGGAAAAATCCTGCCGGAGACGGGAATACTGTGGTGTTAGAAAACTGAATGTGAATGTGATTTATTGAATATAACATAGCCCTCAGGAAGAATTTTAGCTGGAAAAGTTCTTTCAGGGGGCTTTGTTTAATTAAAAGGTATTTATTAATATTCTGAATGTGAAAAATCGGATTATTTTTATAGTGTTACTTGAGAAAATGGTTATATAAACTATAATTATAATAAGGTTTATGGAGTTGTATTGACAGGGAGGTCATCACAAATGATAATAACACATAATATATCGGCTATGAATACCAACAGACAGATGAGCATTGTAACCGACGATATGGAGAAGGTGTCTAAGAAATTATCGTCTGGCTATAGGATTAACAGTGCCGATGATGATGCGGCGGGATTATCTATTTCGGAGAAAATGAGGGCTCAGATAAAGGGGCTTAATAAGGGCTCAGACAATATACAGGATGGAATGAGCCTTATCAATGTTGCGGATGGCGCGCTTGAAGAAGTTCATAGCATGTTACAGAGAATGAATGAATTATGTGTTCAGGCAGCGAATGATACCAATACTGACACGGACAGACAGGCTCTTCAGAGCGAGATTGATGAGCTTACAACAGAGATTACAAGGGTGGGGAAACAGACTACATTTAACACCATGCCTATACTTGATGATGCATTTGCGAAGAATAATACTCCGATTACATCGCTTGTTACCTGTGACGCCGCAGAGTCGGGATATCTTACGGAGGCGTACCAGATTAATGGTAAGTGGTATGCTGCCGCTAAATTGAATTTTTCAAATATTAATGCGGGAAATATCAGTCAGCTCAATGATAAAGGATTTTCGTTTAATTGCAGTCAGAGCTGTCCGGAAGCGTTTGATTTTAAATTTTATACTGATGGAACTCCGAGCAGCGCGAGCAATCTTTCAGGAAGTGTATGTCATAAATATGTTATAGACATAAGTCAGTGTAAAACAGGAGCGGATGTACTGGATACTCTTTTTAAGTATGTCACTGATAACCCACCTCAAAATGGTTCTAGTTCAAGTTCTACTCTTGTGGCAGGAGCAGTCAAGGTAAGTCATTCCAATGAAATGATAAAAGATGGTCATAGTATTATAATTTATGCCAACTGGAATGCACAGAATACGGAGAGCGAAGCAAAGAAAGTGTATCCAAGGAACGGAATAAAAGATTCCGGAGCAATCGACTGTACCAGCCTTGTCAAGAATATATCCAATGACCTCAATAAATTTAAAATACAGTGCAGCTCCAATCCGGATGATTATCTGACAGTACAGACGCACAGAGTCAATTCGGAGACTCTCAAAATCGATTCATTGTCTGTTACATCGCATAATGATGCCTCAACTTCGATAAAGAAGGTATCGGATGCGATTGACACGGTTTCGAGCTACAGAAGTGAGCTTGGAGCATACAGCAACAGACTTGAGCATGCATATAACAATGTGAAGAACACTAGTGAGAATGTTCAGGCGTCCGAATCTGCCATAAGGGATGCCGATATGGCAGATGAGATGGTGAAATATTCGCGAAATAATATTTTACAGCAGGTAGGAAATTCCATGCTTGCTCAGGCAAATCAGAGCAATCAGGGAGTTTTAAGTCTGCTTGCATAATAGTGTAGAAGTTTACAGATGTTGGGGCTTTGCCTCAACATCTTTTTTGATAGACTTCATTTTTTCAATATGGTATAAATTAAAGTAGCAGATAAAAAATATTTGCAGGGAGAAGGAGAAACGAAGATGTCAATGATATTTAAAAATCCGCCTATGGGGTGGAACAGCTATGACTATTATGACACAACCGTAAATGAGGAGCAGGTGAAGGCAAACGCCGATTTTATGGCGAAACACCTGAAGGAATGTGGATGGGAGTATGTTGTTGTGGATATCGCATGGTATTCCAAGGAGGCTGGACAGCAGAGGGATAAGTTCCAGTACGTTCCGTTTGCCAAGTTGGAGATGGATGAATATTCGAGACTGCTTCCGGATGTGGACAGATTTCCTTCATCAAAGGATGGCAGGGGCTTTGGTCCGCTGGCAGATTATGTGCATGGACTGGGACTTAAGTTCGGCATACATATAATGAGGGGAATACCGCGCTGTGCAGCATATTTCCGCACGAAAATTAAGAATACCGATTTTACCGCGAACCAGATTGCAGACCCTAATTCTATCTGTTTCTGGAACCCGGACATGTACGGAGTAAATCCGCAAGCCGACGGGGCACAGGCATACTATGATTCACTACTTGAGCTGTACGCTTCATGGGGAGTTGATTTTATCAAGTGTGATGATATCTGCCGTATGGATGCGAAGTCGAGCAAGGATGAGATTATTATGCTTCACAGAGCGATAGAAAAATGCGGCAGGGATGTGGTTCTCAGCCTTTCACCGGGACCTGCCATTGTCGATGAGCATGACTTTTATTTTGAAAATGCAAATATGTGGCGTATCACCGATGATTTCTGGGATCACTGGGAGTCGCTGCTTGATATGTTTGACAGATGTAAAAACTGGCAGGAGTATGTAAAGGACGGCGGATACCCGGACTGCGATATGCTTCCGCTTGGCAAATTGGGCAAGGGCTTCGGACAGGAAAGAGACACCAATTTTACATACGATGAGCAGAAAACCATGATGACGCTGTGGACAATATTCCGTTCCCCGCTTATGCTTGGGGCAGAGCTTACCAAGCTTGACAGCGAAACCATAGAGCTTCTCACCAACAAGGATGTATACGAGATGTTTAAGAATGCGCGCGGAGCAAGGGAGACTATGCGAAGTGACAGCTTCATTGTATGGCAGAGTGAATCCACCGATAAGAAATATAAGGCGGTCTTTAATATAACCGACCAGTCGATAGCTGTCCATTCAGATATGCTGGAGGAAATTCAGCAGAATGCGAGGGAGATGTGGTCGGGAAAAAAACTTGGAGAGCAGAAGGAGTGGAAGATTCCGGCACATGGAGTACTGTTATTTGCATGGTAATATGTAGGTGATATAGATATTTCGGTAATAAAGATATTTTTTTAATAAAGTATTGGTGCGCCTGCGTGGCGCAAAGAAAAGCCTTGAGAGCATGAATAAATGATAAGTATTACTTTTTTCGCCGGCAGACCGGCAGGAGGTGGATATATCAGTTATTAAGCTCTCAAGGCTTTTTAAATTTATGGTTTTACATATTCTTCTATTATACAGCTATGGTGTTTTTTGTCTTTTCCCTCAGAATCATAGTTAATTCCAACAAGCAGAATCCTGTCGCTGTAGTCTGCAAGAGCACCGTGGTAGAGGTTAGACTTTATCTGTCGTATGGCAGTGTCGGCAGACTGGTTGTACTTTAGTTCCACAATCATGGCAGGTCTATGCCCGGCATTAACTCTTGGAATAAAAGCGAAATCAGCAAATCCCTTTCCGGCAGGCATTTCACGGATAATATTGTAGTATGCCGGCGCGGTAAAATATGCCATCGTAAGAACACAGCTCAGAGAATTTTCGTCATTATATTTTAACACGGAGGTGTAGGCATCGTGTGCGAGTTCGATGAGTTCGGCGACTCTCTTATTGTCACCGTTTATGGTGGCTCTGAGCAGTTCATCGCATTTTCCTACGGATTTTGCCACTTCACTCCAACTGCCGGTACAAAGTGCAGCCTGATATGCCTTTTTGACTTCGTAATTAGGTATATAAGTGCTTCCTTCTTCCCTGTCATATCCAAGATATCCCAGGTGAATCAGGGCTGTGAGGGCATCATCCTTGGATGAAACCGTAGAAAAATCATTTTGAAAGGTATCAGTATTTACATATACCTTACCACCCGCTAACATTTTTACGATATCATCCTTTAAGCCCTCATAATTCATTGTGATGAATGTATTGATTGACGTAAAGGAAGATGTGTTTTTCCAATATGAATCAAAATCCTGTCTGTCCATTGCCATTGATACGGAATTAGGATTATACATGTGCATTCCGTCTATCAGATAGCCGTTGTACCATGCTTTTGTGATTTCAAAATCCATATTGTATTGTTTGCACAGAGCCTTTACCTCATCCTCCGTGAAGCCGTAATACTGTGTGATTGGCTTTGAACTGAGCATTGTGTACTCTCTGAAATTGTTGAGCGCCGATTCATCTTTTATCTTTTTGATTGGCAGAATACCGGTAATGTATGCCAATGCCAGAAAAGATTTGGATTCCTCTGATTTGAAAAGCGAGTGAAGAAATTGCAAATATTTGTGAATCAGGTTTTCGTCATGGCTGTTTCTGATTATACAATCCCATTCATCGATAATAATTACGAAAGGAATATTCGTTATTTCATAAATGGACATAAGAACTACATTAAATTTTTTGGTAAAATCAATTTTATCTCCAAATTCTTTTTTAAATTCATCAAGTATATATTCCTGAATTTTTTCGATAATGTTATCTTTAAAGTCATCCCAAAATGAAGAGATATCAAGATGTATAACATTATACTTGTTCATGTGCTTCCTGTAATCTGCACTGGAAGCAATTTTCGTATCATCAAAAAGCTTTGTCGAATCACAACCGAGGCTATAATAGGCGTCAATCATTCCGGCAGCATGCGACTTGCCGAAGCGTCTGGCGTGGCTTAGAGCAATACATTTGTCATCAGTGAATAATCTGCGGTTAAGAAAGTTCAATAAATTTGTCTTATCAACATAAACCATACTGTTTCTTGCCTGTCTGAAACTTGCATTACTTGGATTAAAATATATTCCCATTGTAATTCACCTCCCAAAACCCTATTAGTTATGTAATTGAACAAAGCAAGTCTGTACAACGTTCGGTTGCAGTACATTAAGATTCGCAATTAAATGCCTTATTAATATAGTATAATTTTTTTATTATAGTATGTCAAATAGCATTAATAGCTTATTCAAGATTATTAGTTGATAGTAGAAAATGAACGACATTTCTGCTATAATTATAGAAAATTAGTAGTTTGGAAGGAACAGGTATCAAGATGATTGAAAAAATTGTAGAAATTGTTCGTGAAGCCTCAAAACTAATGTCAAAAGAGAATATAGACATTGAGCAAAAGGGCAATGATTCTAACTATGTAACTTCGGCAGATGTGAATGTACAGAGATACTTGCAGGATAAACTGTTATCATTGATTCCCGGAAGTTATTTTGTAGGTGAGGAAAGTGATTCTGCCGATGCTTCGGGAGAATATGTCTGGATTGTGGATCCGATTGATGGAACATCCAATTTTATAAGGGATATTGGTATCAGTTCAATCAGTGTGGGACTTGTAAAGAACGGTGAACCATACATGGGAGTGGTTTATCAGCCGTACCGCGATGAAATGTATTGGGCTGAGATAGGCCATGGAGCCTTTTTAAACGGAAGACGTATACATGTCTCAGACAGGGATTTTCGACATTCTCACCTGTGCTCGGCCATGAGTTTGTATAATAAAGACTATGCAGAGCCGTGTTTTAACATCATTAAACGGGTCTATGCAGAATCAGATGATTTGCGTCGACTTGGATCTGCTGCTACGGAATTAGTTTATCTTGCAGCGGGCCGTGTGGAACTGTACTTTGAGATCAGGCTGTTTCCGTGGGACATAGCCGGAGCTATCCCTATCATTAAGGAGGCGGGAGGTTTTATAGAAATTCTTTTTGAAAATAGGCTTCCGCTTGACCACCCGGTTGCTATGATTGCCGCCAATACCCAGCATAATCTTGCAAGATTGCGTGAGATTGTTAAAGAAGAACTGCCGGAATTACCATATTGAGTCTAAGTATACTTATATTTTGGAGGAAACGGAAAATGGTGAATGGACAAAAGAAAAAAGCTTCGCAAAATAATAAAATATATATTCAGGAGAGAATACCGAAAGATTCGTATGATCCGGATGGCAGCATGGACTTGGATAATACCTATGGACAAGCAGTTAGTGAGCTTGGATTGCAGCAGTCGAAGCGAGACCAGATTATAGCCTTTTATTTAACAATATTAGGACTGGTGGCTCCAAGCGTCATAGGCATGGACGTAAGTGATCTTGCAAAGGCAACGGCTTTTTTTGCTATGTATTGTATAGGTGTTGTATTCTGCCATGTAATTTTGAGATACAGAATATATAAAGAGGTATACTGGATAGCGTGTCGAGTTATCACGCAGCTGTGTAACATCAAGAAGCAGGATATTAACAAGAATATTGTGTATACTCTGTTTTATAATTGCCTGAAGAAAAATGAGGGAACTATTGTTGTTAAGCGCAAGCCTCAAAAACCAAGCGTGTTGTTATCGTTTATCCATCAGTTGAATAGTGCGGAAACACTTCTGTATGAAACTTTGGTATTTTTTTCAAGCTTTGTAGGGCTTATTGGTTCATGGCTTCTGTCTAAAGTTTCTGTTGTATTTGCAGTAATCAGTGTCGTGTGCATTGTCTGTATGATTATTGCCATGAACATCAAATATACAAAACGTCTGGTGGATTTGTATACTTGTGTGGACACCCGCGAAGTGTGTGACCTTGAGAAAACATTTTCAAAAGCATGGATGCTGCATTGCTATGTAGACGATATAGTCCAGTAATTATATTTAATTCCTAGTCATACCCCCTAAGTTTTTATCATACATTGTAAAAAAGATTCTTAAGGGGTATTTTTTGAAGGGTTATATCGAGGAAAGAGCGATGGAGATTGCCTCATACATTATCGAGAATAACTGCACGGTGCGCCAGGCTGCCAAGCAGTATGGGATAAGTAAGAGTACCGTACACAAAGACGTAGCCGAGCGTCTTCCCGCAATCAATTCAGAGCTTGCCAAGCAGGCGCGCGAGATACTTGAGTTAAACAAGAGCGAGAGGCACATCCGCGGTGGACTTGCCACCAGGGAGAAATATTTGCATCTGCATAATGCACATACATAGTATTTGCAAAAATACTTTAAAAGTAAAAACTGCCGCCAAGGAAGTACCAATATATTTCCTTAGCGGCAGTTTTTTATTTCCTTCTCCTCCTCCAATTCCTATGTGTAGTATGAAGATCCTTCCATACAGCCGGGTGGAAGAGGATGAGCAGTGGGAACAGCTCAAGACGCCCGGCGAGCATGTCGAACATCAGCACATATTTGGTAAAGGTGCTGAAGTGGCCGAAGTTCTGGGTTGGTCCGGCAAGTTCAAGCCCCGGTCCGATGTTGTTGATTGTTGCGGCAACCGCCGTGAAATTGGTCACCAGATCATTTCCCTCAAATGAGACCAGAAAAAGAGAGATGACAAATATTACAGCAAAAGTTATAAAGTATACGTTGATTGAACGCACAACATCATGGTCAATCGGTTTGCCGTCAAGTGCGAGCTTCTGAATACGCTTCGGGTGGATGTAGGAGTCCAGCTCTTTAAAGACGGTTTTAAAAAGTATTACGAATCGTGATACCTTCATGCCACCGCCGGTGCTGCCGGCACAGGCTCCGACGAACATGAGCATGACAAGAATTGTCTTGCATGTTCCGGACCATAGGTTGAAGTCCGTAGTTGAAAATCCGGTTGTTGTTATAATTGAGGCGACCTGGAAAGAGGAATCGCGAAGTGCTGTGGCAAATGGTGTTGCGGCACGGCACAGTTCAATGGTTATTATCGCAGCAGAAACGATGACAGCGATAAAGTACCAGCGTACTTCCTCCATTTTGAAGGCTTTTTTTGCATTACCGAATAAAATAAAATAGTAGGCATTGAAATTGACACCGAACAACAGCATGAATACGGTTGTAACCCACTGGATATATGGGGAGTAGCCTGCAATGCTGTCATTTTTGATTCCAAAGCCTCCTGTTCCGGCGGTACCGAATGCGGTACATACGGCATCAAATACAGGCATTCTGCCTATGATGAGCAGGATAAACTGAATAAGCGTAAGTCCGAAATAAATAATGTAAAGTATTCTTGCCGTGTATTTCATCTTTGGAACAAGCTTGCCTACAGAAGGCCCCGGGCTTTCTGCACGCATAAGGTTGATGTTCGAGCCGCCGCTTAGCGGAACGATAGCGAGCAGGAATACGAGAACGCCCATGCCGCCAATCCAGTGTGTGAAGCTTCTCCACAAAAGTGAGCAGTGCGAAAGTCCTTCTACATTTGACAGAATGCTGGCTCCGGTGGTGGTAAAGCCCGATATTGTCTCAAACAACGCATCTGTGAAGGATGGAATCTCACCTGTCACAAAAAAAGGAAGGCAGCCTATAAGACTGAGCAGAATCCACGCGAGAGATGTGCTTATACAGCCTTCCTTGAGATATAGTGTTGTGTTTTCAGGTTTATTTCTGGTCATGATAAATCCGCTTAAAAAGCAGGCTAATGCGACAATGAGATACGCAACAGCCTCATGCTCTAGATATATCAGCCCGACAAACGCAGGCAGAAGCATGAGACAGGAGGTAAGCAGAAATACATGTCCCAATATATACCTGATAATTGATTTGTTCATGTTACATATACCTCCGGTTTATCGCAGAATATCCTGAATATCAGTAAAACCTGTGTGTGTGGTGACTATCATTACAGTGTCTCCCTCAAGAATACAGTCCTGACCACTTGGAATAATGATGGTTCCGTTGCGGTTTATAAACGAGATGAGTATTTCATCCTTGAGTTTAAGCTCCGCGAGAGGCTTGCCTGTGACATCTGAGCTCTTGGTGACGCGAAATTCAATCGCTTCGACGCGGTGGTCGAACATGTGGTAAAGGGTTTCAATCGTGCTGTCGGAAGCCGAGGTGTTGTCGCCTGAATTTGAATCATTAGATTCCATGGAATCGTTTTTGGCGCGGACGTAGGCAATAATCGCTTCGGAAGTGATATATTTAGGGTATATGACACTGCCAAGGTCCAGACTGTTTATCACGTTCTTAAAGGTAATGCGGTTGATTTTGGTGATTACCTTGGCGTTCGATACCTGCTTGGCGTGGAGTGTGAGCATAATGTTCTCTTCATCAATACCGGTTAGGGGGACGAAGGATTCAACCTCAGTGATGCCCTCTTCCTTTAACAGCTCTTCATCGGTTCCGTCACCGTTGATAATGACAGCTTTAGGCAATAATATGCTCAGCTCCTCACAGCGTTCACGGCTGTTTTCTATTATTTTTACAGAGATTCCTGAGCGGATGAGCTGGTCGGCGAGATAGTATGCGGCACTTCCGCCGCCAATAATCATGGTATCCTTGACCTGATTGGTCTTAAAGCCTATGTGCTCAAGGAAAATCTTCGTGGATTTTCTTGAAGCGACGAAGGATATGGTGTCATCAGCATGCATAACGAAGCGTCCGGTAGGTATGTGTACATATCCACCGCGCTCAATAACACAGATGACATAAGGAACATTCACTTCCTTGCCTAGAGCTGCGATAGTCATTCCGTCAAGACGGTTACATTTAGGAATCTTGAATTTAACCAGTTCAGCCTGTCCATGAGCAAAGGAATTGACTTCAAGTGCTGTAGGCATGTATAGGATTCTTGCCGCCTCCTTAGCGGTCTCTAACTCAGGGTTGATAATCATTGCAAGACCGAGCCTCTCACGAAGATATCCCGCCTCCTGACTATAGTCCGGTGTACGGACTCTTGCGATGGCGGCACAGTTTCCGACACGCTTGGCGATGGTGCAGCACAGGAGATTGAGCTCATCGGAATCCGTAACGGCGATAATTAAGTTGGCTGAGGCAATGCCTGCCTCCTCCTGTACACTGTAGCTTGCACCGTTGCCGACTACACCCATTACATCGTACATGCTGGCGGTTGCCTGAAGCTTCTGGGCATTTTTATCTATTAAAGTTATATCGTGACCTTCCTTGGCAAGCTGTTCAGTAAGGGTTATTCCAACCTTGCCGCAGCCTACAATGATTATACGCAGACCTTTTTTTGAAGTATTGCTTTTTGACATAAGAGCCTCCGCTTATTATTTTAGAATACTGATGTCGGAAAGGCTGTTTTAAGTGAGCCTGTCTTGACATATTATTAATCTGATGATAAATATTTAATATATAATCGTGTAAAATACTTCTATATAATATCATCATATCCTGTTATGGTCAAAATATATTTTTCAGCTTTTTTTGAATTACCCCTTTTAAATTGCAGAGTTTTTGTTTATAATGTTGATATATGGACTTTTAAGCAAGATAGAATGACTTTGATATAAAATTAATCCGGAAAGAGTTTCGGATACAATCAAGGTTTTGCAAGGGAACTTAGTGGATAAAGAACATCCGCATTAATATGCCATTATAAATGACAATGTCATGCACAGGTAAATCGTGCGTAAAGACGCACACTAGACTGTGTGCGGCAGAATTTAGAGCCGGAAAGAGCTGCCCGGATGGCACCGGGGAATAATTTTCAGATGGAGGATTTTATGATAACAACAGATATTGGAATCGATTTAGGAACTGCCAGCATTCTTGTTTACATCCGCGGAAAGGGTGTAGTTCTCAAGGAGCCATCGGTAGTTGCATTTGATAGAGACACTAATAAAATCAAGGCTATAGGTGAGGAAGCCAGACTGATGCTTGGAAGAACACCTGGCAATATTGTAGCCGTAAGACCTTTAAGACAGGGTGTTATCTCAGACTACACAGTTACAGAGAAGATGCTCAAGTACTTTATTCAGAAGGCACTTGGAAGAAAGATGCTTAAGAAGCCTAGAATCAGCGTATGTGTACCTAGTGGTGTCACAGAAGTTGAGAAGAAGGCTGTTGAGGATGCTACTTACTCCGCAGGAGCAAGAGAGGTCGCAATCATTGAAGAACCTATTGCGGCTGCTATCGGAGCCGGAATTGATATTTCAAGACCATGCGGAAATATGATTGTCGACATAGGTGGCGGTACAACGGATATAGCTGTTATTTCACTTGGTGGTACGGTTGTAAGCACATCAATCAAGATTGCAGGTGATGATTTCGATGACGCACTTGTGCGCTATATGCGTAAGAAACACAGTCTTCTTATCGGTGAGAGAACCGCTGAGGATATAAAGATTAAGATAGGAAGCGCATATCCGAGAGCAGAGGTTGCCACGATGGAGGTGCGCGGAAGGAACCTTCTCACAGGACTTCCAAAGACTGTTACAGTCACATCTGAGGAGACAGAGGAAGCTCTTAAGGATGCTACAGCACAGATAGTTGATGCAGTCCACAGCGTTCTTGAGAAGACTCCACCTGAGCTTGCAGCAGATATTGCGGACAGAGGAATCGTTCTCACAGGAGGTGGAAGCCTTCTTCAGGGACTTGAGGAGCTTATCGAGTCTAAGACAGGAATCAACACGATGACCGCTGAGGATCCTATGACAGCGGTTGCCATCGGAACAGGTAAGTTCATAGAGTTCTTAGGTGGAGCACGAGACTAAAGGAGTGCACAGGGATACAACAGTAATAATTTAGGAGGAACTTATGGTAAGAGGCCTATACACAGCGTATACAGGAATGATGAACCAGCAGGCAAGACTGGATGTTATTACGAATAACCTTGCCAATGCCAGCACGGTGGGATACAAGAAGGAAGGATCTACATCACAGGCATTTGACAGTATGTATACTCAGAAGATAAAGGACGGTTCGGAGGGATACATTAACCGCAGAATCGGCAAGGAATCACTCGGAGTCAAGATTGGTGAGACTTATACGGATTACACACAGGGTTCATTCAAGGTTACTGGCAATACACTTGATTTAGCACTTGAGGGTACAGGCTTTTTTAACATTGAGTATGCCTCCAAGTCGGGGAACACATCGACAAAATATACAAGGGACGGTTCGTTTTCAATTAACAATGAAGGAATGCTTGTGACAGAGGACGGAGATTATCTTCTAGGAGAGAACGGACGTATTCAGATTCCTTCAGGCGCAGAGGTTGTTGTAGATGAACTTGGAAATGTGTATGCCGATGAGCAGTTAGTTGATAAGATTAAGATTTCTGATTTCGAGGACTACAATTATCTCCAGAAATTTGGCGAGAATCTCTATACGGCCGTTGATGGAGCAACTGAGAAGAATGGAGACGGAAAGGTGCGACAGGGCTATCTTGAAATGTCGAACATCAATGTTATTTCGGAGATGGTCGAGATGATAACAGTTTCGAGAGCATACGAGAGCAGCCAGAAGGTTGTCCAGACGATGGATTCATCTCTTGAGAAGGCAGTCAGTCTTGGAAAACTTTAACAAATTAGTTTTTCAATCTTAGAATATTTGGTTTACTGAAAATGGAGGAAGATTATGGTACGAGCTTTGTGGACTGCGGCATCGGGAATGATTGCACAGCAGACGAATGTAGATAATATAGCAAACAACCTTGCAAATGTGAATACAACAGGATATAAGTCATCAACGGCAGAGTTTAAGAGCCTTCTCTACCAGACAATACAGACTAAGACAACATCAGCCAACGGCGAGAATAAGCCGGTAGGAGCGCAGGTAGGACTTGGTGTGAGAACAAGTGCAATAGCAACATGCTTTAATAGTGGAAGCCTTCTTGAGTCGACCAATGATTTTGCATTCGCACTTGAAGGTGATGGATTTTTCGCAGTGAGAGGTGTTGATGGAGAGACATATTATACCAGAAATGGTGATTTCAATGTTTCTCTTGCTTCAGATAATACGATGATGCTCTGCACAAGCGAGGGATATCCGGTACTTGACAGCACAGGAACTCCTATTATCTTTTCATCAGATTATAAGGCGTCGAACCTTATTTTCTCTGATGACGGAAGAATTTTCTATGACAACAAGACTACGGGAACCACGGATGATTTAGGAATCAAGATAGGTGTATACCAGTTTACCAACAGAGCAGGTCTTGAGAATGCTTCAGGAACATTTTATAAGGTTACAGATGCTTCCGGCCCTGCCGTTGAGGAGTCAACCAATACGAATCTTAAGGCGAGCAAGGTGATAAAGGGTTACATAGAAGGCTCTAATGTTCAGGTTGTCGATGAGATGGTTAATCTTATCTCAGCACAGAGAGCTTATGAGATGAATTCCAAGGCTATTCAGGCAGCAGATGATATGCTCAGTCAGGCGAACCAGCTTAAGCGTTAATGGAGGTATTTATGAGTGATTTATTATCGGGCGTAGGTTCCTATTATGATACATATACGAAGAATAATGTGTCTGCGGACAAGATGAAGGACAAGTTGAGCTCAGACTATTCATCCGCAACAGATGATGAGATGATGGAAGTATGCAAGGAATTCGAAGCATACTTTACAGAGCAGGTTTTTAAGGCAATGGAGAAGATGGTGCCGGAGAGTGATGAGAGCAGTTCATCGACATCTTATGTCAACATGTTCAAGGATACACTTATTCAGGAATATGCGAGCCTTTCAAGTGAGTCTAACGGCGGTGAGGGGCTCGGAATAGCGCAGATGCTCTATGAGCAGATGAAGAGAAATTACAGCAACGATTAACACCGAAGAGAAGGCATATGGAGCGTTTTAAGGGTTACGTTAATAAAATTGTATATCGCAATGAGGACAATGGCTACACCGTGTTTGAGCTTAGCGTCGATGATGACGATGATCTTACATGTGTGGGTACGATTCCATATCTCACGGAGGGTGAGTTTGTCGAGGTCACAGGTGATTACACGGAACATGCGGTGTATGGCCAGCAGCTCAAGGTAGACACATGTGAGGACATTCCGCCTGAAGATGAGAAGTCGGTTGAGAGATACCTTGCTTCAGGAGCGGTAAAGGGAATCGGGGCAGCATTAGCTTCACGTATTGTGCGCAGGTTCAAGGCAGATACGCTTAGAATTATAGAACAGGAGCCGGAAAGACTTTCTGAGATTAAGGGAATCAGCCCAAGGATGGCGGCGGAGATATCGGACAGCGTCACCGCAAAGAGAGACATGAGAAATGCGATGATGTTTCTGCAGGACTATGGAATCTCGATGGCCCTTGCGGTGAAGATTTACAACCAGTATGGTGCAAGTGTTTACACCATACTAAGGGAAAATCCGTACAGGCTTGCGGATGATATATCCGGTGTTGGATTTAAGATTGCCGATGAGATAGCAAGAAAGGCAGGAATAGCTGCCGATTCGGATTTTAGAATAAAGAGCGGAATTATGTACACGCTCCTTCAGGCAGCAGGCAATGGACATATATATCTTCCGTTTGATGAACTGATACAGCAGCTTAGAATCCTGCTTGATGCACAGATTGAAGATATAGACAGACAGCTTGTTGAACTGTCGATAGACAAAAAGATTGTTGTGAAGGAGCTGCCATATAATTCGGAAAATTCGTTTGAGGATACACCACAGGATGAGGCGAAGGTAGAAAGTCGGCGCATAATATATGGTGCATCCTATTATTATATGGAAATGGCGGTGGCGTATGCCCTGAAAGCACTGGATGTAAGAGTTAAAGCTGATGAGAAGAAGACTCTGGACAGGATACACCGCATTGAAAAGGAAGAAAAGATTGAACTTGATGACATGCAGAGGAATGCAGTCATGCAGGCGGTATCATCAGGATTGCTTATTGTGACCGGAGGACCGGGAACAGGAAAAACAACAACTATCAATACCATCATAAGATACTTTGAGAGTGAGGGCATGGAGATCCGCCTTGCAGCACCTACGGGGAGGGCGGCGAAGCGCATGACGGAGGCTACAGGCTGTGAGGCACAGACTATTCATAGAATGTTAGAACTGTCAGGCGCACCGGAGGATGATAAGAATGTAAGCTTTATGAGAAATGAGGAGAATCCCATAGACGCCGATGTCATAATAATTGATGAGATGTCCATGGTCGATATTTTCCTTATGAACAGTCTTTTAAAGGCGGTTACCGCAGGAACGAGACTTATTCTTGTGGGGGACGTCAATCAGCTTCCGTCCGTTGGCCCCGGAAATGTATTGAGGGATATCATTGATTCGGAATGTTTTACGGTTGTTAAGCTCACAAAGATATTCAGACAGGCGCAGGAGAGCGATATAATAGTCAATGCCCATAAGATAAATGACGGAGAGCGTTTCCCGATAGGACCATCGAGCAAGGACTTTATATTTATAAAAAGGGAAGATGCGAACAATGTATTAGGTGCAATGATAGCGCTTGTTGCACAGAAGCTTCCTAAGTATGTTGATGCCAAAATATTCGACATTCAGGTGCTAACCCCTACAAGAAAAGGACTTCTTGGGGTTGAGAGGCTTAATATGGTTCTTCAGGAGTACCTTAATCCAAAAGATTCCTCCAAGCAGGAAAAGGAGACAGCCGGTGCGTTGTTTCGCGAGGGCGATAAGGTAATGCAGATAAAGAACAATTATCAGCTTGAATGGGAGACAAGAGGAAAGAATGGCATACCCGTTGACCATGGCATGGGGGTGTTTAATGGTGACATGGGCGTCATTGACAATATCAACTTTTTCACGGAAAAGGTGACGGTTAAGTTCGAGGATGACAGGTATGTTGAGTATCCGTTCAAGCAGCTTGACGAACTTGAGCTTGCTTATGCAGTGACAGTCCACAAGTCACAGGGAAGTGAGTACCCGGCTGTGGTAATACCGCTTCTCTCGGGACCGCGAATGCTTATGAACCGTAATATACTCTATACAGCAGTGACAAGAGCGAGAAAGTGTGTATGTATCGTTGGAACTGAAGAGGTATTCTATGGAATGGTTGACAATGCTAACGAACAGAAACGTTATTCGACACTTGCACAGAGGATTAGAGAATGCGTTTGAGACGATTTATCCGCCGAGGTGTCCGATATGTGAACAGCTTGTTGAGTCGAGAGGGATGGCATGTGATGACTGCCTGTCACGACTTAAGTACATAGTTTCACCATTTTGCATGGTATGTGGGAAGCAGTTGGATGATGAGCTGCGTGATGTATGTGAGGACTGTGCTAAGAAGAGGCATTATTTCATAAGAGGTGTTGCGGCATTTTCATATACCAAGGAAATCAAGCAGTCCATGTACAGATTTAAGTATGACGGACAGCGGGAGTATGCACTCTTTTATGCAGAGATGTTGTATAAACTAAAGGGTCATATAATAGCGAGCTGGAAACCACAGGTCATAATACCTGTCCCACTTCATGCGGGACGTTACAGAAAGAGGGGGTATAATCAGGCAGCACTGGTGGCATACAGGCTTGGAGAACTTATGAATATACCGGTTGATGAGACTCTGCTTGTGAGAACAAAGAATACCCTGCCACAGAAAGCTCTAAATGACAGGGAGAGGTCAAAAAATATAAAAAATGCTTTTCATACAGCACCTGATATAGTAAAATATAAGAGGATATTGTTGGTGGATGACATATATACCACCGGTGCAACACTTGATGAATGTTCACAGGTAATTAAAGCTGTCCACAGTGCGGACATATATTTTGCCGCGGTATGCGTGGGGCGCGGTTTTTGATACCGGGATTAATGCGACAGGCACGAAAATGTAAATAAGTATGATTTGGATAATATAGAACTATTTTTAAGGATGGAGGCGTTTTCTAATGGAGATAAGAAATTGCAGGGCATGCGGAAGAATGTTCAGTTATATTGAAGGGGGAAGCTTTCTGTGTCCGGCTTGTCAGGCTGAGCTTGAGGATAAGTTTCAGGTTGCCAAGAAGTACATAAGAGAGAATGTAGGAGCCAGTATTCAGGAAGTTGCTGAAGCGGCAGATGTCAGTGTGAAGCAGATTGAGAAGTGGATACGTGAGGAGAGGCTTGCATTTGCCGATGACTCACCGGTAGGAATAGCATGCGAGAAGTGCGGCAAGATGATACGCTCCGGAAGATTCTGTGATGCATGTAAGTCCAGCATGGCTTCTAATTTTTCAGATTTATATGAGAAGCCTAAGAAGGTTGAGCCACCTGTGAGGAAGGAAGCGAAGGAGAACAAGATGCGTTTCCTGTAGGACGACTGTCGGCAACGACAAGTGAAACATTGTTCGTGAATGTTTGCCCTGCATTCGGTTCATGCATGTGCAGAAGAACATTGCGGATATTCATAAAAGTTAAATTGATTAACTTAGAGGATTTTGACTTTTTTTTCAAATTTCTCTAAGTTTTTTTTGTTGTAATCCGATACATAATACAGAACATAGATTATTACATGATAGAAATGAGGGATATTATGCGAATAGATGCCTATAATCAGGTCAGTATGGTATATGCTGCGGCAGGTAAGACACAGGCTAAGAAGACTGCGAAGACATCGGGATCTGAGGATAAGCTTGAGATTTCACAGTTAGGCAGGGATTACCAGGTGGCGAAGGCAGCAGTGGCACAGGCAGACGATGTCAGGGAGGACAGAGTTGCTGAGGTTAAGGCTAAGTATGAGGCCGGAAGATATGATGTATCTGCGAATAAGCTGGCAGCTAAGCTTATGGAGAAGTATAACACGATTACGTTTTAGAAGGGGTGACCGGATAAGTGGCCAGTCTGATAGATATATTGATAGACACTTTGGAAAAAGAGAATAAGGAATATGAGAGTCTTTTAGAGCTTGGACTTGAGAAGACGGGTATTATTATCCGGAACGATGTCGATGAGCTTTCAAGGATGGTAGAGAAGGAACAGCTTGTGGTGGAAAGAATCATAGCGCTGGAAAAAAAGAGAACAGAAGCATCGAACGATATTGCAGATGTTCTTAACAAGGATGTTAAGACCTTGACTCTCACAAGACTGATAGAGCTGCTGAGCTCACAGCCTAAGGAGAGGGACGCGCTAGCTTCTATTCATGACAGGCTTTCTTTGACTATGAAGAGAATGGTTGATGTCAATGAGCGCAACAAGGCACTCCTTGATGAATCTATGGATATGCTCAGGTTTGAGATGAATATTTTACAGAGCATGAGACATGGACCTGAAACGAATAATTATGGAAGGGATGCGTATATAAGCAATAACTACGCACTTCCTGATACGAAATTTGACAAGAAGCAATAATTTGCCGGGAAATGGAGAATTTATTTTATGGCTAATATGTCAGCTTTATACATTGGTCTGTCTGGTCTGACCAACAGCTCTAATGCACTTAATACAACCGCCAATAATATGGCGAATGTCAATACCAAGGGATATGTAAGACAACAGGTTGTCTTTTCGGATACACAGTACAATGTCCTGAACAGATTTGCAACTGCTACTCTTCAGAGAGGAAACGGTGTCACAATACAGCAGGTATCTCATGTCAGGGATATACTTCTGGATGAAGCGTACCGAAGAGAGAACGGAAGATACGGATTCTATGATAAGCTTACGAATGCAACCGATGAGATACAGACACAGCTTGGCGAACTCAACGGAATATCATACCAGAATTCAATATCGGATCTTTTAGCTGCGATCAACGAAGTTGCCAAGACACCTGATGATAACACGGCAAGGGCTGCACTTGTACAGAGTGCTATCAGTTTCTTAGACCGTTCACAGTCAATTTACAAGGGACTTGTAAGCTATCAGGATAGCCTTAATACGGAGATTGCCAGCGTAACGAACAGGATAAATGAGATAGGAGAGAGAATACAGTATCTCAACAGCCAGATATCCGTCATTGAGAGTGGTGTCGAGACCGCGATGACACTGAGGGATGAGAGAGACCTTCTTCTTGATGAGCTGTCTGGATACGTCAAGATAGACTACAGCGAGGATGCCAATCATGTTGTGACTGTAATGATGGAGGGCAATTTCTTCTGCGATGGGCTCAGTGTATCACACCTTGGACTCAACACTATAGAGGGAACTTCATTCTATGTCCCTGTATGGAGTGAGATGAAGGATACTCCGCTTTACAATATGGAACTTACGATGTCCACATCTAAGAATACGGATATTGGTTCACTAAAAGGACTTTTAGCAGCGAGAGGAACAATATCACCTACTTACGCAAATATGACGGCACCTGCTCAGGTAGTGACACAGAAGCCGGACAGGGCAGACTATGGAAGTGATGAAGATTATAATGCGGCAGTAGCGGCATATACAACATACAGAGACTATCAGAGCTTTATGAGCTGTAAGGATTACTCGGTTATGGCAAGAAGCATAGCTAATTTTGACAAGATGGTTAACAACATCGTGGAACAGATTAACAATGTGCTCAGCCCAATGAAGGATGCTACAGTTACATACGTTGATGATAACGGTAACACGGTTACATATACGGGCAAGATACTTGACATGGATAAGACAGACTATGGCAAGGATGCCAACAGGACACCGGGAACAGAACTTTTTTCAAGAAAGTACACCGACAGATACAAGGAGGTTACAGGAACGGATGGACAGACATATTACATCTACAATACCGAGAATGAGCTTGGTATGGATTCCATCTACACTATAGCCAATATTGAAATCAATCCCGATGTACTCTATGATTTCTCGGTTTTACCGCTCAGCCAGCAGGATGGCAAGGTGGACTATGACAGGGCTAAGGAGTTGACAGCACTCTTTTCCCAGAAGAGCATGTTCTACAGGGAAGGCAGCGAGAGCCTTACATTTGAGCAGTTCTATGAGGCACTGGTAGATGATGTCGGAAGTGAGGGCATGGTCTATGAGAGCATGGTTGCCAATCAGGATGATTTGAGCAGCGGACTTGACAATGGAAGACAAGAGGTTATGGGCGTTTCATCGGACGAGGAGCTTACGAATATGATACGTTATCAGCAGGCATACAATGCTGCGTCAAGATACATTAACGTGATAACTACCATGATGGATACCGTAATACAGATGATATAGAAAGATAATTAATCAAGGTAGTTTATTTATGGAGGAACAATATGCCAAATACATTTTTCGGAATGACAATCGGTGCGTCGGGACTGTTTGCAAGCAATGCGGCAATCAATACCACGGCGCACAATATATCGAATATCAATACTAAGGGCTACACACGCCAGTCTGTCACACAGGAGGCAAGCTTCGCGATAAGAGTGTATAAGCCTTATGGAGCAGTAGGAACGGGTGTTGCCATGGTTGATATATCACAGGCAAGAAGCCAGTACTACGATGAGAGATACAGACACAACAATGCGCAGTGCGGTCAGTATGAGAATCTTCAGACATATTCGGAGCTTGTTCAGACATATCTTGATGAGTTCAATACGGATGGATTTATCACAGAATACAATAATCTCTTTAAGACGATAGATGCACTTAAGTCCGATCCCAGCAGTGAAGTCAAGAGGGGACAGATGCTCAGCTATCTTTCAAGTGTCTGCAATTATTTTAATACATTATCGACCAATATGCAGAACACTCAGAACGATATCAATGAGGAGATTAAGTCATCTGTATCTTCCATCAATACGATGGCGGAGCAGATAGCCTCACTCAACAAGCAGATTAACACAATCGAGGCTTCAGGCGGTACTGCCAATGACCTCAGAGATACGAGAAACTTAATCGTTGACCAGTTATCATACTATGCTGATGTGACAGTGAGCGAGCGTGAGATTGGAAATGGTGTCACAGATTTTACAGTTACCTTCAATGGACAGAATATCGTAACCGGATACACCTATGATACATTGCAGTGCGTTGCAAGGGAGACCGACAACAAGAGAAATGCAAGTGATGTGGAAGGTCTTTATGACATCAAGTGGAGCAACGGCAATCCGTACAACCCTTATGAGGAGAACGGAAGAGGCAGTCTCAAGGCACTGTTCGATATGAGAGACGGATGTAATGATTCCTACGAGAGAGTGCAGACGGATGCCAACGGAAATCAGTCACTTGAGATAGTGGTTGATTCCTACAGGAATCCTTCCTACAAGGGAATTCCATATTATCAGTCACAGTTGAACCGCTTCGTGACAACGCTTGCTAAGGAATTCAATGATATAATCACCAACGGACAGTTAGCGGACGGAACGATGAATACAGAGAAGCTTCTTGTATCGAAGTATGACAGCAATTCTTATGTGACGGCAGGAAATATAAGTGTAAATGCCGATATGATAAGTGATCTGTCAAATTTCCCTGTATCATACGATGTGTCACGCGGCGAGAATCCTGATATGGCAAACGATTTATATGCACTTAAGGACAAGGTGACAATCAAGAGTGGAACCTTCTGGGATTTCCTTTCCTCAATGGTATCTGAGATATCGGTAGATACCAAGAGAGCAACGAGCTTCAGCACGAACTACAATAATGTTAAGGGCGCTATAGAGACACAGCGCACATCCATATCGGGAGTTGATGAGGATGAGGAGGGCGTTGACCTTGTAAAATACCAGCACGCCTATGACCTTTCCTCAAAGGTTATCTCAGTCATGAACCAGATATACAATAAGCTTATAGAAGAGACCGGACTATAGGAGGTTTAAAATGCGTATAACCAACACAATGATGACTAATACGACAATGCGTAATGTCAACAAGTCGAAGAATAATTTATATACAACAGAGCAGCAGATGTCATCGCAGAAGAAGATATCCAAGCCGTCCGATGACCCTATCATAGCTATCAGAGCGCTCTCTCTCAGAACCAGCCTCACAGAGGTTGAACAGTACTTAAAGAAGAATGTTCCTGATGCAGATGCATGGCTTACACTTACAGAGACATCGCTGAATAACATGGACGATATCTATACGGATATCATTAAGTACTGCACACAGGGCTCTACGGATTCCTATGAGACAACCAACAGAAGCGCGATAATACAGAGTATACAGCAGTTGAGAGATGCGATGTATGCAGAGGGAAATGCGGACAGCTCAGGAAGATATATCTTTACAGGATACAGAACGGACAGAGCACTCACCTTCCAGAACGATGCCGAGGTGGCAGGCCTGTCCTACAGGATTAAACAGAGCTTCAAGGGCTCTGATTTTACGACAACCAAGTATATGAAGAATGGTGTTGATATCAACAACGTAGCTTCAATAAAGGCCTCAGATACACCTGAGACACAGGAGGTGTACAGAATAAGGCTTGCCTATGATGACTGTGCCTACGATGCGGCTGATGCGGCATCACTTCCTCAGATCACAGTTGACGGACAGGCCTACGCCGGTACAATACGGGCTGTGAGCACATCGGAGTTTGAAGCTATTATAACTGCCGGAAACCTTGCCGACAATACAGCATATTATGTGTACGATAAGGGCGAGCTGGTATTTTCTAAAGCTTCGCAGCAGGCACTTGGCAATTCACAGATAGATATATCCTATCGCAAGGATTCATTTGCAAAGGGAGATATAAGACCTGAGCATTATTTTGATTGTGAGGATTTGACCAACGGACAGGTATATTCTATGTCAAGCAAGAGCGGTGATGACAGTCAGGATATAGAGTACACGATCAACTTCAGCCAGAACCTTAAGGTCAACTCACGCGCTACGGATGTGCTCAGCTACAATATAGGAAGAGACTTAGATGACCTTGTAAACAGTCTTTCATCTGTTATGAATATTGAGGAAAAGATTTCCAGATTAAAGGATATGAAGAGTTCAGACATGTATGCGGGACAGACAGATGAGATTGAGTCTATGATAGAGGCGGCAAATAAGGAGCTTGATTATGCCAAGAACAATATGGAAGCGCTCTTTGCCAAGGGAATCACACAGATGAAGGGCTATCAGTCGACAGTAAACACTGAATTGTCCGATGTGGGAAGCCGTGAAGTAAGACTTACACTCACTAAGACCAGACTTACACAGCAGCAGACTACCTTCAAGGAGCTCAAGTCCAAGAATGAGGATGTGGAGTTAGAGGATATCGCAGTTGACTTTGCTGCGGCGGAGACAGTGTACAATGCAGCAATCGCGACAGCTTCTAAGACAGTGAGACAGTCATTACTTGATTATCTGTAAAGAATAATATGCTAAGACAGGCGTGCGGGGATGTGCATACGATAATTACAGTATTTAGTATGCACATTCTTATGTATGCGGATGGTTTAACATCAAATCGGGAGCGGAGCTTCTGTATCTGATATAAGGAGAAGGAGAGAGTACATGAAGGTTAATACAAGATTATTTGGGGATATAGAGGTCGCTGAGGACAGGATAATCACATTTACTCAGGGCTTGATGGGTTTTGAAGAGTATACAAGATATACATTGATATATAATTCTGAGAAAAAGGGCAGAATTATGTGGCTGCAGTGCCTTGATGAGCCACAGCTTGCATTCACTGTCATCGACCCTATGAAGGTTGTGGCAGAGTATAATCCGGTTGTGGACGATGAATGGCTTGCCCAGCTGGGAGAGGTGGAGTCGGAGGGAGATTATTTCCTGCTGTCTGTTGTGACGGTTCCGTCCGATCTTACCAAGATGACAGCTAACTTGAAGGCACCGATTGTCATCAATATGAATACGAAGAAAGCATGCCAGCTTATCGTGAACAACGATGATTATGAGGTTCGTTACAATGTGTATGATTATATTAAGAAGATGAAGGAGGAGAACTAATGCTTGCTTTATCGAGAAAGAAGAATGAGTCCATTGTAATCAACAACGATATAGAGGTAACTGTGCTTGAAATCAAGGGAGACCAGGTCAAGATAGGTATCACAGCGCCGAAGTCTGTTCCGGTGTACCGCAAGGAGGTATATGTACAGATCAAGGACGCGAACAAGGCGGCAAGTGTTTCTGACGGAGCGGAGGCTCTAAGGAACCTTTTAGGATAGTCATATAGGACTAAACTTTTTATATAGGTCTGCCGAAATACAATAGAGAGTATGAAGAAATATAAGGATACACACATACAACAAGAAACAGCGTCAATATAATTTGAATGAACACACGGAGGTGTCTTGAAATGGCGATTGAAGGAATTAAAGGGGCAGCATCAAGTGCTGCAATCAGTGCTTCGGTAAATATGGCGAAGCAGAATACTACTGTTACCGAGACCAAGGAGGTCAGCGTACAGAATAATAACAGGCAGCCGGATACGGTTAAGGTGCAGACAGCTAATAAGGGCAGTCAGCAGAGCAAGGATAGCGCTAGCGCTGTTGCAGATGACAACAGCAAGAAGGTTGAGCAGGATATTCAGCTCAATGAGAAGGCTCTCAAGCAGCGTATATCAGAGATTAACAGCAAGCTCAACAACAATACGGTTGCAGAGTTCGGTTATCACGATGAGACCAACAGAGTAACAATTAAGATAGTTGACAAGGATACCAAGGAGACAATTAAGGAGATTCCGCCGGAGAAGACTCTTGACCTTATCGCTAAGGCATGGGAGCTTGCCGGAATCCTTGTGGACGAGAAACGCTAACCATCGTAACATGATGGAAAGGAGTAAAGTATGGCAATAAGAGTCAGCGGACTTATATCAGGACTTGATACAGACTCCATTGTACAGGAGCTTGTATCAGCATATTCAACCAAGAAAGAGAAGTATGAGAAAGCGCAGACAAAGCAGGAATGGAAGATGGATGCATGGAAGACCATGAACAGCAAGATATATGGCTTCTACACATCGAGCCTTTCGAATATGAGAATGTCTACAGCTTACAGCCTTAAGACAAGCTCTATATCTAACAGCAATGTGGCAACAGTTAAGGCCTCATCCTCCGCTGTCAACGGTACACAGAAGATGAAGGTCAATAAGCTTGCCTCCTCAGCGTATATGACGGGCGGCATAGTGAAGCTGTCGGACGATAAGAACGATACAGGCAATAAGAAGGTGACAGGCAGCACTGCACTTTCCGATATGGGTATTGAGACAGGAAGCAAGATAGCTGTCAACAATAAGGAAATAGAGATAACAGACAAGATGACGGTGAATCAGCTTGTGGCTAAGCTTAAGGATGCAGGCGTCAATGCAAGCTTCGATGAGACCAACCAGAGATTCTTCGTCAATGCAAAGACGTCAGGCGCAGACGGTGAGTTCACACTCACTGCGAATAACTTTGGCGGACTTAATGCTATTCAGTCACTTGGACTTTTTGCTACCAAGGACACGGATGGCGAACCTACAGCGGAGATGAAGAAGTATGAGGCAATTCTGTCAGATGATACTATAGATGCTGATGATGAACGGAAACGCGTTGCAAATGCGGTTGTCAATAGTAAGAGCTATACAAGCACTGAGCTTGCAGATTATGAGGATACAGTTAAAGCTTATGAAAAGAATGCTGCCTTTGTAAAGCAATATGAATCAAGCCAGAAGATTGTGGATGCGTATTTGGAGCAATCGAAGATTGTTGAGGATTATAACACAAAGCTTGACCCGGATGATGAGAACAGTGAGACGAAGCTTGATAAAGTGATGTCACTTCTTACCAAGGATACCGTAACAGATGACGATGGCATAGAAGCAAAGGTAATGTATACGGACAAAGAGATTGCTGCTATGAAGGAGTTCGTTGCAAAGGTGGACGCAGGCGAGATAAGCAAGGCAGATACTGATGATGACGGCAATAACAATGGAGATACATATGCCAACTACAAGGAGATAATTGCAGCCAAGGAAGAGTATGATACATACCAGAATGCGGTTGCGTATACTAAAAAGAATGATAGCAGCTATAAGAGCGCAAGTGCTGTCCTTGCCGCAGTGCCGGAGTCAGAATATGAGAATATCAGGGATAATGAGGTAAATGACCAGACCAAGATTGACGCTTACAATAAAGCTAAGTCAGCCGTAGCAGCTAATTCGGTCTCATCCTATGATGGGGATGCTGCCAGAATCAGCGGTCAGGACGCAGAGATAGTTCTTAACGGTGCCACATTCACCAGCAGCACAGGTACATTCTCTATCAATGGACTTTCAATCACGGCAATGCAGGTAACCGGAGCTGATGAGGAGGTAAGCATTACGACCTCCAATGATACTCAGGCTATGTATGACAAGATTAAGGAGTTTATCGGCAAGTATAATGAACTCATCAAGGAGATGGATACGGCTTATAATGCAGCTTCAGCAGGAGATTATGAGCCTCTTACCGATGATGAGAAGGAGAATATGTCCGATAAGGAGATAGAGAAGTGGGAGACCAAGATTAAGGATTCTCTTCTCAGAAGGGACAGCACCCTTGGAAATACTTCATCGGCGATGAAGTCCAAGATGAATGCAAGCTTTGAAATTAATGGAAAGACATATTCACTTGCGTCATTCGGAATTGCTACGGGAAGCTACTTTACTTCAAGTACTGATGAGAAGGGCTGCCTCCATATTGACGGAGATAAGGACGATTCCACAACATCCGGAAATACAGACAAGCTCATGGCGGCGATAAATGAGGATCCTGAGACGGTTGCGGCATTCTTCCAGAAGCTGTCCACGAGTGTGTATGATGACCTCACTAAGAGAATGGCATCGTCGAGTGTCAGCAGTGTATATACGATTTATAATGACAAGCAGATGTCAAGTGAGTACAGTGAGTACAAGGATAAGGTTGACAAGTGGCAGGAAAAGCTGGAGTACTATGAGGAGTTCTACTATAAGAAGTTCTCAGCGATGGAATCGGCACTGTCTAAGCTGCAGTCATCCACCTCATCACTCTCCAATTTACTTGGTTCATGATAAAGGTTGTACCTTTACAATGGAGTAATAATTTGATAAAATAGTACTATAAATATGCACAGCTCATTATTATGATAATAGTGGGCTGTGCTTTGCAAGTAGAGGAGGCAGTTGCATGAACACACCTGCAGGCTATCAGCAGTACGAGAGAAGTAAGATACTCACAGCATCACCGGCTGAGCTTACGCTTATGTTATATGAGGGGGCTATCAAGTATGCCAATATTGCGATTGTTGCGATAGAGAAGGGCGAGATAGAGAAAGCACATAACAGCATCCGTAAGGTAGAGCGGATTATAGAAGAATTTCAGGCTACGTTAGACCATAGGTATCCGGTTGCAAAGGATTTTGATGAAGTATATAAGTATCTTCAGCAAAGACTTCTTGAGGCGAATGTCAAGAAGGATAAGGAGATAATGAAGGAGGTTCTTGGACACCTCAGAACTATGAGAGATACCTGGAAGGAAGTAATGCGTTTATCGAGAACCGACCATTCTAAGTAAAATAATATCTGCATGTGCAGAGTATGGAAATGAGGATGACTATGAGCATGACAGAGAGCTATTTGACGATATTAGAGAGCAGTCTTGACAAGAAGATAGAGCTTCTTGATTCTATAGAAATGCTTAACACGGAGCAGGAGAAAATACTCAGCGCAGCCGCTTTTGATGAGGAAGCATTCAACCATATTGTAGAACAGAAGGCAGAGCTGGTTGAAAAGCTTAATGCAATGGACGAGGGATTTCAGCTTGTGTACAATAATGTTAAGGCAGAGCTTGATGGGAATAGAGAGATATATGCAGCTGAGATAAAGAGACTTCAGGGCAAGATAACTCAGGTTATGGAGAAGAGCAGTCATCTCATGGCGGAGGAACAGCGCAACAAGGACAGAGTCACAGCAAGATTCGCATCACGACGCAAGGAAATCAGCAGTGTGAAGAAGAACCAGCAGTATGCAGCGAATTATTATAAGACCATGAATAAGGTTACAAGTGAACCGGTATTCATGGACAAGAAGAAATAGAAGTTGAGCCGGAGCCTTAAACACTTTGAAAAATAAAAAATTTAAAAAAAGATATTATTCAGGTATAAAGTTAAAAGACTTTGAACCGATATAATATACAGAAGGTAAGAAATACTTACCAACTTGGAGGCAGAGCCTCTACAACAAATCACATCGGCATGGATGCCGATAGATATTCAAGGAGGAATATATCATGGTAGTACAGCACAATCTTACAGCGATGAACTCTAACAGACAGTTAGGCATCACAACTAGCGCACAGGCTAAGTCAGCAGAGAAGTTATCTTCAGGTTACAGAATCAACAGAGCAGGCGATGACGCTGCTGGTCTTTCTATTTCCGAGAAGATGAGAAGCCAGATCAGAGGTCTTAACAAGGCATCTGACAACGCAGCAGATGGTATCTCTCTTATCCAGACAGCAGAAGGTGCCCTTAACGAGACACACTCCATTCTTCAGAGAATGAATGAGCTCGCTACACAGGCTGCTAACGATACCAACACATCAATTGATAGAAAGGCTATCAAGGCTGAGATCGACCAGCTCACAGAGGAGATCAACAGAATTCAGTCTACAACTCAGTTCAACACAATGAACTTACTTGATGGTACATTCAAGGGAAATCTTCAGATTGGTGCTCTTAATGGACACACAATGAAGGTATCAATCGGTTCAATGTCAGCAAAGAAGATTGGAGTAAGCGGTCTTACAGTAAGCTCTAACGCAACAGCTGGTGCATCAATGAAGAAGATTCAGGACGCTATCGAGAAGGTTTCTGATCAGAGATCTAAGCTTGGTGCTATCCAGAACAGACTTGAGCACACAATCGCTAACCTTGATACTACATCTGAGAACACATCCGCAGCTGAGTCACGTATCCGTGATGTCGATATGGCTGATGAGATGGTTAGCTACAGCAAGAACAACATTCTTGCTCAGGCTGGACAGTCTATGCTTGCACAGGCTAATCAGTCAACACAGGGTGTTCTTTCAATCCTTGGCTAATCAGTTGTAAGGTAACTATCATAACGGGAGTCAGTGGTTTTCCACTGGCTCTTGTTTTTTATAAAGAATTTAATGAGAGGCAGACATGATAGATATAGGCTCGGAGGCGGCGGGGTTATATGCTGAAGAAGTATGGAAGAAGAAATATAACGATATTGATTTGGTCAAAGAGAGTATAATTGAAATAGTTGATGAGTGCATAAGCAGTCAGAGCGAAGAAGGAATTGCAGCACTGAATGAATTGTACTCGGACCAAGGTTTTATAAAAAAATTTGAAGGCGACAAGGAAATTGCATACCTATACATTGCATTACTCATATTGCATGAGGAGAAAATGCATGGTGAGAAATGTACGATATTGTCGGGAAAACAGAACATTGAAGAGCTTATTGCGTACATAAAAGAAATTAAATTCAGATTGTGGAGAATACAGTTTGCCGGTGACACTGAATCGGTGGAATGGCTGAACTATAATATAGAGAACGGATATGTGTCCGCAACATGCGTAAATGAACTGATAAAAAGGTATTGTGGCAATGAGGCAGAAAAGATAGGCGGGTTTATAGGGAGATTACATGGATAACAGAAAGATATGCTTTATTATATGTGCCAACGATGACAGATATGTTGAGGAGGCATTGTATTATATTAAAGGACTTGATGTACCGGAGGGATATACTATAGACTGCATAACCGTGAAGGAGGCTGCCTCAATGGCGGAGGGGTACAATGAAGCTATGGCGGCAACGGAGGCTAAGTACAAGGTGTATATGCATCAGGATGTATTCATGGTCCGGAAGGATTTTTTGTACAGACTACTTGAGCTGTTTGGGGATGAGACTGTGGGCATGGTAGGAATGGTTGGGGCAATAAGACTTCCGGAGAATGCTATTATGTGGTATGGGGTCAGAGTTGGACGGATATACCGCTGTTCGATTTATGATATGAATGAGTCTGTAATAGGGAAAACGGAGGGACATTATACTGAGGTGGAGGCAGTTGACGGACTTCTCATGGCAACACAGTATGACATTCCGTGGAGGGAGGACATATTTGACGGATGGGATTTCTATGATGTGTCACAGAGCTTTGAGTTTAGAAAAGCAGGTTATAAGGTAGTTGTACCTTATATGGATAGGGCATGGTGCCTGCATGACGATGACCTGCTTAATTATAGAAGTTATTTTAAGTACAGAAAAATATTCAAGAATGAATATTATGTGTAAAGACGGAGAAACGATAATATGAATATACTGTATGTCAGGTGGGCGAGCTTTGGTGCGGACGATATCAAGGAGGCACTTGTAAAGCTGGGGCATAATGTGAGTGAATGTGTACTGTCAGATAAGGCGAAGGCGGGCATAGATGATGAATTTACGGATATGCTTTGCAGCAAGATAAGACTGGTATGTGCCCGGCTTGTGGTTTCCTTTAACTATTACCCAGGTATATCGGAGGCATGTATGCGGACGGGCTGCCGCTATTTTGCTTGGATATATGATAGTCCGTATTCAAAGCTGTATGATAAATCGGTTGCTAACAATGTCAACTACATAGGGACTTTTGACAGCTTTACAGCGGATGAGCTTACGAAAAAGGGGGTAAGTACGGTACATTATGAGCCTTTGGCGGTAAATGTGTCGAGGGTGATGAGAATAAATGGGGCATATAAGAACCGCACAGAGATAATGCTTAGGACAGGCAGTAAGGTCTGTTTTAAAGATATGGATGTGGAGTTTGTAGGCTCGCTGTACAATAATAGAAACAACTTCTATGAACGGCTTTGTAAGTTAAGCAATGATATGGAGCTTATGGGTTTTCTTGATGGTGTGATTGAGGCGCAGAGAGCAATATATGGATATAATTTTCTTGATGAATGTATAGCGGATGATGTGAAGAACAAGATAAGACAATTTATGCCATACAAGCTTACAGAAGGCAGCTACACATCGGAGGAGAGAATATATGCCGATTATTATCTTGGACCGAGAATGGCATTTCTTGACAGAACCGAACTTCTTATGGGCATGTCGCGTCATTTTAAGGTGGCATTATATTCGGATGGGGAATTCAGACAGAAAAATATGGTGAATTATGGCTGTGTGGATTATTGTAACGAGATGCCGGTCATATTCAATAGAACAAAAATAAATCTGAATATAGCACTCAGAAGCATAAGAACAGGTATACCGCTCAGGGCAATGGATATTATGGGGGCGGGAGGATTTCTTCTTACTAACTATCAGGAGGATATGTTCAGACACTTTGAGCCGGGAGTGCATTTTGATTATTACACATCAATTGATGAGGCTGTCGACAAGGCGGACTATTATCTAAAACATGATGATGAGCGCAGCCGGATTGCGTTGACAGCACTCAGAAAAATGGAGGAGAGCTATACTTACGAAGCGCGGCTTAGAGAGATAATACCAAATATAACAATAGAAGGTTAGAAACTATGACTTTTTCGGAAAAATATTTTGAGGATGAGGTGAGAGAGGGCTTTTATGTGCCCTCTATGATTAAACGGGCATGGGCGGCAGAGCTTGAGGTGCTTGCACAGATAGACAGGATATGCACCAAATATAATATACAGTATTTTGCTGAATGGGGAACACTTTTAGGAGCAGTAAGGCATAATGGATTTATTCCGTGGGATGATGATATTGATATCGGAATGAAGAGAGCCGACTATGAGAGATTTCTTGAGGTGGCGCAAAAAGAGCTTCCCGAAGGCTACAAGATAAATAATTGCAGGAATAAGGATGACTTCTGGCTCTTTTTAGCCAGAGTCATGAACACCGGGCATATATGCTTTGATGATGAGTACCTTAAGAGAAATCACGAATTTCCGTATATTGCAGGTGTCGATATTTTTCTCATGGACTATGTATCGCGTGATGAGGAGAAGGAGAAGAACAGGGACACGATTGCCGATTTTACAATAACGCTTGCGGATTACATTTTTGAGCGTCGCATGGGTGCGAAAGAGGCGATAGAAGGGCTGGTTAAGATAAACCGGAGCGCCGGTGAAAGACTTGTGTATGATGAGAGACTTGTGAGAAGATGGTTCTCTTATCGTGATGATAAGGAGGTTTCCGAGAAGGATAAGAAGGATATTGCGGCATTACATCAGAGAATGTATATGTATGCGGAGCGGCTGTTCGCGAGGTTTAGTGAGAAGGAGGCGGACGAGCTCACACAGCTTTACCCGTTTGGTCTAAGGAAAAAGGAGTACCGATATCCGAAGGAATATTACGAATCCTGCATAAGACTACCGTTTGAGAATACAACAATACCGGTTCCGATAGGCTATGATGCGATGCTGAAAAGACGATATGGCGATTACATGACGATACACAAGAACAGCAGTGGCCATGGGTATCCATTCTTTGAGAGTCAGCAGGAGCAGCTTGACAAGCTGTTGGAGGTAAGGCTTCCGGCTTATCAATACACAGAGACTGAACATGAATACTCAATTGGAGTAAATACAGGGGAAAATGCAACAGAATCATTCAGGCAGTTGGCACTTGAAGCGTACAGTGAGCTTAAGACCTATGATGACGCACAGACAGCTCAGGCACTCGCGATAGACTTTGGAACGATGATAGAACAGATATACGGGGAAGGACATCCGACGGTGGCATATCTGGAGGACTACTGCGAGCAGTTATACCTGTATTCTCAGGGAAGCATAGAAAAAAGTGTACTTGAAGAGACGATAGAGAAGTTGTATGAAAGCATTCGCAGGGATATTCTGGATGTAAGGGAGACCGCATTTATTGTCTCTGAGGCTTCCAGGTGGCGATATATGAGACATGAGTATGAGCACGTGCGTAGTACAGGAGGACAGGTATATGTTGTGGTGGTTCCGTATTACCATAAGAGATATGACGGAACTCTGTATGACGAACAGAATGAATATGAGCGTTTCCTTGAAATGAGCGAGTTTTCGGGAGATAATATTCATCTGGTTCCGTATGATAAGTATGACATTGTGCTTCATCACCCGGACTGCGTATATATCCAGATACCATACGATAACTGGAATCATGGGATTAGTATTCATTCGTCCTATTATACGGATAATATCATAGAAAATTGTGAGAGCATGGTGTATGTTCCTTCATTTGCACTGGATGAATTTACACAGAACAATTACTGTGAATACCACAACATGTCGGAGTATGTGACGGTTCCGGGCGTGGTGCGCGCGAATACAGTGCTTGTACAATCAGGGGCAATGCGTGAACGCTACATTGAGAAGCTGGTGGAATGGGCAGGCGATGACAGCAGAAAAATCTGGGAGGAAAAGCTTCTCAGTGACGGAACACAGCTTGAGGACAGTGAAAATGTGGAGGACAGAAAGAGAAATGCCATAGAAAAGCTGCCTGTTTCGTGGAAGAAAGAGATATTCCGTGAAGATGGAAGCCGAAAGAAAATAGTGCTGTATCACAATGAGGCAGGTATATTTGTTGAATATAAAGCAGAGGTTTACAACAAAATACTTAATGCCCTTGAAATATTTAGGGATAACAGAAATGACATATTTGTGATATGGAATATTAATGAAGGGGCAGAACATCTCATAGATGCCGGCGGCACTGAATATGCGGAAAAACTCAGACAGATAATGGAAAGAGCAGATGAGGTGGGGGCATGCGATATATCTGATGGAAAGATAGCGCAGGCGGCTGCGGATGCATTCTATGGGGATGGATGTTATCTGTCAAGAATATGCCAGCTTGAAGGAAAGCCGGTCATGTTGGAGAATATCGAAATAATGAACTGAATTGATAGGGAGTGCAATCGATGATGAGATTGTACTCCCTGTATTTTTAAGCTGTTGATATTGGAAATATCAGATAGAGAATGCCGCTTCCAACATAAGCTCAATGCGGTCTGTCCATGTATGTCCGGAGCGGATGAGCTCCCTGCCGTTTTCGGCAATGTCGCGTCTTTCCTTGTCATGTGAGAGATAATATTCAGTCTTTTCCATGAGACCTTCCATGCTGTCATAGTAGTCGAGGTGTTCACCGGGAACGAAGTAGTCGGCAAGCTCACTCTGGTAGTTGGTAAGACAGAAGCCGCCACAGCCTAAGATGTCCCATATCCTTAGCGGAATAGCGGAGCGTATCGCCTTGGAGGTAATGTTGAGATTTATTTTGCTGCGGTTGAATATGAGTGGCATTTCGCTGTGCGTCCGGGCAAAACCATGATTTTTAAGCTTTGGGAAATTACTTGTGTCGCTGCCGGTATATATGTCTACATCATGGCGCGAGGACAGAACCTTCATGCATTTGGTGCGCTCCATGGAGCTTATCTTGTTTCCTATATAGAATTGAGCCAGAATCTTGCGGTCTGTGAGAAAGCTTGCTTCCCCGGGGGTGTAGAAGTCCGGGTAATGCTTTTTATATTCTGCGATTATATCCTCCGGCAGAAGCTCCTCAAGAAAATAGCTTCCGTATACCTGAAGCTGTGCTGTCATAAGACCATTGAGATAGCCTGAGATATACGGAGAAAGATTATGCACCTTATCATACGGTGATTTTTCAGTGTAGAGTGAGCCTACGAAGGCAATATCATGGGCGTAGCGTCCGGAATTCTTCATGGAGGCACCGGACAGAAGCTTATCCCAGCGGTTGATATTGGTGGCAAGCGGAAGATAGAATATGTGCTCAGGGTTATACGCGGACAGCTCACGGAACTGTTCGTTGTCAAATAAAAATATTCTGTTCCATTCCTTTGCTATAGAATGGGAAAATAATTCCAGTACAGGGGAATCAACGCTCTGGCATATATAACGTATATGGTAAATGTCACATACCTCGGCTATAACAGGATAAAAGTTGATTGAAAACACCGCATCGTATATGTTGTTGTTTAATGCTTCCTGCAAAAGCCGGATTGTCTGTTGAGGTGTGATTGTCTTGTTATAGACCTCATCGGATATGCAGGCTACTTCGTGACCAAGGCTTTCCATCGCTTCTATTATGTCAGGTTCGCATATACTGCCGTATCTGTAAAAAAGTAATTTCATAATGAGGGGTATCCTTTATTGATTTATTGTATATGATGATGGTATTATATCATGTAGAAATATATAGCTCAAGATTATAAGTATGAACTTAAGAAATGAGGATAGATATGCAGTTTCAGGATAATTATTTTGATGATGAGGTCAGGGATGGATTTTTTGTGCCGGCACTTATGAAGAGAGCGTGGGCGGCACAGCTTGAAGTATTAAACGATGTAGCGATAATCTGCAAGAGGCATGGTATAAAGTGGTTTGCAGACTGCGGAACACTTATAGGTGCAGTCAGACATGGCGGATTTGTGCCTTGGGATGATGACCTTGATATATGTATGCTGCGAGAGGACTATGACAGATTTGTTGAGATTGCAAAGAAAGAGCTTCCGGAGGGATATCGTGTGTTGAATGCGGCCGACACGGAGGATTTCGAGAACATGCTCACGCGAATAGCCAATTCGGACAGAGTACATTTTGAGAAGAACGAGTCGGAGAAATACCATTATTTTATGTACTCTGCGGGCATTGATGTATTTCCGCTGGACTATATTGCCGCCGATGAGGAGGCTGAACAGGTCAGAAAAAATCTCTTGAAAATAGTTATATCACTTATGGATGGTATTGATGATAACAATATAGAAATGCCGATAGCACAGGAGGCTGTAAGGAAGGTTGAGGAGCTGTGCAATGTAAGGTTTGACATGAGTAAACCGATAAGACTGCAATATATGAACCTTCTTGACAAGCTGTCATCGATATACACGGCGGATGAGGCAGATGAAGTGGCGCTTATGATATACTGGGTGCAGAAGGACAATCACCGCTATAAGCTTGAATGGTTTAAGGATACGGTGGAGCTTCCGTTTGAGAACACATATATTCAGGCACCTGCGATGTATGATGCGGTGTTAAAAACCGAATACGGCGATTATATGCGTATTGTTCAATCTGGGGGAGTACATGATTATCCATTCTATGTGAAGCAGGAGAAGCATGTGATAGATTCCGTGGGGCATCTGCCGTACAGATATTATTTCTCAGAGAAAGATTTATATACAGAAAAGAAAGGTGCCCATGCCTATACAGGTATAAAACAGCAGCTTATACAGATTATCAATGTGCTTTCGACAACGCAGGACAATATTATTAAGCTGATGATAGGTGGAGAAACGGAGCTTGCAGGAGATTTTCTGATGCAGTGTCAGAATGCGGCAATCAATATGGGAAATATGATTGAGCAGAATTATGGTGAGGGACATGTGTCGGTGAAGGAGCTTGAGGCATACTGTGAGGGGCTGTACACCATCTATACCATGATTGGTGAGGACGTTTGCGGCACGGAGGGAGACATAGCAGGATATGGAGTACACTTAACCAAAGCACTTCAGAGTGTGCTTGACAGCATAGATAAGAATATTCTACAGCGCAGAGAGGTCGTGTTCGTCACATACAAGGCTGCAATGTGGGACAGTCTGGATGGACTGTGGCGCGAATGTAGGAGAGAAGCGGACTGTGATGTGTATGTGATACCGGTGCCGTATTACTATAAGGCAGGGGATGGCACCATAGTAAAGGAATGTTATGAGGGGATGGAATTTCCACAGGAAGTAAAAGTGACTGGATACAATGATTATGATTTCGCGTTAAGACACCCGGACACGATATATCTACAATGCCCTTATGATGAGTACAATGCGGTGTTCAGTGTGCATCCTTTTGCGTACTCACTGAATATGAGAAAGTTTACCGACAACCTTGTGTTCGTCCAGCCGTTCGTTGTGGATGAGCTTAGAAGGGAAAATGAGAAAGCGCGTCTTAATGTATCACAGTATTTCTGCAATCCGGCTATTATGTGCGCGGACAGAGTTATAGTCCAGTCGGAAACTATGAAACAGATACTTGTCGATGAGCTGGCCAATTTCGCAGGTGAGAATACAAGAGATATATGGGAGAAAAAACTTGACGGAAGAGGAGTGCCGAATACCAGTGAGACAAGGCAGGCTATAAGCGAACATCTGATATGGGCATTGCCGGAGGAATGGAAGAAGCTGATATATAGGGAGGATGGCAGCAGAAAGAAAATTGTTATGTATAATAACAGCGTGAGCGCCATGCTTGAATATAATGATAAGCTTATTGACAAGATAAAAAATGTGCTTGATATTTTCAGAACGAATGCCAATGATGTTGTGTTTATGTGGAGACATAACCCGTTAATTGAACCGACTATGGAGAAAGAATATCCGGAAGCTCTGAAAGATTACTCGGCGATTATAGAGGAGTACAATAAAGCCGGATGGGGAATATATGATACGGTTACTGCACTGCCGGATATGGTGCAGATATGTGATGCATATTACGGGGATGCCGATAAGATAGTGCAGAGATTTGGCAGGGCTGGGAAGCCTGCCATGATAGAGAATGTTGATATCAGATAATAGGTTATGGGGTGAATGAATGATTAACAAGCTTAAATTACCTGTGGGGATAGAGGATTTTGCTGAGATTCAAAGGGATGGATTTTATTATATCGATAAGACGAAGCTCATCGAACAGTTGCTAAATCAGTGGGGAAAGGTTAACCTTTTTACAAGACCACGTCGATTTGGAAAGACTCTTAATATGAGCATGCTGCGCTATTTTTTTCAGATAGGGACGGATAAGACACTTTTTGATGGTTTATATATATCGCATAATACAGAGCTGTGTGAAGAGTATATGGGCAGGTATCCGGTAGTATTTCTCACACTCAAGAATGTGGATGGTATTTCGTACGAAAATGCAGTGTACCGCTTAAAGGAGCTTGTGGGGGTGGAGGCGGAACGCTTCACCTTCCTTCTAAGCAGCGATAAGCTCACTGAAAATGAAAAAGAAAGGTACCGTGCGATAATTGAATTACAGGGTGGAAAATTCTCAATGGATGAGGAGGTGCTTACGTCATCACTGCGCACAATATCGCAGCTTCTGTGTAAGCATTATGGGAAGCAGACAATTGTGCTGATAGATGAATATGATGTGCCGCTGGATAAGGCGTTTCAGCATGGCTATTATAAGGAGATGGCTGCGCTTATTCGAAGTTTTTTCGGGCAGGTATTAAAGTCAAATGAATTTCTCCAATTTGCCGTATTGACCGGATGTCTCCGCGTTTCGAAGGAGAGCATATTTACCGGACTTAATAATTTTAAAGTTCTTTCTATAACAGACGTGCGTTTCGATGAACAGTTCGGATTCACCGAGGATGAGGTCATGGATATGCTCAGAGCTTACAATGTGGAATCACATCTGCAGGAGATGAAAAGCTGGTATGACGGATACCGCTTCGGCGATGCGGATATCTACTGCCCTTGGGATGTGATAAACCATGTCGACAGACTGTGCGGCGAACCCAATGCCACTCCACAGCCATATTGGATAAATACCAGCGGAAATGAGCTTGTCGGACGTTTTATAGACAAGGCAGACCAGACCACAAGAAATGAGATTGAGGAGCTCTTGATGGGAAATGTTATTGAAAAGGCGGTTCGCCTTGAGCTCACCTACGATGAGATAGATAATAATATAGACAATCTTTGGAGTGTATTGTTTACAACAGGCTATCTCACACAGGCTGATAGGCAGGAAAATGGCATATATAAATTAAAGATTCCGAATGAAGAAATAAGAGAGGTATTTAAGTTCCAGATAAAAGAAATGTTCAACAACACAGTTATGAGGAACAGAGATGAACTCAACTCATTCTGGAAAGCCTTTTCGGATGGGAATGCTCCGAAAATTGAGGAGCAATTGACAAAGACACTTAGCAGTACAATCAGTGTTTTCGACACAAAAGGCTCCGAGACACAAAAGGAGAATTTCTATCATGCGTTTCTATCGGGAATGTTGGTTGGAAATCCAGATTGGGGAGTTATATCCAACAGGGAAAGCGGCAATGGCTTTGCGGATATAATTATCGAGAACGAGAACCCGGATGCCGGCATAATCATTGAGCTTAAGTGTACAAGAACACTGAATGAGCTGACCTCAGCATGTGAAAAGGCAATGACGCAGATTCGCGACAGAAGATATGACGAATATCTGAGGAATGAAGGACGAAATGATATATGGGCTTATGGAATAGCATTTTACAAAAAAAGATGCAGGGTTGTTGTTGAAAAGTTAGGGGTGTAGAGAATAAAGGATGCATTTGTTAAAAAAGGTTAAGAATTCTTAACAGATGCCGATATAATATGTGTATGATTGATAAAGTATAATATAAAATGTATAATTATCAATCAATCTGTATGGATGACAGATTATAAGATGCATGGAGGCATTATAAGGATATTTGAGATTAGAGGCTGCCATGGGAATGGTAGCTTTTTTTTATGTTTGCGCGCCATGGGCGCTCTCTAATGGGTGAAAGTCCCGAACACGCCCAGATAGTGGGAAGTGTATAGCCAAACAGCAAGGGTGTACATCGTGAGGTGAAATCTGAAGGAAGCTGTAAGCAAATCTCTGGTCCGACGAACAGAAAACACATATAAGGCTAGGTTGCGAGAGATAAGTTGGCATAAAGCAACGAAGTCTAATAACTATCACTTTTGTAGTAGAACAGTTAGAATCCTTTGAGAATACTTCTAAAAATGTAATGAAATATAGAAAGTACAAATGCAATTCTTGTGGTGATTGCAAGTATAGAGACAAATGTACTTCTTCAAAAAATGGTAGAACTCTACAAAGATGGGAACATGAAGCTATATTAGAAATAGTCCACGAAGAAACTTGGAACAAGAATTATATATAAGCAAAGAAGATGTATAGTTGAACATCCTTTTGGCACAGTAAAGGGATCTTTAGGCTATAGTTTTTTCTTACCACAAAGAACTGAAAATGTTGATGCAGAAGCCTCATCTATGTTTATCGCTTATAACTTTAAGCAATTATTAGCCATGTTCTCAACGCAGGAATTAATAGCAAAATTCAGTTAAAAGATTGAAATATAAACAGAAATATTAGGATTATAGTAACTAATAATCACTATTATTATAATATTTGAGAAATAAAGTTCCTACCGAGCTATCAGCCCGCTAACATACCATAATAAAAATGGATTTGTTAGACAGTCTGGCGCACGGTGGTGGTGTGCTATGCAAGGTATACAGAAGATGAAGGCAGGTCCTTCGACAGAGATTGAACAGGCAAATCTGTCAAATCACTCTAATGCTGCTGTGGTCAAGACTATGGTAGTGAGTGATTAGAGAAAAGACTGCGAATAGTAGTCAGATAGGATACATGAAGATGAACGAAAGTGAACCATTGATGAAGTGTCGAAAGCGTAGGACTTCTGCAAAATCTGCCTTTCACCACTAGGTAGAGAAAAGGATAATGGATACCTGTAAAGCTGATTATCTGTGAAACGGCATTAAGGTGGCATGAGTATGTATTAGGCTTCTGTGCGAAACATGGGAACCTGTAGAATGATGAAAATCGAAAAGATTCAAGTCACAGAAAGATAAGTCGAAAGTAGAAATGTGTTCTACAGGGGCGGAGGTATCCGTAGTAGCGAAGAAGTTGCTGTAATGGCAAGGGAGCGAAGGAATAGCCTCATTCTGCTTGATACTGAAAACAACTAGGAAACTGGAGGGATTGGATGAGCGAGAGCAAACAATACGAAATACCTAAAAAAGTGGTTATTGAGGCTTACAAAAAAGTAAAAGCAAACAAAGACAGTGCAGGAATAGATGAGGTTGATTATGGAATCTTTGAAAAGAAACTGAATAATAATCTTTATAAGATATGGAATCGAATGAGTTCTGGAAGCTACTTTCCGTCACCAGTTTTGGCGGTAGAAATACCAAAGAAAGCAGGTGGTACAAGAAGGTTAGGAATCCCCACTATTACAGATAGAATTGCACAAATGGTTGCAAGGATGTATGTAGAACCTGTGGTAGAGCCAATGTTTGTGAAGATTCTCATGGATATAGACCGAATAAATCGGAAATTGATGCAGTAGCAACCGCTAGAAGGAGATGTTGAAAATACGATTATGTCATTGAATTGGATGTAAAAGGACTTTTCGACAACATAGCCCATGAACTTCTGATGAGAGTAGTTGAGAGACACGTGAAAGAAGCATGGGTCTGTATGTATATCAAAAGATGGCTCAAAACTCCATTTATAACAAAGGATGGACAATTGATTGAAAGAAAGTCAGGAACACCCCAAGGTGGAGTTATAGGTCCTGTATTAGCAAATATGTTCTTACATTATGTTTTTGATATGTGGATGAAAAGAAATTTTCCGCAAGCACCATTTGAAAGGTATGCAGATGATGGAATAATTCACTTCCGGACAAAGGAAGAAGCTGTTTTCATCAAAGAAAAACTAGCTAGGAGATTTGAGGAATGTAAACGGGAACTGCACCCTGTTAAAACAAGAATAGTGTACTGCAAAGATAAGGATAGAACGCGAGAAGAACTCGCGGAGTTCGATTTTCTTGGATATACATTTAAAGCAATGTACATCAAGTGTAGGGATGGAAAAATCAGATATAACTTTATTGCTTCGGTAAGTAAATTTTCCTCAAAGAATTTTAGAGATAAGATAAAATCTATGGAAATTTATAAGAAGACTGGATGCAAAATCAATATCATAGCAGAAATGCTGAATCCTTTAATACGTGGATGGATGAATTATTTTGGAAGGTTCAACCCATCGGCAATGAGAGGAACATTACAATGTATTGAACGAAGATTGATTAAATGGGCAATGTGTAAATATAAGAACTTTCGTGCAAGACGTCACAGAGCTGAAAAATGGCTCCGCACTGTAAGACAGCGAGAGCCAAAACTGTTTGCTCATTCGAGCAACTTATATTCGTATTGTTGAATGATAAGAGCCATATGAAAGGAGACTTTCACGTACGGTTCCGTGAGAAGTTTGAGGTGAAATTCCTCTTACTTACTTGACTGAGAGGTCGGGAAAATTTATTTAATTTTCCATCCTACTCGATTTAGCAATTATATGTTGTGAGAGCGGGTTTTAAGAAGAATAAATTATAATTTTGTAATTGGAGAAAAGAAAAATGTATGATATAACGACGGAATGTCTGGCGGTGCAAGATGGTATCTTGTATGCTGTGGGGCGGGAACTTAATGTGTTATTTGAGATTTCGTTAAAAGATGGAAAGTGTACTGTACTAACCGATATGCCGGGAGAAGATTGCTATCAGGAGAGACTTTATAATGGCGTATGTGTGGAAGACGATATATTGGCATTAATACCTTTCAATGCCGAAAACGTATGGCTGTATAATCTAGGCTTAAAAAATTGGATGAAAATAGATATCGGTGCCTATGTGGATTGTAGGCTTAATGGAAAATTTGTTGGAGGAATATTAAAAAATAAAAAATTATTATTGTACGGATATAAGTATAGCGGAATATTGGAGATTGATGTGGATACACGGAGCGTGAATAAATATCCTAACTCAGATACATGTTGTAAGGAAAGATTTTGGAATCAGACATACGCTATGGTAGGAAATAAAATATACCTAGCCCCGTTAGGTGAAGATAAGATATTAAGCTTTGATATCTTATCGGGCGAGTCGGAAAAAACAAATCTGGGGAATATTTCCAATGTAGATGAGAACTCTAATTGCGGAATTACGTTTGACGGTGATTATTTTTATATAATGAAACATCATGGTAATGTTATATATAAATGGCTGCCGGGTAATGAGGTTTTAGAGCCAATTCCAATAGATAATTTTTATAATTCTAAAATATCTTATTTTAACGGAATTGTTTCAGTGGGTAAGAAAATGGTGCTATATAGCCCTAAAGGTAAAACTTATGTATATGATACACAGAATCCTGAGAAATCAATGATTTGGGTAGAGAAGATTTTGTATGCAGGTTATGTACCGGAATATGGATTGTTTGTGTGCAAAAAGGGCGTAATCGAATTATATGATGAGAGCCTGAATAAGATAAGTTCGTATAGTACAACAGTAACGGCGGACGAGCACGATAGATGTATTCAGAATGTAGAATTGGGTTACAGAATATTAAAAGAGAGAGAGATAATAGGGTTACAGGATTTTATATCAATTATATTAAAACAGGAAAAGGAGGACGTAATAACTCACTAAGCGGTTATTACATAACACTATATGAAAAAGATAATTATTTTCGGAGCGGGACAGGCAGGTGCGGCTGCATTATGTTTTATAGGAAAAGACAATGTTGGTTTTTATTGTGATAATGATAAAAAAAAGGTAGGACAGTATAGATATAAAAAGAAAATTATCAGTGTAGAGGATATGTTGAGTCGTGTGGACGATAATATAATACTCATTGCGGCAAATGATAAAAATGCTTTAGACATGTCACAGCAGTTGGAAACTATGGGTTGCACTGATTATGTATTTTATTACAGAGGAGTTAAAGCCAAAATACTTGAAATTGGAGCAGATGAGACATTAGAACTTTTGCAAAATAAAGAGAACAGATTTTATTTCAAGTCTGAATTTTTCAGAAGTTTTTCGTATGGACAGAACAGTCAGGTTCAGTATATGAAAGAACTTATTAATCCATATAAGGTAAAAAAGGCAGAGGGATACATCAGGGGAGAACAGATTAGAAATATAAGATATGTAGAAGATGTACTTAAATGCATTGAGCATTTGAAGCTGGACCTTTTCATTATAGGAGGAACCCTTATCGGAGCTGAAAGACATAAGGGTTTTGTGCCTTGGGACGATGATATTGATTTTGGTATGCTGAGGAAGGATTATAATATATTATTGCAGTTTGCCAAAGAAAATTGGCATTGTGTAACAAGACGTGGAGATGGACAGGAAAAGTACAAGCAGCTTACAGAGTTGATGAGAGAGTATCCGAATGAATATATTTTTGCAATTAATCCATATTGTGTAAGCTTGTACAAGGGCACATCTATTATTGATTATAGTGTGGTAGATTTCTTTGTATTTGATTGCTTTGATGATGAGTATGAATATCAGGAATACAGAAAAGACATTATCAACATGAAAAATATAATTGAGAGCAGAGAAGATGTACAGAAAAATTTAGAGGAAGAGCTGGCTGCGGTTAGGAATAATAAGCATATAGTAATGGATTCTGAAAAAATAGGTTTTTCATTAGATACTTTAATTCCGTATGAATGTCTGCATGTCAATTCATGGTTAAGCAAGGACAACATTTTCCCAACAAAAAAAGTTGTATTTGAGGATACAACTCTTCCTGCTCCGAACAATGTTGAAGGGTATTTGTCATACGAGATACCGGGATTTAGAGGGGTGCCGTCAGATATAGGTATTCCAAAAAGATTAACGCAGATTGAAGACTCCATCAGAGAAATTCTTCCTGTTGTCGAGATGTATGTAACACAGGTTGATGATATCGATAAGATGCTTGATATGTATAACGCTTTAAGAAAAAAAGGAATTTATGCTGTTTACATTATAGAAAATAAATATTGCAATGCAATAGAAAATGTAGATTCACAACGCATTAAAAATGCACTTATAGATAAGCAATTAGAGTTTAATGAGTGGGTAGATATGAGTTCTGAAGTTGCGGTTTCAGCAAACAATATTGATGAAACGGTAAAATATAAAAATAGTGAAAGGTTAGTACTCGGTTTAAATCCACAGCAAACAATAGAGTATATCATAGAAAAATATGGAGATTATAAAAAGTAAAAAAATAATATTATTTGGCAGCGGTGCCTATGGGCTGAAGGTATTAAAAATCTTAGGTGAAGATAAAGTCTTTGCGTTTTGTGACAATAGTTGTAAGAGTGATGGAACCAAGTATGGAATTAATTACATTACAATAAATCATCTGATGAAAATATTACCATCATGCATAGTGTTGCTTTCAATGAATCCATCAAATTCGCAGGAAGTGGCAAATCAGCTCACTGCCTTGAAAATTTATGACTTTGTAATTCTTGATGATGATTTAATAGATAAGATGACATACTCGCCGGAAGATTTTATTGATATGATAAATCGCGACTCGGAGCGGTATATGCTGGAAAGAAATCAATTTATAAATATGTCAGGCAATCTGCTCGAACAGATAGATTATTTAGAACGCATAACGGATATAAGGACTTTAAAAAAGGCTCAGGGCTATTTGGCTTATATACAGGAAGATACCATAAAAGCTGCAAAGAGTATTTTTGAGGATATAAAAAAATTAAATATAAGACCTTTTATAATTGCAGGTTCTCTGTTGGGATTTTTTAGGCATAACGGGTTCATACCATGGGATGATGATTTGGATTTCGGCTTGTTTCGTGAAGATTATATGAAGTTATGGGAATATGGAAAAAGCAATTATATTTATCTTGAGGTGAAGGCTTCATTTGATGAGGAGGATAATCTTAGATTGAGCGAGCTTATTAATAATAATCCCGGGAAATTTATTATGATTGTTTCTCCTAATTGCATGCAAATTGCAATAGGTCAATCAGAGATAGACTTCAGAAGAATAGATTTTTTTGTATATGATTATATCGATAATTCTGCCTCATTTGCTCTGCATAAAGAAAAAATTAAAAAATATTCCCAATATAGATATACGGAGCGGGGAAATGAGATTTTCATAGAAGATATAATTGAAAAAAAATCAAATCCTGACAATGATGTTGATAATATTTATTGGGGGTTTGACAATATGGACACATACGTATACGAAAGAAATGATTGGATTCCAAAGCATTATATCCTGCCCCTGAAAGGTATTAACTTTGAGGGAATAGATTGCTTTTTGCCTAATGAACCTGAAAAAATGCTGGAAATTTTTTACGGCGATTATATGGCATATCCTCATAATTTGATTTGTAAACACTTAAGTGAATCGCTCTACTGGCAGCTAAAGAAAAATAGAATATATGTGGGGATTCTTGTATCAAATAAAAGCATGATAATTGATGCACTGAATATCTATAAAATTCTACGTCAGAATAATATTTACTGTGTGTATGTTTTGAACAGACGTTTTTTGGAAGATAACTGTAATTACAAGGAAATTGAACAAAACTTAATATGTGAAAGAGTAGAATATGTAAATTCTGTCGACCAAAAATTCTCATATATTATAGCTGATGTTGTAAAAGATCTGGACTGTATTCCATGCAAAATAGTTAATTTAAGTTATTTATTTCCTATAGGTGATAAAGAAATCCTTGAACATTTCAGACGTTTGAAGTAGAAAGGGGATACATATGGTAAAGGTAATTACATATGGTACTTATGATCTTTTGCACTATGGACATGTAAATCTGTTAAAAAGGGCAAAAGCGTTGGGAGACTATCTTATTGTGGGAGTAACATCTGACGATTTTGATAGGAACCGTGGAAAAATAAATGTTAAACAATCTTTAATGGAGAGAATTGAGGCAGTTAAACAATTAGGAATAGCTGATGAGATAATAGTCGAAGAATATGAAGGGCAAAAAATAGACGATATCAGACGCTATTGTGTTGATATTTTTACTGTCGGAAGTGATTGGAAAGGAAAATTTGACTATCTGAATGAATATTGTAAGGTAATATATTTAGATAGAACTGAGGGAGTTTCAAGCACGGAGCTCAGAAGTGAACAGCAGAAAATAAATCTTGGCATTGTTGGCGATGATGAATACCTGAAAAAGATATATGGTCAGAGCAAATATGTCAATGCAATACAGAGTGTATCGCTGTATAGAAAAAACATTCAGAATTTAGGGGATGATTTTAAAAATATAGATTATGTTACATCTGATTATGATGATTTATTAGACCGTGTTGAGGCTGTATACATTCATTCATATCCTGAAAATCATTATTCTCTTATAAAGAGGGCGCTTATTAAGGGAAAGCATGTGCTTTGTGAGGACCCGATGGTCTTGGACCTGGAACAACAAAAAGAATTGGAGGCTATTGCCGACTCTAAAAAGTGCATACTTATGAATTCTCTGAGAACAGCATATTCAACGGCATATATCAGACTTATGCTGCTAATAAAAACAGGAATGATTGGTGAGGTAAAATCAATCGATGCCACTTGTACCTCGTTGAAAAATAAGCCGCTGCTTATGAATAATAAATTGGAAGAACAATGGAACTCAATATGTGAATGGGGACCTACGGCATTGCTGCCGATTTTTCAGATATTGGGGACGGGCTATCTGAAAAAATGTATTTCGACTAATTTATTAAAAGAAAATTCACGATTCGATTTGTTTACGAAGATTGATTTTATATATCCGTCAGCAGTTGCGACAGTTAAGGTTGGACAGGGTGTAAAATCGGAAGGAAATTTAATAATATCCGGAACGGAAGGATATATTTATGTTCCGGCTCCTTGGTGGAAAACAGATTACTTTGAAATACGATTTGAGAATATGGAGAAAAATAAGAGGTATTTCTATCAGTTAGATGGAGAAGGAATACCATTTCTTCTTCTTTCTTTCTGCAAAGCTATAGAAAATGGAAGGGACCCCGAATATATAAGCAGGAATGTGTCTAAGGCTATAACCCATATTATATATGACTTTTACAATAAAATTGATTTATTTGAAATATGAAAGGATTAAAAATGAAAAGAGTATTAATATACGGAACCGGAATGGTTGCAAAGTTTTTTTTGGAAAATCATGTTTTTGATGATGAAGAGCTGATTGGCGTTTTGGAGACTGTTAAATCAGTAGATTTTTTTTGCGGACATAAAGTAATTGAAGTAAAAGATACGGATATATCAGTTGACATGGTATATATCACAAATTCTTATATGGAGACAGTTATAAACTTGCTTAATATAGGAATAGACAAACAAAAGCTTGTTTTGTGCAATGAGGAGCTTAAAAATAAGTATTTGTTCTATACAAAAGGAATATTAGATATTCTTTATGATGAGAGTTTTGCACTTAAATTCTGTGAATATTATGAGAAAACCGTAAATAGGGCAAAGTATATTGTGACGGAAGCAATGAACATGCCGGTTGATATATTTGAGTGTGATAAAACACAAAAATTGTTTGGTTGGTGCTAAGATATAACTATGGACACGAAAAGTTGAACAGCTTATAATTATCA
>CAUCXT010000003.1 GCA_958446835.1 uncultured Eubacterium sp.
TCCGCCATGTATGCAAAAATCTCATCCTTTATGCATTGTGTTTCCGAGACTACTCCTTGGAATGTGTATCTTAAAACATTCTACCCTCCACGCGCCGGCATGTCAAGATATGGCAGCATATGTCCGGACATACCGGTGCCCGGTCACGCATGCTATGATATGGCAAAAAAACGGAGCACGCCATATTTTTGAATACAGCGCACTCCGTCTCGTAATTATCAATAAATATTCAAATTAGCAGCTGTTATCTGCTCACGAATGTAGCACATTCCGTCTCAGAAGATATCATCGCATGCGTTCCGGTCACATCGACATGCTTTGCTGTACAGTTCTTATCATCATTGTAACGGCACTTAACCGCATCGCAGATGATATTGGTAATTCTCTTAGGTTCACACTCACATGCGGATGTCACCCTCGGGCTTCCACACTCACAGAATGAGGCACAACAGGTAGATGATGAACTCTCAGCCATTGCTCCATCCACCTTGATTCCATCTCTCTTACAGCAATTGCAGTCATTGTATACGCAGCTCTTTACGCCACAAGCTAAATCATTCATGCTCACACCTCCAATAAAAATATACAACGAAAAATCATTGCATTTTTAGTATGGCTCAGAGCACGATTTTTATTCTGAAAACAATGACAAATTTCATTCTGTTGATGTCTTATGGCAAATAATCAGCCGGCAGCTTTTCAGTCAAATTTTCCTCTCACAATTACCGATACATTAAAGCAACTTATCAATAAGCATGAATATTCCAAACAGAACAGGCTGGTGCGCAAGATATATTATCATGGTATGCCTTCCGATAAATGCAAGCGGTCTGCAAAAATTTTTGTATAAAAATCCCGGAAGCTTCTTACTTTTAAAAACATATCCGCCCATGGCTCCCGACAGGAACAAAAACCCCCACGGAATAACCGGGTAATAATCGGCGGAAAACAGCTTCTGCGAAAATCCCATTATGTACAGAAACATATTTTTTCCTCCATAGAGGAAGCCCGGCATAGAAATACGCCAGTACATAAGCTGTATATATCCATCGTATATATTCCTGCCCACAACGAACAGGAATAAAAATACCAGCATCCATATAAGGCGCCCATACACTTTTTCTTTGTTAAATGCTTCCTTTTTCACAGCCTTTTTCCCGGATATATATTCGCACAGTCCATATAGGACCATCATCATTCCAAGAAGGTGAAGAATACCGAAAACAATCGTCTGAGACGGCATTACAACTATCGTTACAATAGATAACAGCAGCGCTATAAGAACCGTTCTTATGCCTCTTTTCAGATTGTTTCTCGAAAAATTACATGATATTCCAGATATAAATATAAGAGAACCCGACATGCAGTCGCGTATGGTAGAAAACCAGTCTGAATACAGATATGGTATCTCATGGCCAAGTATGTCATTCAAGTCATACATGAAATGGTAATAAAACACATATATTATCAGAATCCCCCTTATTATATCAAGAAGATATATTCTGTTCTTTTTTTCTTTTCTTGACAATCCTTTCATCCAAATCCTCGTTTTCCGGCAGAGCAGCACTTTCTCCACCATGCTTTGTATAACAGAATGAGTAATCTGCACTTTTTTCAAAAGATAATCCTGTGATTATACCTAATTCAATATTAAATCGACCAAATTTAGAGTTGATTTTTCTCTATACTAGCATAATGTATCATCTTTAGCAATATGTTTTGTTTTCCCGGAAACATTCTTTAATCAACTTTTATATCTGCTATGCGTTGACTTTTCATTCACGCTGTTATAAACTGTTTTAGTTCCTGCCATACTGGAACTGTGATATCATAGCGGTTCAGACATTATTCTTAATGTCTGCTAAGAGGGAATCAGGTGGAATGCCTGAACGAACCCGTCGCTGTATGGGAATAGCCCGTCCAACGCTTGTGCCGCGTAAAAGTCACTGGAATATTTTTATCCCGGGAAGACGTGGATGGGTGTCATGTCCTGAGTCAGAAGACCTGCCCTATGTAAATAATATATGTCTGCGTGGATTCGGACATTATTTCATCACACAAAAATACAATCTATTATTTAAGGAGAAAACAAATGAGCAAAAAGAGCAAAAAGATTTTATTCGGTGTTCTTGGCTTAGTTGTAGCTGTTGTAGTTCTGGCACTGCTCTACATCAACTTCAGACCTCAGCCAAAGGATGCAGGTGGCAGCAAAACCATCACATTAACCGTAGTATTCGCAGATGCAAGCACTAAGGAGTTCACAATCAAGACAAATGAAGACTATCTTCGCGGTGCTCTTGAGCAGGAGAACCTCATCACAGGTGACGAATCCGATTGGGGATTATATGTCAAGACTGTTGCCGGTGTGACCGCAGATGATTCCGCAAATCAGTACTGGGCTCTCTATATCGGTGATGATTATTCCCAGACGGGCGTTGATACAACACCGGTCAATGACGGCGATTCCTTTAAGTTTGCAATTGAGTCATATTAAAAGACTATAAATTGTCATGAAATATACAACTTTTGAAATAGTAATACTTGGAATGCTTGGAGCTATCGCGTATGTATGTCAGGTAGCTTTGAGCTTCCTTCCCAATATAGAGGTTGTATCCATACTTTTCATTGTATATACCAAGGTCTTTGGAAAAAAGGCTCTCTTCCCGATATATGTATTTGTTCTTCTGGAAGGAATCTTCTGGGGCTTTGGAAGCTGGTGGATAATGTATCTTTATATATGGGCTATTCTGTGGGGCATAACGATGCTGTGCCGCCGCAACGATTCCTCAGTTATATGGGCTATAATCAACGGCGCTTATGGGCTGAGCTTCGGTGCACTGTGCTCCATCACACAGGGTGTGATGTTCGGTATCGGTTCAGGCTTCGCTTATTTTATCAGCGGAATTCCTTTTGACATCGCACATTGTATAGGCAATTTTTTTACAGCATTGTTTCTGTATAAACCTCTTACAATTTTGCTCTCAAAAGTAAGGAAAATGCTTGTAAAATAACACTTATTGACGTAAAATAAATATAAATCCGGGGCTGCCTTATCCGGCAGTCCCTCTTGTTTTACAGGATGCTTCTATACTAATAATGTTGCTGCTTTTGTTCGCAGCAGAATCGAGGTTACTATGTCAGAAAAATATGTTGCATACGTCGGATCATATACACATGATTCAAGTAAAGGAATAACCATCTTAGATGTTGACAACGAAGCCGGACGAATGGCTTACCGCGAAGAGGTAATAGTCAACAATTCATCTTATCTAATTATATCCCACAACGGCAAGTATCTTTATTCTATCGTAGATGAAGGTATTGCCTCCTTCAAGATTCTTCCGGACGGAGGACTTGAGTATATAACCACCTCCTCAATAAAGGGCATGAGAGGCTGCCATCTGTCAATGACAAAGGCAGATGACTATATATTCGTATCCGGTTACCATGACGGTAAGCTCACAGTCCTTCACGTAAACGAGGATGGAACTGTCGGTGCCATAACGGATGAGATATATCACAAGGGAATGGGAAGTATCGCAGAGAGAAATTTCCGTCCGCACATCAACTGCTCTGTTCTTACACCTGATGAGGACTTATTATGTGTATGTGATATTGGTATGGATCAGGTCAAGCTCTATGATTTCAATAAGGCTACAGGCAAGCTCAAGCTGTCCGACATCATACGCTGCCAGCTTGAATCCGCTCCACGCGAGATCACCTTCAGCCCGGACGGAAAATTTGCCTATATCGTATGTGAATTGAAGAATTACATAGACGTATATAAATATACTCCTGATGCCAAGAATCGTTTTGAGTTCGTACAGAATATCTTCACTGTCCGTAAGGGACATAAGGAGAATACCGCTGCTGCTGCAATTCAGGTATCCAAAAACGGCGATTATGTATTATGCTCCAATGCCGGCGACAATAGCGTTACAATCTATTCAGTAGACAAGGAATCAGGTCTTTTAACTCTTAAGAACAGTCTTCCTATAAGCGGCGACTATCCTAAGGATATCAACCTGTTCCCTGATGAAAAGCACCTTGTATCGGTTAACAATGAATCAGGTTCATTGACATTCTTTACAATAAACTATGACAAGGGACTTCTGGTAATGAACGGCAATCCGATAAAGATTGATACCCCTAACTGTATCACGATACATAAGCTTGCCTAGTGTTAAATCAGTCATTGCACCTTAGCGTTTTTTTAACGCAGATACATTTCGACATAAAAAGCTGCGGCAGTCCGGATATGGACTGCCGCAGCTTTTTCGTGTGACATATTTTTTGTATGTTTCCGCATTCTTATGTAACACAACTTTTATATGTCGAATGTTCTCTCTATAGCCGGAAAATCTATTTTTTCTGCCCCTTGGAATCTCTCTTAGAGAGTCTCAGTTTTTTCAGTGAGATATCCTTATCCTTGTACTGAATCGATACGTCCGCCTCCTCAGGTATAATGTACACTTCGTCAACATTATCACTATCGTCAACTTTCATACCACGGACACCAACTGCGCTCTTCTTCTTCTCTGGTATCTCTTCAAGCATAAACTTAAGGAAATAGCCATTCTCCGTCTGAAGCACTACACTCTGTGTATTCACTGCGCTGACCACCTCAATGCTCGTCACAAGGTCGCCCTCCATAAGCTTGGTTGCGGCAACTGTCCTCTTAGATACATCGAATTCCGAACCATCAACAAGCTTCATCATAGCCTTCTTTGTTGTGAACAACAACTTCCGACCTGCAAGCAGACTGTTACAGCATAAGAATATAATCTCCTCTCCCGCGCTGCTGTAGTTGCCAAGGTTGTCAATAGGAGTTCCCTTATCACGGAATTTCACAAATGGTATATCCCTTACCTTTATCTGATGAAGATTTCCATTGTCGGTAAAAATACATATCTTGTCGGTGTTCATGCAGTTAAACACATATTTGTTCTCGGCATGAACAGCCTCTTTGTTTCTCTCATAAGCAGCTGTATCTATAGTTTTGGCATACCCGAAACGATCCATGAGGAATACAACCTCCTGCTCTACAAGCTTCTGCTCCTCGAACACTGCTGCCTTTCCATCCTCTATTATGGTCTTTCTCGGAAGTGCATACTCCTTCTTGATATTGTCTAAATCCTTCTTGATGACTTTCACCATAGCTCTTCTGCTGTTCAGTATATCTTCGTATTCAGCAATCCTGGCAAGTGTCTCTTCATACTCCTTCTCAAGTGCAAGAATCTCAAGTCCGATGAGCTTATAAAGACGAAGCTCCAATATAGCGCCTGCCTGCTTCTCGGTAAAATGGAGCTTAGAAGCATCCTTGCGCGATTTCTCAGTCTTAAAGTTAATGCCCTCAGTATTTCCGGTAATCAGACAGTCCTTTGCCATCTTAAGGTTCTTACTGCCCCTCAGTATCTCGATAATCAGGTCAATTATATTACAGGCGCGTATAAGTCCTTCCTTAATCTCCTTATTGTCAAGTTCTTTATTCAGAAGCGTGGTATATTTTCTTGTGGCAAGCTCAAACTGGAAATCAATATGGTGTGTAATTATCTGCTTAAGTCCAAGTGTCTCAGGTCTTCCATCGACAATCGCAAGCATGTTCACGCCGAATGTGTCCTCAAGCTTCGTTTTCTTATACAGCATATTGATGAGCTTATCTACATCCACATTCTTCTTAAGTTCTAAGACAATGCGGATTCCCTCCTTTGAGGACTCATTGGATATATCCGTTATATCCTGTGTCTTTTTAGTCTCAATAAGATCCACAACATCGGATATGAACTTACCTATGCCAGCGCCTATCATAGTATACGGGATCTCAGTTATGACAAGCTTGTCCTTATCGCCCTTCTTAGCTGCCGGCTCGAACTCAACCTTGCCGCGGAGCTTGATTCTTCCCGTACCACTCTCATATATATCAAGAAGCTCACTCTTATTAACTACAAGTCCTCCCGTAGGAAAATCCGGTCCTATAATATACTGCATAAGCTCCTGTGTTGTGATATCCGGATTATCCATACATGCCTTTACAGCATCTATAACCTCACCAAGATTATGCGTAGGTATATTCGTTGTCATACCGACTGCAATACCCTCAGAACCATTGACCAGAAGATTCGGAACCCTTACCGGAAGAACCACAGGCTCCTTCTCCGTCTCGTCGAAATTCGGCATGAAATCTACTACATTCTTATCAAGATCGGCAAGGTATACATCCTGTGTGAATTTCTTTAGCTTAGCCTCCGTATATCGCATAGCCGCGGCGCCATCGCCCTCAATCGAGCCGAAATTACCATGGCCATCGACCAGTGCCATTCCCTTTTTAAAGTCCTGCTCTAACACAACAAGCGTGTCATATATTGAGCTGTCACCGTGCGGATGATATTTACCCATCGTATCTCCAACGATACGCGCCGATTTACGATGCGGCTTGTCATAGTTAAGTCCAAGCTGTTCCATCGCATAGAGCACACGCCTCTGTACAGGCTTAAGCCCATCGCGCACATCCGGCACGGCACGCGCCGTTATTACGCTCATCGAATAATCTATGTATGATTTCTGCATCAGCTCAGAATACTCTGTCTGCATAATCTGTTCTGCCATCTTATATCCTCACTTTACATTCTAATATTCGGTTAATTGCAAACGCCCTTATGCAAGGTCAAGCTCCGCATCATGCGCATGCTCGTGGATAAACTCACGGCGTGGTCCGACATCGCTTCCCATAAGCATTGAAGTCACATCGGACGCCATCTTCGCATCCTCTATCTCAACACGCTTAAGTATTCTTGTCTCCGGGTTGAGTGTAGTCTCCCAGAGCTGGTCTGCATCCATCTCACCAAGTCCCTTGTATCTCTGGAGTGTGAAATTACCTGTATGAGTCTTTCTGTACTTCTCAAGAGCCTTATCATCATAGAGATACTGTCCTTCTCCCTTCTTAGGTACTACCTTATACAGTGGAGGTGTTGCAAGATACACATGACCCTCCTGAATAAGCTCCGGCATGAATCTATAGAAAAATGTGAGAAGCAATGTTGCTATGTGTGCACCATCAACATCGGCATCAGTCATTATGATAATCTTATTGTATCTTAGCTTGGTTATATCAAAATCATTGCCATATCCTTCCGAGAATCCACATCCAAAGCTCGTTATCATGGTCTTAATCTCAGCATTCCCAAGCACCTTGTCCATCGTTGCCTTCTCGACATTGAGAATCTTACCTCTTATAGGAAGAATAGCCTGTGTACGTCTGTTACGCGCCGTCTTGGCTGAACCACCGGCAGAATCTCCCTCGACTATGAACACCTCACACTCCTCCGGGTTACGGCTCTCACAGTTGGCAAGCTTTCCATTGCTGTCGCATGAAAACTTCTGCTTGACTAAGAGATTGGTCTTAGCCTTCTCCTCCGCCTTACGAATCTTAGCTGACTTCTCTGCACAGGCAATGACCGTCTTTAATGTCTCAAGATTCTTGTCAAAATATCTTACAAGTTCATCACCTGTAACTTCAGCTACAACCTTACCGGCGTCCTGATTATCAAGCTTTGTCTTAGTCTGTCCTTCAAATCTAGGCTCCGGATGCTTAACCGCAACAACAGCCGTCATTCCATTTCTTACATCCTGTCCGGTGAAGTTCACGTCCTTATCCTTAAGTATGCCTAATTCCCTCGCATACTGATTGATAACTACGGTAAACTTAGTCTTAAAGCCGGTAAGATGTGTTCCGCCCTCCTGAGTGTAGATATTGTTACAGAAGCCAAGGATATTCTCCTGAAATGCGTCCACGAACTGTACCGCACACTCTACCTCAATGCCCTCGCTTGTATGCTTGAAGTAGATGACATCGTGAAGCGTCTCAAGTCCATCATTGAGAGCCTTAACATAAGCCTTAATTCCGTCCGGCTCATGGAATACTTCGCTCTCCTCCTCATTAGCTCTCTTATTCTCAAAATATATGGTAAGTCCCGGATTAAGATATGCTGTCTCGTGAAGTCTGCTCTTCACCTGATCTGCCTTGAAATATGTCTTCTCAAATATCTCATCATCCGGCAGGAATGTGACTGTGGTTCCCGTATCATTCTTCCTGCATGTCCCAATCTCAGCAAGCGGAGCCATAACATGCCCTCTCTCATAGCGCTGCTTATACACCTTGCCATCCTGTCTTATCTCGACCTCAAGCCATCTTGACAGGGCGTTGACAACGGAAGCGCCAACTCCGTGTAGACCTCCCGATATCTTGTAAGCTCCGTCACCGAACTTGCCTCCTGCATGAAGTATCGTGAATACAACCTCAACAGCCGGGATTCCCGCCTTAGGATGAATACCCACAGGAATTCCTCTTCCATTATCCTTGATTGTAGCTGTGCCATCCTTATTGAGTGAAACCCATATAGAATCACAGTAGCCTGCAAGGTGTTCATCAACCGCATTGTCGGCAATCTCATATATAAGATGATTAAGTCCCTTCGTGGACACGCTTCCTATGTACATTCCCGGACGTTTTCTTACCGCCTCAAGACCCTCTAAGATTGTAATGCTTCCAGCACCATAATCCTGTTTCTTATCTGCCATACTTCTCCTCATTTCCTATAATCTATTTTTGTTACACTTTTAATCGAATATATGTTCGTATTATAACACTATTTTAGATAATTTTTCAAGAGTTTTTCCAAATTATAGTATTATAATACTTTCAACAGTAAAGAACCATACTATCGCTATTCCTAGTCTAACAATAGTATGGTTCATCCTATCTGTGTATTATATCACTGTTCGTAATGTAATAAAACCATTATTTCTATTCTATCACATAAAATCTATCCTGTCTACACTCCAAGAATATTCCTTACAGTCTCTTCCATCTGTGTCTTATCACACACTCTGTTGTGGAGAACAGGTGCAGTCCTGATATCCTCTATCGCCTGAGGAACTGCCACATTGGCAATCTTGGATAATTCGTCGACAAGCTCAAAGTCTGTCATGCTGTCATACTTAGCCTTGTCGATTGCGTCCATGACGCTTCTTGTAAACTTGAACGGACTGGCTGTCGACGCAATAACCGTCTTGGTCTTGTCACCTGAATTCTCGGTATACTTCTTATAGACAGCGGCTGCAACTGCTGTATGAGTATCAATGACATAGCCTGTATCCTCATATATTGCCTTGATTGTATCGGCAGTCTCCTTCTCACTCGCGTAATTTCCGTAGAAATCATCAAGCTGTGCCTTCATGGAATCAGTAATCTCATAGCGTCCGTTCTCCTTAAGCTGGCTCATAAGGCTGCGGTTAGCCTCAGCAGAACCACCTGCAATCCTGTATATAAGTCTCTCAAGGTTGCTTGAGATAAGAATATCCATTGACGGAGAGCTGGTAAGCTTAAATTCTCTGTTCCTGTCATATACACCTGTTGAAAAGAAATCATACAATACCTTATTCTCATTTGAAGCACATACAAGCTTTCCAATAGGAAGTCCCATATTCTTTGCATAGAACGCAGCAAGAATGTTTCCGAAATTTCCTGTAGGAACCACAACATTAATCTTCTCCCCTTCAGCAATCTCCTCGTTGGCAAGAAGCTTGACATAAGCATACACATAATAAACAATCTGAGGAACAAGTCTGCCTATGTTAATTGAGTTAGCCGATGAGAACTGATAGCCTGCACCATCAAGCTCCTTGGCAAGCTCCTTATTTCCGAATATATTCTTGACACCTGTCTGCGCATCATCAAAATTACCCTTGATAGCCACAACGTATGTATTATCGCCCTTCTGTGTAACCATCTGTTTCTCCTGAATAGGGCTTACTCCATCCTTCGGATAAAATACAATAATCTTGGTTCCCTTCACATCGGCAAAACCGGCAAGTGCAGCCTTACCTGTATCTCCCGATGTGGCTGTCAGAATAACGATATCGTTCTTAATGTTATTTTTCTTAGCAGATGTTGTCATAAGATGTGGCAGAATCGAAAGTGCCATATCCTTAAATGCAATCGTAGCACCATGGAACAGCTCAAGAAAATATGCGCCGTCCGCCTTCACAAGAGGTGCAATCTCAGTTGTATCGAACTTCGAATCGTACGCATTCGCTATACAGCTTTTAAGTTCTTCCTCTGTAAAATCTGTGAGAAAAAGCTTCATTACTTCATAGGCAACCTCACCATAGCTCATATCCGCAAGCTCTTTAAGACTCTTATCAAGAACCGGTATGGTCTCCGGAACAAAAAGACCGCCGTCATCGGCAAGACCTTTAAGAATAGCCTTTGAGGCTGTCACTCTAACACTGTCATCCCTAGTACTTTTATAAAATAATTCCATAGCGTCCTCCAACAGATTATTTTTTAACTGCTTCATGTAACAGGCATTGCAGTATACATTTAAAACAAAAGGCGATAAGCCTAATACTTATCGCCAATTTTATCACACTTTATTCCATTAAACAAGTAAAATCTTTAATAAAAATTAAAGAAAACATGTCCATTATATTCGAACAGCCTGTTAAGGTTCATAGCGAACCAGCTTCCCTCTCCCGCCGATGCCGACGCTGCGAAGAAAAGTGCTCCGTCCGAATAATCTTCACCGACAAGTGCCCTGTCAACAGCTTCGTATGATGTGTCCGTCAGTGTGACGGAATAAAATCTTCCATCCATAATAGGCTGGAACTGTACTCCGTTTCCCTGATAAATTACATCTGTTACATTATCAGGAAATTCCTTAGAAAATACTCTGTTTATTACTACATTGGCAACCAGAATCTTTGCTTTCACATCAAGTCCTGTCGCTTCAGCCTCAACAATGCGGACAAGATTGTTATAATCATCTTCCGTAATTGCAATAATCGGACTGATATAATCTGCACTTACAAGTATTTCATCCGATTCTGTTTCTGCCATCTGGGAATTCACATCTGCATAGACACATTTATACTTCAAAAGATTTTTTTCTATATCCAGATCTATCAACGGATTAGCCGCAAACTGTATCTGCTGTTCTGTGTCATTAATAAGAGATGTGAATACTGCCTTCTCTTCATCAGTGTCATCATCGTCCTCTTCATCTTCCGCAGCAACCTGTCCGGTTCCTGTGTTGGAGGAAACTACATTGTTCTTTCCGCCGCCACCATAGCATGTAGAATTCAGACACACAACCGCAATCACAGCTGAACCCGAAGCGATTATAGCACATCTTCTGTACATGCTCTTTGTAATGGTTCTGAAGAAACTAAAAACACCATTAAAGAGCGAAAAAATATTCTTCATCTTTAAACCTCTCATTTCAAATCAATGTTTTTCGTTCTTTTTGCAATTATATTTATGAAATTGATTTTGTCAATCAAAACGCTTTTTTTTGTGAAAAACGTCTTTTGTAACATTTTCGTAACATTTTTCATTGGCATTATATCCATATATTTTGTAATTTATACTTATTTTTTGTGCATAATGACACTTGAAATTTTTCTTTGCTAAATAATCACACAAAATATTCTCGTCTTTTCACCGATTTTATTTTTCAAAAGTGGAGAATTCCACCCTATTTTTTTGATATTTTAAGCATTTAAGTGGGGGAAAAGCTTTAAAATCGGGATAAAAACGAAATAACAAGTCAAAAAAATGTAACTGCTTACATTTTTTACACATCAAAAGTATCTTTGAATTGAAAGAATCACAATAACAGGATATAATACTTGCAGGCATGCCGCCAAAATAAAATTTAAAGAAAAGAGAACCGCCATGTCACTTCCCGGAGCCTTCAAAGCACAAAAAAAAGACGGCACAGTATACTACCGTGCCTCTATCACATACAAAAATAAGCATATAAGCCTTGGCAGCTTTGCAGCCGAAACCGATGCGTCCTCCGCTTACTACGAAGCCCAGGAAATCGTGTCCGACACAGGTAGTATTTATAACATAGACAGCTACCATGAGCACTGCCGGCTATTATCCTTTGACAAATACATATCTCTTCTCAATTTTCGTGACAATAATTTTTACATTAAAACACCTATTTATATGGCTAAAAATTATTTTGTCTACTATCTCTCCGAAAATGAAGCCCTCAAGTTCGACGTCGATGACCTTTTCTATTTTTCAAACCATTCGATTATGAAAAGACAGGGGTATCTTTTCGTCGCCGACTACGGAATGCAGGTGAATATCCTGTCACGCTACGGAATACGAAGCCACGCTGTCAAAGGGCGCGATTATGAATTTATAAATGGTGATGACCATGACTACCGCTACCATAATATCCGCATAATCAACCGCTACTATGGCGTTGAGGCAATAAAAAAGAACGGCCGCACCAGCTACCGTTCCCGTATCCATATAAATGGAAACTATATAATAGGAATATACAGCTCCGAAAACGAAGCTGCCATAGCCTACAACAAGGCCGTGGCAATGCTTCGCGACAAGGGCTGTACAACCGCATATCCCGAAAATTATATCGAAGATATATCTGCCATAGAATATGCCAAGCTCTACAACTCTGTCAAGCTTTCAAAGAGCTTCCGTGAGTATCTTTCTACTTATTATTAATATAATTTATAAGTCCGCCCGCTGATATGAGCTTCTGCATGAACTCCGGGAACGCCTGACCCTTGTACTGCTTTCCCTTGGTGACATTGGTAATGATACCGCTGTCAAAATCGATATCCACCTGATCACCGTCCTCGATATCCCTGCTCGCCTCTGCGCACTCAATTATCGGAAGTCCGATGTTGATGGCATTGCGGTAAAATATTCGCGCGAATGTCTCAGCTATTACGCAGCTCACACCTGCCGCCTTGATTGCGATAGGTGCATGCTCCCTCGAAGAACCGCAGCCGAAGTTCTTATCAGCCACAATTATATCCCCTTTATGTACCTTCTTAACGAAATCCTTATCTATATCCTCCATGCAATGTGCGGCAAGCTCCGCAGGGTCCGATGAATTAAGATACCTTGCCGGGATTATTACATCCGTATCAACATTGTCGCCGAATTTGAATACTTTTCCTGATGCTTTCATAGCCAATCCTCTTTTCTTCTATATAAATATTATCCAAAATACTATAATCCAAGCTCCGAAGGCTGGCTTATCTTTCCTGTCACAGCACTTGCGGCAGCCACAGCCGGGCTTGCAAGATATACCTCCGACTTCACATGTCCCATACGGCCTACGAAGTTACGGTTGGTTGTAGATACACAGCGCTCACCCTCTGCAAGAATACCCATATATCCACCAAGGCAAGGACCGCATGTAGGAGTGCTCACTACCGCTCCCGCTTCAATAAATGTCTTTAAGAGACCTTCCTCCATCGCCTTTAAATAAATAGCCTGTGTCGCCGGAATGATTATAACCCTCAACCCGTCCGCTACCTTTCTGCCCTCAAGAACCTCTGCCGCTATTCTAAGGTCATCTAAACGTCCATTTGTACAGGAGCCAATCACAACCTGATCAATCTTAACCTCCCCTGCCTCATCGACAGTGTGTGTGTTCTCTGGAAGGTGAGGAAATGCCACTGTCGGCTTGAGTGTGCTCAAATCGATAGTGTATGTCTCATCATATACAGCATCCTCGTCCGCCTCATATATGGTATACTTCTTGGTTGAATGCTCTCTCATGTATGCTTCTGCTATATCATCGACAGGGAATATGCCATTCTTTCCGCCAGCTTCAATTGCCATATTGGCAATGGTAAATCTGTCATCCATAGACAGGTTCTTAATTCCGTCCCCAACAAACTCCATCGACTTATAAAGTGCTCCGTCAACACCTATCATTCCTATAATATGAAGAATGACATCCTTACCGCTCACCCACTTAGAAGGCTTGCCTGTAAGCACGAACCTGATTGCCGAAGGCACCTTGAACCATGCCTTTCCTGTAGCCATGCCCGCCGCCATATCGGTTGAACCTACTCCGGTTGAGAATGCTCCCAACGCACCATAAGTACAGGTATGCGAATCGGCTCCTATAACCACATCGCCTGCAACCGTAAGACCTTTTTCAGGGAGAAGAGCATGCTCTATTCCCATCTGTCCTACCTCAAAATAATTGGTTATCTCATTCTTTTTAGCAAACTCTCTCACGCATTTGCAATGTTCCGCAGACTTGATATCCTTGTTCGGAACAAAATGATCCGGCACAAGCGCAATCTTATCCTTGTCAAATACACCTGTTTTCTTCATCTTATCCATCTCATGGATAGCTACCGGAGATGTTATATCGTTGCCAAGAACCAGATCAAGATCTGCTTCAATAAGCTGCCCTGCTTCTACATAAGGAAGACCTGCATGTGCTGCAAGAATCTTCTGTGTCATCGTCATACCCATAATAATTCCTCTTTCCTGTTCACCAGTCCGAATAATCTCATCGGGCTGATTTGTTGTTACTTGAATAATAACACATTTTCTGCTATTCTTAAAATACATATTATTTATAGTTATTATAATCTGTAGTTATAACAGTTCTATGCCAAGCTGCCTGCAATGTACCGGCAAATTATACAATTGCTCATACACTGATTTACATTTTTTAATCAGCTATCCACCATTAAACACAAGGAGAACCACATGAATAACAATAACAACAACAATATAAATCATGCCACGCTGAACCTCTACAATATTTTCCTCACCGTCGCGCAGACAATGAACCTGTCCGCAGCCTCCAAAAGGTTATTTATCAGCCAGCCAGCCATAAGTAAGGCGATAAAGCAGTTGGAAAATGAGCTCGGCACCACACTGTTCTTCCGCAATTCAAGGGGCGTACAGCTAACCGAGGATGGTGAGCTATTATATTCTCATATTTTTAATGCCTTCAATGAGATAGCCACAGGCGAACAGCTTCTCAATTCCAGAAAAGAACTTGGCATCGGCAGAATACGTTTCGGAGCCAGCAATACCCTCTGTAAATATATTCTTCTGCCAAGACTTCAAAAGTACGTCCGCAGGAACCCACATATAAGCATCTCCATCAACTGCCAGTCCTCACTTCATACGCGCTCACTCATCGACAACCGCGATATTGATATAGGACTTATTGCAACACCCGATTCACAAAGAGGGCTGAAGCTATATAGTGCCGGCTCCATCCATGACACCTTTGTGGCATCCCCCGGGTATATAAAGAACCTTCTTCTGAGGGAAAACACAGATATGAGCAATCTTTTCCACGGAGCCAACCTCATGCTTCTTACAAGGGACAATGTTACAAGAACCTACGTGGATTCCTACCTCAATGATATAATGCTGTCGCAGACAACCCTCATGGAGATAGGAAGCATGGATCTGCTTATCGAATTTGCCAAAACAGGACTTGGAATAGGCTGTGTCATACGCGAATTTGTAAAAAGTGAGCTTGAGTCCGGTGCACTCATGGAGGTGACACCTCCGAACCTGAACATAAAAAAAAGAGAGGTAAGCTATTGCGTCAACTCTAACATTCCCCTCTCAAGTGCAGCTATGGATTTCCTCGATAACTACAGGCTATAAAACAGCACCTTTCCTTTCGCCGGATATGTTGTTAATTAGTATCATCAGACAAATTTTCATCGACCTCCACCGTATCCGGTTCGTCCGGGTCGGTCTTATATTTAGGGAAAAGAGGAATTCCCTCTGCCCAATAATCTACACGCTCATCATACCTCTCATTGAGCCACCGTACAGCAGCAAGCCGCCCCTCCTCCGTAAAAGGAAACTGTGCAGTGGTCTTTTTCTGTCTTGTCTTATCATAATTATACGGGCCTCTCCATATCGTCACATCGAACAATGCCTCATCATTCTTATGTGGGTCATGATTGAACACAACATTTTCAAGTGGATTGCGCGCCATCCTGAAATGCATGCCACCACATTCTCCGATATACGGACTACCATACTGAAAAAAATTAAAACCTAATATATCATCTAATACTATTCCCATTCTCTTTCCCCATATCCATGTTCTATTATTCTTACATGATAACATTTATATGATGTCGGGATCAAAATATGCCTTATACACTCATACATTAAATTGGCATGTTTTGCCCCAAACATCATTTATATTATAATGTTTCAATTTTTACTTTTCAATGATGAAAAATGTTACGCACAATCAAATATTGCCATCCCATGACAGCCAAAATTCTACAGATTAATTATTTGCGGAATTTACGTTTTATAATAATTATTTATGTCAATACTTTCAACAGTAGTTTAACCAATATTACTTGCTAGTTAATTTCAATAGTCCATATTTTTTGGTATTTTGTATTTATCGTTAAATTTTACTTTAACAATAAATAATGTACAGGAGGTTTTATATGAATTGTACTTCCCATGATACTAATCGTATCATAGGCAATAAGATTTACCAGCTTAGGCGTTCTATTAACATGACGCAACAGGAGCTCGCAGAAAAAGTCGGAATATCTGTAACATTCTTATCAGAAATCGAGAACGGACGAAAATCCATGTCCGTGGACACCCTAATCAAGCTTTCAAAAGGTCTTCAGGTTTCACTGGACACAATAGTTTTTGGAAAAGATGCCGAAGATGACATGCAAAAAGATGTTGTTTCCATGATGTCAACACTTCCTCTCGAATACAATGAATCCATTCTGGTAATCGCCCGTGAGTTCACACGCCTTAATCGCAGTAAAAAATAATAATAAAACCCCATCTCACAGCTTTACCTGTCAGATGGGGCTTTATCATAAATATATGCACTAAAAACTTGTCCTTTGGCGTGGTACTATCTGCCCTGCACAGCTTTCTGTGCCGTCATCTCAATTGAATATTTCTCCGAATAGTAATTAACATCCTTCGCCATATCGGACACCTCAGAATTTCTCATGTCCTTAAGGTACTGGTGTGTATTGAAATCATCGGACTCAAATTCCATCATCGCAACAGCTATGTTCGAACAGTGTGCCACAATACGCTCAAGGTTTGTCAAAAGGTCATTAAAAACAAAGCCATTGATAGCATCACAATTACCGCTCTGAAGTCTCACTATATGATTTCTCTTAAGTTCCGCACATAGCATACGAACTGTTATCCTTAAAGGTTCTACCTGTCGAGCCATATCTATATTATCCTCGGTAAATGACTTCACGGTCATATCAAGCTCTTCCTTAACAGCATTATATAAAATAACCAGTTCCCTGTTGGCATCATCCGAGAACTTAATCTTTTTCTCCACTATCTCCTTCGCTGCACGCGATATTCCGCAGGCATGGTCGGCAATTCTCTCAAAATCACTCACTGTATGAAGATACTTGGAGTTCTGTCTGGTCTGGTTTTTGTTAAGACCTATAGCAGTTATCTTCATCATGTATGTATCAAGCTTATCTTCGTACTTATCAATTACAGTTTCTTTCTCCTGAATAAGATTATACTGTTCAACAGAATAATTTTCCATTAGGTCAAATGCTCTCATAACATTCTTCTGTGCTTTTCTTGCCATTCCATTCATGACTGTGCCGACCTGTGTAAGAGCAAGCTCAGGGTTCCTAAGGAAACGCTCCTCAAGCAAATCAAAATCCGCCTGGTCTTCAACATCATCCGGTGAATCCTTGATTATCCAGAACATAAGCTTGTTAATCTGCTTAATAAACGGTGCCAGAATAATGATAGTAACTGTTCGGTATATGGTGTTGAGAAGTGCAATTGATACAGATTTCATCTCTAAATCCATAAATGCAAACTGTCCACCACGAGTCACCACAGCCTGTATTGCGTAAAAAAGTGTTCCGCAGATAACCATACCTGCCAGATCATTAAAAAGATATACAAGCGCTGTTCTCTTTCCGTTTTTATTAGAGCTCATTCCACTCATAAGAACAGGACATGCTGCACCGACACCAATACCCATAACTATAGGAAGTGCCGCTGAAAACGGAAGATATCCCGACATGGCAACAGACTGCAGAATACCCACAGACGCGGACGCACTCTGCAGCACAGCAGTAATAATAATACCCAGAAGTATTCCAAGAAAAGGGTTGGAAAACTTCGTAAGCATTCCCATAAAAAACGGATTATCCTGAAGCGGAGCCATAGCATCCTTCATCGTTGACATACCAATCATAAGAATGGTAAATCCAAACATAATATCACCTATAGCCTTGTGAGTCTCCTTCTTTGAAAGGTTTCTCACAAAAAGACCGACTATCGCAACAATAGCGGCAATACTTGATGATGACAGAAGTGCCGCAACACCACCTGCCCCTTGAATATCCGACAGACATAGAATCCAGCCTGTGATGCTCGTTCCTATATTAGCACCCATTATGATACCAATTCCCTGTACAACCTTCATCATACCGGAATTCACAAATCCGACTACCATAACAGATGTTGCTGAGGATGACTGTATAATAGCTGTAACCCCCGCTCCCAACAAAATTCCCTTAAGCGGAGTACTTGTCAGCCCATATAAAAGCGTCTCAAGCTTATTTCCCGCAACCTTCTTAAGACCATCTCCCATCACACTCATACCATACAGGAAAAGTGCGATACCACTAAACAGTCCCAGAAATAATAACGTTACCGATACAGCATCCATAACCACGTCCTCGTTTCTTTTATTCTTTTATTCTCCTATTCATAACATACGTGATTATTGTAATACAGTTTTTTTCGTTTTTCAAGAAATTTACAGTGCCATTGCTCATTGTTCACAAATATTTTACAATTACTGATCCCTGTTTCGCAGACATTTGTCTTTAATTGCAAACGCTATTGTTAACTTCTCTTGTTAAATTTGTATCCTGTGATTGAACCTACAATTCCCCCGGCGATATGTGCCATATTAGATATATTGTCATCCAGAAATATACCATCATACACCTGCTGACCAAGGTAAATCATTGCTACAAGCACAAAACTGATAGGAATTTCTCCCTCCCTAAAGCTCGTAAACGATGTCAACAATATAAACGCGAACACCACTCCACTCGCACCGCAGAGTGCAACCCGCGGAAAAAATATATAATTTATAAGTCCCGTCACAAGCGCTGTGACAAGAATGATCTTCAAAATATTGTCCCCACCATGCTTCTCCTCAAGCATAGGTCCAAGCAATAGCAGATATGAGGCATTTCCTATAAAATGCACCCACCCGCTATGTCCAAGCACATGCGTGAAGAACCGCAGATACGTCAGTGGATTGGTGAGCGACGAATGATACGTCATAAACAAAAGCGCATTGCTCGCCCCCTGTGTCATATAATTTAACAGCGTTGCCGCAAAACACAGCAACACAAATGTGAGTGTAACCGGGGCATTGTAGGTCAGGCGGATTTTTTTCATAAAGTTTGCCTCCTTTATATCGGTTTAAATAGGCAGTTAATTCAAATAGGCAATTAGTCTAAATAGATACTCTGTTCAAAAATCAAAAATTCATGTCTATCTTTAAAACTCTTTTTTGCTTAAAGGCTTTTGCTTATAATTTTCTCTTATACAGCGCAATGATATATAATCAAAAAGAACCATAAAATCACTGTTTTCGCTTTTAGCGGAACCGACAAATGATTATCTTGATTATTATTTTAATCCTTATTATTTTGATTGCCGCCGCAGTATTTCTGGTGCTTCACATTGTTCCAAGCCCGGCAGTATTCTTCTCAATCTGTAGTATATTGCTCATTATGAATCCGCCGAAGCATTGGAGTAGGTAATTAATAGGGCTTGAAGAGACCGTTTCTTTTTTGGTATCATTCTAATCGTCCATATCTCCAATGACAATTCTATCACTTTCCGAGCGTTTTTGCAACGCAACAAACGCTCGCGTGTGTTTATGCGTGCGTTTATTTACAAAAAGAAACTGTATAAAAATCTTTTATACTTAGCTTTCTTCTTTCAATTCATCTACTATATATTTTTACGGTGATGCAAAACATTTTCAACAGATAACTTATCATAAAGTATATATTTTTCTCTTTTTATTCTATTGTATAAATATTTCGCAATTATATCGCAAAGTTTCCATCGCATTATCATCTAATGTATAATCCAATTTCCTAATAATCGCTTGGTATGGTATAATGATCTGCAACTTGAGCTTTCACCGGAGCTGGTTGTTGTTCCCGGTTATCGCTTGGTATGATATAATAGGCACAGGTCAGCAAATTGGCTGAAAATAGTTGTTGTTCCCGGTTATCGCTTGGTATGATATAATTAAAGGCTCATTTAAGATTAGCCTTTTGTGGTTGTTGTTCCCGGTTATCGCTTGGTATGATATAATGCAATCTGTAACAATCATACACTAGTCATGTTGTTGTTCCCGGTTATCGCTTGGTATGATATAATATCACATTTTAGTACTATTTTTAAGTGCTTGTTGTTGTTCCCGGTTATCGCTTGATATGATATAATTAAGACACATATTGGATGTATTGCAGTATGTTGTTGTTCCCGGTTATCGCTTGGTATGATATAATCAGCCTTTTGCTGTTGGAAGTTGGAAACATGTTGTTGTTCCCGGTTATCGCTTGGTATGATATAATTCTAGTGTCTGATTGCTACGGATTGCACAGTTGTTGTTCCCGGTTATCGCTTGGTATGATATAATCCTTTTGAATATCGTATCATGTTGAAATTGTTGTTGTTCCCGGTTATCGCTTGGTATGATATAATTAAGGCAACCCACGGGGGCGGTGTGCTGTCGTTGTTGTTCCCGGTTATCGCTTGGTATGATATAATCAAATTCGGCGTTGTTTCTAAAGGCAACGGTTGTTGTTCCCGGTTATCGCTTGGTATGATATAATATATGCGTCAAGCAAGTATTTGAGCAAATAGTTGTTGTTCCCGGTTATCGCTTGGTATGATATAATCTGCCGCCTGTTTCTGGTAATCTTCCGGCAGTTGTTGTTCCCGGTTATCGCTTGGTATGATATAATAAAGCGGAATTTACTTTCTGACAAGGACAGGTTGTTGTTCCCAGTTATCGCTTGGTATGATATAATCAAGACCGAAGCAGATAGTTATAAGGGTTTGTTGTTGTTCCCAGTTATCGCTTGGTATGATATAATTTGATATTTACATATCTCTTCCAAAACAATGTTGTTGTTCCCAGTTATCGCTTGGTATGATATAATAAAGCATATGTACAGATTGTCCCCAGCGCAGTTGTTGTTCCCAGTTATCGCTTGGTATGATATAATTTGAGCTTGGTGCCTACACCACAGAGGGCTGTTGTTGTTCCCAGTTATCGCTTGGTATGATATAATAGACACAGTGTCAAGTAGCTAAGGAAGATTGTTGTTGTTCCCAGTTATCGCTTGGTATGATATAATCCCTCGCCCGCTTATGATGGTATCACTCGGGTTGTTGTTCCCAGTTATCGCTTGGTATGATATAATCTATAAACAATATAGGTATACCCACTTCCGTTGTTGTTCCCAGTTATCGCTTGGTATGATATAATTAAGGACCCGGCAACTGTTACCGCCACAAGGTTGTTGTTCCCAGTTATCGCTTGGTATGATATAATTCCTAAGAACAAATGACTGTTTAGGCATTTGTTGTTGTTCCCAGTTATCGCTTGGTATGATATAATTACCGTAGTCGAAAAATAGATTAATCGCCGGTTGTTGTTCCCAGTTATCGCTTGGTATGATATAATTCTAGCTAGTGCAAACTATCTTGTTATCAGTTGTTGTTCCCAGTTATCGCTTGGTATGATATAATCTGTTGCGGATGAAGCTCCGCAGTTGCCTGGTTGTTGTTCCCAGTTATCGCTTGGTATGATATAATATTTCATAATCAATGTATTACCAGCCAATGGTTGTTGTTCCCAGTTATCGCTTGGTATGATATAATTAGAAGCTGATGACGATAGCTCAACAGATGGTTGTTGTTCCCAGTTATCGCTTGGTATGATATAATTGGTAAATTTTATATAATGTGAGGTGATTAGTTGTTGTTCCCAGTTATCGCTTGGTATGATATAATATAGGGAACGAAAAATCCCCGTGTTTATATATGTTCACGGGGATTTTTCATGTAAAAAAATCTTAGAAAATTGTACTTTTTCTCTCTTATAATACTCTTTTTTCAAAAAATATTTATCAAGTCCGTCGATTCATCCAAATCATGAAATGTTGATGTCCCTAATAGAATATCTATAGAGGAATATTGTTTTTCAGACAATATAAGGCAACGAACCGAACCTTTTTGAGGAAGATTTTGTTTAAGACGTTGCTTATGTGTCTCTATTGAATCCGAACCGTTGCAAAGTCTTGAATACACCGACCATTGCACCATTACATAGCCATCTTTTAATAGGAATCTGCGAAATTTTGCTGCTGCTTTTCTATCTCTATCCTTCACAACCGGCAAGTCAAAAAATACCATAAGTCTCATAAATTTATTCATAGCTATGCACCTGCAAAGGTATTAATTCAGGAAGTTCTAAGTCCGTTCTGTTGCCTTGAATCGCTCCACTGTAACTATAAACAAGGATATCAATACAATTGCTTATGATGCGCTTCTCTCCTTTCAGTGACATATCATAGTTAATTATATTAAACAAATCTCTTTTTATCTGCGGTGTTAAATCTGTATCCACCTCAGACATATCAAAATGACTTGCAACATATAAATCAACCAATGGTCTAAACACTTCAATAAGGTCATCCGCCAGATTAAAGCTATTCAGCTCGCTATGATGAAACATTCCTATCGACGGTTCTAAACCATAGCACACAATCGACCTTGCAATCAGACCTCTTATTATGGCGTAAGCATAATTCATTGCTGAGTTAACAATACATTCATCTGCTCTTGTAAAGCTTTCGCCGTACAAAATGCGGAAATAATATGCCGCCGCCTTTGCCTCAACATGTGTCTTATCTCCCGATTGCACCTCTTTTGTCATGGAAAGTAATTTTTCATATTCAGAGGAAAAGCCTATGTTTTTAAGACATAACGCCTGATTTTTTATCTTGAATATAATAATTTGCTGCCAAAGCCGCTTAATCAGCGGCTTTCCGACTTCCATCTGTTTTGTGAGCATTTTGAAATGTCTGCTGTGCTTAACCATAGGCAAAAGCACAGCATTAGGTAGATGTCTTTCATCACACACATACAGTGCAATCCCTTGGCTTGCGAATTTTTGAAGCATATATGCGGATACCGCGACAGATTGATTTTCTATCAAAACACAATTGATATCCTCAAGCGGAAAACTGATTTCTTTATCACCTATAACTAACTGGTCATTTTTAATGTGTAAACCTACAGAACTATCAATCTTTATGTTGCGATATCCCATACATCCTCCCTTGGATTAATTAAATAGCATGCGCTTTTCTTTGTGTACAAATGAAATATTGCCTAATACATCAACTTGACATTTTTCAAGTTTTCTTAATCCTTGAATACCTAAACTATCAAAATATGCTTTCTTATCATGACATTCTCCATCAATAGAAGCCTTACTTATATTAGCACCTGTGTAATATGCAAAAACAGAATTTTCACTATACACATTTTTATTTATATCGTGAAGCGGGACACCTTTATCACTTTCAATATAAATCAAGTCTTTTGAATACAAGCTAAAAATAAAATTTTCTTCCCTCATCTCTCGCCATTCTGACTGTATTTTAGCCTGTGTTGCCGCTCTATTAGGCATCCTTTTTTTCACCACATCTGATACATAAATAGGAACAAAGTAATATTTCTTCTTACCTTTATTCTCCTCACAGAATACATCAATTCTTACCATATCACCATTAGATGCTATTCCATTTTCTCCAACCGGCACTCCCGATGTCTGCTTTTCACACACTTTAATTTTCTTAACTACCGGTCCTGAAGTTCCGTCTGCCTTTGGCTTATAGAATGGCTCCAAAAAAGCCTCTTTAGCATTACCGTTGAATTGTTCAAGTCGTGAAATTAATGCATTATAAAGCAATCTATCACTATCTGGATTAAAATATACTGCATTTTTATCATAAATTATCTCACCATTTATATATTTTATATCTTGAATAGGTACCTTATATACCACATATCCCTTATCTAAAACACCTCCCCCTTCTTTATAATATTTCGCTGAACGTATAGTCTCCTTGTGTGCCTGTCCGCTTACCTTATGATTAGGCATTCTTGAAACAAATATTCCGTCAAGCACTCCCCTTCGTCCAGGTCTGCCCTTGACAAACATCCACTCAGGATAGTTAATACGATTACTGACATCCGTATATGCCATAAGATATTCTAATGGTGATGTTTTAAAATCTATTGCACCTACCGCTCCATTATAACGCGCCATACGAATATCCAGCTCCTCCTTAAAATTCTGCCATGGCAGTGGAAATTTCTTACCGGATTGCTTATCATATTGTTCTCTGGTAACAACAATGTCCTCAAATTTCTCCTTGGACTCATCTTTTACATGTCTATTAATTCTTTCAAGCTTTGATTCCCTATATTTAAAGTACTCCGAAATAGAATTAATCATTCCCTGTGTTGTACATGCGATAACAACTGCATCCTGTGCATGATGAATATGTGTTCTTCTGTCCTTTTTCTCAAGTCCCCATCCTCTACTTAAAAAACTGGTGATTGAACCATTTAACGCCATCACCTGCTGTGTCTTTTTCTTTGTAGAATTCTGATATGGCTTTAGATAAAGATTTTTACGTATTAAATTATATATAAATGTTGTGGCATACTGCGTATCCTGCAAATTACGTCTTTTAAATTCATTAGTATCTTCATCTGTAATAGTTTTCTTTAATAATTTCTGTCTTTTTTTATAATCATTTATACAGTGTTCAACTCTGATAGTAAATTCTTCCCAATCTTTCTCTCCACCATGTGATATTAAATACTCATACGGAGTTCTGTTTCCTTTAAGCCTATTCGCCTCAGACCTCACAAGAACTTTATTGCGATAGCTGTCATCAAAAGTTTTACTATACGGAAGAATATGGTCAATATCATACCCTCCATCACCGGAAAATAGTTCATATGCCGATATTTTTTTACCTGTATACAGACATATTTCCCTCTGTTCCTTCCAGAGCCGATACTTAACAATATCTTTGCCTGTAGGAATTGCTTTAAATTCCCTTATTTCATCAAGGATTTTAGCATTTTCCGCGCACCTCTTTTCCATATCTTTGTCTATCTTATCACGTTCTTTCTTATTCTTTGCCATTTCCCTTGATAATTCAATGCTAACAGCCTGCGGGCTGCCATATTCAATGATAATAGCATTTATTACTTTAATAGTTTGCGACACAGCACGTCTTACTACCGGATTAGTGATTTCATTTAAAGTTTCTTTAATTTTCTGTCCTTCATCATCCCTTAACAATATTGATTTTCCCGTACAATTGTCACCCACAAAATCACCATAACCAGCCAGCTTACATGCCTCACTATATACTCTACCTTCAAGTAGAAAAGGAATTATCTTGTTCATCGCCACCAGAGATAATCCCTGTGCTTTATTGCATGACAATTTAAGTAAATCATTACATTCTGCCTCTCCTATCCCCAAAGCTCTTAATTCTTTTAACCTGCTATCATCATTTTTATATCTGGCAAGATTATATGCTATTTTATCATATAAATCTGCGCGATTATCGTCCAATATTTCACCAGTGCATTTCTCTTTCAATGCTTTTGCCATGTTATGATAATTTGTCATTTTAATAAATATGCTTTGCTCACTATCTTTTTTCTTCCCTTTACTATATGTAAGATTATAAAACTTTTCATTTTCCGTAAGAGCAAGCTCTTTTCTAACTTCGGAATACTTTACATCGTTTTGAATATGAAACAATTGAATAATTTTCTTACGCTCCAACTCTGTAAAAGCTCTTTTATTTCCATCGGTATCTACAATTTTTGTATGATTCATAGTCTGCAAAGCAACAAACAATTCAGATGTATATGCTGCTTTCGGTGCACGTCTCTCCCCATTTTTTTCTTCAAAAGGACACTTTCCAAAATCAAATCCATCCAATGCATACTTACTAGGATATCCCGGACCTTGATCAAATGAACGCTGACTTAAAAATATATCTAAATATTTTTTCTCCAATTTATCAGATGCCGATTCATTTCCGTATTTTCTTTGAGATTCAAATATTTTATGAACCTCATCTACCAACACGTCTCTAAGTATGATTACTTTATATTCCCCCCTCTTATTTCTAGGACAGAATATATATCCATTTGTATTCAAATCACAGTCTATTTTAAATTTTTCGTCAAGATACAGCATTTCACCAACTGTTCTGTACCCTTTTTCTTCCATAATCCTTTTATTAGCGCTTATACTTTCTTTTATCGCTCCAATTTCCTTTTTCTTTGTAGCATCACTATCATTTTCAGTTTCTTCTGCCTTGCTGTTTGACTTAAACCCTCTATGCTTTGCAATATGTAACAGAACCTGAGCCAGCTCATCATCTGTAAGTACCCTGTCTAGTCCTTCATATCTAAGCCTGTATACATCAGGAAGCCCTGCCTTTTTATAACGCGTCTCAAACTCTTCAATATCTATAAGCCCTTCTGTCTCAAAAAGCTTCTTAATACGCTCTAATCTATGTCCGCGCCTTCTGGTTCTTCTCCTAGTTGAACGAGCCTCACGACGTTTAGCCGAAAGTAATTCACCTGAATTATCCGGAGCATCGAAGATTCTTACACCCAAATCAATGATTCTGAACGGTTCATCATGGCTATCATTTTCAAGCACAGCCCACCCAACGGACGCAATACCTATATCAAGTCCTATTCTATAATTCAAGTCTGTAGGCTTAGGTACATCTGTTTTTCTGTTTAACTGCTTAATCTCTTCCATAAGTACTCCCTTCAACATAAAATAGATAATCCCACCTAAAGTATTCACTTTAAGTGGGATTAGAGCTTTGAGGTACACCGCCAGTGGCGGGACCTTATTGTTGTAACCGTTTACCGCTTGGTACGATATAACGTAAGTTTATTATACCCCACATATCTAAAAAAGTAAAGAAAAATTTTGTGATTTTTATTATTTTTTCAGTTTTAAGTTTCTTTTTTATAAATATTCAACAACAGTTTAAGTATCCAACAACATTTTAAGTAACAATCGTAAGCTAAGCATTTTTGTTAAAACCCTAACAATACCAATAATACTAACGATTACCAAAGTCATATTCTATTCTTCCTTCGGCATTAATCTGTCATACAGTGCCATGAGATTCGCTGTCCTGTCATCATAGAATCTGTCCTCGGAGTCGCGCTTTCTGATAACCAGCCTTTCATACAGCTCCTCCACACCGCCTCTCACATAATCGTTGAAGGTTCCAAGAAGCCTGTCATACTCTTCCTTGCTCTGAGCTCCCCTAAATGCCTCGCGCACCCTGTCCTCATCAGTTGCACCGGAATCAGAATCAAGCATTATCATCATCTGCATTATAAAATCCAAATCCTCCTTCGCATTGATCATCTGCTCAGGGAAAATGCTTTTAGTCTCGACAGGCGAATAGTCCTCTCTAGCCTTCCTGTCAAGGCGTATGCCTATTATCGCCGCGAATATGTACACGTCAATAACTCTTTTAAAAAATGTATGTTCAAAATCATTGGCAACGCACAATTCCGTCACCATCCGCGAATGTTTGCCCTTGAATTCAAACTGCTTTTTAAAAAATTCAAAATCAGTCATTTATCATCTGTCCACCTTTCTTATCGAAGCAAAGCTCTCATCAGGATTTTTGTCAATTGAGTACTCTGCGCCTACATACTTGTCAAGTCCTGTGTACGCCCAGTCCTTCCTGAGCATGAACACAATTACCTGCTCAGATACCTGTGGAAGAACGCCCGCCACCAACGATATATTCTCCGCGCCAAGCTTGGAAAACGGTCCATCAAGGACGATTGGCAGAGTGTCATTGCCCTCCTCAAAGCCTGTGGCTTCGCTGCTGCCGTCAGCTCTGCTATATTCCAGCTTCTTCCGCCTGCTGTAATCCATTATTGTCACGATAAACGCAAAATTTCTGGCAACCTTTTCACCTTCGGACAGATTCTTTTCCTCCTGATAACCCAAATCTGTCTTATAGCACATCTGTATCTCATAATTTTCCGATAAACGTATTTTTTTATCCTTTGCATTGAACATGTGATAAAAATTAACCTGAATTTCATCGTTTAACTCGCTAAAAATCTTCTTCTCCCTCTCGGAAAAATCCGCAAATAATTTTTCATATACCGCCTCGGCAAGCCCTAAACGCTTTCTCCACTTTTCATTTTCCGCATTTTTTGCTTCCTGATTTTTCATCTGCACTTCTATGCTCTGGATTCTGCTACGGTATGATGCTATAAGTCCCTTTATCTCCCCCTTCCTTTCGGCTGCCTTGGCGGCTTCATCCTTATATCTTTTAAGCTGAGCCCTCTTTTCTGCGAAATCTATGTTATCATTCATCCTGTTCTCCATTTTCTGAAGCTGTATACAGGTCTCATCATAATCTCTGGCACTATCATCCACCCGCGCAGCGTCCGAAGAAAGCTCATCCTCTACCCTGTTCCAGCGGTTAGCTGTCTTTTCAAACTCGCCAAGCAGCGAACCGATATCAGCAGGCGGCAGATAATTTCTCTGTTCAAGCAGGCATTCAAGGGCATAGGAACCCTTCGTTACAGGGGTTCCACATATACACCTGCCGCTTCTGATTATATAATCTATGCTCGCCTGCCTCATGTGTGGTATATCGCGGCGCTCGCCTGCCACTGATTTGACCATCTTTAATGAAGCTTCAATAAGCGGCTTTGCAAACAGTCTGAACGCAGAAGAATTGTAATCTGAAATGAAAGCTTTATAATTCGCCAGATAACGCTCCCCCTGTGCCCTCAACATTCTCTGTGTCTGCCTGTACTCCATCTGAAGCTGTTCGGTATTCTTATTTTCCTCAAGATAATTTTCTATTTCCTCACATTTTTTGTTGCAGAGGTTGATACTCGCGTCAAGGTTCTCTATCTGCTTCTGGCACTTTTCCACTTCGCGCTCAAGCCTTGTCTGGTCGCGCTCGTAATCATCATAGACATTGCCTTTTCCCTGAATATTCTTCTTGAATTTTTTTATTACCGAATTATCCCCCATATCCTTGAGATGGTACATCGCCGATTTATATGCGGAAAGTCCGGTCAATATGTGCACAGATTCCTTTATATTCTCGCGAACGCCGTTTATTGCAAAATCGCTCCACCTTTCTCCGTCAAACAGGAAATAATGTGATAGATTTCGCGGAAAAAGCTCATTTATAAGCTCATTTATCTTGTTATAGTTCGGTCCCGGCTCAACTTCACGCTTTATGTCCGGACTGTCGATGTCTGCGACAAACATTTTTACGGTTTTATAGGATTCTTTCGCGATAAACTTAGGGTAGGCGCGCATATACTCAACCTCCCTGTGGATAGTGTACACATGCTCGCTATCCACCGCCATTATCTCAACGAAAACAGGAGCTCTGCCGTTGGCATCCATTTTTGAAAGAACATCATTATTCAATAGCTGGTAGTCTGTATCCTTCTTGCCGCGTTCAACCATGATTGCGCCGTACAAGCACCACCTGAACGCCTGCGCTATCGTGGTTTTTCCCACAGTGTTATCCCCCAATACCACCGTGACATTATGCTCCTCGTCACAGCTAAAATTAATCTCATTCAGACCCTTGTATCGCATGAAATTCTTCATTCTCAGTGTTTTAAATTTCATCTGTACCTTCCCCGCCTCCTGTTATTTGCTAAGCTTACTGCTCTCCGATATAATCTTCCCAATCTCATCCGCCATCTTTAAATCCGTGAAAGCCTTGCTTCTAAGGTTCTTTCGTTCAATGTGAAGTATTTCGAATATAACGGATTTTATTTGTTTTTCATTGTACTGGTTCATGCCATTTACCCCCAAATCTATAATCTAAATATCCGGAATTCCCACGCTGTCATCGCCAAGTCTCTTGTTTAAAATTGCCTTGAAATAAGTGATTAACCTCTGTTTTCTCCTGTTAAAAAACTCTTCGTTCGGAACTCTGTAAATCTTGTTGTCTATATTTCTGTTCGTTCCACAGCTATCTTCCTCAAACACATCATGGATTTCCCTTATCAGCCAATGTTCTCCCATTTTATCATATATCTTGAGTGCGTCCTGAAGCGGCAGTGTACTTTTATCAACATTGCTGTCCGCATCCATAATCATAAAGTTGCCAAGGCTGTCCGTATAATCCTCCCTTGCGTTCTTAGAAGAAGGCTCAAAATATTTTTCCATGGCAGTTGAATTAATTTTATCCGGCTCTAAATGGTCAAGCTGGATATTATCTGTCGGAAATTTTGTTCCGGTCTTGTTGAAAATAAGCTTATTTTCAACTCTGTTGGTATAAAAAAGATTTATAAACAATACCTTCACCTTAAGCTGCGACTTTTCATTGCCATATTTCCATGCATTTATCCATCGTCTGAACTCCTCATTCAACATGTCTATGTCCTGACTATCCACTTTCAACACATAATCCGTGCTAAATGAATTATTCTTAAGAATATAATCCTTTGCAATGCCTCTGACTCTGTCCGAATTCTGTGCCAACAGTGCATAACGCCAGAAGCTATATGAAACATTGTGGATATCAATATATTCTGCATTATTATTCGCACTATCCTTTATTATTCCCTGAACAAATTCCCTGAACTTCATTATCTGAGCGTCTCCACCACATTCATCAAATGGGTGCTTGTCCAGAAACTTCTTGATTATCACATTGGTTATAGCCGGAATTACACCATACAATGTGAGTGCGTTTAACAAATTTAATGCTTTGTACGTTATGGATTTTGCACTCTCCCTCTCAGCTTTTATTACGTTCTCCGCTTTCTTCTGATATCTGAAATCAAATTCATCCAGTATTATTCCAAGCATTTCATAAATGCGGATATCATTCAATAAATCTTCGCCCTCATATATATTTTTCTTATTCAGATATCCTTTTTCAATAACTTCCCTGTATTTCTCATTATCGTTATATTTTAATTTGCTGTCAGCTGTGAAATACTGTGCCGCAAGATATGAAATAAGCTTGGAGCGCTCCTTCCCTTTGGTTATAGGGAATATTTCTTCCACCCATTTTTTATCCGCTTTTTCAATGTAGTAATCTGCACCGGCATCATCCTCATTGTGTTTACAATACCATTTATAAAACAGATTCTTGATAAGCTCCAAATCCTCAACCGGAAAATTTCTGTCATTCAAGACCTCAAAAAGTGTGTACGCGTCCTTCTCTTTTCCGGTCACAACTACACAGAAATTAATGTTATTCAATATTTTTTTCATAGCGCTGTCGATTGCCTTAATGTACTCAATCGGCTTTTCCTGTCCGCTGATATATGAATCAACAATACCATCATAAATATACTTTGCCGCATTTATGTACTGCTCTGTAACCGGATTCTTGGCTTCCGAATTTTTATCGAATGACAACGTTTCAAAACAGGGATTGCTTGATTCGGGCATAATTATCATAATTCTGCTGAGTGCTTCTTTGAGCTTTTCATTATAACCGTTTCTGCTGTATCTTAAAGCCAGACTGACATTTGAGAGCAGTTTTCTGTTCAGGTTAAAATACTCTTTTTTATAAATATCCATGTTAGAAAAATTCTTCTTTGGAAGCCACATATTAGTCTGATAATATTCCAGCATATCATCCCACGTTTTTTCTATATCATCCGCACTCTGCTCCTCAACCGTGCTTATAAAATTATCAACTCTCTCCTTGACATTTTTTAATTGTTCAATCTTATCCCTGTCAAAAATATTCACCGCCGTATCAATCAATTCATTCATAAGAATAGGAATTTTAGAAATTCTTTTCATGTTTATCATCAGTTCGATATATCCTCTGACAAGCACAAATCTCAAATAATTCGTTAGAAAAAGTGTTGTTATTCTCTGCTGTCCGTCAACAACCTCAAATTCCCCATTGCGCCCCTCAACCATAACCACCGAACCGGCAAAATATCCCTCACCCTCTTCATCCTCTCCTTCTTCGTTGTTATGAAAATCAGTAATCAGATTGCTTATTCTTGTACTGTCCCATTTATATGGTCTTTGATAATATGGGATAACTACATTAAGCGGAACATTCTCCTTCTTGTTGCCTTTATTTTCTATATTGCACAATTGTCCCAGATTTCTTATCTCTGCAAATCTTAAATCCATAATTCTTCCTCCTCAAATCTCCCCCAACGCCCCGCAAAGCGCGTCAATCTCATCCGTTGTTGTAAACATACTCATGCTCGCCCTGACAACTCCAAGGTATTCCCTGTCATCCAAAAATTGGTGTATGAGCGGCGCACAGTGGTACCCTGTGCGCACGGCGATGTCATAATCGGCATCAAGAATCATTCCGACATCGGATGACTGATAGCCTTTTACATTCAGTGCCACTATTCCGACATGCCTGTCTGCCGGGGGCAGATACAGCTTTACATTGTATAGCCGGCGTAATTTATCGACCATGTAGCGCGTGAGCGACATTTCCTTGTCAAGCCGCCTTTTTATCTCCTCACTGTCGACATCCTTTATGGCGGCCAGAAGCCCTGCTGCCGCAACGACATTCTGGCTTGCCGGCTCATAGCGGCTGCTGCCGGATTCAGGCATGCGGACATTGAGCGAATCGCTTCCGGTTCCTCCTGCGATGAATGTATCAAGCTTCACGCCGTTTCTGACAAAGAAGCCGCCTATCCCGAAAGGTCCGTACGGTGTCTTATGACCTGCAAATACATAGAAATCGACAAGAGACCGCGACATGTCAAACGGCACAAGCCCAAGCGCCTGCGAACCGTCGACAACCACCTTTGCGCCGTACTCCTTGGCGGCTGCGGCAATCTGCTCTATAGGCAGTATGTAGCCCGTGACATTGCTCACATGCGTCATAAATACAAATGCAGGGGCATGGACGCTGAACTCATATTTAAGTCTATCTATATCAATGTTGCCGTCATCTTTAAACGGCATCACAATAATATGATTTTTTATACTGCCCGCTTCACTATCAGCCATCTTGTTATCATCCCTAAACACCCTCTGATTATAGAGCGTTCTCACCACTGCATTGTGCTCATATGGTGAAATATATATGTACTGCCCCTTCTCAATCCCCAGTCCGCCTATTATCTGATTCAATGCAAATGTAGCAGAGGCCGACAGTACGACCTCTGCTACATCTGACGCATTCACAATACGGAGTAATTCTTTTCTGAGATTATCGATTATCTGGGCAGACTGCTGCGCCAGAGCATAGGAACCACGCCCGGCATTGAATGACAGGCTGCGATTGACCTTATCCATTTGTTCGTACACACATTCCGGTTTCGGGTATGTGGTAGCTGCATTGTCAAAATAAATCATGCTCATAAGTAATCCTCAATTTTATTTTTCTATTAGTCCTTTTTCATATATTCCTACTGCAATTATCTGCTCTCCCCTGCCACAAGCTCAGCGAGAACCTGCGCAAGAACTGCTACCTTCGCATTTGTCTCAAGACTGTCGCCAAACTCATCCAGTGCATCCTTTATCGCGTTTTTGAGAAAATACCCTGTGCTGTCATCCTCCACATAGGCATAGCTTCTTTCAAGCAGGCTTCCGCCTTCTCCCTTTAGAATAATGCTGTTAAGTGCGCTTTCGCTGTTTACAGTATTCTCAGCCTCATCACAGAATTCATCCCAGCCGGCTCTGAACTTCTCTAACATTCCGTCACGCCAGTCATCAATGTATATATCCGTAACAAGCTTCGACAGCTTCGACACAATCTCTTTCTCGTCATAGGTAGGTATGTCCGATATGTAGGACAGTATTGATGATATCCTGCTGTTTAACACCATCCTGCCAAGTCTCTTTCCATGCTCGGAATAATACTCCTCAAGCACCGCCTTAAGGCTGTCACCATCGTCTGCCTTACAGCGTTTCTTTATAACCGCCGCCGCTTCATGCGAAAGCTTCACAAGGTAGCCGTCAAGATACGCCTTTAAAAGTGTCAAATTATGCAGCGCACCGGCTAATGAACCGGCTCCCGACAAATCATTAGTAAGCGAAGCCTCTGTAGAGGAACTCTTTTTTCCATCCTTACCGGAGCTTACTTTATCACCGTCACCAAGCATGCCAGCTATATCCACAAGCTCCTTAAAAAGAAACTCATGTGGGTTATAATCCTGGTGTCTAAGTGCCATACACAGCCGCCTTAACGCTGCTGCCATGTCCTCATTCACATCGACAACGCGTCCGATGTTCGCCGCCGCCTGCGGAAGTGCCCTGTACCATCTTAAGATTCCGTCTAAAACTTCTCTGTCGCCTGCAACCCCTGTAGCTCTGGCTGAAACTCCAAATAACTTCATAAGCCCCGCAATGTAATTCTGCTTTTCCATGCTCTCATGCTCAACATACAGATAATAGTCCGATGGCGAATCATTGATATTTCCAAGAATAGCAGCGTCGATATTTACCTCTTTTTCTTTGAAGCTTACAATCGGTTTATCCTGAAGCTTAGACAGGCATAATGCCACATAAATCGGAATAATTCCCTTTCGCACACCATATCCGCTGCCCATCAGACGGTCATACAGCAGCTTGAAGGAGCATTTATTTGAATCGCACATAGCGATGAACCGCTCAATCTCCGACAGGACAAACGCACAGCCTCTGTCCTCCCCGCCATCACCAAGAATACCTGTATTGATTAAAACCGCCCTGTATATAGTAGCCTCAGGTGAGGTTCCCTTCTCAAACGATGAACAGTCCTCAGAACTTAGTATCATATCTACAATCTTATTTCGCGCCTTTTTGTTCTGAGCCGATATGTTCTGCCTATTAATCAGCTCGTTATTTACAACCGGGGCATTATTGTAATACTCTGTCATTATGCTGCTCAAAAACATATTGAAGGAGAAGCCGTTCCTAAAACCTGATGGGAACTCCTCACCGTTGTGATACACCGCACAGATTCCGCTCTCGGGATTGTACGCTTCCTTAAGGAACTTATTTACCTCGTATGAAATGTCATCGCAGTAGTTTACAAGCTCCTGCTCCAACACAACATTGTCCTCTATGAATGACCTGTCACTCATAAGACTCTTCGCTGCAATGTATTTTCTTATGCTTTCGCCCTTGTCAAAAGCCTCTTTTGTCACAAGCACAACTATTCTGTCATCCTTAAGCCGTTCAGACAGCTCTTTGCTATAATCTGTCCTGTTATCGCTCACCACAGCCACTATTTTTCCGTCGGAAAAGTGCTTTTCGAACAGAACCTCCGGTGATGGAAGCTTTTCTATCTGCTCCGGTGACATAAATACATACTCATAGTATCTGGTCATCGAATATATCTGATTATATTTCTTAGGAAGCACATAATCGTACTCGGAAATCTCCTTCAATGTTCCGAGTATATCCGCATCCGCCGACAGCTTCGCAGCCTTCTGCGAAATCTCCTTCTGTATGTCGACACCGACATTATTGTAAAAGCTGTACGAATGTCTGCGCGAACGGTATATAATAATTCTCTTTTCCGCCATACGCTCCACCACTGTCCTGCACTCATCCTCCGAAATATTAAGTGCACTTGACAGCTGTGGCACATCCGCCGGCAGTTCATCCGGAATATCTATAATATTTATCAGAGCGATAATCTTTATAAGCTTTCTCTCAACCTCATCCACTGTACGTGATAGCGCATACTCAGCTTTAAGCCATTCATTGTGAATGACCGTGTCCGAGGCTTCCTCCCTGAAAAGATTTTTAAAATAATCATAGACTGTGTCCGCTGTTATTCCGCAGTCCGCAATATCTTCGCCATACTCCTCAATTATTCTGCAGACGCTTCCCTTTTCGTCATGCGAAAGATAGGTGAATATGCTCCTCTCGTTCTGAGCCACCTTCTCACTTATATGAAGCAGCATATACGCAGTAAACGGCATGAGAGGAAAGCAGCCCTCAACCACATATTTTTTAAAATCCGCCTCATCAAACAGCCCTGAAAAACATGAAAATCTATACGAATTGAGAGCATTTTCGTAGTATCTCTCTATCTTAGGAAGTTCACGCAATGCAGCTTCATCCTTTTTTAATACATTTCCAATAAGCTCATAATTATTCTGGGAGGAGACAACAAACAGAACCTCTTTTATTCTGCCCTCCACACCGCGGAATGCATTTCTCATGTCCGTCGGAAGCTTAGCGCCGTACTCCTTAATGCTCTTATGTGCAACAAATGTTATAAACATCTGCCCCACAGAGCTTCTCTCTGACAGCTCACACATATCCTGAAGCACCTTCATGTCCTTGGAAAATGTCTCTGCTTCGTGACCCTCTATGTATTTGCTGAACTCATCGAATATGACATATATTCCTGCATACCCGTAATCGCGTGCCAGCGTCTCCTTAACCTGCTCGTATATTCTCACAGTCTCAAACACAAGAATAGGATTGAACTCACTTCCGTTGGTTACTATAGGATATATCCTGCGAAATAAATCCAGAGCCTCTTTCTGATTCTTCTCAAGACCAATCTGCAATGTTCTCTCGTTATATCCATTTTTTTGAAGTTCTCCCGCAAAACGACTGTACGCATCAGGAAAACTGTTTTTCCACTGCTCTATCTTCTTAATTGCCTCACTGTAATAGCTGTCCGGTGTAATGCTATCAAGCCCTGCGCGCTTCAATGCATCGGTTATCCCGACAAGGAATGCCTGATTGAGGTCGGAATTAGTGCCCGATATAATAACAGGAAGATACGGTCTTTCCCTATGTCTTAACTTGTCCAGAAGCACCAGCAGTGTATGCGATTTCCCCTTGCCATAAGGTCCGATAAGCATGGTGGCATGCTCCCTGTCCTTATCCACATTGTCAAGATAATACTCAATAATTCTCTGCGATGAGCGCGTATACACATAGTTGTCTATTTTCCCTCTGTTATCAAGGTCAAGATAGAGATTAACCGAATTCTCGAATCTTTTATCTACTTTAACCAAATCTTTAAGTTTAATTGTCATCTCTATCCCCTCTGCGTCTTAGACTTATCCTCATAGTATTTCTCAATTACATTCTCCGGAGATATCTTATCCTGTAAATACACCATATCCAGTCCCGCCGTCCTGTTAACAGCGATATAACCGTCGGCTGACAGCTTATCAAGATAGGAATTAAGGCTTACCCTGCTAAGGTTATATATCTTTCCGGGAAGTTCATCTCCTCTTAGCAGCGTGTCTATACTCACGCTGTCCGTTTTCTCTTCATAAAAATATCTCTCAATAAGATATAGCACAGCCAACCGTGGAAGCTGCTCCTCGGAAGGCATATATTTCCTACATACACTGCCGCTTCTTTTTAAAAGAGACAGCTCCGAAAAAGGACTGACCTTCTTTTCCTCCGGATCATAGTCAACGTCCTTCTCCCTTGAATACATATTGATTATCGCAGTCACATCTGCCGCAACAGAGCTTCTCGGAATATCCTGCTTAGAGTACGCCTTAATCTCGCGGAACATATTTTCCTCAAGCTCTTCCTTAGTGTATTCCTCATTGCCTATTCTATTAAAAAATACATACCAGCTTGTAGCTAGTTCAGCATTGCTGGCAATGTTGCTGTGGAACATCCACATGGTAAAGCTGTCCTCGAAGTAGGAATCATACTGCTGTATCAGCTCCCCGAAACGGCTGAGCTTAACCTCGCCCTTGCTCTCAAGCGTTATACCGCCCACCCTCAGCCAGTAGCGTATCGCCTTAGCCATATTGGTACCGACGCCCAGCGCATCCGCCCCTAAGTTTTCCGAAAATACTCTCGGGTTATCCGCTACGGCTTTAAGTCCCTTGGCAAGCCAGCCCTCTCTCAATATGAATGTCTCATGTCCTTTTAGTCTTATCTTCTTAACTGTCTGTTCCGACATAATGTTCCTCATTTCCGTCTATAGTCATGCCTGCTTTCTTTTTACAGCAAGCACCTTCTTCATATAACATCCCGAATTGAAGTGGTTCACACACTGTGCACAACGAATACATTTATCATCATCTATATGATATCTGTTTCCACCATCCGGCATACTCTCCAATCTTATCGCACCATGCTTGCATACGCCTTCGCAGGCACGACAGCCCATGCATAGCTGGTACTTGGTGAGCTGACACTTCACCTTCTCCTCAGCAGCCTCCACAGTCTTCGCCCTGTCAAGATGATAGTCAAGTATCGTAACCTTCAGATGATTGCTGCCTTTTCTTCCCTGAAGTCTTAAGACTGCAGCCCCCTTGCGGTTAAGTACATATACTTCTCCAAGGCGCGGATTTCCCATATTAAAATCAAGATATCCGAAGGGCTTAAAAAGCTCGTACAGCTCATCATCTATAGGCTTTAAAAGCTCATAATTAAAGCTGTTCTCCTCAAGTGCACATGGCTTAAAGCTGACAACCGCATTGTCCGCGTAGGCTATTCCGTTACCGCCCTGTCTTGCCTTCCACTTGCCGCTTCGGACATATTCCTCCGCGTCCGGCTTGCCTATTCTCCTTGCAAAATCCACCAAAAATTCCTGCCATTTTCCGTACTGTTCCGGCATATATATCTTAGACAGGAATTCCGACCATACGCTGTTGTTCGGACAGCAAAAGCACCCAACCCTTGCATAACCGTAAGTGTACGCCTCATTGAAATCTATCTTTCTCTTCAAAATATACAGCCATACATCGAAGTCCATCCAGTCGATAGCTGGCGATACCGTGTTCTGCCTTGAAATCTTACGTCCCTGTGTCTCCCTGTCATACTTGCTTCTGCTTGCCGATTCACTGCGTCTTATCCCATAGAAAGCGAGTATTCTCGTCTTATCCTTAAACAGCGCCGTAAGCTTCCTGTTAATTGCCCCAGTCTTAAAAATCGTACAGCACCAGCGCATAACACGGCTCGGAGGACCTATCATATCACATAACTGGGAAAAATCTTTCTCCTTATTCCGCGATGAAAGTACCGGAGTCATCGGATGTGACTTCTTAAAGCGTCCTACATACTCCTCAGTCTTTGGAAATTCCAACGTAGTATCTCCAAATATATGTAATATCTTTGGATTACTCAACGCTCTCATTACCAAATCTGATGTCACCGTCGAATCCTTGCCTCCCGAAAAGGAGACAAACATATCCTTCACATCATAATCTGCCGACACTTCCCTTATATAATTGAGTGCCTCCTGTGTTATCTCATCGTATCTTGAGTTATTACATTCTATAAAACGGCTTACATACTCTTCAAACCGATTATTCCTATTCGGTTTCTCGTATTCGTTAAGCGATTCTCTTATTCTTACAATATCTTCATCAGATAGCCTTACAAGCTGTGCAACATTAAAGCGCTTCAAGACGCCATCTATCAGATAATAATTTCCCGAAGCATTCCACACTGATGAATTGATATACTTAAGTGGTTCACCCTCTAATATCTCATACAGAAGTCTCTCCTTAGGAAATACCGGTCTTAAATCGGAAGCTATTCTCCTACATTCTGTGTGGCATACAGGGCATACTGCTTCATAAAGCGGTACATTACACTTAGCGCAGTAATAAATGTCCGATATGCTCTCAACATTCTCCCTGCTTCCACATTCATCACAGAAATTTCTCTCCAATTCTATGTTGTGCACCGTGCATCTGTATCGTCGCATTCCGTCCTCCTAAAGCTCTCAGGTCTGACATTAAGATATCTGCACAATTCCAGAAATTCTGCCGCCTCAAGCTCCACACCACTCTCATAAGTCAACCTGTCTGCCGGAATCCCTGTCTGACGCTCAATAATTTCTGCCGATATATGATTGTCCTGCAAATAATGCGCAACCTTCTGCGTAACAGTCTGTCTGTCCACCTCTCAAAGCTCCATCCAATCTTAATAATTTTCCATGAGTAAAATTCTTAGTTTTACAGAAAATATTTTAACAAAAACCGATTCTCACAGAAACTGATACTATTATAGTCTCAATTTTTGAGAATTTCAACAATATAATTCTGTAATTCTAAGAATTGTTTGACCTGCATGTTTGTGTGGGATATTATAGGAAAGGAATGTTTCCGTAAAACTAAGAAAAAGTAAATTGCGAAAACATTTGTGTTATGAACAGAGAATTATTTTTAAGAAGTGTTATTAAAAATCAATATACAAATGATCATAAATAAAGCTCATGTTGATATAGACATACCAACACTTGGCTATACTCTCACATGAGCCTATAAATTCCGGAGGAATACATGAAAAATGAAATGATAGCAAAGGTTCTAAAAGAACTGCGAAAACAGAATTCAATGACTGTACACGATGTAGTCCTGAAGCTCAGCGATAAGTCAATAAACGTAGCTGATAAAACACTGTACGGATGGGAAAGTGGACAGGCACAGCCCGATGCCGATACTCTTCTTGTCCTGTGCGAGATATATCAGGTTGATGATATACTGAGTACATTTGGATACAAGGAAAATACACCGATTAATGCGACTGAATACGAAAAAAAAGTTATATTTGCGCTGAGGGAACATCCTGAAATGGCTCCTGCGGTGAATAAGCTGTTGGACATCGAATGATTCTGATATAGAATATAGATATAATACAATAAGTTTTAACACAAAAGCTCCACACGGAATATAAATTCCATGTGGAGCTTTTATTCTGTCCTTCGACAGTTAATTTACATAAAATTATGTACCGGAAATTGCAGCTTAGTTGTTAATGAGCTTGTCCTCTTCATTGTTCCAGCTATAGAGCTTACGAATCTCAGCGCCAACCTTCTCTGATGGGTGCTCTGCTGCTAAGTTTCTCATAGCACGGAAATGAGCCTGACCGCCTGCGCTTGACATATCGAGTAAGAAATCCTTAGCGAATGTACCATCCTGAATATCCTTAAGAATCTTCTTCATAGTCTTCTTAGTCTCTTCTGTGATAAGCTTAGGTCCTGTGATGTAGTCACCGTACTCAGCTGTGTTGGAGATAGAATATCTCATTCCTGAGAAACCTGACTGATAGATAAGGTCAACAATGAGCTTCATCTCATGGATACACTCAAAGTATGCATTTCTCTCGTCATAGCCTGCCTCAACAAGTGTCTCAAAACCAGCCTGCATAAGTGCACATACACCGCCGCAGAGAACTGCCTGCTCACCAAAGAGGTCTGTCTCTGTCTCTGTTCTGAAGGTTGTCTCAAGGACACCTGCTCTTGCACCACCAATAGCGAGTGCATAAGCAAGTGCAAGATCAAGAGCCTTACCTGTTGCATCCTGATGTACGGCAACAAGACAAGGAACACCCTTACCTGCCTGATACTCACTTCTTACAGTGTGGCCAGGTCCCTTAGGAGCTATCATTGTTACATCAACGCCCTTAGGTGGAACTATCTGTCCGAAATGGATATTGAAACCATGAGCGAACATAAGCATGTTGCCCGGCTCAAGATTCGGCTCGATGGACTCCTTGTAAAGCTTAGCCTGAAGCTCATCATTGATGAGAATCATAATAATATCTGCTCTCTTAGCTGCCTCTGCTGCTGTATATACTTCAAAGCCCTGAGCCTCTGCCTTAGCCCATGACTTACTTCCCTCGTAGAGACCAATAATAACTTTACAACCTGAATCCTTAGCGTTAAGTGCGTGTGCATGACCCTGTGAGCCATAGCCTATAACTGCAATTGTCTTACCATCAAGTAAGGAAAGGTTACAGTCTTCCTGGTAATAAATCTTTGCCATTTTAATATCCTCCTGAATATAAAAAGTATTTCTATGTAGTTGCGTGGTAGCTTAAACTACGCAATGACACCTCTCTTAAGTCCTGTAAGACCTGTTCTGGCTAAATCAAGAATCTCATAGCCATCTAAAAGTCCAAGGAAAGCAGTGAGCTTAGCTTCATTTCCCGTAAGCTCTATCATAACACTCTCAGGTGCTACGTCAACAATCTTGGCGCGGAACACTTCTGCAACTGTGATAACCTGTGAGCGCTCCTTAGCGTCACACTTCACTCTGCAAAGAATAAGCTCCCTGCATACAGATGCACCCTCCGGAAGAACCTCAATGCTCTTCACGTCAATAAGCTTTGAAAGCTGCTTCTCAATCTGGTCAAGGACATCCTCCTCACCTGAAGCTGCGACAGTCATTCTTGATACTGAAGGATTCTCTGTGACACCTACAGTAAGACTATCGATATTGTAACCTCTGCGGCTGAAAAGTCCGGCTATTCTGCTGAGTACTCCGGCTTCATTCTCAACCAACAGTGAAAATACTCTCTGTCTCATAAGCACCTCCATTAATCATCCTCCGACTGTTATGTTATAGAATATATCACAATTCATTCTGTTGAATATTCACAGCTTTCTTCTATAACTGTATTTACAGCTCATAAATATGTCGGACGTTACCTAGTATTTTAACAATAGATTGATGATTTGTCAACAGAAATTACTATAATACTTTAAAACATTAAAATGCAAAAAACTTACACAGCTAAACTGTGTAAGTTTAATATCAATTCTTGATTTATTTTAACTTTTCATCCTCCGTTTCGACTTTCACCGCGTCAACGGAAGCATCATTTTTATCCGTGACTTCTATAGTCTCACTCTTAACCGACTGATTATTCTCTCTCTTTACAACAGCTTCCCTCACGAACTTATACACAACCGACATGACCGGAACCGCAAACAGGATTCCGAGTATTCCAAATGCCCCGCCGCCTACCGTTACGGCGAATATAACCCATATTCCCGGAAGCTCAAGCGATGAGCCTACAACCCTTGGGTATATAAGATTCGTCTCTATCTGCTGAAGAATAACAAGATATACGATAAACATGATTGCCTTAATCGGTGATATGATGGCAAGCAGGATAAATGCCACCGCTCCACCTATGTAAGCACCCGCCACAGGGATAAGCGCTGTGACAGCAATAACCGTGCTTATAAGCAGCGCATAATCAAATCTGAATATAAGCATTCCGATATAGCATAAGGTTCCAAGAATAAGAGCCTCTATACACTGCCCTGAGATATATCTTCTGAATGTGTCCGCTGTCACAACCGCAAGCTTCGCCAGCTTATCGTAGAACTTCGGAAGGCTGACCTTCACCGTCCTCGATATCTGGTTTATAAGCTTTTCCTTATAGACAAGAATATTTGCGGAAATTACAATCGCCATAATAATGTTGAACAGGAAGCTCACAATATTACTCATAAAAGAGACAACCTGCGGCACCATGTTTCCGATATATGTCAATGCTTTATTGGCGAACTTCTCAATATTATCAGAAAAGCTTGCGACAAAGCTGTTAAGGTCAATTGTATCAAATTCATACTTCACTGTGAGATCATTGACCATCTTCTGAAACTGAGCTATATATGTACTCCAGTTATTGATAAATTTAGCAATGCTCTTGGTGAGCTCAGGTATAACAAACGCCAACAAAGCCACTATTATCAGAATAAAAATAAGATACGAAAGCACAATAGAAACAGCCTTCGCCGGTTTCTTACTCTTTTTAAAAATAAACCTCTCCAGAAATTTCTGTATCGGAACCATCAGCATATTAAGTATAAACGCCATAAATATTCCTATCCAGAACGGCATAAGGATTTTGCCTATAAGTGCCACTTTTCCCGTAATAGCAGCCGCATTGAGCACAGCAAACAGCACAAGCCCTGCAAAAGCTATTATCAGGCATGATTTTTTTTCACTATAATTTTTCAACCCTACTCCTCCTCTTAACTTTTTCTAATCATAACACCACAATAATTATTTAGCAACTTATTTTATATTCTACTGACATCTTGTAACCAAAAAACACCCCCGGCAGCAACTTCTGCCGGAGGCGTATTCCTGTAATGACTAAGAATTATGGTCATTATTATTTTTTTATATTATCTTCTCTTTCTGAGGAGACATGCACCTGCAACACCGCTTGCTAAGAGCATGATGCCCATAAGCACTGATGTTGAGGAATTGAAACCTGTTGAAGGAGCTGTGATAATTGCCTCATCTGCCTTTACAAGCACGTAAGTTGAGAAATGGTCAACTGTGAATGTAACCTTGCCATCCTCGCCTACTGTCACTGTCTGTCCCTTGTCCATTACAGTGTTAAGCTCCTCATTGTAGTAGTAAAGCTTAAGCTGTGTACCTGCTGCAAATCCATCAGCCTTAACAGTTACTGCCAACTTACCATTGAGCCAGCCGACTGCATCGAAGGTGCATACAAGCATATCCTTATCCTCAATCTTTAATATCTCCTTTGCCTTCTCAGAAGCAGGAGCATAGTCATTGAATCTTACATTAGTTCTGAATAATGCATCAGGATGTGAGTTAAACTCTGAACCGTCAATAGTAAATGTAGCTACAACATTTCCGTTTCCGTCTGTCACATTTACAACAAGTGTCTTTTTCTCATTGATAAGCTTTGTGAATACATCATCTGCAATATATCCGTCCTTACCTACTGTCTCAGTTACAGTGCTGTCTGCTGTTGAGAATACAGTGTTGCCTGCTGCTACACCGCTTGGTGTCTCAGGAGTACTTGGAGTCTCAGGAGTCTGTGTATTGCCGTCAAGAACAACCTTTGTTGAAGGTGTTCCTGTAGGACGTGCTCCGATTCCATCTGCTACAGCATCTGTAGTCTCAAGGAAACCATTAAGGTTAAGTGTACCGTCTTCATTTCTTGTAATGCCTGTGAACTCAAGTGTCTTAAACCATGCAGCTACATCTACTGTAGCGCCTGAGTTGTTGGCTGACTTAGAGCCATCCCAGTAATAGTTAGTATCTGTAAGATACTTAGCTGTATCCTGTGAACCCTTTGGCTTGAACTGCTCACCTGTTGTAAGACCGCTCTTGACATTGGAATCCTTGAATGAAATGATTCCTGTTGCTGCGAAATCTGTGTTTGCAGCGTTGTTTGTGTATAATGCTACGTTATAGCTCTCATTGTTGTATGAGATACTTGATGTTACCTGAATATCAGGGCAGCTATTAGAGTCGATACCCTTAGCCTTGTTGTTAAATGCGTAGGAATTGATAAGCTTGTGGTAACCGGACATGCTGTCTCCACCCATCTTAAATCCGTTACCGTTTCCTGCGTTTGTACCATCCTCGAGGTAACCATTTCCATAAGCTACACAGTTCTGAATTGTTACAGAACCGATTGAACCTGTCTCAACCTTTGCAAATAAATCCCAACCATCATCTGCATTGTTGTAAGCTAAACATCCGTCAAATACGTTGCCATCGCCAACAGTAAGCTTAGCTGCGAAACCATCTGCATCCTCATAACCTGCATCTGCGTTGCCGTATGATGTACAGTTGAGAATGAGGTTATATGAAGGCCACTGCTCTCTTGTATCTGTTGAGTAGAGACGGCTTATCTGAAGTCCTGTGTTTCCGTTGTGATAAGTATTGATGTTATCAAGCACGTTATGGCTGCCTGATACCTGAATACCCTTCTGGGCATTCTGTGAATGTGTACAATCAAATCCATTGAAATACCAGTAGTCACCGCCGAATACCATACCTGCACACTTGCCCTGAAAGTCGAATACAGGTCTTGTTGAAGCGGCAGGGTCTGCTACCATACGGATATTCTTCTCTGCTGTACCGTTGACACCTCTCTCAACTCTTACAGTGCTGTCAAGAAGGTATGTACCCTCTGTGATAACGATTGTCTGTCCCGGCTGTACATACTTAACTGCTGTATAGATATCTACCGGATTTTCCTTTGTACCATTACCTGATGAAGTTCCGTTAGGAGCTACATAGATGTTGGTAAGTGCTGCATAAGAATTATTTCTTACAACAGTAAGATTGATATTGATAGGATCTGTATTTGCAAGCTTCATATCAGCTCCCGGAACATAGTTAGGATCCGGTGTGAATACTGCTGCAATCTCATTATTTGACTCTGATGTAAGTATCATAGGAACATCAAGAGTTGTGCCTGCCTTAACTGTAAGACCTGTTGAAACTACTGCATCGTTTAATGTGATGTCAACTGTACCGTCAACATTCGCATTCATGCTGAATGTATAGTTTTCTGTGTTAGCAACCTTAGCTGATGTAACATTTACCATAGGTGTCACATAAGTTACAGGCTTTTCCTCACCTGCAGCATCATCAGCTGCAAGTACTGTTGAGAACTGGATATCTGTAAATGTAGCTCTTGCATTTCTTGAAGCAAAGAAACCTACATATACATTGTCTGAATCGATCTTGTTGAGTGCTTCAGGGTCATAGTTCTTCTGCTGTGCAAGAACATTTCCGTTCTCGTCATAATATGTAATGAAGTAACCTGTGTTGTTCTTCTGGATTTCAAGAATGAAATCTGTAATCTCAGCTATAGTTCCATCAACTGCTGTCTCAGCATTTCCTACGATATTGTAGGTTCCTGCGCCAAGTCCGTTCTGTGCAGCTGTTGTGTCAAGTGTTGTTGTAACACTCTTGAAGTCATTCTGAACTGTAGCTGTATCGTTAGCTTCAAGCTTAGCTAAATTGTCCTTTGTTACACCTGTCTTTGCGATAACGCCAAGACCTAACTTCATTGAATACTTAGTACCTGTTGTGTCTACAGCGTTCTTCTCAGCATTCCATAAGTACTCAACCTTAGAAGCGATAGCCATATACTGGTTATTCCATACCGGGTTAGTCTCACCGTTCTGTCCAAGACGGTCTGTAGCCATGATACCAAAGCCTTCCTGTCCATTGGAAAGCTTCCACTTATCAACATGAACCTTAGCTCTGAGTGTAAAGTTATGGTCTGTCGGAACTGCTGTATAGTAGAATGCGACACCATCTGTTGAGTTAGGAACAATCTTACCCTTACCGCCCTCACTGTATACTGTTACCTTTCCATCGTTGGCACTTCCTTCATAACCATTGTTCGCGCTGTCTGTTGATGAGCCATATCTTGTAAAGCCCCATACCTGCTGCTGCTCTGCTGTGACAGTAGCCTCAACAGCCTGTGAAGCCTCACTCTTATCCTCACCTCTTACAGCCTTGACTGTGAATGAATACTTCTCACCGACTGTAAGACCTGTAACTGTGTATTCTGTAGCTTCTGTAGTACCTACAAGATTCTCTCCTGCATATACCTCATAGCTTGTTGCCTCTGCAACTGCGCCCCATACTACATTTACACTGCCGTTTCCTGTGCTTGTAGCACTCTCAATAGCAGGTGTTCCAAGTGGAAGAACGTATACAAATGCCTCTGTTGTGTTACCTGTCTTGTCATCACAGTCTGCTCTCTTAGCTGTGATTCTGAAAGTATAGCTTCCTGAAGCTGAAGGTGCGAATGTAACCGGCTTAGATGAATCTGAGCCCGTCTTTGTGTCGACAACTGTTCCGTCTGCTCCAAGCATATCAACAGCTACCGAATCAGCTCCGTCATATCCGATTTCCATTGTATAGGAAACATCGATGTTTCCACCGTTCTGCTTAACTTCTGTGATGGAAGGTGCTGCAACTCCTGCCCAGTCTGCTCTTGCAGGACGCTCACCGCCTGTAGTCTCTGTTACGGAAATGCTGAATACTCTGGCACCTCTGTTCATATCTGCGTTCTCAGGAGATACAACTCTGTATGTTCCTGCAGTGAGACCTTCGTATGTAAGAGCTGTTGCGCTTGTTCCTGTTACAGAGCTGATATCTTCTTTGTTGGCAATGACTGAATTATCAGCTGCGTTAATGAGACCAACCGCGGAAGAATTAGAACCGCCTGTGCTGCTCATCTTGACAACTACGGTTGCTGTTCCTGTTACAGTGAACTCAATAGCTCCAGTCAATGCCTTATCAAGTTCAATCGCCTTTACGCTTCCATCATTGTTGGTTCTTAAAGTAACCTTACCAACAGACTTAAAATAATTATTACTGCCTAATAAAGTTCCGTCTTCAACCTTTGCCTTATCGCCACTAGCTGTAAGAGCTGTAGCATCTAAAGCATACTCATTAGTCTGAACAGGAATTGTCTCCTCAACCTTGGCAGAAAAGACCCTGAAACCTCTGTTCATATCCGGATTCTCAGGAGATACAATTCTGTATGTTCCTGCTGCAATATTCTCAAATGTAAGTGTTGTCTTGCTTGTGCCCGTTACTGCTGTAGTAGCATCTTTCTCTGCAACAACAGACTGGTCTGCCACATTTATAAGTCCTACGGCAGATGAATTGCTTCCACCTGTACTGCTCGCTTCAACTGTAAGTGTAGCTGTACCTGTTACAGTGAATTCAATTCCTCCTGTTAAAGCCTTATCAACTTCAATAGCCTTAACACTTCCATCACTGTTAGTTCTCTTAGTGACTTTACCTACCGACTTAAAATATCCGTCTCCAAGTAAGGTTCCATCATCAACTGCTTCCTTATCACTAGCCGCAGTAAGTGATGATACAGAAAACTCATGTGCGCCATCATCCGCGCTTACCTTAATTCCTCCTCCCACAAAAGTCGTCGGCAAAAGACCGATTACAAGAAGTAATGCCATAACCGACGCTAAAACACGTCTTAATAACTTGTGTTTCATAATATCCTCCTTAAAAGAATTTTTAGCATGTATACCGAAACTATAGTCACAATCTCCGTTTATACATACTCGCGTAAGATTATAATACCATTCTTTTAAACATATTTCAACCATTATATGGAAATTTTTTATGCACTTCTTACAAATTGAAAACTCTTACATTAAAATGTAAGTACTTTTTTGCACAAACCATTGTGTCAAATCCGCTGTTTTCATGTAAACACTTACCTTTTGGGTGTCCCACCGTGGTCTGCAGTCTGTACCAACACCTGCACAAAAAAAGAACCCGCCCAAGCAATCATGGTCGGATTCTTTAAGCTCAAGGCTGTCTTTCAGCCTCCGTTTTAGTTATCATATTTCTTTTTAAGAGATGCGAACTCCTGATTGATGCGCTGCACCGTATCGGTGTCCCCGCACAGGTTATCCGGATGGTATATTTTAAGCAAATCCTTGTACCTTTTCTTGAGGGCAAGTTCGCTTCCCACGCCTCGAAAGAACATAGTTGACTGTCCCCGCGTGCTGTAGGCACTGCCTGTCTTTTCGGAATATGACTGTTTCTTCATATTTTCAAGGCGTATTCTTTCCTGTTCAACAGCCTTTTTCTCTACCGCAAGCCTGTACAATTCCTTTTTCAGAATCTCCAGCTTCTTCTCAAACAGTTCATTTTCCTTCGCCATGCGCTCTTTCTCGTGCTCTATGGCTGCCTTTTCCTCATTTATTCTTATGTTTTCCTTAAAAAACCATGCCTTCATACCGGCAAGTTGCTGTTCGTCAGCTGCGAATACATCTGTTACTGCATCAGCCACCAAAAACACCTCCCAAATTTAAGACACTTATTTATCTGCTCATCTTGACCGCAGTCTCAAGGGCAACTTCCATCATCTGTGTGAAAGAATTCTGTCTCTCCTCTGCCGTTGTAGCTTCACCTGTAAGAAGGTGATCGGAGATTGTAAGAATCGCAAGTGCATTCTTACCTGCTCTTGCAGCGTTCATATAGAGAGCTGCTGCCTCCATCTCTACTGCCATTACTCCAAGCTTACGCCACTTAGCGGAGGCTTCTGTGTCATCGCTGTAGAATGTATCAGATGAGAGAATATTTCCCACATGATAGTTAGCTCCATTCTCCTTTGCAGACTCAATAGCTGCTGCCATGAGCGGATAGCTTGCTATAGCTGAAAAACTTCCCGGCAGACCGAACTGTGAGCCATAGTTAGAATTAGTTGATGCTCCCATACCGATTACAAGATCCCTTACATGCACGTTCTCCTGCATACCGCCGGCTGAACCTACACGTATAATATTGTCGACATCAAAGAAGTTAAAGAGCTCATAGCTGTAGATTCCGATTGAAGGCATTCCCATGCCGCTCGCCATAACAGAGACCTTAACGCCCTTATACTCTCCTGTGTATCCCTGAACTCCTCTTACATTATTTACAAGGACAGGATTGGTGAGAAAATTCTCAGCAATGAACTTTGCACGAAGCGGGTCGCCCGGCATAAGTACAGTCTTACCGAAATCTCCCGGCTTTGCATTTATATGTGGTGTTGGATAATTTGCCATATTGTGTTTCCTCGTTTCTTTATTTCTTTACTTGTTAAAATTGATGATATTCTCCTTATTCAGAACGAAATCATAGTAATTACAGTCTTCCCTCTTTCTCCATCCGATATGCTTCCAGAAGGCATTTCCGATATCGTTCTCCGTAAAAGCGATAAGCGTGACATTGCTTACATGCTCTGCCTCAAGCGCTTCCATAGCCTTTACAACCATGGCTTTTCCTATTCCATGGTTGCGGTAGTCCTGTGCAACGCACACATGGTAGAGAGTTCCTCTCCTTCCATCATGCCCACACAGAATACTTCCTACAATCACTCCATTGTCCTCAGCCACAACACTTGTTGTCGGGTTCCTCTTAAGGAAAACGTCAACACCTTCTCTCGAATCATCAATAGAACGTATTGCAAATCCTTTAATTGAAAGCCATAGACTGCGGACACCATCATAGTCATCTATAGTCATGGTTCGTATAATGACACTCATTATTTAGCCTCGATATATTTCTGAGCTGTGAGAAGCTCTGCAATGAGAACAGCTCCACCTGCTGCACCACGGATTGTGTTATGTGAAAGACCTACAAACTTGTAATCAAATACTGTATCCTCTCTGAGACGTCCGAATGAAACGCCAAATCCGTTCTCATAATTTACATCAAGAGCAACCTGTGGACGGTTATCCTCCTCAAGATACTGTATGAAATGCTTAGGTGCGCTAGGAAGGTTAAGCTCCTGTGGAAGACCTGAGAAGCTTCTCCACTTCTCGATAATCTGCTCCTTTGTAGGCTTCTTCTCAAAGCTTACGAATACTGCTGCTGTATGACCGTTAAGAACAGGTACACGGATACACTGTGTTGTGATAACAGGAAGCTGTGCCTTCTCGATCTTGCCATCGACAACCTTACCCATGATACGAAGTGGCTCCTGCTCGCTCTTCTCTTCCTCACCGCCGATGTAAGGAATAATATTGCCTACCATCTCAGGCCACTCCTTGAAGGTCTTGCCTGCACCGGAAATTGCCTGATATGTAGTCGCAACAACCACCTTAGGACCGAACTCCTTGAGTGCTACAAGAGCAGGTGTGTAGCTCTGGATTGAGCAGTTAGGCTTAACAACGATAAAGCCTCTCTTAGTTCCAAGTCTCTTCTTCTGAGTCTCAATGAGTGCAAGATGCTCAGGGTTAATCTCAGGAACAACCATAGGAACATCCTCTGTCCAGCGGTGTGCGCTGTTGTTGGAAACCACCGGTGTCTCTGTCTTAGCGTAGTCTTCCTCAATCTTCTTAATCTCTTCCTTAGTCATGTCTACTGCACTGAATACGAAGTCAACCTGTGAAGCTACATGCTCAACATCATTCACATTGAGAACTATCATCTTCTTAACCTTCTCAGGCATAGGTGTATCCATCTTCCATCTGTCACCTACAGCATCCTCATAGGTCTTTCCTGCTGAACGCGGGCTTGCAGCTACCGCAACAACTTCAAACCATGGATGGTTCTCAAGTAATGAGATAAATCTCTGTCCTACCATACCTGTTGCACCTAAAATACCTACTCTTAACTTCTTTTCCATAAATAATCTCCTCCGCAATTGTTTTTATATCCAGCAGAATTCATCTGCCTGATTACCAATAGATAAACCTGCTATTTACAATCATCATGACATTCGCAGTCACATTCCTGATTTTCAAGGACATCAGGGATTCCATTACCATCGCTGTCAACTTCGCCCGGCTTGATTCCGGCATCACCTACCATGTCTCTTCCACGTACATTGTACTTATCTCTCTCGGCATTGACATACTGTTCTATAAGTCCGGCAACCATTCGAACCTTATGAACATTTTTAAGCACATTGTCACAATTATATACGCCGCTGGCATATATACTGATTGTGCCATAATTAAATATACGTCCAAGAAGTGAAATCTTAAGCTGCTTATCCTTAACCTTATACAGCTCAACCTCATCCTCGGTGATATTTAAAAAGCCTTTTCTGATAACAAGCTTGTTATCGTACAAAATATACTTGGTGAAAGTAAACGGAAGACCAATCGCATTGCGTTTCTGTCCCTTCCACACCGGCTTCTTTTTGGTTTTCTTAGCCATGATGATTCCTCCCTGCATATTACATATTAATCAACCTTACTGTAATACCCGAATTCAAATCCCTTTGCGCGGCATCCGTCAATGAAATCCGCAAGCATCTCTGCATTTGTCGTTGATTCTGCGTGAAGAAGGTAGATTGCACCTCCATGAACCTTATTTAGTGCATTGGCAAGTGATGTGGCTACATCAGGCTGGTCATCGACAACCCAGTCCTTATATGCGAAGCTCCAGAATACACTTCTGTATCCCTGACTCTGCACTATGGCAAGGCTCTGCTCACTGAAAGCACCCGTAGGGAATCTGAATAAGTACATCTGATATCCGAAGTGCTCAAGCACATAATCGTTAACCTCTTTTACCTCGTTTATCTGCTGTTCAACGGACAGTGTGCTCAGTCCTGCGGCAGGATGGGTCACAGAGTGGTTGCCCACAACATGACCTTCATCTATCATTCTCTGGACAAGATCCGGATTCTGCTTTGCATAAGGAAGAGTTATAAAGAACACAGCCTTGACATTCTTCTCCTTGAGTGTGTCCAATATACCCTCTGTAAGTCCATATTCATAGCCCTCATCCATCGTAAGATAGATATAGTTGCTCTCCGGCTGTATAAAATCAGCTGTATACTTGCCGTATCTGTTAATATACCACTGAAGTCCCGTAGGTCTGTTATTCTCATCCACCTCAGAACCAAATCCGAATGGCACATACTCTGATGAGTAAGAATCAAAATCTGTTCCCACTGTTACAGTTGAACCACTATTTAATGAAGCTGATGGATCCTGAACAACAACCGATACCTCCTCACGGGCTTCATTGCCGCTTCCGTCCTTTACAGATATTACTGCTGTGTAGGTTCCGACCGTATTAAAATCAACCGCTGATGTATCAGCTGTAATCCTTGAGGTTATATCTCCATCGATATTATCCGAGGCAGTCACGTTTGTAAGAATGTCCACCGCATTTCCGACTGTCGCATAGACCGTCTTGTTAACTCCGCTAAGAACCGGAGGCTCACTGTCGTTGACAACCATGATGACAATAGGAAGTACTGTCATATTGCCATAAGCATCCTTAGCACATATCTCTGAGCTGTATGCGCCAGCCTCCTGATACACAACAGACTGGCTGAGTATCTTGTCGGCATCTGCCTTCGTGATATCATCTGCAAAGCCTATTGTCACGGATGAGTTGTCAGACATTGATTTGACAGCATCCGTAATACTCAACATCTGTCCCGGTGCCACAGAAAATTCATCTGCATACAGTTCAACCGCAGGAGCCGTTGTATCTACAACCTTAACCTCAATCTTAAGTGTCTTGTCCGGGTGTACCAGCTCTGCAGTGTAGGTTCCCACTGTATTATAGTCAACCCCATCCGCATTCAGAACAGTCTTTGCCACATCCTCGCTCTTTCCCTTTACATATACCGAAGCATCAAGAGGCATTGAATTGCCCTGCTCAAGTATAAATGTCTTTGCATTGAGTGTGATCGGCGCCTTACCACATCCGGTCAGGGCAAGGGAACTCACCAGCATGGCTCCTGCCAGTGTACATGCTGCTATATTGTATGAATTTTTCCTTCTTTTTTTATCCGAAGTATTATTCTTATAATTGTAAAACATCTTAATCCTCACTTCTAAAAATATATTGTCTTTCTTCTCACACGTCACAGTACTAAAATGCTGTATCAAGTGATATACTAACATAATAAAATAAATTTGTACAGAGAAAAAAATGCATAATTAGTACTGTTGAATATAAGATAAGAACATATTATAATGGTTAAAGCATTTCTTTTACGCCAAATAGGATTGATAGAAACGGAGATACCGCATGACAAAATTTGAAGAACTGTTGAAAAACATCCGGCATAAACATGTATTTATTCAGACTCACAATTTTCCCGACCCTGATGCGATAGCCAGTGCTTATGGGCTATCCATGCTTTTAAAAAGCTGCAATATAGACTCGACCCTCTGCTACAGCGGACGTATCGACAGACACAGCACTGCCAAGATGATAGAGCTTGCGGGAATAAAAATATATAACATAAATGACCTTCCATCCGTCACTGATGACGATGAGGTTATTCTTGTCGATTCACAGAAAGGCAATTCCAACATTATCAATATGACCGGTGAGGAGATAATCTGCATAGACCATCATCCGACCGGAGCACGCACAGCAGCTCCCGACACGGAATACCGATTCTACGATATCCGTCCTGAGGTAGGTGCATGTGCCTCAATTATCGCCAGCTACTTTTACGAGAACAATATTCCTATGGACGGCAACACTGCTACAGTTCTGTGTTTCGGAATAAGGATGGACACCAAGGGGCTTTCAAGGGGTGTTTCCGACTTTGACATGGATATGTTCTACAGAGTTTTTAAAAACAGTAACCACGCCGTAATCCAATCTCTCGAAAACAGCACACTTGAATTTTCAGACCTCAAGGTATACGCTGCTGCAATAAACAGTATTCAGGTATACGGCACGGCAAGCTTTGCCAATGCCGGCTACAACTGTCCTGAAGCACTTATCGCAAGTGTTTCAGACTTCATGCTGCAGCTCAAGGAGGTCGACTTTTCCGTTGTATATTCATTCCGCGATGATGGTGTCAAGCTCTCCATACGAAGCGAGGATGCCCTATATGATGCCGGAGTTATAGTGAGCCGAGCCCTGCGCGATATCGGAGGAGGCGGCGGACATGCTTCCATGGCCGGTGGGTTCATTCCGTATGATAGGCTTCAAGGACTCGGAAAGGATGACGTTGAAGATATCTCATCAATCATCCGCGAAAGATTTCTGCATGAGCTCTTATAAATGCGGGACTAGATAAACCAAATTAAAAAGAGTATCAGGACATATCGCATGAGGCTGCCTCATTCTATGTGCTGATACTCTTTTCTCCTCTTTGACGTTCTGATATCTGCTATTCTTTCATGCATAGGTTGCTGATTTCGTCATTCGATATCTTTTGTGCAACTTCTATTTACTCCGCTGATTGGGGAAATGCATGGGCTGGTTGTGAAAATATATTTTATATATATCTTTTAGCCAGTACTCTTTCAAGTATATTGATGAGCTGGTACAGCACTGTAGCCATAATACAGAGTATTATTATGCTTAACATGACCCAGTCGAGCTTGAACACCTGGCTTCCATATATGATAAGGTAACCGAGTCCTTCATTCGCCGCAAGAAATTCTCCGATAATGACACCGACAAGCGAAAGTCCCATGTTGACCTTCATCGTGTTCAATATCACCGCAAGGTTGCCGGGAATAAGCACCTTAGTGAGCACATGGAAACGATTTCCTCCAAGTGTCTTTATGAGTTTAATTTTATCCGGGTCCATTTCCATAAATCCCGTATACAGTGTTAGGATTGTTCCGAATACTGCAACGGATATCGCAGATATGATAATTGTTCGTATATTGTTTCCAAGCCACACAATGAGTATCGGGGCAAGTGCGGACTTAGGCAGACTGTTCAAAACAACAATATATGGCTCAATAATCTTAGAAAAACTTCTTGACAGCCACATAAGCACGGCCGCCGCAAGACCCACGCCTATAACCAAAAAGAAACTGATAAATGTCTCATACAGCGTAACCCATATATGCCTCAGGAGAGAGCCATCCATACACATGCTGACAAAGCATTTCACGATTCTTGACGGACTGCTGAATATGAAATCATTTATCACCCCCATCCTTGCGCACCCTTCCCACAGAGCTATAAAAACCACAAGAATAAATACTCTTGCACAATTGACCTTTATTTTTTCCCTTCGTATACCATCAAGATATATCTGCTGTTCTTCGCTCACGCTCAGTTTTCTTTTAACCAATCCCGTTTTCCGTCTTTTTTCCATCTATGAAAAACACCTCCACAATTCATGAAAATATTCCTGAAACTCTGGTGCATTTCTTCTTTCAAGAGGCGAAAGACTGCCAAAATCTATATCTATTATCTTTTTGATGGTTCCCGGTCTTTCGGAAAGCACCACTATCCTGTCACCCATAGCAATCGCCTCCGACAGATCATGGGTAACTAAAAGTGCCGTCTTCTTTTCCTCCTTTATAATTTCGCCGATGTCATCACTTACCCGCAGTCTGGTCTGATAGTCCAGTGCCGAAAACGGCTCATCAAGAAGCAGTATATCCGGATTTAATGCAAGTGTCCTGATAAGCGCTGCTCTCTGTCTCATTCCCCCCGACAACTCGGACGGTCTTTTGTCTTTGAACGCCTCCAACCCATACCTTTCGAGAAGCCTGTTCACTCTCTCTATGTTTTCATGTGTGAGTATCTTCTTTATTTCAAGTCCCAGAATCACATTGTCATATATCGTCCGCCACTCAAAGAGATGGTCACGTTGCAACATATACCCAATTGTGGCATTATTCACAAAATAGCCGTCTGCCACCGGTGTAAGACCTGCAATAATAGAAAGGAGAGTTGATTTACCGCAGCCGGATGGTCCGACTATGGAAATGAACTCTCCTTCATTAACGGTCAGGTTGATATCAGTCAGTGCCTTCGTCTCGCCTTGCGGACTATGATAGGAAAAGTCCAGGTCCTTAATCGTCAGGATTGCCATTTTCTCTGACCCCTGTTTCTTTAGGATATACCATATTATATGAAAACAGGCGCACAATGTGAGTAAACACATCGTGCGCCTTGCAGCCGTCAATATAAAACAAAAAGCTTGTGATGGGACTCGAACCCACGACCTACTGATTACGAATCAGTTGCGCTACCAACTGCGCCACACAAGCGAACCTTATACATAATACAACATTTAACATTATTATGCAATACATTTTTGATTTTTTTCAAGTTTATTTAAGCACATTTATTTAAGCACTGTGGCAGTATTCTGTCGCAGTGCTTAAATATGTGCGTCAACCGCCAGCATGTATATTCCAAAATCAGCCTATACTGCCACTACGATTCCGCCATCGTTCGCATACATAGTTGCGACTCCGGCAGTATCCACGATAACAACATCCTTGAAGCTGCACTTGTCAAGCAGAAGCCCCTTCACATATTCCGCGCGCTCAGGGCAGTTACAGTGTGAAATCGCCAGCACCTTATTCTGTGGCTCCTTGACATTCTCAAGTATAATTTCACACATGCGCTTGAGTGCCTTGTTAATTCCCCTTGTCTGCTCAAGCTTGATAATCTCGCCTTCCCTGGCGCTCATCACAGGCTTGATGCTGAGCACATTTGCAAGGATAGCCTGAAGATTAGTGAGTCTTCCGTTCTTTCTGAGTGTCTCAAGCGTCTCGAGAACGAAATATGTCTTCATTCCATCCCTGAACTGTGAAACCGTCTTAACGACCTCATCAAAGCCCATGCCCTGCTCCACACACTCAACTATCTTCATGGCAATAACCGCTTCGCCGCAGCATCCCGACAGGGAATCAAATACATGTACATGATTGCTTCCGCCATCCTCCTCATACATATCAGCCGCAACAAGCGCACTGTTGTACGAGCCACTAAGCCTGCCTGAAAGCGTAATAACATACACATCTCCATCGGCGCTCTCATACTCCGACAGGTATCTCTCCGGTGATGGGCATGCCGACTTCGGACACTCCTTGGACTCACTCACTCTCCTTAAGAAATCTTTCTGGTTAAAGCTGTCATCATCCACTATATCAACACCGCCGACAGAAAGTGTGAGCGGAACAATCACAAAATGCTCATCCTCTCTAAGCTTCTGCGGTAAATCACATCCACTGTCCACTACAATTTTATAACTCATTATCTTACCCTCCGGATTATGCTTATAGTCTTAAAATAATATATATTTGAACCATTTACTAAATATCACAATATTCAATATTATTTCATGTAGTTTTTAATACTAGATAATAATAGCACACTGTACTACATTTGAAAAGGGTAAATTATAAAAATTTATAAATAAAAGACCGGAGGCTGATGTGCGTTGTGAATTCAACACCTTTTGCACCTCAATCTCCGGTCATTTATTGATTTATTTATTTAGCACAATCGTCAACTACTTAATAACAGAAAAATCCTCTGACAAGCTCCTCCATATAAGCCTGATCCTTAGCTCCCATAGTCTCCATAGCTGAATGCATTGCGAGGATAGGTACTCCTATATCAACTGTCAACATCGGAAGCTGAATGTCCGATATAGGTCCGAGTGTACTTCCGCCAACCATATCGGAACGTATTGAAAACTTCTGGTACGGAATGTCTGCCTTTTTACATATCTGCTCGACTATTCCGACAGCCTTGGCGTCTGTGGCATAGCGCTGCGCCGCTGAACGCTTAATGACAGGTCCCGCATTCATAACGATAGGGCTGGTAGGGTCATTCTTCTCAGTATGGTTCGGATGTGTGGCATGGGCAACATCAAGCGAAATCATCATTCCGTTTAAAACCCTGTTTATGTAACCTGCCCTTGCGTCCTCAGTAGTCTCATTGTCATGCTCAAGGCTTCTGTACAGCTTCTCAAGCATAAAAGTAAGCACAGAAGAATTAGCACCCTGCTTGGTCATGCTTCCGATTTCCTCATTGTCAAATACCATTATGACATTGACACCGTCATCATTCCCACCCAGTGTACCTGCATTGGCAGCTTCATCACTGTCCGCCCTGCTGCTGTCTATTATTCCGCTGAGACATGCTACAACCGAAGTGGCATTGTCAAGTCTTGGACAAAGTATAAATTCATCGTTAATTCCGACATACTGTCCCCTCTCCGTATTGTAGACATAACCCTCGTAGTCAAGTATATCATCTTTATTGACCTTGAGCTCATCAGCAAGATATGATATGAAGAAATCATTTGTATCCGTGCCCGGCTGGCAGCATATCGGAAGCATATCAACCTGCTTGTTAAGCTCCACGCCCTTGTTGACTTCCCTGTTCATGTGTATTGCAAGATTAGGGATTGTCACAACAGGACGTCTGAAATCTATAATCTTTACCTCCGGCTCAAACACATTTGCGGACTTTACCGATACACGCATGGCAATCGACAGCGGTCTGTCAAGCCATGTGTTAAGAATGGCACCGCCATATCCTTCCACATTAAGCTTGCCTATATTTCCCATACCTGTCTTTACCTCAGGATTAGGCTTAACACAGAACGAAGGGCTGTCCGTATGTGCTGTGGCGATTCTGAACATTCCTCCGTCATAATTTCTTCCAACCGAAAATGCCATAAGTGAGCTGTCATACACATTCACATAGTAGGACTTTCCGCGTTCAAGTTTCCAGTCCGCTCCAAGCTGCAGCGGCTCAAATCCGGCATCCTTAAGCATATTTATGGACGCCTGCACAGTTGTAAACGAACAGGTCGCCTCCCCGATGAATTTTATAAGTCTGTCCGACGATTCTTTAAATTCCATTTTTTCCTCCCGCCCTCCGGCAAATCCTTGACAAAAAAATCTTTAACAATAATTGTCAACATTATTTCCTTTGGACTATTTACAACAAATTTTATTCAAATTATACTTATTTATATCTGAGGTTGCAAGTGGCAAAATTTCTGCATGCATACAAGACACAGCCTCACTATGGCAAGAAACTAAAAACCGGGAGAATCAACAATTATGATAAGTATAGAATTAGACAATATAAAGGACTTCATGTCCCATCTCTTTATAAAAGATACCTTTGACCATTTCCTGTGCCGCGAACTGCAGATAGATACATTTGTCTCATTTAAGGTAGATGGAAAGCTGTTGAAGGACTTTCTCAATGATATTGAGAAAGAAGAATTGGCAGAGTCACCCTATGCACCATGGTCAATGCTTAAGCCATATTGCTTCAACATGATAAAAGGGAAGCGCACCCCTCTTGCCATGAAGCTTGTCTTTTCAATGCCGCCGCACTCCATATCATCATTTATCACCAAAAACGGTCTTAGCATCAACCCTGACACCGTGAACGGTCTGTATCTGAACATCCGCTATGAAAACAAGCAGCTCTGTGTAATCACAGGTACCTCCCTTAGCTCCTTCACATTGGATAAGAGCGTGGAGAACGCATGGGACACCGCAGTTGAACAATTCATAAAAAAGACGCAGAAACCATAATAAGATAACCTAAAAAGCCCCTGTCTCACCGACAGAGGCTTTTCATCATAAAATTCTTATATTTTTTCTTCTGACTTAGTATAATACATCATCAAGCAAGCCATTATCATAAGCGTATACAAGCGCAGCATAGATAATATCCGAAAGCTCAGTATAGCTCTCCGGTGCCTTTACAGATATATCATTGCTCTCAGTCATAACCGAATCGATGTTGAGTGAAATATCCTCGTCCGTATCTGCGCTCTCAGCATTTACAACACCTGTGCAGCTATATACCCTGCTGCCATCCTTGCCTGTAAGGCTGTTGGTGATTGTAAGGTCTGCTGTGCCATCAAGACCGGCTATCTCATTCACAAAATCATCCTTATTAGTTCTGAGTTCGTCGAACATTTCCTTATATGAAGCGCTCACGTCATCAAGCTGTGCATCGCCTGTTGCTTCCTCAAAAGCATTTAATACTTCTTCCTTAAGGGAAGCTATATCCTCATCTGTAAGACCTAATTCGTACTCCTTGTTAAACCTGTCAAGAGCCGCTACAGCCTCATCCATGTAAGTATCTACAAGCTTCTTTACCATCTCATCATCAACATTGCTCTTCTCAAGCTCTGAGATGATAGTGTCCTCATTGTCAAGAAGTGCTGTTATAAGGGCATCGGCAAGCTTCGAGAACTCCTCAGCTCCCTCAACCTTAGCTGTGAACTCACCCTTATTCTCCTCAATCTTCACATCCTTGAATGCGCTCTCAAGAATTGAAATATAAGTGTCCATGAGTTCATTGCTGCCACCGTTAAGGTTAACCATTCCTTCGACTAACGGAAGCTTAATGCACTTAAGCTCTGTTCCGAATTCATTTTCAAAATCCTCAAGGCTGTATGATGATCCAAGTAAAATCGGTGCAAGCTTATCGAATAATGTCTGTACATTTACATAAACTGCATCCTTTGTGACAGTAAGGAAATTGTCAACATCGACAGTGATAAATGAATAGTTTACCTTAACTCCCATATTCATTGCTTCGCCATCTGTCTCACCCTTGAACGTAAGAGAAAGATTCTCGAGTCCACTGATACTTGAAACAAGCTTCGCATTGATGTCATACGAATACTTTGTCATTGTGCCGGCATCCTTCATAATGCCGAACATGGTCTGCTTGCTCTTACTGCAGCCTGCTACAAGTGCCATACTCATAACAAGAACAAGCATAACCGCCAAAACCTTTTTAATTCTTTTCATAAGTCCTCTCCTTATTTGTGATAAATTCAAGGTTACAGGTATAATCTCAGCCATAGCGACAATGTTATACCCACCCTTTGAAACATATTACCATTTTTTACAATTATGTCAAAGAGCTATTAGTACTAATAAATAACCCTTTATACATCTGAATGCTCCTAATTATTTTCAAAAATACAAAAAAATATATTGTAGTATACCATGAAAAAATGTATAATGACTTGAAAAGCGTCTTGTGACGTTAATATTAGACAAACCATCTTTTATTTCAGGAGGAAAATGTTATGAAACATCTGTTAAGTCCGCTTGACTTATCCGTTGAAGAATTAGACAAGCTTCTTGATGTAGCCGGTGACATAGCAGCTGACCCGTCAAAATATGCACATGTTATGACAGGAAAGAAGTTAGCCACTCTCTTCTATGAACCAAGCACCCGCACACGTCTCAGCTTTGAGGCTGCAATGCTTAATCTCGGTGGCTCCGTACTCGGATTCTCATCCGCAGATTCAAGCTCTGCATCAAAGGGTGAAAGTGTTGCCGATACAATACGTGTTATCTCTTGCTACGCAGATATATGTGCTATGAGACATCCTAAGGAAGGTGCTCCGTTAGTTGCTTCCATGCATTCAAGGATTCCTGTCATCAATGCAGGTGACGGTGGTCATCAGCATCCTACACAGACCCTCACAGACCTCATGACAATCAGAGCTCTAAAGGGTCATTTTGATGGTCTTACAATTGGTCTTTGCGGTGATTTAAAATTCGGACGTACAGTTCATTCTCTTATCAATTCCCTTGTAAGGTACAACAACATTCACTTCATTCTCATCTCCCCTAAGGAGCTTAGTGTGCCTGACTATATCCGTGAGGACGTTCTTACTGCCAACGGAGTGGAATTTGAGGAGGTTACAAGTCTTGACGAGGTTATGCCTAAGCTTGACATCCTCTACATGACCAGAGTTCAGAAGGAGCGTTTCTTCAATGAGGAGGAATACCTCAGAATGAAGGACTACTACATACTCACCCGCGAAAAGATGGCTCTTGCCAAGGATGATATGATTGTGCTTCACCCACTTCCAAGAGTTAATGAGATATCCGTTGAGGTTGACGATGATCCAAGGGCAGCCTACTTTAAGCAGGCTCAATACGGCGTATATGTGAGAATGGCTCTCATCATGTACCTTCTGGATATGATTCCGGAACCAGAAAACTAACATCAATATCTTTGCCGCTACCGTGCGGCGGAATGGAGAATAATCATGTTAAATGTAGGAAAACTCACAGAAGGTTTTGTCCTTGACCACATTCAGGCAGGACGCTGTATGGACATCTACCAGTCACTCGGGCTTGACAAGCTTGACTGCTGCGTAGCCATTATCAAAAATGCCAAAAGCAAAAAGATGGGCAAGAAGGACATCATAAAAATAGATGGCGGCTTAGACCTTGTTGACCTCGATATCCTTGGATTTATCGACCATAATATCACTGTAAACATAATTAAAAACGGCGAAATCGTTGAAAAGAAGGAGCTCACGCTACCTAAGACTGTTACCAACATCATAAAATGCAAGAACCCAAGATGTATAACCTCCATTGAGCAGGAGCTCGACCAGGTATTTTACCTCACCGATGAGGAAAAGCAGGTATATCGCTGCAAATACTGTGAAGAGAAATATACTAAGCTTTAATTATATGTAATTCACGAGTACCGTTTAACATCTGTATTCATACAACATAGAAAAACCGGCTGCCTAAAGATGTATTCTTTAGGCAGCCGGTTTTCCGGATTGGCGCGCAGCTACTTCCTCTCAAGCGCACCGTATATCACTTCCGACAGCATTGTAAGATAATCCTTCTCTGCACTACCCCACTTATGCTTCGCGCCAAGCATATAAAATACAAAAATATACTCCAGCCCGGTGTTGTCCGAAAGGAAAACACTCACATACGAGCGGCAGTCCGCATCGGACAATTTTCTGTAAACCTCTTCATCGTCACGCGCGATATTATCGAGATTATTTATCACAAGAACATTGTCAACTGCCATAAGCGCCTTGTATGAATCATTTCCCATAAACTCGACAGACAACAATCCCTGTGGGCAATCCTTAGTATATGCAACGGCTTTATAATCCGATGTACTGTACACCGCCGCTGCTCCGAGTCCAAACGTGGACTTTATTTCCTCTAAGATTCCTTCGATGTCTGTCGTTTTTTTGATGGTAATGTCTCTTATCACTTTTTTAAGTGTCTTTATATATGACGGAAAAACGCCTGTCTCTGTCTGCCTTCCGACAATATCCACCGAATCGTGAAGCTCCGGTCTATATATGATATATCTGTTCTTGCCCTTATCCTTTGCGATATACAGCGCCTTATCAGCCAGCATAAACAGATCATCAAATCTTCTTCCAGCTTCAGGATATTGTGATATGCCCATCGACAGGGAGAATCTCATATTGCCAAGCTTAATAGACTGGTTATATCGCAGTTTTGAGACCATTGCCTTCAAAAATAGCCTAAGCTGCTGTTCATCAGGTATATCCTCCGTCAGAACGAAAAATTCATCGCCACCGAATCTTCCCACAACTCCTCTTCCATCGAGTGTCTCGACAAGCGACTCTGCAAGCACAATAATAGCCTTATCTCCCATAAGATGACCATGTGTATCATTGATACTCTTGAAATCATCAATATCTATCAGAATCATATAGTACTTCTTGGTCGAAGCAGTCCCTAACGTATCATTGGTATATTCAATGAGCGCTCTCTTATTGAGCAGTCCCGTAGCGGCATCCTTGCCCGCTGCTGTCAGATAGTAAGGGATATCATCCTGTGTTATGTCCCTTCTCCTTACAATTCCAACAATTACATCAGCGTTATGCCTCGAAATGTACCTCGCATCGATTGACAATGTCTCAGGAATACGGTTGGCATTCATAAAACCTGTCCTTACAGTGTAGTTAAACTGGCTATCAAGATTGACAAGGCTCTCATACCACTGTTCTATCTCAAAGCTGTTATTATCAATATCAACAGCAAATGTCTTTACATCTTCGTGCCATTTTTCAATACGGTTCTCATAAAGAATGTGTGATTTTCTAAGTGCATAGTCATAAAATACAATTCTTCCCGTATCAGGCCAGAATTCCATATAGACAACGCCGCTGATCTCCATGAACATTCTATACTTGTCCATCTTCTGCTGATTGGTCAGGAAAGAATCCTCAATCCTGTCTATACTATATATGTCGGCAGTATAAAACCAGTCTCCATCCTCGAACGGCTTTGACATGCTGATATGTATGTCAACCGGATGATAATTATCATTCTTATCGCGCAGAAACGTGATAATACTGTATTTATCACCGGGTTTCATACTATGACACGCAAAAAGAAATTCTTCTTCGCAGTCAGGTCTTATAAGCTTATTGAAAAAAGAAGCGGAGTTCTTCCCTAGAAAATCATAAAGGGGTTCCTCCGCATTCAATATCACAAAATCCTTTTGTAAAACTGCCTTGGCAAATTTCAACTTATAATCAGGGTCTTTTGAATCACAAATACGATTATACATTAAGAGAATCTCCTATTGTAATATGTCAAAAACAATTACCAGTCAGCCTGTAAGCCGGGTTATGTCGTGAATAATCATCTATCTAGACCTGCTGTTGCCAACAGGTTCAAGCGACCTACCTGAGACTGGCGGGCCACGTCATTGTCTCTTATTCGGTCTTGCTTCGGATGGAGTTTACATGTGCCCTGTCTGTTACCAGACAGGCGGTAGTCCCTTACACTGCCCTTCCGCCCTTACCACGTCCTTGCGGAGCCTCGGCTTATGCCTGTGGCGGTATATTTCTGTTGCACTGGTCTTAGGGTCACCCCCACCGGACGTTATCCGGCATCCTGCCCTATGAAGCCCGGACTTTCCTCACCTGCGGTCTTTCGACACCTGCAGCCGCGATTATTCAGCCAACTGGTAATCAATATTTTAACATTTCTTTGTCAAAAAGTAAACAAATTTAAAAGGATTTGACTATTTTTTTTATACCTTGAAGCAGCTTCCACCTACAAATTCCCTTATAATCGAGTTTTTAGGAAGCTCATCACTTCCAACCGCAAGAAAATAATCAAGAAACTTCAGAATACGCTTTGCCTCCTCATATTCCGGCTCCCCCGGTCTTATCCCAAAAAGTGCCGGTTCTGCATACGGCTTCAACACCGCAAGCTCATACAAGAGTGCCGAATTGAACATCGCATCAGCCGTTTCCTGATACGGGAATATGTTCTGCTCCTCACCCTTTCGCACCGATTCCCACATTGCTATGGTTCCCTTTGCGTTGGTTCCTCTCGTCCTCGCGTCTCTCACCATACGTCTTATAAGTCTTCCATCAGTTGTAGGTATCCTGTTGTGTTCATCAACATTCAACTGTGTGAGTGCACTTATATATATCTTATACTTATTCTTTTTGTCAAGTGAGTGCGAAAGCTTATCATTAAGTCCATGTATGCCTTCTATTACAAGAATATCATCAGGTCCTAATTTCTTAAAGTTACCCTTGTATTCCCTGCGTCCTGTCTTAAAGTTAAATGTCGGAAGCTCTACCTCCTCACCTGCAAGAAGTCTTGTCATATCCTCATTGAACTGTTCAACATCAATCGCTTCAAGACATTCAAAATTATAATTGCCGTTCTCATCCTTTGGGGTATGCTCCCTGTCGACAAAATAATCATCCAGCCCGATAGGATGAGGCTTAAGTCCCTGTGTCCTGAGCTGAATCGATAGTCTGTGTGAGAATGTGGTCTTTCCGGATGATGATGGTCCGGCAATCATTACGAACTTCACTTCCGGTCTTGACGCAATATCCTCAGCTATGTCTGCTATATTCTTCTCCTGCAATGCCTCCTGCACAAGAATAAGCTCATTTATCTCACCGCTCGCAACCGCGTCATTCAAGTCACCGACATTCTCTATGCCAAGCTTCTGTGCAAGCCTTGTCGATTCGTCAAGGACATGGAAAAGCTTGTTCTGCGGCTTGAATTCCGGCAGAACCTCCGGTGCGCTCTTCTCCGGAAGCTGTAAGACGAAGCCCTTATCATAGAGAAATAGCTGCCATACAGTGAGATAGCTCGTATCCGGCACCATATAGCCGTAGAAATAGTCCCTATAGCCATCAAGCTCATACAGATTCACCCTTGAGGCGCGGCGGTATCTGAACAGCTTCTCCTTATCATACATCTCTTCCTCATGGAATATTCTTATAGCCTCATCAAGTCCGACAGTAAACTTTGTAAAAGGAAGAGCACTGTCCACCAGCTCTCTCATACGCTCAGACACCTTCTCTATGAAGCTCTCATCAACCTTCACATCACCTGATACGCTGCAATAATAGCCCTTGCTCAGTGAATATTCCACGCACACCTTCACTTCCCTGCCATACACATCCCTCACTGCTTTCAGCATGAGAAGTGTCGCACTTCTTCTGTAGGTCTGCATTCCCGATATATCAGCGGTTGTCACCCACTCATATTTACATGTATCTTCAACAAAAATATTTCCTGAAAGTTCGCAGAGCTTACCATCCACTCTTGCAAGTACAATCCTGTGGGGATATTCGCTCTGTGCCTCCAAGGCTGCGTCTAAAAGATTCATCTGCTACACCTCCGCTATTTTTTTCAATACTCTCCTCAGAACGGCTTCCTTTTCATCAAATTCAGCCAGCTTCTTACCTGCCGTAATACCTCCGTTATTCAGAAGGTTCTCCCTTATCTTCCCGCATGTATCAAGCTCTTTGTTCAGATATTCTGCAAGAACCTCATGCTTCTTGCTTATCAGAACAGGACCGTAACATAGTTCATCATAAAGCTGTTCATCGGACATGCAAACGCGTCTGTCCTCATCCTGTGAGACAGCTTCGCAGTCACATTTATCATTTTCGGGAACAGCCTTTATTATGACATAATACTTTCCATCTTCCTTGAGCATATCCTCATCTGTGATGGTGTACCCATTGTCATACAAAAATTTTCTGACATCATACCATTCGGAATGTGGAGACAGAATAAGCTCCTTTGCCCTTCCGGCAACCTCCGCCCCTTCACTTAGTATCCTGCATATAAGGCTTCCACCCATTCCGGCAATAACTATCGCCTCGGGTATATTGTCTTTAATAACTTTAAGTCCGTTAAGTCCATCCGACAAGACAGTCTGTACCCTGTCACCCACATTGTACAGACTCACATTATCTCTCGCCCTGCCAAGCGGTCCCTCCGCGACATCGCACGCGTATGCGTAGTCTGCCCTGCCTGTAAGCACCTCATATATCGGAATATATCCATGATCCGTGCCGATATCGGCAACTATGCGTCCCGGAGTTATCATATCAGCAACCTTATGTAATCTGGATGACATTTTTACAGGACTTTTCTGTAAATCCATATTAATCCAGATAATCCTTAAGCTTGCGGCTTCTGCTTGGGTGACGAAGCTTTCTGAGTGCCTTTGCCTCAATCTGTCTGATACGCTCTCTTGTTACCTTGAACTCTTTTCCAACCTCTTCAAGGGTTCTTGCTCTTCCGTCTTCAAGACCGAATCTGAGCCTTAATACCTTCTGCTCACGGTCTGTGAGTGTTGAAAGTACCTCATCAAGCTGCTCCTTAAGGAGAGTAAATGCTGCTGCCTCAGCAGGTGCCGGAACATTGTCATCCTCGATGAAATCTCCGAGATGGCTGTCCTCCTCCTCACCGATAGGTGTCTCCATGGAAACCGGCTCCTGTGATATCTTTAATATCTCTCTTACACGCTCAACAGGCATATCCATCTCTGCTGCAATCTCCTCAGGGGATGGTTCTCTGCCAAGTTCCTGCAAGAGCTGTCTTGATACACGTATAAGTTTATTGATTGTCTCAACCATATGAACAGGTATTCTTATGGTTCTTGCCTGATCTGCAATCGCTCTTGTGATAGCCTGACGAATCCACCATGTAGCATACGTTGAGAACTTATAACCCTTGCGGTAATCGAACTTCTCAACAGCCTTGATAAGACCTAAGTTTCCCTCCTGAATAAGGTCAAGGAAAAGCATGCCTCGTCCCACATATCTCTTAGCTATACTTACAACAAGACGAAGATTCGCCTCTGCAAGTCTCTTTTTGGCATTCTGATCACCATTCTCCATTCTCTTTGCAAGCTCAATCTCCTCCTCGGCAGAAAGAAGCGGCACCTTACCGATTTCCTTAAGATACATTCTTACAGGGTCCTCGATACTTACTCCCTCAGGTATTGACAAATCGATCTTCTCGATATCTATATCATCATCACCATCTAACAGTATAGGTTCATCATCCATATCATCATCTGTGGTACGAATAATATCTATATTGCTTGCCTCAAGAAAATCGAAGATTTTATCCATCTTGTCCGGATCAAGATCTATGTCTGCAAATGCATCCATAATCTCCTGATAGTCAAGTGTGTTCTTCTTTTTCTTTGCAGACGCAAGAAGTTCCTTTAATTTTTCATCGAATTTTAACATGTTCTCATCCATCGTCATGTCCGTCCTTCCATAATTAATCTTATTTTTCTCTTAGTTTATTGAAATATGCAGCGTTTTAACTGCATTTTGCTGCTGAAATATCTGCTGCACTTCGTTGGCATCCTTAGCTGTCTTGAGCTTGGCATCCAGACTGTTTTTTACAATTCTTATTACAATATCATCAAGTGCCTTATTTTTATCCCTGATATCCATATCCTGCGGAAGCTCCGTATTAAAAAGTCTTGCGACCTCCTTATGGCTGTCCTCATCCGTAAAGCTTGATATTATCTTAGCAGGGTTATTTTCTCCTTTTTCAAACTGGTCGAATAAAATAAGTGCAACCTTGTAATATAGCTCCTCCGTGAAGTCATCAGGCTTAACATATTTAGAAACCGGTTTATAAAGATTCGGCTCCTCAATAAGCCACGTCAGAAGAAGTCTCTGTGCCTTCTTTATACCATCATCCTTCTCCTTTTTTCCACCGTTCCTACCGGCTCCCTTTACCTGAGCCTCAGTCTGTACGCCTGATATCTCCGGGCTATCATACGAACCGCTATTAAGCTTCTTTCCCGATGTAAGCTCGTGCGCAGCCCATTTACCGACCAGCCTTGTAAGACTATCAACACCTATATGATATGCCGAGGCAACCGTTGCTATATAATTATTCCTCTCAACCTCATCCGAAAAATCCACAAGCTTTTTCGCAGCCTCATTTAGGAAAGCCGTCCTGCCATCCGGATCCTGCAGGTCATAATCCCTCTCAAGAACCGAAAGCTCGAACATAAAGCTGTTCTGGGCATTATCTATTCTCTCCTGAAACGCCTCGGCACCCAGATTCTTGATAAATTCATCCGGATCCTTATACGGCTTCATATTGATAACCTTGGTTCTAAGCCCCGCATTTCTCAAGAGTCCTATAGCCCTTATCGCCGCCTTCGTTCCGGCTCCGTCACTGTCATAGCAGACCAGTACATCATTCGTGTACCTCTTCATGAGCGATGCATGTCCTGTTGTAAGTGCCGTTCCAAGTGAGGCTACCGCTTGGTCAAACCCTGCCTGATGCATAGCGATAACATCCATATACCCCTCGCAGATAATCATGTTCTTCTTTCGTGAGCTTCGGGCAAAGTTAAGTCCGAACAGATTTCTTCCTTTATCGAATATCTTTGTCTCAGGTGAATTGAGGTACTTAGGTTCCCCCTCTCCCATGACTCTTCCGCCGAATCCGATAACCTTGTTGGATATATTCATTATTGGAAACATAGCTCTGTTAAAGAATCTGTCCCTCACTTCGCGCTCATTATAGATAAAAAGTCCTGTCTCTCTCAAAAGTTCATCACTGTACCCCCTATTTTTCATGTACCGGTACAGTTCATCCTTGTAGGTTCCTGAGGCGCCCAGCCCGAAATGAACTATCGTCTCATCGGACAGGACACGCTTATTTTTAAAATAATCATAGGCTCTCTGTCCACCCGGTGACTTCAAAAGCTTATAATAGAACAGGGCTGCTTCCTTATTGATATCATAAAGCTGTGCCTTCATATCCTGCTGCCTGCGCTCATCGGAGGTCATGGAAACCTCCGGAAGCTGCACACCTGCCCTGTCTGCAAGCATCTTGACCGCCTCCGGGAATGTATAATTCTCATATTTCATGATAAAAGAAAAAACATTTCCTCCCTCACCGCAGCCAAAGCAGTAGAACATCTGCTTCGACCCCGACACGGAAAATGAAGGTGACTTTTCATTATGAAATGGGCACAACCCAAAATAGGAGCTGCCCTTTCTGGTCAGCCGGACATACCCCGATATGACATCCACGATGTCACTCCGTCCGCGTACCTCCTCAATTATATCATCAGAATAAACCACTTTTTCCTCCCTATTCCTTGTAGGACCATGAATGTGGGACATATATCTCTTCGAACTTGTGAACCACGTACTGGTCACTCATACCTGCAATATAGTCACATACCACAATATTAACTGGATCATTTTTCTCCCATATCAGATTAATATAGTTCTCCGGCAGTGCTTCTATATGCTCCTTATAGTACTCATACAGCTCACGCAGAAGCTTCTTAGCCTTGACCTCCTCGCTCTTGGCAGTAGGATTGGTATATACGCTCTGAAACATATAGCTTCTTAAGCCTGTCATTGCACAGTACATATCATCGGACATTATAACATCAGCTTTCCCATTACTGCTGTATATTATGTCATGTATGAGAGCATCAAGTCTTTTTGACGTAGTTGTACCTAATATATCCGTATACTCACGCGGAATATCATTCTCCGACAGAATATGTGCCCTTATGGCGTCATCTATATCATGGTTGATATACGCTATCTTGTCAGAAAATCTTACAATCCTGCCCTCTAAAGTTGCAGGCATTCTGTCCGTGCCATGATTCAATATGCCATCACGCACTTCCTTAGTCAGGTTAAGACCTTTTCCGTCCTTCTCAAGCTTTTCAACTACCCTTAGACTCTGAACATAATGCTTGAAGCCTTCCTCAAAGCCATCCGCCTTAAGCGCATCGCTTAGCGCCGCCTCACCCGCATGTCCGTAAGGCGTATGCCCTAAATCATGTCCAAGTGCTATCGCCTCGGTGAGATCCTCATTGAGCCTTAACGCCCTCGCTATGGTTCTTGCAATCTGCGCAACCTCCAGCGTATGTGTGAGTCTCGTCCTGTAATGATCACCCTCAGGAGCTAAAAAGACCTGTGTCTTATGCTTGAGCCTTCTAAAGGACTTGCAATGAAGAATCCTGTCCCTGTCGCGCTGATATACAGTACGCATATCGCACTCCTGCTCTGGCACATCCCTTCCTGCACTGTTCTTTGAGAGTGAGGCATAGGGACTGAGAAATTCCTCTTCAAACTTCTCCTGCTGTTCTCTAATATTCATCCTTTTCCTTTCTGTTATTCAACATGAACATCAACTGATACACACTCAATGTCCAATCCAAAAATAGCCTCTAATTCTATATACTCCGTCAATCCGAAAAAATCCTTTTTTATTTTTTCAAATTGTACAAAAAATTGACACAGCAAAACAGCAGGGTGCCCTATTCCCTGCTGTTTTTAGAAGAATTATGTATGTTATGTACATGGTTAGTTGTCACTAACAATATGTATCATAATCTAACTTCTCTATTTTGTCAATACCTTTTAAGACTTTTTTATTTTTCGCTTCAGCGCAGTATCACCCTAACACTCCGCCTACTGTTCCCGCCGCAATACATATAATTGCGCACCGCGCAAGTCTTCCCGCATCCGCGTGAAGTCCCATTCCCGATATAATGGAAATAAGCATAATTATCGCAAAATACACAGCCCCGGCGCACAACCCCCAGAGCAGCCTTCTGCCTTTCTTTATTTTCCCCATGCCGAATCCTGCTATAAATGCGCCCACCGCATATATAGCCACAGCGAAAAGCGACATCTGTGCATCCGAAAGCCTGAGCTTATATGCGATTAAAGCCCCAAACAAAATAAGCACTATTGATACTATGACAGCAGCACCTGCAACCTTTAAAACCTGTACAATTCTACCCACAAAGACCTCCACATACTTTTATACTACTAAAAGTATATGGAGGTCACATAGATATCATAACCGGAATCTTATATTTACTTAGTATTTTCCAATATATTCTTTTACATCACGCTTATTTCTTTTTCCTCTGCGATGGTCTTTTAACCGGATTTTTCACAAGCGCTGCAAATTCCTTCGTTCTCGCCGCAAAATCATCGAGATTCTTCGCCTTCCATTCCCAATTAGGTGAGCCGAGCGTTCCCGGAAGATTAAGTCTTGTCTTAGCGCCAAGGTCACACACATCCTGATAAGGAAGAATTGCCATATAACAGTCCTGAGACAATGTAAATGAAACCATTCTCCACGAAACAGGTCCATCCGGTATTCCTGCCTTGTCAAGGAATCTCCTCGTCTGATTCTGCTCTTTTCTTGAGAGAGACTTATACCATCCGTTTATTGTGTCATTGTCATGTGTTCCTGTATACAGCACAAGGTTGTGTGTATCTGTATACTCGCCATCGGCAACATCATTCTCTGTGAAGCAGAACTGCACAATTCTCATTCCCTTGAAATCATAATGATCGCGAAGCTCTAACACCTCAGGTCTTAAGTCTCCAAGATCCTCAACTATAATATTGATATCAGGCATCTCCTTAAATATCGTGTCAAACAGCTTGTAGCCCGGCGCATAGTTCCATTCACCATCGACTGCCGTCTCGCATGAAGCCGGAATCTTCCAATAGCTGTCGAATGCCCTGAAATGGTCTATTCTTATTATATCGAACAGCTTGCTGCTGTAATCCAGCCTGTTAAGCCAGAACTTAAAGCCATCCTTTTCCATGTAGTCCCAGTCATATATAGGATTGCCCCATCTCTGACCTGTGGCACTGAAATAATCAGGCGGTACTCCTGCTATAAAGGTTGGCTTTCCATCAGCTCCAAGAAGGAAGTTTTCCTGACCCGACCACACATCAAGTGAGTCTATTCCCACATAGATAGGTATATCTCCCATCACCTTTATGCCATTCTTGTTGGCATACTTCTTTAATTCCATCCACTGCTTAAAGAACTCATACTGCACGAACATCTCGTACTCAATGTCCTCCTTAAGTGGCGTAAGGTCATACTGATGATCCTTTATCCAGTTCTGCTGTTCTTGTGGCCACTCATTCCATGCCACAAGATTGTTCTGCTTCTTGAGGGTTAAGAACACGGCATAATTATATACCCAGTCCATCTTGATAAACTTCTTATACCTCGCATCCGGCTTGAAATTCTCAAATGCCTTTCTGAGGTATTTCCCTTTAAATTCCCTCACTGCCTGATAATCAATGTGCGTTGCATTGCTGTGGAAATCAGGCACTCTCTTTAAAAGTCCCTCCTCACACAACTTATCAAGATTAATATAAAGCTCATCACCCGCACAGGATGAATACGGCTGATACGGAGAATTTCCGTAGCCCAATGGATTGAGCGGAAGCATCTGCCATATAGCCGCCTTCGCCTCCTTCAACAAATCCACAAAATGATAACTTTCTTTTCCAAAATCACCTATGCCATGTCGCCCCGGAAGCGAAGCAACCGGCATAAGCATACCAACCTTTCTCATAATCTGCCTCCTTGTATTTATCTCTATTTAAGAATACATATCGATTGTGCCGGCATTGTAATCACGCCATCTTTTAACGTAATCTCCTCATTGTTAAGGGTAAGATAGCCGCGAATCTGCATATCGGAAATTTCTGTTCCGTTGATGTCCACGGTAATCACCTCATCGGATGTATTATATACAATAGCTATCGTGCTGCCATTGTAGCTTTTAGTTATCACAGCCTGATTACCCGCACACAGACTGTCAATGACAGAAATCTCACCTCTTGCAATCTCAGGATTCTCATTTCTGAGCCTCAACGCCCTCTTATAATAATTCAAGATAGAGTTCTTGTCTTTTAACTGCTTGTCAACCGCGTCAAATGCTGAGTTAATATCCTTATCCGCATCCGCAGGTCCTTTTGTCATTCCATTTGCGGATGAATCGGATGACCAGAGCATCGGAATCCTCTTATTCTCATCCTTGGAGCCCTTACTTGCCATTCCAATCTCCTCGCCATAATATACGAACGGACTTCCGTTCATCAGCATGAGAAGACCTCCTGCCATCTTGATGTCATTCTCATCATTCATAAGAGCATTGGAAACTCTTCCCATATCATGATTGGTAAGAAATGGCGCATCAATATAGTCAGGGTTAATCTGCGAAAATTCGTTCTGGTATCTCACCATCGAGTCGACAAATGCTGCTGCCCTTAATGCTCCTCTGGCAGTCTTTATGAGTTTTCCCTCAGTATTTCCCGCGTCAAAATTGAACATGCTAGGTGTCATGCTTGCATAGTAATCTTTGATGGTGTTAAATCCTGCCCACACCTCAGACACCATATAGAAATCAGGATTTTTCTCACAGCAGTGTTCATACAGTTCATTCAAAATATGCTCATTGAATTCAGGCTGATTCTCCTCAAAATGCATTGCTGCATCCATTCTAAAGCCGTCAACCCCCATATCAATCCAAAAATCGGCAGCGTTGTATATCTCCTCCATCAACGGTTCACATGAAAGATTCAAATCAGGCATCTCCGACCAGAAGGAGCCCTCATAATACCAGTCCGTATTGCTCACCCTGTAGTATGTGTCATCAACCTTTTCTTTTGAAAAATGATAATACTCCACATAAGGACATTCCGCAAAATCCGGCTCCTTATCCTTGTCAAGCTTTCTAAGATATGAACATGCATCAATAAACCATTTATGATTTGAGGAAGTATGGTTGATTACCATATCAATAGCCACATTTATGCCCCTTTTATGAGCTTCATCGACGAGATTTTTAAAATCATCAAGCGTTCCATACTTAGGGTCGACCTCACAGTAGTTCTTCACATCATACTTGTGGTATGTGTCCGATGGCATTATCGGCATAAGCCATATACCGTTAAAGCCCATATCCTGTATGTAATCAAGTTTCTGTGTGACACCGTTCAAATCGCCTATTCCGTCCCCATCCGAATCATAGAACGAATAGACAAAGATCTCGTAATAGTTTCTGTAATTGTCATCAATGACATTTAATTCCTTTTCGTACTTATATCCATTGCCGCTGCACCCCACAAGAGCTGTCACACACAGGACAGCCATCAAGACAAGACACAGAAGCTTACAGGTCAAGCCGCGCTTAAACACTCTGTTATTCTTCATATCAATTTTTCTCTCCGAAATATATTCCATTTTTAAAGCTCCGGACAAAAAAACTGCGGCACTAAGCTTAAAATCATATATCTTAGTGCCGCAGCCAAAATTAACCCTTTACCGCTCCTCCGGTTACACCTTCTACATAGTACTTCTGTAAGCACAGGAACAATACCGTTACAGGAATCGCTACAAGCACACCGCCTGCACAGAATCTTGTGAAATATCCCTGAAAATCATTCGTCCATACCCAACGCTGCATTGCAACCGCAACATTGTAACCGTTGTCGTTACCAAATGCTACATAGGAAGCAAATACATAATCGCACCATGGAGCCATGAATGCTGTGAGTGCTGTGTAGATAATAATTGGCTTAGAAAGCGGAATAATCATCTTAACAAATATCTGTGCTCTTGTCGCACCGTCGATTCTTGCTGCCTCATCAAGTGACTTAGGAATTGTATCAAAGTATCCCTTACATACATAATAACCCATTCCTGAACTTGCTACAGAGATAAGAATAAGTCCCGGAACTGCTCCTGCCTGTGTAAGACCGAACTGCTTTAACAGGAAGTAGAGACATATCATGGTGAGGAATCCCGGGAACATTCCAAGGATTAACCAGAATCTCATAAGGAAATCTCTACCCTTAAAACGCATTCTTGAGAGTGCATAGCTAACACAGAGTACAAATGCAGTCTGACCTATTGATACAAAAAGTGCAATTATAAGTGTATTTCCATACCACCTTAAGAACTTAGTCTCACCACTGAACAGGAACTTATAGGAGTCAAGTGAGAACTTCTTAGGAACAAGGTAATCAACCATTCCGCCAAGCTCCGTAATGTATGAACGGAAGCTCTGGAGCACCAGACATACGAATGGGAAAAGCCATATTATACTTATCAAAATCAATACTATATAAGCAATTGTATTGCTAACTCTCTTGCGTGTACGCATGTTATGTTGTTTAGCCATTATTGGAATCCCTCCTCGTCCTTAACTGATGGAAGCAGGTTGTATACCACCAATGATACAACAGCAGTTACCACGAATACCATGATACCGATAACAGCCGCCATCTTGTAGTTCGTATCGTTGACCGTCATCTTATAGAGCCATGTTACAAGCAAATCGGTATAACCTGCACCGCCTGTGAGTGACAATGACTGTGGTTTTCCCTGATTCAGCAGGTAAATGATGTTGAAGTTATTTAAGTTACCCGTAAATGATGTGAGAAGGTAAGGTCCTGTCACGAAAAGCATATACGGAAGAGTAATCTTTCTAAATGTCTGGAACGCATTCGCTCCATCAATCTTGGCGCTCTCGTAAAGCTCCTCCGGAATATTCATAAGAAGTCCGGTAGTGATAAGCATTACATAAGGAATACCTACCCAGAGGTTAATTACAAGAATTGTAATCTTAGCAAGTGTAGGATTCGTCCAGAACGGAATAGGCTGTGAAATCCATCCCCATTTCATAAGGTACATATTGACAAGTCCGTCATTTGCGAACATCTTTCCCACATAGAGAAGAGAAATGAACTGTGGAATAGCAATCGTCATAACGAGGATTGTTCTCCATAGCTTCTTAAACTTGATTCCCTTCTTGTTGATAAGAATGGCAACTGCCATACCAAGGAAGTAATTCAAAAATGTTGCAAAGAATGCCCAGATAAGTGTCCATGAAAGAACAGTTCCGAAGGTCTTACCAAATCCACCGGTTCCTATGGAGAACAGGTTTCTGAAATTCTCAAATCCAACCCATGTAAACAGATGTGTAGGTGACTGATGTGTTGCATCATAGTTGGTAAATGCTACACAGATCATGAATACTATTGGCAGAAGAACAAATAAGAATACACCAAGTACAGGAAGTGCAAGGAGTGTCTTATCAAAATTCTCATCGAGAAGTGAAGCCAGATCTTCCTTGTTAGATGGAAGAAGAAGCTTATTCTGATTATTTCTGTTATCTCTTATGTTAAGTCTCCATACGAATATAAAGCCTGCGATAACAAAAATACTTAATATGCCGTACAGCAATATAAGGAAACTGTTATCACCGTATGTATATACATAGTTGGCATCATATCCGCCCACCTTGGTTCCAAGTGTTCCTATGTCCTTAAGATATCCTGCTCCAAAGCACACCATATACAGGATAAAAAGCACCTCTGCTCCCAAAAAAGCTATACCTCTTACCCACTGTTTTCTGGTAAATTGACCAAAGCCCATAATCAAAAAGGAGACTCTGGTTTTCCAATCGCCCTTAGCAAAGGTAGTTACAATATCCTTTATATCGGCTCCCACTGCCTTGAATGCTCCGGCGACCTTTCCTTTCTTCTTATTATCAGCCATGTCTGCAATTACCTCCTCAATTCTGGTTTAATACTGCGGTCATTCACGCAGAGCGAACAGCATCATCTGTACTGTCTCCTCTGCACAAATGACCTTCAATTAAACCGCCGGGAGAATTAACTTCTCCCCGGCTTAGGTTTAATCTACTTGATTATTATTTTTACTGCAATGTCTATCTGTTGCAATATTGCTTTGCCGCAATGTAATTACTTTGCGTAGGACTGCTCAAGTGCCTGGAAGTCCTCGAGAACCTTCATAAGCTCATCATCGCTCATATTGTCAAACTTATCTGCGATAACATCATCGCCAAGTGATGTAGCGTCTGTCCAGTAATCTCCAGGATACTGACCCTGTGGGATTGTGTAAGCAAGCTGCTCTGCAAGTGCTGATAAAGCTGCATCAGCCTTAACTGCATCGCTCTGCTGTGCTACAAGGTTAGATGGACCCCAGCCAACTTCGTTGAAACGAGCAAGCTGTGTATCGCCATTTGATAAGTACTCAGCAAGTGCGAGACATACAAGCTGCTTGCCCTGCTGCTCCTGTGGCTTAACACCGAGAAGCTTAAATCCACCGAAACCGCTCATCTGATAGCTCTGTCCGTCAACTGTGAAGCTTGGTAACTTAGCACATGCATAGTTATCACCGAATACTGACTTAGCTGCGTCTGAATCCCATACACCATCAACGATAGCTGCAAGGTTAGTTGTCTTATCAACAGATGAACCATTCTGGAATGAAGAAGACTTAGCAAGGTTAACCATAGCCTTTAAAGCTGCAACACCTTCCTTGCTTGCGTATGTAATGTTAGAAGCTGTGAATGCACCGTTGTCATCAGCTGTGTATTCAAGCTTACATCCTGTAGCGAAGAAGAATGATGTCTGATACCAACCTGAGTTGATCTCCATGTAGAAGTTCTTACCTGCCTTCTCGCAATCAGCGATGATTGCATCAAGGCTTGTAGGATCTGTAACTACGCTCTTATCATAATATAAGAAATAACCGTTATCTGATGTGATTGGGAATGCATATACTGTGTTACCAACCTTAGAAGCACCAACAGCACCTGCATCATTGTTAGTGGAAACGAAGTTCTCATAGTAACCTGTAAGAGGCATAAGAGCACCTGCTGCAACAAGACGTGCTAACTGATCCTGTGCAAATCCGAAGATATCAGCTCCTGCCTGAACATCTGTAACCATGTTACCGGCTGCATCGCCTTCACCTGTTGCCTGAATCTCTACTGTGTAACCAGCCATATCAGGGTTAGCCTTAAAGAACTCATCACACTTAGTCTGTGTGAAATCAACTACGTTATCTGCTACCCAGATCTTGATTGTACCTGAACCATAATCTGCAAGTGTTGGCTTATCTGCTACGGCAGTCTTAGATGTCTCTGTCTCACCACCTGCTGCTGATGTTTCACCATTACCTGCATTGTTGCTCTTGCTGCACGCTGTAAGTGATGTAAAAGCCATAGCTGTTACGAGTGCAACTGATAATGCTTTTTTGAACTTTCTCATAATAAATGTCCTCTCTTTCTTTTTTCCTCCGATTTTCGTAACCTTATCTTCTAAATAACTGTTACGAAACTTTCGAAAGCTTATGTACTGATAATACTCCCCAGCTTCGTAAAAGTCAATAGTCTTTTGTGCATTTTGCATATTTTTTTTTGCTTTTATTATTTGTTTTGGATATTTTGATGTTGTTATTTACATTAAAGGAAAAGTGTGCTATCATTTTCGTATAATTTTATGATTTTGTTTTCGAAACTTGTGTAGAACAGTGAGAAGAAAAGAGGATGTATGGTTACTATTAAAGACATTGCCGAAAGACTCGGCATTTCAATAAGTACCGTTTCCAAGGGACTGCATGGTGCAAGCGATATAAGCGAAGATATGCGCCAACAGGTTTTAGACACCGCTATAGAAATGGGTTATATAATTAAAGAAAAGAAGCCTGCCACAAGGCAGAAAGTCTGTATCATTGTGGAGAATATGGAATATGCCAATATCAATCAGTTCGGTTATGAGCTTATCGCCGGTTTCCGACTTGTGGCAAGCGAAGCCCAGTTTGAAGTTGACATCGTTCCGATCGACCAGTACTTCCAGACGTGGCAGACCTATGACAGCCTTATGAAGCAGAATGGATATTCGGGAGCTTTTTTTCTTGGTCTTGAACTCAACGAAGTATATATGAAGCAGCTTGAGAAGACAACTATCCCAACTGTTCTGTTCGACAACTATATTTCCAACGAACATATAGCTTATGTAGGTACAGATATACATGTCGGATTTTCGACTCTTATAAGATATTTGAAGGATAATGGTCATAGAAAAATTGCATTTTTGAACGGTTCCAAAAACAGCTACATATCAGCACTCCGATATCAAGGATTCATACAGGCTATGAATGAAGCGGAGCTTGACCTTGATATGCAGCTTATAGGACATACCGTATACTATCCGGATGAGACAGTAGCCGATTTTGTTAAGAACTTCACCGATAAAGGAGCTACTGCCATAATATGTGCGAGTGACCTTATTGCCGCAAGAACAATAAATGAACTTCACAAGCTCGGGCTTCGTGTTCCGGAAGATATAAGCGTAACAGGCTTCGATGATCTGCCTGTGGCAAAGTATCTCGCCCCGCCGCTCACCACCATAAGGCAGGAGCGTTTTGCTCTCGGCAAGTCGGCATTCTCATTGTTAAAAGACCTTATGTCGGGTCTGCCGGTAAGCACCATGCTTCTCCACTCAACTGTTGTGCTTAGAGAATCTGTAGGAAAAGCACCGAATTAAAAAAAATTGGGACAGGGTGTCAGACCCCTGTCCCAATTTTTTGTTCGAATGTGCGTAGCGCCGGGAGCGCATTTCCTTCATAGTCAAAGAGTGCCTGATTAGCCCACTCGTTTCCACAAGGCTCCTTCACTCCAAGATACTGTATGGAGGCACTTGTCGCCCAGCCTGAACCGACAACCGGTATCCATGCAGGCTCCCAGTAATAAAAGCCCGGACACTCGGGATGTCTGCCAATCATCCCTATAAGCTCTTGCATATATTCTGTCTGCCCCTCGGGACTTATGCTGTACTTGGAATTTTCAAGTGTGGAGTTGTTCTTGGTTGCCATTCCCTTTCGGGCATTATCACCCAGCTTCTCCAAACCGGCATAGTCCTCAGTCGTGTATGGCATAGCCGTCTCAACTATACACACAGCCTTATCATACTTTTTCGAAAGAATCCCTATATTCTCCTCCAAGACACTGAGCCCATAAGACTTTTTGTAAGGGAAATAAGAAATTCCAATAATATCATAGTCAAGTCTGCTGCCGTATTTATCAAGAAACATTGTGTACACTTCATGCTCCGGCTCTGCGGCAGTATGTAAAATCACCTTAGCCTCCGGAGCCGCCATGCGTATCCCCGATATCGCTGACTGCAAAATAGAGCATGCCGTCTCGTACTCAGGAAATCTTCCTTCAGGCCACAGAATACCGTTCGATATCTCATTGCCCGGCTGAATCATATCCGGACATACTCCGGCGGCGGTCAGATACTCAAGAACCGATATCGTATACCGTTTAACCGCATCACAAAGCTTATCCTTGTCATACCCTCTCCATGCCTTAGGCTTCATCTGCTTGCCCATGTCCGCCCAGAAATCGCTGTAATGAAAATCAAGCAGAAAGCTCATACCGACAGCCTTACATCTTCGCGCAAGCTCTATGACCGTCACAAGGTCATCACTCCCACCTCCGTATGCTACGCCGTCAATATCAAAAGGGCTGTTCCACAATCTGAGTCTCACACTGTTGATCCCATGTGATGCCAATATGTCTTCCAGCTTTCCTTCTGTCCCGTTGTCATAAAATTTTGTCTTTAGTCTCTCAAGTTCAAGTAAGGTAGATATGTCTACACCTTTAATCATAGATTATTTCCTTCCTTGCCAAAGAATTCCATTGCCTGTCATGTTTCCTGATATAAACAAAACCAATAACCCTTCTACTGCTGTCCAAGACAATAATTGATAAACTGCTGTGCGGTTCGCCCTGAGATCCCCCCATGGCTTAACTCCCACTTATTTGCCTCTGCACACAATTGCTCGTCGGTCATGTTAACTCCGTTCTTTCTGGCAAGTTCAATGACAATATTAAAATATTCCTTCTGGCTAGGCTTGGAGTAATTGATCGTAACGCCGAACCTATTGACAAGCGAAAGCTTCTCCTGCATTGTGTCGGAGCGGTGCATTCCATTATCCGTCTGTACATCATCCCTGTCATTCCATGTCTCCTTGATAATATGACGTCTGTTGGAGGTTGCATATATAAGTATATTATCCGGCTTTGTCTCAACACCACCCTCAATGACTGCCTTTAAGAACTTATACTCTATCTCAAACTCCTCAAATGATAAATCATCCATATAAATGATAAACTTATAGTTTCTGTTCTTGATAGTCGCAATCACATTTGACAAGTCCTTGAACTGGTGCTTGTAAATCTCAATCATTCTAAGTCCCTGATCATAGAACTCATTCACGATTGCCTTAATGCTCGTAGACTTACCTGTTCCGCTGTCACCGAAAAGAAGTACATTATTGGCCTTCTTTCCATCAACAAATGCCTTGGTATTATCGACAAGCTTCTTTTTCTGGATTTCGTAGCCGACAAGATCATTTAACATAACCTTTTCCATGTTATTGATAGGCTGGAAATTGACATGTCCCTCCACATCCGATGAGAAACGGAACGCCTTGTTAAGTCCGAACATTCCGACACCGTATGCCTTATAAAAACCTGTCACCAGTTCGAAAATCTCATCCGCATCCTTAGCCTGACCAAGCTTGAGTGAAAGCCCTCTGACCTTCTCGCTCACGTTCTTATTATACATCAGCTCCGGCTTGCCTATAGCCTTATAATTTTCAAGAATATCAAAGCTGTCTATGCCAAGCCTCTCCTGAAGCCACGAAAAATCATAATGGAACAGCTCATAAAATGCATTAAAATCATTTTTTGCAAAGATATTTGCACTTCCGTCCTTGGCACCGACCTTCTCGCAGGTGATACTGAATGGGTTCTCATCAGTTATCAGAAGAAAAGTAAGGTAATTGTGCCACAGATTGTTGTCAAAGCCGTAGGATGTCGCAAGAACAAGCAGCCTCTTAATCTGTCTGTAAGCCTCAATCACAAGTTCATCCTTAGGTACATCCGCATCCTTAGCCTTTTTCGAGACATCGCACAGCTTCATCAATATAGAATCCGCCGGCATATCTCCGTACATTATCAGTTTAGAAACTATATTTTCCATGCTAAACCTCATCCCAATATTTTGTATTTCATATCCTTATATATCAAGCTTCTTCACACAGGCAAGTGCTACCGCTCCCGGTCCAATGTGGCATGACACGCTCAGCGACAGCGGGTTCATCACAATATCGTGCTCCGGAAAAAGTGCCTTAACCTCATCATAAAACAGCTTTCCTTCATCAGGTTCTCCCGAATAGGCTATCTCAATATACATATTTTCGCCCTTTTCTGAGCTTCCGAAGCGTTTGACAAAGTCATCTGTGACAGCATTTATCATGGTCTGCTTTGCCTGCTTGAGCGTTCTGCACTTAGAGAACGCGTCAAGCTTCTCGCCTTGAATCTGGAGCACAGGCTTGAGCTTTAGCAATGTGCCAAGTGCTGCGGCGGCAGGTGTTATTCTTCCGCCCTTCTTAAGATAGTACAGGGTTGAAAGAGTTATATAGATACTTGACTCAAACTTAGTCTCCTCAAGCCTATCCTTAATCTGCTTCGCCGTATAGCCCTTTTCAGCCATAGCCATGGCATCTAACACAGACTGCCTCTGTGTTACGGAAATTCTCTGGTTATTTACCACCTGAACCTTTCCGTCATAATCATCGGCAAGCATTATCGCAGTCTGGCATGAGCTGCTAAGACCACTGGACATAGGAATGTGGACAACCTCATCATACTCCTTTAGCAGTCCGTTCCACAGATCTGTAACATCTCCCGGCGATGGCTGTGAGGTCGATATCTCCGCATCCTCGCCCAATGCCTTATAAAACTGCTCCTGTGTCAAATCAATATCCTCATAATAAAGCTTGCCATTTATATAGAAAGGCATAGGAAGCACCGATATTCCAAGTTCCTTTGCATCTGCCTGCGTTATTCCACTGTTGCTGTCCGTTACTATCGCTACCTTACTCACTTCAATCCTCCATTTTCAATGTCTGTTTTTCTACCACTTCGCCCTGTTTTTTATATATGCTGTTCCCGGCAACATATCCTCTCACAGATGAAAGAGGATAGATATTGCTTCCACGTCCTATCACTGTTCCCGGATTGAACACCGAGCCACATCCAACCTCGACATTGTCACCAAGCATAGCCCCGAACTTCTTAAGTCCCGTCTCAATCACCTGTCCGTTGCATCTTACCTTGACTAAAGCCTTATCAGACTTCACATTGGAGGTTATTGAGCCTGCCCCCATGTGTGACTTGAAGCCCAAGATTGAATCCCCAACATAGTTATAATGCGGAACCTGAACCTTATTAAATAGGACTACGTTCTTAAGCTCTGTTGAGTTGCCTACAACTGCTCCCTCACCCACAATCGCATTTCCTCTGATGAATGCGCAATGGCGAACCTCTGCATTCTTTCCTATAATACATGGTCCGTTGATATATGCAGTTGGTGCCACTGTAGCACTCTTGGCAATCCAGATATTCTCTCCAACCTCATCATATTCCGATTTATCAAGTGTATTCCCGAGCTTCTTGATAAATTCACCGATAAGAGGAAGTGCCTGCCATGGATAATCAAGTCCCTCAAAAAGTTCTGCTGCTATCGTCTCGTTAAGATCATATAGATTCTCTATTCTAAGCTCTTCTGACATAATACAATCTCCTTCAAAAATTTCCTGCAAATTAGAATTATTCTATCACATAAGTTTACCTAAAACAATCTATTTATCCCAATTACTTATAGAATGATGCCGCATAATCAAAATATGGTCTCAGCATATACTGGTTATTCACCTGTTTAACCGCAAGCGTTCTTCTGGTAACATATCCTTCGAGCTTATCCAAATATTCCTGACTTGATATGCTTGAATCGGCAACGCCTGTAAGCCCCTTCTCCCAGCTCGCCGTAAGTGTAGGATCCAACAGGTATTTTATTGACGCCGCCACAACATCATATATCATCTCTCCAAGGAGTGTAGGTGTGATAATCTGGGTTTTGCCGTTAAGCTTGATGTAGCCCTTGTCGATAAGCTTTTTCAATATCTCGGCACGCGTCGCGCTCGTTCCGATACCGCTGCCTTTTATCTGTGCCCTAAGCTCCTCATCCTCGATAAGCTGTCCCGCATTCTCCATCGCAAGAATCAGCGAACCGGAATTGTATCTCTTAGGAGGTGATGTCTTTCCTTCTTTGACAAAAAATTCTCCTGCCTGTATTACGTCACCCTTCTTTAACTTCTGTAAAAGCTCAAGCATTGCCGCATCACATTTTACATCCTCTGTCTCATCATCATTGTTCTTATTTCCCTTGCTCTGCGAAGCAGGTATACCCGCTACCTTAAGATAGCCCTCCGATATGAGCACCTTGAAGCTCGAAAAAAGGCTTTCTGTATCCTTTTTCATAACAATCGCAACCTTCTGGTATACAGCAGGCGGATAGAATATCGCAAGAAATCTCTTTACAATGGCATCATACACCTTGAGAGCCATTGCCGAAAGTCCCCTCACAGCCCCGGTCTGTCCTGTCGGTATGATTGCATAATGGTCTGTAATCTGCTTGTCATTCGTGTACTTCGTCTTAGCTATTGTCTTATAGCTGTCGCCCGAAAGAATCTCCGCTGCATACCCGGCGGCAGGCTCATATCCTCTAAGCCCATTTATATTTTTATATATCTCCTTCGCAACAGCCGTGGATAAAACTCTCGCGTCTGTTCTCGGATATGTAACAAGCTTCTTTTCATATAGCTCCTGAGTTATCCTCAGTGTCTCATCAGGACTTATCTTAAATAATCTTGAGCACTCATTCTGAAGCTCTGCAAGATTAAACAAAAGTGGTGCGCTCTTGTTCTCCTTCTTCTTTTCAAGTCCTGTTATTACAAGGTTCGTTGGCGGAGCAACTCTTAGATTTCGCGATGTATCAGGCATTTTCATTTCTGCTATCTGTTCGATAAGTGCCCTCGCGTCCTCCTCCTTGTTAAATCCGTTCTCCTTGTACAGCTTAGGAGAGGCAAAATATTTTGAGCCCTCCACAGCACGCCACTCAGCCTCAAAGCCACTTCCACCTAAGCTGCACTTAGCCAGCACCCTGTAAAACGGAGTTTCCACGAACTGTCTGATTTCCCTCTCGCGTTTTACTATCATGCCCTGCACGCAGGTCATAACGCGTCCTACCGCTATAACAGTGCCCTTCTGAAGCTTCAGGTAATTGGAGATAGTATTCCCATATTTCAGGGTTAGAACACGCGAAAAATTGATACCCATAAGGTAATCCTCCTTCGCGCGCAGATATGCCGCATCCGCAAGGCTGTCATATTCAGATAAATCCTTCGCCTCGCGTATTCCCCTTAAAATCTCCTCCTCAGTCTGTGAGTCTATCCACACACGTCTTCTTTCCTTGCCCTCAACATGAGCCTGTTGTTCGACAAGCCTGTAGATATATTCTCCCTCACGTCCGGAGTCCGTACATACATATATTGTATCTACATCAGGACGATTAAGGAGCCCTGAAACAATATCAAACTGCTTTTTTACTCCTTCGATAACCTCATACTTCCACTCAGTCGGAATAAAAGGCAGTGTATCAAGACTCCATCTTTTAAGCGCCGGGTCATAACATTCCGGATAGCTCATTGTGACAAGGTGTCCAACACACCATGTCACAACAGCCTCATCCGATTCAACGTATCCATCACGGCGCACTGTATTATATTTTAATGCCTTGGCAAACTCCTGTGCCACACTAGGCTTCTCTGCTATAAATAAAGCTTTACCCATGTATCATACTCCAATAAAAATTGACCCGGTCAACATTCATACCCATCCGTATCAAAATAAAGCCAAAGCCACCTATTTTGACTCATCGAGTGTAAGACCATACGCCTGAATAAAATGCTCCACAAAAAAGTTGACCTCAGGAAGCTTCATGTCCAGAATTGACTGCAGCGTTGTCTCCTCCGCCTTCAAAAAATCCTGATTTCCCATAGAGCGCTCCTCAATGCACTTAACAAGAGCCGACAGCTTATCCGCCGCCTTGACATACAGCCAAAGAACCGCTTCCTTCTCTGTATCCTGCAATACCGGCTCATAGTAAGCCCTCATCTCCTCCGGAAGTCCTTCTAACAGTTCATCCTTAGCCACGCTCTCAACCTCTTTATATGCATGGCGTATGAGAGGATTGTAGTACTTTACAGGGGTCGGCATATCTCCCGTGATAATCTCCGTGGCATCATGGTACATTCCCATTATGGCAAGTCTGTCCGCATTCAAGCTGCCACCAAAATACACATTGTTGATTACGCCAAGCGCATGCGCTATCATGGCAACATCCAGACTGTGCTCACATATATTCTCTGTTCTGGTATTTCTCATAAGTCCCCAGCGGTTGATATATTTCATTCTCCCCATCAGGGCAAAAAACTGATTTTCTTTCATCTATCTATATTCTCTTTCTATTCACCAAATACTTCTCTCGCAGCTGCGACGGTATCCATGGCATCCTTGGCATAATAATCTGCGCCAATCTGCTTTGCATACTCAGGTGTGAGCACTGCACCGCCTACTACAATCTTGCATTCGACCTTGTGCTCATGAAGCAGCTCAATCGTCTTTTCCATGCTCACAAGTGTTGTTGTCATAAGCGCGGACAGACCTACAAGCTTCGCCTTGTGCTCTATCGCCGCATTCACAACAGTCATATAGTCGACATCCTTGCCAAGGTCTATAACCGTGTAGCCGTAATTCTCAAGAATTACCTTCACTATATTCTTTCCTATATCGTGGACATCGCCCTTTACCGTCGCCATAACAATCTTTCCCTTGCTTACAGGTGTCTTGTTATCAGCCGCAAGCTTCTTTTTGATAACCTCGAATGATGCCTGTGTAACCTCCGCCGCAAGAATAAGCTGAGGCAGGAATACCTTTCCCTTCTCAAAATTCTTGCCGATACGGTCAAGTGCCGGTATGAGCGTTCCATTGATTATATCAAGAGCTTCCATGTGCTCAAGCATCTCTGCCGTAAGTCTGGCACCATCATTCTTAAGTCCGTTCTCAACAGCGTAGGCAAGTGTTCCCTTCTCAGGTGCTCCACCAGCGGCTGAATCTGAGGCGGAAGTGCTCTTAGCCGCAGCCTCCGGCTTTCCTGCCTTCACAGGTGTATATCCGTTATATGCCTGAATATAGTCCATGGAGTTGCGGTCTATACCGGTTAAAAGTCTGTAAGCGCGCACTGCCCCTGTCATGGAAACCACGTTAGGGTTGATAATCGGAAGTGTAAGTCCATAGGTTAACGCCATGGCAAGGAAATTCTGATTCACAAGCTCTCTGTACGGAAGTCCGAATGAGATATTCGACACTCCAAGAACTGTATTAAGCCCTAACTCATAATGTACGGCATGAAGCGCATTCAGCGTCTCCATCACGCCGTCCTGCTCTGCGGAGGCGGTGAGAGTTAAACAGTCGATAAACACATTCTCCTTAGGTATTCCGATTGCAAGCGCCCTGTCAAGAATCTTCTTTGCAATGGCTACACGCTCAGGTGCAGTCTTTGGTATTCCGTTCTCATCAAGTGTAAGACCTACCACGCAGGCTCCATACTTTTTGACTAGCGGCAGAACATTGTTGAGGGAATTTTCCTCACCGTTTACTGAATTGACAATCGGCTTACCGCAATATATCCTCAGACCTGCCTCTAAAACCTCAGGGATAGTACTGTCAATCTGCAGCGGAACATCGCATACAGACTGGATAGCTCTTATGGCATCAATCATCATGCTCTTCTCATCAATCTCCGGGAGCCCGACATTGACATCAAGTATCTCCGCACCACCGTCAATCTGTTCAAGTGCCTGATTCATAATATAATCAAGGTTATGATCCTTTAACGCCTGCTTAAATAGCTTCTTTCCTGTAGGATTTATTCTCTCTCCTATTATTCTAGGCTGGTTTATCACAACCGTATTGCTCGCTGAACATACCGCAGACGGGATGACTCTTTCCTCTCTTACAAATTCCGCGCCGTCAAGAGCCTTCTTAAGCTCCGCTATGTATGCAGGACTTGTACCGCAGCAGCCACCCATTATGGTTGCACCTATCTGCGCCATCTTTGCCATCTTCGCAGCAAATTCCTGCGGTGTTACATTGTATTCATTGGTCACAGGGTCCGGAAGTCCTGCATTAGGCTTTACAACAAGCGGAAGCCTTGTATATCTGCCAAGCTCCTCAACAACCGGGTATAACTCATCCGGTCCTAACGAGCAGTTAACACCCAGTGCATCAACTCCAAGTCCCTCCATTGTAAGTGCCATAGAAGATACCTGGCAGCCTGTGAAGGTTCTCATATTCTGTTCAAAGGTCATTGTACAGATAATAGGAAGGTCTGTATTCTCCTTCGCAGCGAGCACAGCAGCCTTAAGCTCTAATAAATCCGTCATCGTCTCAAATACAATGACATCCGCCTCACGTCCCGCGATTACCTGTTCCTTATATATATCGTATGCTTCCTCGAATTTCAAATCTCCTGTAGGCTCAACAAGTCTTCCGATAGGTCCTAAATCAAGTGCAACTATGCAGTCTGTCCCCTCGCATGCCTTTCTGGCATTCTCAATTCCCTTCTTCATGACCTGCTCCACTGTGTAGCCACAGCCCTCAAGCTTATATCTGTTGCCGCCGAAGGTATTGGTATAGATTATATCCGAACCACTCTCAACGTACTGTCTGTGTATTCCGATAAGAAGCTCCTCGTTGGTGAAGGATAACACCTCCGGTATCTGTCCAAGCTTAAGCCCCGATGCCTGAAGCATGGTTCCCATGGCACCGTCCAACAATATATATTTTTTATCTGCCTTATTTTTCTTTTTAAGTAATTCCTTAAACTCCACAGTGTTCACCTTTCTTGCGGAACCTGCAGGTGTCCTTCATCATGCACACACTACAGCCACGTCTCTTTCTCTCAATTTCGTAATCTGAAACACCTATAACCGCCGTAACAGACTTACAGGGAGTCATAAGTCCACCCCCTGTAATGTTAATTCCTATTCTCTTCTGAGCACACAGCACATTCAAAAAAAGTCCCTGTGTCTCCAGCGGAAAATCACCGTACCCCGGACTGAAACGCCAGGTGGTATATTTACCGGCAAATTCCTTTATAATCTCCTGCTCCGCAATATCACACACCTGCTCAACCGCCGCCGAAGCCATGCTGTCCGTGATGACAGCGGAAGCCATACTCCTGACCGACAGCTGCCTTATAAGCCTGTCAACCCCATCCGATAATGTCGCTGCGAACAGCACCACGCCACTACAGCCCTCCAAATGCTCCGAAATCGACCTTCCGCACAGCCTTAACGATGTGCCGCACAGCGCGATACTGCCCGGCTCACTGCCCTGTCCATCAATTTCAAAATACTTATATGTATACTTTGCGTCAATAACCTCCAAAAGCTTTCTCTCGCAATCAACAGCAATATCCGCCGTCTGCTCATCCGGAGCCGATGTGCCGTAGCCTAGGTAACGGAACGCTTCATCTGTATTTATCTTGTCCAGTCTCATGTGTCCGCCTCCCGCACAGCTACAAAATTATTTTACAGAGAACTTATAAATTGTCACAAAGTCAAACGGCACTCCCGCCTTGGCAACCGGCGATTCAAATGCCATGTTATTTACCGAATCAGGGAAGAACTGGCTCTCAAAGCACACTCCGCCCCTTCTCTCATAGTAGCAGTTTTCCTTTCCCCTCGACTTTCCGGTAAGGAAATTGCCTGTATATATCTGTATACCCGGCATCTGCGTAAATACTTCCATATATCTTCCGCTCTTGCTGTCATAAAGGCTCGCCGCAAGCTCCACCTCACCCTTGTTGTCAAGAACAAAGTTATGGTCATAACCTCCTGCAAGCACAAGCGGCTCATAATCAGCCTCAATGTCCTTTCCGATAGCCTTAGGCTCCGTGAAATCCATAGGTGTTCCCTTTACACTTCTGTATTCCCCTGTAGGAATAAGACCTGAATCGGAAGGTGTGAATTCCTTCGCCGCAAGCCACATTTCCTGATTATATACCGTGCCGGAGGCGTGTCCTGCAAGATTAAAATATGAGTGGTTGGTAGGATTTACTATGGTATCCTCGCCCGCAACTCCTTCATACTCTATAATCACGCTGTCATCCTCAGTGAGAACATACATAGCCGATATATGAAGCTCACCCGGCATTCCCTGATCTCCATCCGGGCTTATAAGTGAGAATCTCACCGCAAGACCTCTTTCATCCTCCACAATCTCACTGTTCCATTTTCTTGAGCTGTATCCATCCGGTCCGCTGTGAAGATTGTTCTCGCCATCGTTTATGGCAAGCTGATATTCCTTGCCATTTATAACAAAATGTCCCTTCTTAATACGGTTAGCATTACGTCCTACAACAACTCCGAAGTTCTCACCATTTTCCTTCTCATACTGCTCTACATTGTCAAATCCAAGAACAACATCGTCAAAATTGCCAGCCCTGTCTGCCACCTCGAGCGACTGAAGCGCCGCGCCAATCTCGATAACCCTCATTCTTGTTCCGTGCTCATTCGTCACAGTGTATGAGTACACTGCCTCACCATGACTGTCATGCCCGAATACCTCTTTAATAATTCCCATAATAAAATACCTCCAAATATAATATTATTTTCTAATTTTAGCCTTAACCATTCCCCATAAATATCCAACGCTCTTTCTGTTGATCACAAGATATATCAAATATACAATAGCCGTTATGACAAAAGCCAGCCCCGAATGCAGCTTCCAGCATGCATAAGCACAGACAACCACAAGAACAAGCTCCTCAGCCATTCCCACACGCGCTCCTGCCTGTTCAGACGCTTCCCCAAGCAGTCTTTCAAGATAAATCTGTGAAATAAAATATCTCACACCTATGGAGCAGACCATAAAAAGGATAATCGAATCTATACTGTGCAGACCATACGCACCGAAAATCGACAATGCAATGCTCAGTGCCATGGAAATAATGTTGACATACAGTAAAAATCTCTCTTTTCTGAGTACTTTAAAATATGTTGCACACACCAGGTTCATCTTCCCATCAAAAATACACATTGGCAGCAAAATCGCCATGTACGCAAGGCTGACCTCATACTGCGGAAGCCACAGTTTAAGTATCTCCTTAGCCGGTATATATACTAAAAATACAACCGGCAGTATCACGTTAAGAACATGCTTGGACATTTCAAAAAGGCTCTTCTGCCTCTTCTCATCAATCTGTCTGAGCGCCGGGAACAGTACCATTGAGATCTGCGATACAAAAAGTAAAAAGAAATTGGTAAGTGTCAGCGAAAACGAAACCTCACCAAAATCCTCTATCCCCCAATATCTGTCTATTATGAATCTTCCCCCACCAAGTATGAGATTGCTGGCTATGTTAGCAATGGTAAGGTTGATACCTATTTTTATACTGTCTAACGCCTCACGCGCTACTGTACCAAATGCCATTCTCCCGGCAAACACAATCTCACGTCCCTTGTACACACAGTAGAGCATGGCACATAGCTTAGCTAACATATAAAGCCATACATAAGTCTTGTAATCGTTGCTTTTTACAATGAAAAGAGCAAGAATGGATACCATGAACACGATCTTGTCAATCATAACGGACATGGAATAAAGCCTTGTCTCGTTAGCTGCCTGAAACACACATCCAAGATACAATGTCAGATTGTATAACAGCATATACACGGCAGTCATTATGAATACGAACTCTGTGTCGACACCATTTCCCGACAAAACAGTCCACAACACAATCCCTATTGCTATGACTGACTGGAATAATGCACCGAACCAGAACTGTCCACCTAACAGCTTCTTATCCATATCTTCATACTCTGTTCCGCCAATCTTAAGATATACTCCGTCATTAAGTCCGAAATGGAAAAAACCTGTATACCCTGTATAAAACAGAAAGAGTGACCAATATCCATAATTCGCCTTGTCAAAAAACTTAGGCAGAATAAGTGATGTGAGTATACTTAAAAGCAGTGATATTCCCTGTGCCGCAAAAGCATATATAATATTTCTTAGAATTCTTCGTTCCTGCTTCATTTTAACTAGTTTTTCTTTTCCTTAAGGGTAACCTCAACCTCGAGTCCGATGCTGTCGGCAACACGTACAATCATGTCAAGAGTAGGATTGTACTTACCACTCTCAAGACGGCTTATATTAGGTCTCTGGATTCCTGTATTCTCTGAAATATCTGCCTGTGTAATCTTCTTGGTCTTGCGATAACGGATGAGCTGCTCAATAAGCTGCTTTCTTGTCTCAAGCTGTATGCTCTCAACCTGCTTCTTATTGGTATTCCTGATTTCCTTATTCTTCTCTGTCTCATTAACTGTATTCTTAGCCATATTTTCCTCCGCTTTTGTGCCGGGCTTTCTGCCTGCGGCAAATAGTATTTCCGTATCATTTAGGATTGAATAATATTATCATAATAGAAACCTGTTGTCAATGTACTATTGACAAATATTTGGCAATTGCACCTGCTCTAATGCCGTACAAATAATTGAATTTCACAATTATCTATGCATTACAAACTTGAAATAATCACGGTATTAGAATATAATAGCAGACAGTATTGTAAATTAGTAACAGAAATGAGGTCTTTATGGGAGAACATTCAATATCAAGTATTAAAAAAGCTGCCAAAAGAATATTAGGTTCATATTTTTTCCGCTGTGTACTTGCAAGCTTTATAACAGGAACAGGAATACTTCTTATTTTTAATTACATATTGGACGGCAGCATGCAGGTCAATAATGCGTTCGATACAGAATCATTTTATCAATCACTGATGTCCGCCTCCTCTGTGGATGAATTTTATTCCACAATATATAACCGCATATCATCATTGGTACAGTCCGTAGGATATGATACATATTCGATAATGCTCAGGAGATTCGCCATCGCAAGTATAGTCTCCTACCTTATTAGACTTATGTACAATTTTCTTGTGGTATATCCATTTGAAGTTGGCAGATGCAGCTTCTACATGGAAGCGCACTGCAAGGAACCAAAGTTCCGCACACTTATCACTGCCTTTGAAAAAAATTATCTCAACACGGTGCTTATCCAGTTTTTGAGGCGCCTGAAGATTTTCTTATGGTCGCTCTTACTTATCATTCCGGGAGTGATAAAAAGCTATGAAACATTTATGGTTCCGTACCTCCTCGCCGAAAATCCGGACATCGACCGCAAGGAAATTTTCGCATTGAGCCGTAGGATGATGGATGGAAACAAGATGAACTTATTTATTCTTAACCTTTCCTTCATCGGATGGATGTTCCTGTCAATGCTTACAAGCGGTCTTGCCTACATCTTCTTTGTCGGTCCATATTATGACGCTTCACTTGCCAACATGGCAATGCGTATAAAAGCGCAGTACAACAACCGGACAGAGGACGCCGCATTTTAATTTAAAGTAAAATATTTACAAATTTTATTTTGAGTGTTACACTTTCAACAGCTTAACTTTTCAAATAATCTGGTTTTAGCAATTGAGGGAGAATAATAATGGGATTAATAATATTTTTTGTAATCTGGTACTTTGCGTACGCGCGCAACAATCCAAAGATTTTCAGTAAGCTGAAAAAAAAGAAGGGACTCATAATTTTCATACTTATCGCCCTCTTCTTTTCGAATGCTTCCGGAAGTCTTTTCAGCCTTTCATTCGGACTTGGTTCGCTTCTTATTCCTGCTTATGTTATTTACCGAATCATTAAGTCAATCACTGCTCCTGATGAAACAGCTAAAAATAAGGAATTTAAAAAAGAGACAAAAGAGGTACGAAACAGCACAATTCCTAAGTCTGAGCAGCTTCCGAACGCTGTTCCGAAGAGAATCAAGATTGTAGAAAAATTCAACGATAAATACGACCTCACCTTGACTCCATCTCAGATTCAGACCATCGTTGATGCCTCTTATGTATCAACCGACTGGGAATACCTTATTCTTTCAATGCAGAAGGAATACCAGACGATACACCAGTGGTACAAGGCTCCTATCGGAGGATGGCTCCGCATCTACCTGAAGGTATTCGATGTCCAGACCGTCTCCTCTGATATGGCTCAGCAGAAGCGTATCTGCATAGATTCATTCGACCAGATATTCCGCTCGATTGATTTGACGTCCTACAACACACCTGCATGGGATATCAGCAGAATCAACAATACTTATATGACCAACTTTGATGACATATCATTCATGATGGCATATCGTTTTCTCGAAGCAAACGGACGCAAATACACTCTCGGTGAAGTCGAAATCCTGCACACCGATGATGAACTCTCAGACCTTAAGAAAAAGTATGACGCTGAGACTGCCGAAGCGGGCGTTGGAGTGCATTAAGTACTATATTTTGGTGCTGATAGCTCTCCTTCCGGTGTACACTTCGCAAATATTTATTAAAAATATGAAAACCCCATAATAGCATTTTAGTTCAATGCAATTATGGGGTTTGTCTATAATTCTTCCGTTACTTTTTTCCTATACGCATCATTCACATCATCACTACAGCTATCCAAATTTTCCTGTTTCACATCTTCGCCACCGGCTTGACCCTTCTCAACAAACTTATGGGTAGCAAGCCACCTTATTCCGTGATAGATACCGCGAATCACCGCAAAGACCGCAAACATGACAATAAATCCCATGACACCGAACACAATATCCGCAAATTCCATGTTGCCCGTATTGCTGATTTTCTGCCCGATTTCAATTGCAAATGTGATTACAAGAATAAGTGTAAACACATATATCCACGCAATCACCATAACATGTTTCTTGCCGGCAAGCCACTTAAAAAGCGGATACACAACAAAAATCATCATCATGCCCAGTATTCCTATAACCAGAAAATGCAAATCCTTGTCCGAAAAATTATACTCGAACCTGTCATTCAAATGCATTATGTAATTATGTATTCTGGCAATTATTTCCGTAATACCGTATAATACCTCTCTCATAAACATCTCCCCCTTAGCCTGTGACATACATAATAATATTTACTTGGCGAATATTTTATCATAGTTGAGGGAATTGTACAATATGCAAGAAAGAATGTTGTTATTGTAAAACACAAAATTTTTATATACAGCTTATTTTACATATTTAATAAATTTCCAAGACAAAAAAATGCATTAGTGATATAATTAAAAAAAGGAACGAAGGGAACCTGGCTATGAGTTTTTGGAATGATTTAAAAAATATATTCACAAACGGTGAGCCTGTATTTACACCTGTTGAAATGTGGAATAAACCAAGGGGAACACTTGGAGAATTTAGAACAGACTATGTGCTGAATAATGAAGCGTTAAAAGAACTTAGTTATATACGAACTATTAGTAATGTATATGTAGAAAATAACGGAAACTATACAGAAATAGATGTAATTGCTCTGACCGATAAGGGTATCTACGTCATGGAGTCCAAAAACTACAAAGGCTGGATATACGGACGCGCAGATGATACCAACTGGACGCAATGCTTCAAAAATGGAGAAAAGTACAAATTTTACAATCCTATAAAACAAAATGAAAGTCACATTAACAAGCTGTCCCGATATCTCGGAGTTGATAGAAACAACATGTTTTCATTTATCATATTTTCCGATTTATGCACGCTTAAATCAGTACCACCCTCAACATCAAATATGTGTATTATCAACCGCTACAGTTTGCTATGGGTAATGAAAAGGGAGTTAAGTCTCAAACCAACTATATTTACCCATCAGGAAATAGATATGTTATATTCTAAGCTCATACCACTTACAAAAAAGACAGAGGCAGAAAAGCAGCAGCACATAGATAGAGTAAAAGGATACACAACTGGCGATATTTGCCCTTACTGTATGAAGCCCCTGAGGTTAATTGATGGTCCTTACGGCAAATTTTACGGATGTACAGGGTATCCAAATTGTAAATTTAAAAGAAAGGCTTAATCAAGAAGCATATTTAATGACCGATTGCCTTAATCTTCCCAAATATGTAAAATATTTAATGAAGTTATGATTTAATGTGATTATTATAAAAAACAAAATCAAGCTAAATGATAAGAAAGCCGTGAGAATAAGCCCCAATAATAACATCGAAAGGAAGTAATCTTATGCCAGCAACACAACCACAAGTTAATTCAATAACTTTAGCTCAATACGAAGCTCTCCCGGAAGATAAGAGAGTTGAAGTTTTCGATGGTGTTATCTATGACATGGCAAGCCCATCGCAGGCTCACCAGACAATATCAATGGAACTATCAACGCTTATAAATACCTATATTAAGAAGAAAAAAGGCTCCTGCCGTGTATTCACCGCTCCATTCGATGTAAAATTATCCGACCACCCTCTTACCATTGTTCAGCCGGACATCATGGTTATCTGTGATAAAAATAAGCTGGACGGAAAAAGATGCAACGGTGCTCCTGATTTCATCATTGAAATTGTTTCACCCGGAAATCCAGCAGACGATTATATCCGCAAGCTCTATCACTATAAGAATGCCGGTGTACGTGAGTATTGGATAGTCGACCCAAACAGACAGCTTGTTACTGTTAATTACTTTGAAACTAATATGCTCACCATTCAGTACTCATTTGATTCTATCATCAAGGTGAACATTTATGACGATTTGCTTATTAACTTCTCTGAAATTGCGGAATTATTGAATACCTAAAGAATAAGTCATGTGCAAAATAAAAAGGAGGTTCACAAACACTTGTAAGAAGTGATTGTGAACCTCTATGTTATTTCCAATATGTCTTCGGTTTGTGTCTTGTCCGTGTGTCTTGTGTGTGTCTTACACACTCATTTTGAGACAATTCCATAAACACTCAAACCCTTATTTTAAAGGAAAAACTAGAATCTGTTGTTATCAGCAGCTTCCTGTATCGCAACAGCCACAGCTACAGTAGCACCAACCATAGGGTTGTTACCCATACCGATAAGACCCATCATCTCAACGTGAGCAGGAACTGATGAAGAACCGGCAAACTGAGCGTCTGAGTGCATACGTCCCATAGTATCTGTCATACCGTAGGAAGCAGGACCTGCTGCCATGTTATCCGGGTGAAGTGTACGGCCTGTACCACCGCCTGAAGCAACTGAGAAGTACTTCTTGCCTGCCTCAATTCTCTCCTTCTTGTAAGTACCTGCAACCGGGTGCTGGAATCTTGTAGGGTTAGTTGAGTTACCTGTGATGGATACGTCAACATTCTCCTTCCACATGATTGCAACGCCTTCTGTTACATCGTTAGCGCCGTAGCAGTTAACCTTAGCTCTAGGGCCATTGGAGTAGGACTTACGGAATACTTCCTTAACCTCTCCTGTGTGGTAGTTCATCTCTGTCTCAACGTATGTAAAGCCGTTGATTCTTGAGATAATCTGTGCAGCGTCCTTGCCAAGTCCGTTAAGGATAACACGAAGTGGCTTCTGACGTACCTTGTTAGCATTGTTAGCGATACCGATAGCGCCCTCAGCAGCAGCGAATGACTCATGACCTGCTAAGAAGCAGAAGCAGTCTGTCTCTTCCTCAAGTAACATCTTACCGAGGTTACCGTGACCAAGACCAACCTTTCTCTGGTCTGCAACAGAACCAGGGATACAGAAAGCCTGTAAGCCCTCACCGATTGCAGCAGCAGCCTCTGAAGCCTTGCGTGCGTTCTTCTTAATAGCGATTGCAGCACCTACAATGTAAGCCCAGCAAGCGTTCTCAAAACAAATTGGCTGTACGCCCTTGATCATGTTGTAAACATCAAGACCGGCATCCTTAGTAATCTTCTCAGCTTCCTCAATAGAAGCGATTCCATAGCTATTTAAAACAGAATTGATCTTGTCAATTCTTCTTTCATATGATTCAAATAAAGCCATTATACTGTCCTCCTGATTATTCTACTCTTGGATCGATGATCTTTACTGCATCAGCAACTCTTCCGTACTGACCCTTAGCCTTCTCCCAAGCTGTGTTAGCATCGTCACCCTTCTTGATGAAGTCTGTCATCTTGCCAAGGCTTACGAACTGATAACCGATAATCTGACCCTCATCATCAAGAGCGATTCCTGTTACATAGCCCTCTGCCATCTCAAGGTAACGAGGTCCCTTCTTAAGAGTACCGTACATTGTACCAACCTGTGAACGAAGACCCTTACCAAGATCCTCAAGGCCTGCTCCAACCGGAAGACCTTCCTCAGAGAAAGCACTCTGTGTTCTACCGTAGATAATCTGTAATGCGAGCTCTCTCATAGCTGTGTTGATAGCGTCACATACAAGGTCTGTATTCATAGCCTCTAATACTGTAAGGCCAGGTAAAATCTCAGCTGCCATAGCTGCTGAATGTGTCATACCTGAGCATCCGATAGTCTCAACAAGAGCCTCCTGGATGATACCTTCCTTAACATTAAGAGTGAGCTTGCAGGCACCCTGCTGTGGTGCACACCAGCCTACACCGTGTGTAAGACCGGAAATATCTGTAACCTGCTTATTTCTTACCCATTTTCCTTCTGTAGGAACCGGCGCTGCGCCATGATGTACGCCCTGAGCGACTGTACACATCTTTTCTACTTCATGTGAATAAATCATTGTAAAACTCCTTTCAGAATCAGATTCCATTTGCGAAGCTGTCTGTGTGGCGTGTCTGGCACCACTCCTCGCAATTACTTGTATTTTCTCATATTTCGACAAAAATTTCAAGTACTAAGTTGGTCATTAAGCAAAATATTGTTTTTTATTTAACAATTATTTCAGAACAGTGCATTACAAAACAGAGTATTATAACCCTCTTATTGTAAAAGCAACTCTCTGCTCCTTCTCAGCGCTCACACAATACTCCGGATGTACCGGTGCTCCCCAGCTGTCATCACCGCCGACACCGCGCGCGGCACCTAGTATCCTGACAAACGTATAACGTGCAGCCGGAAGGTCATTTATCTTATATGCACTCTGAAGCTCCTGCTGTGAGCATGGCAGAACCGTCATATCGAACGGCTTTTCCAGCGCCTCTATTCTCAGACCGTGCCCGAATTCATCAACAACCTTTACATAGCGCACATCGTGGCGGTTGCCGCACTCCTGCGGGTCAAGGTAAGGTGTGACATTGTCCGCCACTCTTCCCTTATATATTCCGAGCTTTGCCCCGGCACAGCGGTCATTATAATTCTCCTCAGGTCCTCTTCCGTAGAACTCCATTCTGTCAAACATCTTATCCATGGTGATATTTACGCCAAATGCAGCCATCTGAGGAAGCCCTTCTTTTCCATGGAAGCTGCCGGTACATTCTATGCTTCCATCCGGCAGCATGCGGTACATCACTTCGCCGTCCGACACAGGATTCGTGTAAAATGTATAGTGGCATATAATTTTCACCGCCGCGATACTCTTTGCAAACTCAGCCCCCTTAAGTCCTGTTCCGTAAAGCTCATCCGTCTTATCAAGAATAAACTCATCAGGTGTGACTGTTCCATCAAGCTTTCGACCATCTCTCAGCTCATACACAACCTTGACACCATCACATCTTTGCAGCTGGCTGACGCCCTGCCATACAGCGCTTGTCACAGGGAAAGCATTTCCCTTGTCATTGTCGGTTGCCGCACGGAAAAATTCAAGTGTCGGAACCTTCTCTATAGTCTCAAGTCCTTTGATTTTAAGAGATATAAGTCCGCCCTCCTGACGGGAGAATATCGCATGCGTGTGCCCTGCCTTGACACCTATGCAGGTTGCACCCATCACCACGTCATCAAAATACTTAACCTCATTGTCCGACTGAGTCTTATCTGATTTAACATTTTTTGCCACAATCGTTTCACTCTGTCCCCATGCAGCCACATGACCTACATTCGCCCAGGGTCTGTATCCCATAAGAACGGCGCGGCACTCCATAACATACTCGCCGTCATTCTCCATTGAAGGGAAGCTTACCGGAACGAACTCCTCCGCTCCTGCGGCTACATCGCGCGCAAAGGTTCCTGCCCACACAGCTTTTCCGTCCTTTAACAGACGCACCTCAAACATATAGTCATCCGTTGACTCAAAAAGATTCTCATTTACTATAAGCACACCCTGATTTGTCAGATGAAGCTTGATATTCTGGTAGAGATATTTTACCTCCTGTGCCTTAGGTGAAAGCCTTCTGTCCGCAAAGATTATCCCGTCTCCGCTAAAATAGTAATCGCAAGGTCTCTCCTTGAAATCTCCGCCAACTTTAAGTTCCAAGCTTCCCGGTGTAATATTAGGAAGTTTTTCATAGGTCTGGACATTTCCGTACCTTCCGATGACATCCTCATCTATCAGCTTTCCGTCCCTTGTAAGTATCGCCTGGTCAGCAAAATCCCATATAAAACCGCCCTGATACTGCTCATAGTCATACTCAAGCTTCGTGTATTTTTCCATGCCGCCACAGGAATTTCCCATTCCGTGCATATATTCGCAGCTTATGTAAGGCTTCTGCGGCTTGCTCTCAAGATACTCCCTTATCTCATCAGGCTTAGCGTACATCCTGCTCTCCATGTCGGTTATATCAGAATAGCGTCTGTCATGTACACAGCCCTCATAGTGCACCAGCCTCTCCGGATTTCTCTCATGGAAGAATCTGCTCATCGCCAGAATATCCTCCCCCGCAAATGACTCGTTTCCGCATGACCAGATAAGCACGCTAGGATGATTTTTGTCCCTCTCAAGCATTGACTGCGCCCTGTCAAGCACGTTCTCCTTCCACATCGGCTCACTGCCCGGTGTTATGTAAGGCGCCTCATTTCCGGTGTTGACAGCCCATGTTCCATGTGTCTCAAGGTTGGTCTCATCGATAAGATATACCCCGAACTCATCGCACAGCTCATACCAGTAGCTCTGGTTAGGATAATGGCTTGTCCTTACAGCGTTGATGTTAAGGCTTTTTATTATCCTTATATCCTCAAGAAGCTCATCCTTCTTAAGTGCCCTTCCGTTCACACATGAAAATTCATGCCTGTTCACGCCCTTAAAGACAATACGCTTTCCATTTATGCACATCACGCCGTTTTTCATCTCAAAGGTTCTGAAACCGATTCGCTGAGGAATATACTCCACAAGCTCACCGTCCTCATTGTATACGGATATGTTGAGAAGGTACAGGTTCGGAACCTCCGCGCTCCATGTGAGCACCTCCGGCACCTCTGCCTTAAAGTGCATGTTCTCCTTTATCGCAAGCCCCATTCTCATAAGAACGCTCTTGCCGGTCTTATCAACAAGCTCATATCCGACTGTTCCGGCTATATTTCCGTCGATTTTAAGCTCACAGTCAAGTGTGCCAGTACTGTAGTCGTCCTTAAGACCCGCCTTTACAAAAATATCCCTCACATGTGTGTCCGGCACGGCATAGATGAACACATCACGGAATATTCCCGAAAATCTGAAAAAATCCTGATCCTCAAGCCAGCTCGCACTGCTGTGCTTGTACACCTCAACAGCAAGCTTGTTTCCCTTCTCCTTTATAAACGGTGTTATGTCCCACTCCGACGGTGTGAAGCTGTCCTCCGAATATCCTACAAAGGTGCCGTTTATCCACACATAGAATGCCTTCTCGACACCCTGAAATGATATGTAAGTCTTTTTTCCAAGAAGTGCCTCATCCACATCAAAATACGTCACATAGGACCCGACCGGGTTATGCTTTACAGGCACAAAAGGCGGTCGCAGATTTTCATGGCCCTCCCAAGGATACATCACATTGATATACTGGCAGGTGTCATAGCCTGCAAGCTCTATGTGACCCGGAACCTTTATATCGGAAAAACCGCTTATATCGAAATTCTCCTCATAAAAATCCTTCACCCTCTTCTCAGGCACATCGGCATACGAAAATTTCCATGTACCGTTAAGGCTCTGTCTTAGCGGCATGTCTAGCCCATACTCAGTGACCTTCTCCTCATAAAATGAGTGGTCTGAGTGAGCCTCCTCCCTGTTCACCTTAAAAACCTCCGGATTTGCTATCCAGCTCTCATCCGCATTTATAACTCTCTCCATAGCGCAATCTCCATTTTTATAAAATCTTATAGCTAATTCTACCATTATATACAGTGCTGTGCAATCTAAAATAAAAACCTCGCCCAATAAAACAGAGTCTTTATAATATTCTTTCTCACCTTGCGCGTTGTGGTTATCTCCTGCGGCGCAACATTGTTAGGATTGTCATAACTGCCATCCGGCAACGCCGTTACAGCAGACTTTTCATATTCCGACATGATGCCGCGAAGCTGTGCATTCAGCTCATCGCTTTTAATCACAAGCATAAGCTCTGTGTCAAGATATGCGCTCCTCATGTCCATGTTGAACGAACCGACCACGGATATGTCATCGTCAATCACCATGCTCTTTCCGTGGTATGACACACCGCCATCGTATTCTAAAAGAGTGACACCTGTATCAAGCATCCTGTCCCTGTTCTTTTCAAGATCCGCCGCCCCGAAGCTGTTGCCATTGTTCGCAACGGAATTAGTCATTACCGTGACATTTTTTCCCGCGGCTGCGCTCTTTAGAGTATCATACATCATATCATTGCAGATTATATATGGGGTGTGCAGCTTGACTGAAGCCTCCGCACTGCCTATAAGGCTCATAAGCTTATGCCACACAACAGGCTCCTTTACTCCGGCATTCACCGGATTGGAAAGCAGTGCTATGCTCTCAACCTGAAACGTATTATCCTCATACGAATAATCCTCCAGAAGCTCCTCATGCTCAGAGCAGTATTTTTCGTAGTCCTGTGCTATGCGCTCTGCGGCACGCTTCACACAATACCTGTCCGCAAGACTTTTTCCGTGAGCGAACCGGCTGCATTCACCGCTGTTTTTGACCGTCTCATAGTAGGCTAAAAGCTCATTTACCGAAGCCTTCTCCTGCTCCGCCGCCGGCGTGCTTCTCCACACCAGCACATCCCTGTCATAATTTTTATAATCGCTGTAATCGCCAAGAAAATAGTTGAATGTATTCCTTCCACCAAGCATATATATCTGTCTGTCTACAATGAGGTACTTGTCATGCATCCTCGCCATGCCCTTGTACATGGTGAACGGATTTATCTCATTGTACATCATGAAGGTTACATTCTCCTTAGCTGACAATGCATAGAAGTAAGGATTCCACTTCGTATGTAAGACACCGTCAAAGCCATCCACAAGGACATTCACATCAACGCCCCTGTCGGCTGCCTCGCACAGCGCACCAAGCATTATCCTGCCACTCTCATCCGACATAAAATCAAAGGTTGAAAGAATTATCTCCGACTGTGCATTCTGTATCATCCGTACTCTGCTTAAAAGTGCCTCCGAATTGTCCTCGACAATGACAGCTCTCTCAGTGCCATCCGTATTCAACATGGCAACCTGCTTATCACCGCTATACTCCGGCTGCTTGGAGCTTCCGATAACCGCTATCGTAAGATTAACAATCACATATACAAGCACAAATACAAGGATTGCCGTCACCGGCTTCCACATCTTTATCTTGCCGCTCGTCACCGGCTTACCCATAAGCACTCGTGCATAGTAGACTATATAGCATGCAAACGAAAAGATATTCATAATTATGCAGATTGAGATAATAAGTCCCGCCGCAAAATAGGACAGGTCAACGACAAGCAGCAGTATGAACATCGCACCGTACAGCACCGCCGTGCAGAGCTTTCCGTACCATCTTGCACCGTCCATCATGCTTCCCTTTTTCAACATGATGGCACCCATAATTCCCATGAACATTTCCTTAACAACGAAAAGCATCACAAGATACCTCATCGTCGGATAGCGGAAAGACAGGCTTATGAACACCGCCGCCTGCGTAAGCTTATCAGCCACAGGGTCAAGCACCTTGCCCCACTCCGTTATCATGTTGAAATGTCTCGCAATTTTTCCGTCAAAGCAGTCCGTAAGCCCTGAGATTCCAAGAATGACCGCCGCCGCAATATAGTCCTCCCTGCTGTCTGCACCTATATACACCGCCATAAATATAGGAATGAGTATTATGCGGAAATATCCCATAAGATTCGGGATTGTAAACAAATCCTTCCTGCTGTTAATCAGACGTTTCATAATCCATCTCCCTTCCGGTCTGGGACAGGGGGTCTGACCCCATGTCCCAAAAATGGGACAAGGTGTCAGACCCCTGTCCCAGATTTTTTATACTTCAAACTGACTATTGTAAAGCTGTGCATAGAAACCGTTTTGTGCCAAAAGCTCCTTATGATTTCCCTGCTCTATGATATCGCCGTCCTTCATTACAAGAATGACATCCGCATCCCTTATTGTTGAAAGTCTATGCGCTATCACAAAGCTTGTTCTTCCCTTCATAAGGTTCGCCATCGCATCCTGTATATGCTGCTCAGTTCTGGTATCTACCGAACTTGTCGCTTCATCAAGAATCATTATCCTGTTGTCGGCAAGGATGGCTCTGGCTATTGTGAGAAGCTGCTTCTGTCCCTGAGACACATTGCTTGCTTCCTCGTTAAGCTCCATATCATAGCCGCCCGGAAGTGTCCTTATAAAGTGGTCTGCGTTTGCTGCCTTAGCTGCCGCGATGACCTCCTCATCGGTCGCATCAAGACGTCCGTATCTGATATTTTCCATGATTGTTCCCTTGAATAACCATGTATCCTGAAGCACCATTCCGAACGCCTCGCGAAGATTCCTTCTCTCAAAATCCTTGACGTTCTCACCGTCCACCTTGATACAGCCGGAGTTTACATCGTAAAAGCGCATGAGAAGCTTAACCATGGTGGTCTTTCCTGCTCCGGTAGGTCCTACGATTGCAACCATGCTTCCCGGTTCCACATGACATGTAAAATCATGTATAACAGGCTTCTGCGGGTCATAGCCGAACCTGACATGCTCAAAATCAACCTCACCCTTGATGTCCTCAAGTCTTACCGGATTTTCGGTAACAGGCTCCTCTTCCTCGTCAAGGAACTCGAATATTCTCTCCGCAGCGGCTGCCATCGACTGGAGCATATTAAATACCTGTGCAATCTGTGTTATAGGCTGCGTAAAGCTCTTTACATACTGTATAAACGCCTGAATATCACCTACCGTAATCGAACCGGCAACCGCAAGCATACTGCCTGTCACAGCCACCGCAACATAGCCGAGATTTCCGACAAAGGTCATTATAGGCTGCATAAGTCCCGATAAGAACTGTGATTTCCACGCGGATGAGTAGAGCTTTGCGTTCGTCTCCTGAAAATCCTGATTTACCTTTTCCTCACGGTTAAATGCCTTGATTATCGTATGTCCGCTGTAGGACTCCTCGATTGTTCCATTGATGTCTCCTAAGTACTCCTGCTGTGCCTTGAAGTACTTCTGCGAATGTTTTACGACAACACTTATCAAAAATGCCGATATCGGAAGTATCACAAGCGCGATGAGCGTCATAAGCGGGCTTATCGTCATCATCATTATGAACACACCAATAAGCGTTGTCACCGATGTTATAAGTGTTGTGATACTCTGGTTAAGGCTCATTCCGAAGGTATCAACATCGTTGGTTATTCTTGAGAGCACCTCACCGACAGTCTTGGACTCAAAATATGCCAGAGGCATTCTGTTAATCTTCTCAGAAATTTCCTTTCTCATCCTGAAGCTTAATTTCTGCGATATGCCGCTCATTATATATCCCTGTATAAATGAAAACAGCGCACTTACACAGTACAATCCAAGAAGTATAAGTAAAATAACACCTATCTTGTGAAAATCTATGCCCGCTCCGCCGGACACCTTTGATACAAGGCCGTTGAATATCTCTGTGGTCGCCTTTGACAGCACCTTAGGGCCTACGATATTAAAGACCGTACCCACAACAGCACTTATCATAACAAGTACTATAGCAATCTTATATCTTCCGATATATGACAATATTTTCCTTGTTGTACCCTTAAAGTCCTTTGCCTTCTCGCCAGGCATCATGCCGCCGTGTCCACCCGGACCACGCCTGCCCATATTTCTGTTTTTTGAATATTCTCTATTCTCGCCCATCCTTTAAGCCTCCTCTCCTGCAAGCTCCGCTTCGGAAAGCTGGGATTTTGCAATTTCAAGATATTCAGGACAGTTCTTTAAAAGCTCCCTGTGTGTTCCTATTCCTGCTACCTTTCCTTCATTTAAAAGGATAATCTGGTCTGCATTCATAATTGTGGAAATTCTCTGCGCAACTATAATCACGGAAGCGTCCTTTGTTCTCTTTGAAAGTGCCTTTCTAAGCGCTGCGTCCGTCTTAAAATCAAGTGCCGAAAAGCTGTCATCAAACACATATACCTTCGGCTTAACCGCGATGGCTCTCGCAATGGAAAGTCTCTGCTTCTGTCCTCCGGATACATTCGTTCCGCCCTGCGCAATGGATTCAGCGTAGCCATCCTTCTTGCTGTCGATAAACTCAGTAGCCTGCGCGATAGCTGCCGCCTCCTTCATATCCTCATCGGTGACAAAATCGCCGCCGTACTTGATATTGCTCTCAATCGTTCCCGAAAAAAGCACACCCTTCTGAGGCACAAGACCTATATGGCTTCTAAGCTCCTTCTGTGACATATCGCGGATATCCACGCCGTCAAGCGTTATGCTTCCCTCTGTGACGTCATAAAATCTGTCTAACAGATTTACCACCGTGGATTTTCCGCAGCCTGTGCTTCCGATGATTGCTGTTGTCTTTCCCGGTTCAGCCTTGAAGCTTAAGTTGGAGATTGCATTCTCACTTCCGCCATCGAATCTGAATGACACATTCTTAAACTCGACAACACCCTTGCAGTCTTTAAGCTTCTTATCTGTATTTTCAGCGTCTTCCTTATCCGTTATCGTCTCCTTGGTGTTTAAAACCTCCTCGATACGGTCTGCTGCAACACCCGCTCTCGGAAGCATGACGGATATCATCGTGATCATAAGGAATGCCATGACAATCTGCATTGTGTAGGTTATGAATGCCATCATGTCACCCACCTGCATACGTCCGATGTCGATTCCCTTTGCACCCATCCATACTATAAGCACTGTGATTGCATTCATAATAAGCATCATCGCAGGCATCATCATGGACATAACACGGTTGGTAAAAAGCTGAGTTGACATGAGCTCCTTGTTCGCCTTGTCAAATCTCTCCTCCTCGTGTTTCTCCCTGCTGAATGCCCTTATAACCATCGTACCAGTGAGTATCTCTCGTGATACTAAGTTTACACGGTCGACAAGGCTCTGCATCTTCTTAAACTTAGGCATGGCTACAACCATGAGCACAAGCACAAGTGAAAGCACCGCGCCAACAGCAACACCGATTATCCAGCCCATTCCGGTATCGGTTCCCATAACCTTTATGATACCGCCTATTCCTATTATAGGTGCATACAGGACAATTCTAAGCATCATTACTGATACCTGCTGTACCTGCTGTACATCGTTGGTGCTTCTTGTTATGAGAGAGGCTGTGGAAAATTTATTTATATCGGCATTGGAAAATCCGATAACCTTGGTAAAAAGCTTCTCTCTTAAATCACGGCCTATCGCTGCCGCTGTTCTCGCACCGATAAATCCCACTCCAATCGCAGCCGCAACCATAAGAAGAGTCATCGCAAGCATCTTAGCTCCTGTAATCAGAAGATAATTTCTCTGGATTGCATTAAGGTCATAGCCTAAAAGTGTGTACTCGCTCTTTACCAGCTCAACCGCCATCTGCGACTTCATGGATGAAGCCATGTCTCCCATGGCTGCCTCAACCTGCTCTGCTACATCCGACAGCGCTTCCTTTGTCACAAGCCCTGCCTTATAGCCGTCAACAAGCTGGCCTACACTGTACTGACCGGATGTCTCAACCGAATACACCATGCTCGCTGCAGTGAGCAGTGTGTCATTCAACTTATCAAGCTCCTTAGATGACAAATCTTTTCGCACGTATATATCACCGTCCGCTTCATAGCATTCGTCAATGTATGCTATTTCTTCATCCGTCATAAAAAGCTTCAACGCCTCATACGTCTTAGCTGTGTACTTCTCTGCCGCCGCACCATCAATACCGCTCTGCTGTATTCCAACATCGACAATATCTGAGGTATATGACGGAAGCGAAAGGTCACAGAACGCCTGAACAACCAGAAGCAGCAGTATTATAAGCACCGCAAGCTTATGGTCGGCAAGATACTTAATCAATTTTCCCATATTCTCCTCTTTCCTTACAGTACATCCTTCATAATGCGTATATAAATACAAATATAATTATACTCGATATATTGTACTGTATGTATTTTTAGTGTTTACAAGAAATAATGCCACCCAAAAAACCTTAAGTCAACAGACTTTATGAAAAGTTAATATAACCTTTATAAGATTTCACTTTTACACAAAAAAGCTGCCGCACAGAAAACTTCTGCTGCGGCAGCCACGCTGGGACAGGAACCAGACCCCGGTGTCCCAAAGCTTATTCTGTTTTTCCGAAATCATATACCTTGACCGAACCGCTCACTGAACTCGTTGTTATTCTCGCGAGTCCGTCACCGAACACCGCATGTCTGTCAGACTTAGAAAAACCAAAACGTGCTGTATTCTTTTCATCGTCATTATCCCATGCAACATGCTTATCTGTCATAAGCTTCATGGATCCACTCATGCCTGAACATTTTACGTCGATTCCGATATCGGATAGGAGATTGATAACTATTCCTCCTGAAACTGTGTTTATCTTACCTGTACATGCTCCAATCACGGACACCTTTACCGAGCCACTCACCGTCTCGGCACTGAAATTCTCACCTGCCACAACCGCTTTCACGCTTCCGCTCACGCTGCCTAACTCTTGTTCCTTCGCATATAACTGTGCCGGTGCCTTGATTGAACCGCTCACTGTGGAAAGTTTTAATTTATCGGCATGTATGTCATGTTCAACCCTTATCGAACCGCTCACTGTGGAAAGTCTGCACTTCTCCGCCTCTATATCACTCTGTATATATATACCGCCGCTCACTGTGGAAACATTTAACTTCTCAAACTGTGCCGGAACGGTGACAAAATATGTGAGCGGCTCATTTACCGGATTATAAATAAAGGAAAAAGCTTTGTTCTTATTCTCCTGCTTAACCTTAAGTATACCATCCTCAACTGAGACAATCGGATTCATATACATCTTTTCCTTCTTGGTAAGCGGTCTTGAAAGAGTGATAGTGATTGTGTCCGTGTCCGCCTGTGTAAGCTCTACATTAGGTTCAACCACATTCATCTTAAGCCCCCTGATTCCGGCATAGCTGCACACTATAAGTGGATTCAGGCTGCCCGAAGTCTCATTCTCAGCATAAGTTCCGGCTGTATTATTATTGATATTGTTATTAATATTATTATCATTATTAACATCAACATCTGTGTACTCTTCCACTTCAACATTGTCAAATTCTACATTCTTGTCACAAGTATCTCCCACACCTTCATCGCAGTTATCTGCCTTATCCGCATTATCCGCTTCTTTGGCTATATCATCCGTTATCTCAGACATTACCCCAGTAATCTTATCGGAAATAACTTCACTAAGCCTGCTTATCGCAGAATCCGCACTCTTAGCCGCCTTGATTGCAGCCTTTCCTGCGGCTATACCGGCTTTTCCAGCCATCTTTCCTGCCTCATTTACCAGCTTGCCAAAGTCACCAGCAAGCCTGCCAAAATCTTCCTTGTAATCCGAGCTATCCTTAAATGAATCCTCTCCCTCGGATGATTTTTCATCACTGCTCTTCTTAAACTCCTCCGGAATATCCCTTATAAAATCCTCAACGCTTCCCAACTCCTCACATACGGACTCCTCACTTCTTCCGTCCGCAGCCGCCTCATCAAAATGTCTCCTGTAATCCCCGATAATATCTAACGCAAAGTCCTCATCATAATCCTTAAGCGCCTGTGCAAGCTCTTCCATATATTCTGCTCTTGTCATAATTTTTTCCTCCCTCTCCTACTCACCTATGAACTTATCAACAATTCTTATAAACTGCTGCCAGTCATTCTTCTGCTGCAATAATGTCTCATTTCCCTTATCCGTCAGGTGATAATACTTCCTCGCCGGACCCGACTCCGACTCCACAAGATATGTCTCAACACACTCATCGTCCTTGAGCCTCTTAAGTATGAGGTACAAGGTTCCCGGCGCAATCGACATCTCCTCCGATAAGCTCTCCGTGAGCTCATATCCATACCTGTCTCCCCGGTCTAACATTGAGAGAACACACAGCTCCAACACACCCTTCTTCATCTGCGTATTCATGCAAACACTCCCTTCCTGCTACAATATATTTATGGTTAACACTCTCTGCTCACCCATGTGTGTATCATATCACAAGCTATTCTATATTGCAATATACTATTTAAAAAATAATAATATTTTTATTCCAACACCCCCTCTATTCCTGTACCTCCCTGCACCACAATCTCCCCTGTCCCTCTCTCTGCGTTTAACCTCCCACGAACAATAAAAAAAGAGCCACACACATCAATTTATTGATGCATGCGGCTCCCGGCAAAATCTATTTAAGCACTGCCTTCTTAAAATTCTTCTTTCCTCTTCTGATAACAATTCCGTCACCGAAATCATCCTTGGTGAACTTGGTGTCAAGTGTTGCCTTCTCATCGTTGGCTGTGACACCGCCCTGCTCAACATTACGTCTCGCATCGCCGCGTGACTGGCAGAGACCTGCCTTTACAAGAAGTGTCTGGATGTCAACATAGCCGTCCCTGAAATCAGCGTCCTCAATCTCAACTGTAGGCATATTGGATGAATCTCCTGAGCCGCCGAATATAGCAAGAGCACCTGCCTTAGCCTTCTCAGCCTCCTCCTCGCCGTGAACAAGCTTGGTAAGCTCGTATGCAAGAATCATCTTAGCCTCGTTTAACTGGCTGCCCTCCCAGCTTTCCATCTTCTCAATCTCATCAAGAGGGATGAAGGTGAGCATCTTGATACACTTCATTACGTCGGCGTCATCGACATTTCTCCAGTACTGGAAGAAATCGTAAGGTGAAGTCTTGTTAGGGTCAAGCCATACTGCATTTCCGGCAGTCTTTCCCATCTTCTTTCCGTTCGAATCAGTGAGAAGTGTGATTGTCATTGCATGGGCGTCCTTGCCTAACTTACGGCGGATAAGCTCTGTTCCTCCAAGCATGTTGCTCCACTGGTCATCGCCGCCGAACTCCATGTTACAACCGTACTTCTGGTATAACATATAGAAGTCGTAGCTCTGCATAATCATGTAGTTGAACTCTAGGAATGAAAGACCCTTCTCCATTCTCTGCTTGTAGCACTCAGCACGAAGCATATTGTTAACGCTGAAGCAGGCACCAACCTCGCGTAATAACTCAACATAGTTGAGATTTAAAAGCCAGTCTGCGTTGTTGACCATAAGTGCCTTTCCGTCGCTAAAATCAATGAATCTTTCCATCTGTCTCTTGAAACATTCTGCATTGTGCTCAATATCTTCCTTTGTGAGCATCTTACGCATATCGGTTCTTCCCGAAGGGTCTCCAATCATGGTTGTACCGCCGCCAATCAGCGCGATTGGCTTGTTGCCTGCCATCTGCAGACGCTTCATAAGTGTGAGCGCCATGAAATGTCCTGCTGTAAGAGAATCGGCTGTGCAGTCAAATCCAATGTAGAATGTAGCCTTTCCCTCGTTAATCATCTTGCTGATTTCCTCTTCATTTGTTACCTGCGCAATAAGACCTCTCGCCTTAAGCTCCTCATAAATACCCATTTTTTGTCCTTTCCGTGCCAAGCCCTGCGGCAGCACCTGCAAAATTATACGCACTGTCTGAAGAATAAAAAAATCCTTACAGCAGTGACCACTACTGTAAGGACGCATATCAACGTGTTACCACCTTACTTCACACCGGACTCACATCCGCTGCCTCATCAGGTACAGTTATGAAACGATACCCTCACACTATAACGGGTGTACCCGTTGCAGCCTACTATAACTATAATTAATTCGGTGCAAAGCTCCGGGATGTATTCAACAGTCCTTAACCTGTGCGCCTCTCACCTGCCGGCAGCTCTCTGTAGGCTCTCAGAATATCTACTCTTTCCCATCATTGCCTTTTTATATAACAATACAGATATAATAATTAACTAAACCTGAAATGTCAAGCTATATTTAGCATATCTTAAAAAACTGCGTCTACTGCGCAATCCCATGCCTGCCTATTACGCCAAAACAATCTCCGCTTCCACGTTCCTGAGCGCATCCGTCATATCCCTATCCTCCGTCACGTCAAGCATAGGACATCCGTCAACATCGAAATGAACCCTTCTTATTCCAGTACTTCTCGGTCCATCAACGCCCGGTCTTGCATGGTATGTATTCCATACAATTCCGTCCTCATCAATGACGTAAGCATTGTGTCCTGTTCCATATTCGCCATCAACGCTTCTCGCAGAAAGAATAGGATAATTATTTTTACGCCAACTATTTCTATCCAGCAGACTATCGTTATTTATAAGTTCAAGATAGCTCACAACATAGCTTTCATCGACTGCAGCTCCTGAAAATGTGACAAAAAGCTTATCACCGGATACCAGTGCGAAGGGGCCTTCATCTACAAAAGTATGGTTGTTGTCCCAGCCATAATCGGGCTTTGAAATTATAACCGGCTCTGAGGCAAGCTCCCAAGGTCTTTCCTGATTAAGCTTCGCAATATACAGCCATGCCCCAAGGTCTTTCGGTAGAAACTGTCTCTGCGACCATACCACGTAATACTCTCCCTCCCAAGGAAAGCATGTCATGTCAAGCGATATCGTCTTTCCCGCCTCACACAGCTCACTGCCATCCATTTTGACAATTTTTCTTGGACGCGACCAGTCATCCTTGTTACACGGATTGCCGCCCTCCTTTAACATCATTATGTGGCTCTCCTCGCTGAAAAATTCTCCCGGTGTGGCTGCGTGGAAAATATACAGTCTGCCATTTATCTCATGGAACTCCGGCGCCCATAGAAGATTCCCGATATCCTCATAGGTTGACGAATCAAGCAGAAGCACATCCTCTGCGCTCTCCAAGCCCTCTATGCTGTCGGCTTCCCTTATATATATCGTGTGGTTGCCGTCCGCATCATTGGTTGCTATAAAATAATATTTTCCATTCCAGCATGCGACACAAGGATCAGCCCTGTTTATGAGCAGCGGAAATGTAAATTTTTTCTGCCTTACAGTTCCGGTAATCCTCTGAGCAATGCCCTTTTTCGTAAAATCAATCTCTCCAACATTCCAGTCAACACTGCGGCTAAGGCTTGTCCCATCACTGTAATACGCCGTAGCCTTAATTTTTCCGATATCATCTGCGCCCGATACCTGTACAGAAGCCGGCACCTCAAGCCTTACAATCTCAGGTGTCATAAGCTTATTCTTTAGGTATTGTGCCTCTTTTTCGGTTATGGATATGACATTTCCCGGAACACAGCCCGCTATGCCGCTAATCAGGGCTTCATCAATCGCTCCAGCAACTTCGTCCGGCTTCTGTGCAGTGCAAGTGCAGGCACACTCCGGCACTTCCTCATATACCACAAGGTCATAGCTTTTAAAACACAGCTCTGTCTCCTTCTCCTCAGCCTGTCCATCGCCCTCTATTCTCACCGCATGAATCTCAAAGCTGCCGTCCGCCAATCTGACAATATAAGGATTTTTAAGGCTCTTCGGGTTCAGGCTGCCATCCGCATTTTCCGTAGCCCGCGCAAATAGAACGCCCGAATTGTGGTTTAGCGGGATGAATTTTCCATCGCCCTCCCTTAATGCAATATGCATGCTGTGGGCAAGCCGCGGTCCATAATACAGCGTCTCATCAGGTTTTCTTGTGTAACACAATAATTGATAGTCCATACTCTCTACCTCCAATAGTGCCCCTAGAACTCTATCTCAGTCTCCGCTCCGCTTATCTCAAGCTCTAACACCTCTGTCTTACATCCGTAAAGCTCCTGTGTACGCGCATCAGGCTGTCCTGCTCCAATACTTATCTGATACTTTCCCGGACGCAGAACGCACTTTCCTTCCTCGGTTATTATTCCGAAGGCTCTGGCGCCCAGCTTAATCTCTGCATGTGCCGTCTCACCTGCCTTAAGCCTTAGAACCTGTATTCCCTTGAGCTGGAAGCCCGGCTCATAGTCAAGCGCATCCACATGCTTAATATAAGCCTGAACAATCTCATTTACATCGTAGGTGCCATTGTTAGACACCTGCGCTGATATCGTTATCTCATCACCTACCGAAGCACAGCTTCTGTCAAGCGTCTCACCACTGTACTTAATATCTGTGTATTTAAGTCCATATCCGAACGGATAGAGTGCCTTGGCCTTTGAATATCTGTAGGTTCTGTTACTCATGCTGTAGTCTGTAAACTCAGGAAGCTCTGTCTCATCCTCATAGAATGTCACAGGAAGCTTTCCTGATGGAGAATAGTCGCCGAAAATCAACTCTGCGACAGCTCTTCCACCGCGCGCTCCAGGATACCATGCGTCGATAATCGCATCGACATTCTTATCCGCCCAGCTTAAATCCATCGCACTTCCCGCAAGAACCACCAGTATTACCGGTTTTCCAAGCGCTGTTATCTTTTCAAGCAGCTCCTGCTGAAGTCCCGGAAGCCCAAGCGAAGGCTTGTCACCGCTGGCATACTCGTTACCCGCATCGCCTTCCTCACCCTCGATTGTGGCGTCAAGCCCAAGACACATCACAACCACATCCGCCTGCTCAGCCGCAATCACAGCCTCCTCGAAGCGGTCATTCTTCTCTGCCAAGAACTCAACCTTATCCTTGTAAAGGTCACATCCCTCAGCATATATAATCCTCTTACCCCTGCCTAGGTATCTCTGTATTCCCTCAAGCGGTGTGATGTAGAGGGAGGACGTTCCCACATAATTGCCAACAAGCGCATCCCTTGAGTTAGCGTTCGGCCCGATAACCGCAATGGTATTTATTTTATCCTTGTCAAGAGGAAGAAGCTTATCCTTGTTCTTTAACAGCACTATTCCCCTTCGCGCTACCTCTACCGACGCCTCGGTATGTTTGTCGCACTCGACAAGCTCGTAGCTTAAATTCTCATACGGCGAAGGATGATTCTCCATCATTCCAAGACGGATTCTCACCTCCATAAGTCTCTCAACAGCCGCAGTTATTGCCTCCTCAGTGATAAGCCCCCGCTCATACGCCGACTCAAGGTGCAGGAATGCACTGCCGCAGTTTAGGTCGCAGCCATTGTTGACAGCCAGCGCCGCGGACTCCTCGACATCAGCCGTAACCTTGTGATTAAGGTGGAAATCATTGATTGCCCAGCAGTCCGACACAACATGTCCCTCGAACTTCCACTCACCTCTTAATATATCCTTTAGAAGTGTATGGCTTCCGCATGCAGGCTCTCCGTTAACCCTGTTATAGGCTCCCATCACCGCCTCTACATGCGCATCCTTCACACACCTTGCAAATGCGTACAGATAGGTGTCATACATATCATGCACGGAAACCTTTGCGTCAAAATGATGTCTAAGCGCCTCCGGTCCGCTGTGGACAGCAAAGTGCTTCGCACACGCCGCCGACTTAAGCTTCTCCCTGTCCTCGCCCTGTAAGCCTCTGATATATGCCATGCCAAGCCGCGATGTAAGGTATGGATCCTCACCGTAGGTCTCATGTCCTCTTCCCCATCTCGGATCCCTGAAAATATTGATATTGGGAGCCCAGAAGGTCAAGCCCTTGTAGATTCCGTGGTCGCCTCTTTTGGAAAATTCATTAAACTTTGCGCGCCCCTCCGTTGAAACCATATCTCCGACTTCCTGTATCAGCTTCTCATCGAAGGAAGCCGCCATGCCTATTGCCTGTGGAAATACTGTGGCAACTCCGGCTCTCGCCACACCGTGAAGTGCCTCATTCCACCAGTTATACGCCGGTATTCCAAGCCTCTCTATCGCCGGTGACTCATATAACATCTGCCCCATCTTCTCACTCAATGTCATCTTAGCCACAAGCTCTTTTGCCTGCTGAACCGTCTCTTTACTCATCTTACCGCAATCCTCCCTGTAATAATAGAATCACTTCGTATATGACAATGCAAGAATAGTAAATTCCTTATCCTCGTCCCCATCCTTCATTCGGATTGAAACAGTATGTGTACTGCTATCCTTCTCATCTATTACAAGCTCAACTATGGACTGATTCCATGCGCCATCCTTGTAGCAGTCAATTTCCATTACATCCTCTCCGTCAACATTTATCACAACTGTACCCGCATTCTTCGACTTGCTCTGCTTATAATTGATAAGCAGGTTCCTGCAGTCGACCGTCATCACGAATGGGGCATCCCCGCTCTGTGCCGTGTGCATCCAGTTGTCCGGAAAAACTGCTCCTCCGATAAATTTTGCGCCGTGAACCTCACTGTCCTTCCCATCGAAGCCTCCGCACACGATTTTGGCATCCGCACTGTCCTTAGAGGTGACAAGCCTGTTCCCATCAAAATCTGCACCTTTTACCATCTTATCAGGTATGCTGGAAGCCTCAGCCGGAACCTCTTTTTTCGCAGCCTCGGTGAACATATACTTGATACAATCAGCCATTATGGTATGACCGTAGGTTGTAGGATGGTAGTCATCCGTAAAGTACTCCTCATCAGTGAGAGCACCACTCTCAAACGCCTCCTTGGTTCCATCCTTCAAGCTCACCATAGGAAGTCCGTACAGCTCTCCCATAGGTACCGATACATCCTGCACATTCCACTTTGACTTAGATACCGAGTACAAAAGACATACCTCAGTCTTTTCATCCGCCTCAAGCGCCTGTCTTATAAGGCTCTCCATCGCCCTTCCATCCGTACATTCCTGATAATCATTTACTGCAAACTCAATAAATAAAATATCCGGTGTATCATCAAAGGTACCGACTATATCTCTCTGATACCTCATAATTCCAAGAGCCGATGGCGTGCCGCTCACTCCGGCATTGACATAATTAATGTCCGCATCGGGATACATGGCTTTTAAGTTAGATACTGTCTGTTCAACATAACATTCCGACTGCTTTGAAGCGCTGGCACCTTCCGTTATTGAGCCTCCAAGAAATGCGATGTTTACGGTCTCTCCCGCCTCAAGCTTTGCAAGTGCCCTCTCAAGCCTGCCATTATTTCCTGTTGAGATAAGAGCATTCTCACACAGCTTGTCGTACCAGCTGTTCTCGACACCCTCGAAGCTCCATTCAAGAAGCTCATAGCCCGAACCGGAGAATGTCATATACAGATTATGTACCCCACTCACCTTCTTATCTATCGGTGCGGTAAGCTCAACGAACTCATCATCAAGGCTTGCTGCATCATTTAAAAGCTGCCCGACCGGAATATATCCGAGTACATCACCCTTGGTGCTGTCAAGTCTTAACTCGATAACACAGTTCTCATCAAGCTCCGCCGTCTTTTTAGCGGAGAACACAAATCTTTCAGGCTCCTTATGTGAGAAATCAACCCCTGTAAGCTTTATATAATCTCCTGAATCTATTCCACCAAGTGCCATCTTCCCTGAACCGTATGTCTTAGAAAGCCTGTCTGCAGGAACCACTTCTATTCCTGCTTCATGCGAGAATGTGCATGCTGCCACCGTCTCATATGGATTCAACGTACCAACCTGCCCACAGCCATTGTAGGTCTGCTTAATCCTGCCGATTGTTCCGTCCTCACCCATATCAAACTTATCGATGAAGGTACAGCGGTAGCCCTTCTCAACACCCATCTGCTTTTCCAGCTCTCTTGTGTGGTATGTGATATACCAATCATTCTTAAAACTGAATACACAGTGATGATTATTTCCGTAAAGTCCTACCAATTTACCCGGATTTTCAAGAATGACCTCCTTAAAAGTAAACGGTCCAAGCGGTGAATCGCTCTCCATGCTCACTATCTCCGCATTGTGAAAGCCGTACTCAGCGGTTCCTGCCTCGTCAACCTGCCAGTTGCTGCAGTAGGTATAGTAATATTTGTCATTGTACTTATGGATTCCCGAATCCTCAAAAAGGTATGGTGCATCAATTGTTACAGGCTCCCCCTTAATGCTTATCATATCATCCCCAAGCTCCACACACCTTGCTGTCATTGGATGTGAAATCTTGTCGGAAGGAACACCGCCTCCAAAATATATATATGCTTTTCCATCATCATCGACCAGGACAGCAGGGTCGAACAACCACAATACATCCGCACAGTTAGGTGTGTTCCTTGTAATCAGTCCGTGGCCAAGCGGGTCCTTAAAAGGTCCTGTAGGTGAATCTGCCTCAAGAACCCCTATACCACCGCCTCCATCGGCAAAATACAGAAAGAACTTGTCCTGTCCGTCAATATTCTTCCACGCAGCAGCAGGCGCCCATGAATTTTTTGCCCACTTCGCTCCCACAATGCCGTCTGCCACATATATCTCACCATGATCTGTCCAGTTGACCATATCCTTTGAGGATATCACTCTTATGGATTTAATCTTAGAATATGAGTTATCCTTGATCGTGCCATCAGAGCTCTTTTCAAATGCATCCTGCGTCATATAAATATACACTGTGTCATCATAGACCATCGCATACGGATCCGCACCGAATTCCTGTGTTATAAGTGGATTGGCATACTTCATACCCTTGTATGCTTCAGTCCTTTTGATTTCGTTGAATAATAATGAGTAGTTCACTTTTCCCTCCTGCTGCTTATCGTCATCCTTGCCATCTTTTACGTCCGAATCCGTATTTACTGCACCGGATTCACTATCTGCCTGTGATACTTCCTGTGACACCGCATGTGATACATCCTGTGCTTCTTCCTGCGATACATCCACCGAACTTATCACTTCACTATTCCCATCTACAGCAGTCTGTCCGTTACAGGCTGTCACAAGACCTGTTCCACACAGCAGCACCGCTGCTGCAAGTAAATGTTTTCTGTTCATTCCTTCTCCTATCTACACACTACGGCCATACACCCGGTCTTGGCTGTCCTACATTTATAACCTTCGTTGCCTGAAGGTTCGTTATCAGCATGAATCTGCCCTCATCCCTCTTCTCCGGTTTCATAAGCCACAGGCAATATGACTCAATCAGATTGAACAGGTTTCCTGTTCTGCCCTCAATCTTAAAATTGTTAAATCCAAGAGGAACATATTTCTCAAAAATAGCCTCCGGTGAAATATAAGTTTCATAATCCTTTATCTTGAAAATTGAGTTTTTGTCGCCGTACTCACAGTGCCAGCCCGGAACCGGAAGCTGCTTGTCCTTAGGAAGCTTTCTGTTCATAAGGACTATCTTCTGCTGCTGTGCAATGCATTTATAATGTTCGCCCCTTCGCGGACAATTCGGAACACAGCATGCATTGATGAGCAGCTCACACTTATCTTTTCTCTCAATCCGGCTCAGGAAATCCCACTTATTATTCAGATTATAGTCTAATACTACAAGTGCATAGTCCTTTGAAAGCTCCTCATTGAGCGCATTTATCTCCTTTATCTCCTTGCAGGTCGAGCTGTTAATCTTAAACTTCGGATATTTGTTCCTTATGTAGTCCTCCAGCACCGGATTTACCACAAGCACCTCATTCATTCCGTTGTTGGCAACGTCCATACAGAAATTGCAGTAGGCATCCTCACAGTCGAACCTGTTCAGCTCAGGATTGGTATAGGTGTATCTCACAGGTATTCCGTTATCGTTATATGCCTTCACTACACGCTTTATAAAAGCTGCGTCACACTGATCACCATTGCAGAATCTTCCGCCGCCCCACCTTGATGTGGGAAACTCTCCAAAAAAGGAGCCTATCTCAATATTATCGTAGAAAAAATCCGGATACTGCTTCATCATACCCACAAGTATCATATTGAGCGGGAAATTGTACCTCAAACCGGGTAAATGAAATCTGATTTTCATATATGCTGCCTCCTGTCTTAACAAATGCTGCCGACTTATATAATAAATTTTATCCCGTGCCAAGGGTCAAAGCATCATCTGATACCACTATACAATTTTACCGGTGCGCTGCCTCTCTAAAGAAAACGTACCCGTAAAGTTGTACAGCATAGATTAAGCACATTTTTTTAACCATACATTATTTCTAACAAGTGGGAGGATTCACACCCTCCCACTCTTTTCTTTTTACTGATTATTGCCTGCGTATGGCTTACTTACTGTTGAGCTCATCAAGATATGACTGCCATGTAGCCCTGATAGCCTCAGCCTTAGCAGCAGGAGTGCTGTCTCCATCTGTGCCAAGCCCCCATATAAGATCCGGGCCAAGGTCAAGACCAGGAACAAGTAAATGATATGTTGTCATACCGTTCTTATAAAGTCTTGCGATTGTGAGGTCTACAGACTCTGTATCTCTGAAGCTGTTGTAGAAGCCCTCAACTCTTCCGTTGTAATCCTCGAAGCCTGGAACAGGATCTGTCCATACATTGTATGCGAAAGCAATCTTCCAGGCTCTGTCTGCGTCGTAGTTAGCAGGAATAACGATTGGGTTATCGTTGTAGCAGTTAGTGTAATCTGTTGCATTAGGTCCCTTAGGGAAGCATACGAAGCCGAAGTCGTCCTCCATATCCTTCCAGTCCTGACCTGCCTGATAGGTCTCACCGGCGATGAAAGCACCTGCACCATTTACGAATGCTTCCTGCCAGTAGTTCCACTCTGAACCATCCGGCTGTGGATAATCGTACTTGGCAAGCATATCTACAGCCCAGTTGAGAGCCTCAAGTGTCTCATTAGTCTCAACCTTGTTGATGAACTTTCCGTCTGCGTCCTTTCCGATGAACTCAGCATTGTTGGACCATACAGCCTCATTAATGAATGTAGAAGCGAAATTAACCATTGCGAAACGGTCAATCACACCATCATTATCTGTATCCTTTGCAATCTGCTTACATATCTCCTCGAACTTATCCCATGTCCAATCACCTGACTCCTGAAGGTCGTAGATTGACTGTGGCTCAATTCCTGCTTCACTTAAGAGACGCTTGTTAAAGTACATACCACCCTTCGGCTCGATTGAATCTCCGCTCATACAATATGTCTTGCCACCGATCGTGTACTGCTTATCAACTCCGTTTACCCACTTTGAATCTGAGAAATCAAGGCAGTCAAGTGTTGAGAGGTCATACATTAAGCCTGCACTGAGTGCGGAAGCTAACTCCTTGCCTGATCTTAATATGAAGAGATAATTCATGTCATCCGGATCGGATGAAGCATAATTTAAGAAATCCTCCGGTGTTGAAGCCCATGATGAGATACCAACCTGTCTAATCTTGAAGTTGTATGTCTCCTGAGCCCACTCTAAGTAATCCTGTCTTGCCTCCTCATACTTGTTATTAGGTTCCGCATCCTCACCGTCGATAGGTGTTGACCACCAGTCACGGATGTAGATTTCCATACCGCCAAGGTCTACTACATTGCCGTTGGCATCTGTGTAGAGTGTTGTCTCCTCCTCTGTCGTTGTCTCCTCAGCCTGGGATGTTGTCTCAGCCTGGGATGTTGTCTCAGTATCCGTTCCCTTTGTTGATGGCTGTGTAGGATCGTTGCTGGTTGAACTGTTACAAGCTGTAAGGCTTGCAATCATTGCTGTTGTAAGTGTAAGTCCTACAACCTTCTTTGAAAGATTTTTTCTCATGTCTAATCTCCTCCTAATTTTTTTATATCCACGAAGAGGGAAATCACCCCTCTCCGGATATTACATTTTGATACCTGAACTGCTGATGCTCTCAACGAATCCCTTCTGTGCGAACAGATAGATGATGAGAAGCGGTGCAATTACCATCAGCGTTCCCGTTGCCACAAGGCAGTTGGTGTAAGCTACCGAAGCCCCGCCCTGATTAAGTGTTTTGGTAAGGTACTGGTTAAGCCTGTCTGCAATACGTCCTAACTGCATTGAGAGAAGGCTTATCTTTCCAAAACTGTAAAAATACGGTCTCTCTGGATCAGTCCGTGCTGGACTACAGAGGACAT
>CAUCXT010000004.1 GCA_958446835.1 uncultured Eubacterium sp.
TAAAGAAATAAAAAAGAGCGGAACTATGGGATTCATAGAGTTTCCGAGACCGCTCGTAAACAGAAACGAGGAATCAATATGAAATTAGGTATTGTTGGTCTGCCGAACGTCGGCAAAAGTACGTTATTTAATTCACTTACAAAGGCAGGTGCTGAATCCGCTAACTATCCGTTCTGTACCATTGACCCTAACGTGGGCATTGTTACTGTTCCGGACGAGCGTTTAAATAAACTTGCTGCACTTTATAATTCAGCTAAAATCACACCTGCTGCCATTGAGTTTGTAGATATCGCAGGACTTGTAAAGGGTGCCTCTAAAGGTGAGGGACTTGGAAACCAGTTCCTCTCACATATCCGTGAAGTTGACGCTATTGTACATGTAGTCCGCTGCTTTGAGGACAGCAATATAGTACATGTAGACGGAAGTGTTGACCCTATAAGAGATATCGATACCATCAATCTTGAGCTTATATTCTCAGATATTGACATTCTTGAAAGAAGAATCGCCAAGGTGGGACGTGCTGCCATGAACGACAAGGCTCTTGCTAAGGAGAATGACCTTCTTAAGAGACTCAAGGCTCACCTTGAGGAGGGCAAGTCCGCACGCAGCTTTGAGACAGATGATGACGATGAGAAGGCTCTCATTGCTTCCTACACTCTTCTTACTGCCAAGCCTGTAATCTATGCTGCCAATGTATCCGAGGATGACCTTGCAGATGACGCAGCCTCCAACGAATATGTTGCCGAGGTTCGTAAGTTCGCAGAATCGGAAGGCAGTGAAGTGTTCGTTGTATGTGCCAAGATTGAGGAGGAGATTTCCGAACTTGATGACGCGGACAAGAAGGAATTTTTAGCAGACCTTGGTTTATCCGAATCAGGTCTTGATAAGCTGATAAGAGCAAGCTACTCTCTTCTCGGACTTATAAGCTATCTCACTGCCGGTCCTACAGAGACAAGAGCATGGACTATCACCAAGGGAACCAAGGCTCCTCAGGCTGCCGGAAAGATTCACAGCGATTTTGAGCGCGGTTTCATACGTGCTGAAGTTGTCAACTATCAGGATCTCCTTGACTGCGGTTCCTACACAGTTGCTAAGGAAAAAGGTCTTGTAGGTCTTGAAGGTAAGGATTATGTTGTAAAGGACGGAGATGTTGTTCTCTTCCGCTTCAACGTATAATCTTCCATAATCAGATATCATAACTAGAAGAGGTTATATGAAAAAAATTTTACTGATTACAACAGGTGGAACAATCGCTTCAAGACAGACAGCCGATGGCTTAGCTCCATCCGTAACATCTGATGAGATACTTGAATATATCCCTGAGGTTGATGAGATATGCTCAATAACAACCTACGGGTTATTCAATCTTGACAGCACCAATGTCTGCTATCAGCACTGGATTTCAATGGTAAAATGTCTTAAGGAGCATTACAGCTCATACGATGGTTTCGTCATAACGCACGGAACCGATACAATGGCTTACACTGCCGCTGCGCTTTCATATATGGTTCAGAACAGCATGAAGCCCATTGTAATAACAGGTTCACAGCGTCCTCTTGCCTCTGTCGACTCAGACGCAAGAAGCAACCTGTTAAATGCCATCGTATTTGCATGTGATGAACACGCCCATGGAGTTCACATTCTTTTTGACAACAAGGTTATACTCGGAACGCGCGCAAGAAAGACGCACACTAAGAGCTTTAACGCTTTTAAGAGCATTGATTTTCCTGAAATAGCCATAGTACGCGACAGAAGGGTTCGATATTATATAGAGGAGAAGGTGTCTGAGGACGGGCCGGACTTTTATACAAGCCTTGACCCTAAGGTCTTTGTACTCCGTCTTGTTCCGGGTATGAATCCCGACATTTTTTCCTTTTTAAAAGAGCACTATGACGGGCTTGTAATAGAGAGCTTCGGTGTAGGCGGCATCCCATGCTATGACAACGAGAGCTTTGTCGATGCCATAGCAGACTGGATCGCATGTGGCAAGGCGCTTGTTATGACCACACAGGTTCCCCATGAAGGAAGCGATATGTCCGTATACATGGTCGGACAGGTCATCAAAAAGAAATACCGTTTGATAGAGGCGTACGACATGACAACCGAGGCAATCGTTGCCAAGCTGATGTGGATACTGGCGCAGACTAAAAAGCCTGCCGAAGTCCGCGAAATGTTCTACAGACCTGTACAAAATGACTTGAATATTTAAAGGAGCACCCTTGATGAAATATAAAAAAATATTATCACCATCCATTCTGTCTGCCGACTTCGGAAATCTTGCGCGGGATATTCATACTATAGATGAAGCCGGTGCAGAATACATTCACATTGATGTTATGGACGGAATTTTTGTTCCAAGCATTTCCTTCGGAATGCCTATAATAAAATCAATTCGTCCGTTGACAGATAAGGTTTTTGACTTACATCTAATGATAGAAGAGCCTATCAGATATGTCGATGAATTTGTCTCTCTCGGAGCAGATATAATCACGGTTCATGTGGAAGCCTGCAAGGACACTGCCGCTACACTTAAAAGGATCAAGGAGCTTGGTGTCAAAGCCGGCATCACCTTGAATCCCGACACCCCGCTTAGCGATGTCAGAGAATTTCTGCCACTGGTAGATATGCTTCTTATAATGAGTGTGGTTCCGGGATTCGGAGGGCAGAAGTTTATCGAAGCTTCCCTTGACAAACTTAGGGAAGCTGTTATCTTACGTGATGAACTTGGTCTTAATTATGATATTGAAGTAGATGGCGGTGTCAACTTCGATAATATCAGGGATATACACGAGGCAGGTGCTAATATTATTGTTGCAGGTTCAACAGTTTTTAAGGGAAATGCTGCCGACAATGTAAAAAAACTCATAGAGCTTATGTAAGCTCTATGAGTTTTTATCTTTTTCTTGTATTTTCAAGTTCATGGTACATTTCAACATAGCTGTCATACCGTATTCTGTTTATAAGCCCTTCTTCCACCGCATTCTTGACAGCGCAATCCGGCTCATTCACATGTACGCACCCGGCAAATCTACATTCGCCCTCATACTCACCAAACTCAGGAATGTAGAACCTAAGTCTGTTCTTATCCTCAACCATGACAGACAGTGATGTAAAGCCCGGAGTATCAAGAATATAACTGTCATCATCCAGAACGAACACCTCAGAGTGGCGCGTTGTATGCTTTCCTCTTCCAATCTTATCGCTTATGCTTCCAGTCTCCATGTGGACATCCTCGATAAGTGCATTGAGAATCGACGATTTTCCGACACCCGATGGTCCAGCAAGCGCTGTGGTATGTCCCTTTAATAGTTCCCTAAGCTCAGGCAGGCCTTCACCGGTAAAAGTACTGGTAAATATAATATGGCTTCCGCTCTTTTCATATATCTGCGAAAGTCTATCAATCTCATCCTGCTCAACTTCATCTATTTTATTAAAACAGATAATAGTAGGAAGCTCATATCCCTCCATCATCACAAGAAAGCTGTCTAAAAGCCTGAGATTAGGTGCCGGTGTTGAAATGGCAAACACAAGCAACGCCTGATCAACATTTGCCACCGCCGGTCTTATCATCTCACTGCTCCTTGGCAATATCTTAACAATATTACCAAGAAGCTTCTCATCATAAACTATATCAATCTCAACATTATCGCCTACAAGCGGCTTCACATTCTGTTTTCTGAAGCCACCCTTCGCCTTACACTCATACGTTCCCTTGCCGGTCACATGTACATAGTAAAATCCGGCAATTCCTTTGATAATTTTCCCTTGCATATATATTCCCACTATTCTGTCAATGTTACATCAAGTGTACATAACTGCACTGTCTGCTCAGAAGAAGGAGAAACGTAATATGCGAATACTCTAAGCTGTGCACTTCCCTTAGAAAAATCAGAGAGTGTCTCACGAACCTGAATCGACTTTTCAGTCATTCCCGCATAAGAAGTATATTCCTGGGAGGCTATGTTCTTTTCATTTCCATTCTGTGCAAGAACAAAATTAAGTCTGATGAATGTTGCATCCTCAGGAACCTTATTTCCTGATGTAAGATCCTCCACAAGAACTGTCTTTGACAGATATACATACTTAACCGATGAATCTGTTCCTGTACTTACCACGAAATTGATGGTTGAGCCCTCTGCAGCCTTCTCTCCCGCTGCCGGACCACTCTGGGCTATTACATGACCTGCAGCTACAGTTGCGCTTCCTTCGCGCTTTATTGTTCCCACAACAAAGCCATTGGAGGTTATTGCCTGTTTTGCCTCATCCTCGGTCATATCGAGCAGATTAGGAACCTCTGTATATACCTTTCCGTCTCCCATGCTGATATATAATGTAACCTCATCACCCTGCTTAACCTTTGCAAGATGCTTAGGCGTTGAGCTTATGACACGGAACTGCTCCACCTCAGAGCTTTCAACGTATTCCACCTTAACCTTAAGACCAAGTGCATACAGAGCCTCCGTCGCATCATCCTCAGTCATATCATCGACATTTATCATTGAGAATGATTCAGGACCGCTGCTCACCGTCAGGACAATCGTGGTATGTTCCTTTACGCGGCTTCCTGCTGTGACATTCTGCTCGATTACCATACCGGCATCGTAGGATGAATTATCGTATGTCAGCTTCACGCCGAGATTCACATCATTCAGCATCTTCTGTGCATCTTCATAATTATAGCCTGTCACCAGTGGAACCTCAACTCTTCCATCGCTCTCCTGTGTGGACTGAGTTGTTGTCTGATTATTATTTCCCTGATTTCCGCTTCCCGAAAGAACCGAAACCATCTTAAATATAATGAAGATTGTTATAATGACTATGATAACTGCCACCGAAATTCCAAGAGCTGTTATAACCTTGTCGACAGTTGAACTGCCTGAATCCTCAGAATCATCATCGTCATCATCATAATAGTCCAAATCGTGGTTATTCCGGACATCATCGTTATCATCATCCATTTCATCATCGGAATCATCATAAATACTATCCTTTTTCCTGCTGCTAATGTTGGTGGATTTCACAGATGACATCTGATGAATCATATCAAGCTCATCCTCTGTTATCATCTTGGTAGGTCCATTGCTTGCAACAGGACGCATTACAACAAAATCCTCATTCGGAGCCACAAGAGAATGCTTAAGATCCGCTATAAGGTCGGACATTGTCTGATATCTTCTCTCTGTTCTCTTCTGGGTACATTTTAAAACAATCTTTTCTACACTTACAGGAATCCCCGGTACAAGCTTGGCAGGTGAAACTATATCATCCTGAATGTGCTGCAATGCCACAGATACTGTTGTGTCTCCCTCGAAAGGAACCCTTCCTGTGAGCATCTCATAGAGCATGATACCGAACGAATATATATCACTCTTCTCATCACTATATCCGCCCCTTGCCTGCTCAGGCGAAATGTAATGCACCGATCCCATCGCATTGGAATTGATCGTATTGGAGGTAGCCGCCCTGGCAATACCAAAATCAGTTACCTTTACCTTACCTTCCTTAGATATAATAATATTCTGGGGCTTAATATCGCGATGCACTATGTGATGATTATGAGCTGCTTCAATTCCCTGAGCTACCTGGATAGCTATGCTTACAGCCTCTCTTACTCCAAGCCTGCCCTTCTTTTCTATATATTTTTTGAGGGTTATTCCCTCTACCAGTTCCATAACAATATAGTATATTCCATCTTCATCACCGACATCATATACGTTTACAATATTAGCGTGTATAAGTCCTGCCGCAGACTGTGCTTCCACACGAAACTTAGTCACAAAAGACCTGTCTTCACTAAATTCAGGCTTAAGTACCTTAATAGCCACAAAGCGATTCAGCTTATGATCCTTCGCCTTGTACACATCCGACATTCCTCCGGACCCAATCTTTCCAAGTATCTCATATCTATCTGCAATAAATACCGGCTTTTCCATATTACCTCCTACTAGAGCTCTACGATGACAACGGCAATATTATCTGCGCCACCGCTTTCATTTGCCATGTCTATCAGTCTTTTTGCCTTATCCTCAATCGGAAGGTTCAAAGACAATATCTGTTCTATTTCCCCATCATCAACCATATTGCTTAATCCATCCGAACACATGATAATCCTGTTTCCGGCGGTCAGTTCGGCTTCAAAAAAATCAGCCATAACCTCTTTACCGCCGCCTATGGCGCGAGTAATTACATTCTTTCTCTTGTGCGTTCTCGCCTCATCCCTGTTGAGCTTTCCAAGTGCCACCATCTCTTCAACAAGCGAGTGATCCCTTGTAATCTGTGAAAGCTTTCCATCATACAGGTATAACCGGCTGTCTCCAACATTGGCAACATACATAGATTCCCCGATAATCGTACATACGACCAGTGTTGTTCCCATTCCCTCATAATCTTCAGACTCCGCTGCCTTTTCAAGCAAAAGCGTATTCGCATTCACAATAGCATCGTTGATAATTGTAATAGGATTATCAGAGCTTGAATTTTTAATATTCTTTATTAAGGTCTCCACTGTAAAACGTGAAGCCAGATCACCTGCCTTATGACCTCCCATTCCATCTGCTACGACAAACAGATTCGGAAGTTTACCTACCGGCATCATACTGCAAAAGATGTAATCCTGGTTGACCTTTCTTACTCTGCCTACATCTGTGGTTGCATATGCCCTCATTACATTCCTCCACGCAGAATATTTATTCCGCGTTATCTTCATCTAAGTGGCTCTTGCGTAATTGTCCGCACGCCCCATCAATATCTCTGCCCATCTCTCTTCTTATTGTACATGCAATTCCATTTTTTTCAAGAAGATTTTTAAAACTGCTTATCTGTGGTCCCTCCGTCTGCTTGAAATCTCTCTCCTTTATCGGATTAACCGGAATCAGATTGACATGACAGTTCATTCCCTTTATAAGATGTATAAGCTCTAATGCCTGCTCTTTTCCATCGTTAACACCTTTTACAAGACTATATTCGTATGTAATTCTTCGAGATGTCTTATCAACATAATACCTGCATGCATCCATAAGCTCCTCTATTGAATATTTGTTTGCCACCGGCATCAATGTCTTTCTAAGCTCATCATTCGGTGCATGAAGTGAAATCGCCAGATTAACCTGAAGCTGTTCATCGGCAAACTGTATTATTCTCGGAACAATGCCGCATGTAGAAATCGTGAGGTTTCTTGCTCCGATATTGATTCCGTTCTCATCCGTAAGAAGTGTAATAAATCTTCTCACATTGTCATAATTGTCAAATGGCTCACCTGTTCCCATTATAACAACATGCGACACTCTCTCACCTGTATCCGCCTGTATTCTGTATATCTGGTCAAGCATTTCTGAAGGAAGAAGGCTTCTTGAAAGTCCGTTCAATGTGGAGGCACAGAACCTGCACCCCATACGGCAGCCTGCCTGCGAAGAGATACATACTGAATTACCGAAACGGTATCTCATAAGCACGCTCTCTATCAGGTTGCCATCTGCAAGCTTAAAAAGATATTTCGCCGTGCCATCTATCGCAGACACCTGCTTATCAACCTGCGTTACAACAGTGAGCGGACTTATGTTGGCAAGCTTCTCCTTCAAAGTCTTAGGCACGTTCTTCATATCGTCATAGTCCGTGACCAGCTTTTTATGAATCCAGTCATATACCTGCTCAGCCCTGAACTTCTTTTCACCCAGCGCTCCTATCAGCTGAGTAAGCTCCACCTTCGTGAGTGATTTTATATCTTCATACGGAAGCTTCAGACTATCGTCAACAACACTGCTATCCATTCATTTCCTCCTGTTTTATATCCTCTTAAGTTTTGCCACAAAAAAGCCATCACATTCATAAACCCCCGGAATAAGTGTGAGCATGCCGCGTGCGGCATCGCCGTTGAGCTTATCAAGATACTTCTCTCCTGCCTTTTTCGCGTCATTTACAAGGCTTCCCGGAAGTAATTCCGTTATGTCAACCGGAGCAAAGCCCTTCTCTATAATATATCGTACGTTTTCCTCATTTTCCTTTGGGTTAAGTGTGCATGTAGAATATACAAGATACCCTCCATGCTTTACATAGCTGCACACGGAATCAAGAATATTTCTCTGAAGCCTTACTATTCCGTCAAGCTTTTCGCAGCTCACATTATATTTTATGTCCGGTTTTCTTCCTATAATACCAAGTCCTGAGCACGGAACATCCGCAAGAAGCATATCCGCCCTTTCCTCATCTGCCAAATAATGTTCTAATGCGTCCGCAGTCTCAACGCTTATATTATCAAGCCCAAGTCTCTGCACATTTTCATCTATCTGTTCAGTCTTCTTCTCCGAGACATCCCTTGAAATGACATGCCCTGTTCCTTCCATCATAAGAGCTGCGAATATGCTCTTACCGCCCGGAGCGGCACACACATCGATTACAGTGGAATCCTTAACCGGTGACGCTATCATGCCTGCTAACATACTGCTTATATCCTGTATCTGGAACATTCCGTCAATAAATTCCGGTATCTCCTCAAGATAATTATAATCGGACATAATAAAAGCATTCTCCACATACGGAGCATCTATCACATCAATTCCCTGCTTAGACAGCCTTTCCATAAGCTCTGCCTTGGTAATCTTAATGGTGTTAACCACAGCGGATACCTTGCTGTCCTCCAAAAAGCTCTCAAGGATAAGCTTCATCGTCTCCTCGCCGTATGAAGCCTTAAGCATATCTACAAGCTCCTGCGGAACCGAATACCGCACGCTGTAATCATCCGGCAGCTCCATCGTAGGAAGCTGTCTGCTTATATTTCTAAGCACACCATTAACAAAGCCACTGAGATTTGTAAAGTGTCTTTTCTTTGCCAGTTTTACAGCTTCATTGCAGACTGCACTCACCGGCACCTGTTCCATATACATCATCTGGTACACGCTCATACGCATAAGGTTTCTGATGAGCGGTTTCATCTTATTTACACGCACAGAAGACACCTGGTTAATTACATAATCAAGTGTCATTCTGCGTTCCATTGTTCCTTTTACAAGCCTTGTTATAAATGCTCTCTCATTCTTTTCGAGATACTGATACTTTCTAAGTGCATCATTTAGCAGAACATGTATATACTGTTCCCTTTCGTTAATCTCCATAAGAATATCGAGAGCAATCTCTCTTTCATTTATCGTATTAGTCACGATTTCTTCCTCTCAGCATCAATAATCTTGCAAGCTGGATAATAGCTGTAGCAGCACTTGCCACATAAGTCATTGCAGCCGCACTAAGAACCTTCTTTGTCTGGTCTACTTCGCTGTCATAGAGTATACCATTATCCGCTAACAGTGTAAGTGCGCGCGATGACGCGTTAAACTCTACCGGAAGCGTCACAATCTGGAAAAGTACCGCAAACGAAAAGAGTATAATACCTACATCGATAAGCACGCTGAATGAACCGAAGAACAGTCCAAGCAGTATAAGTATGAACGAAAACTGTGAGCCAAAGCTTGCTATAGGAAACAGCATCGTCCTGAACTTCAAGAATGAGTAGCCCTCATCATGCTGTATCGCATGTCCGCACTCATGCGCGGCAACACCTATCGCTGCCACCGAACGTGAATTATAAGTAGCATCAGACAGGTTGAGTGTCTTATCCGTAGGATTGTAATTATCTGTAAGACTTCCGGCAATATGCTGTATTCTCACATCATATATTCCCTTTGAGTGAAGTATTCTCTCAGCCGCCTCAGCTCCCGTAAGACCTGTACGGCTCTCAACCTTACTGTACTTTGCAAAGCTTGATGATACACGAATCTGTGCCACAACTGCTATGATACCTGTGATAACAAGTAAAATCCATGTCGGGTCATAACCGTATCCATAGCCATAATATGCTAAAACCATATATATCATCCTTTCTATATGTTTTTTAGGTAATCTGTTTACTACCTGCTGTTTTTAAGTGCTGTGCCCTCTGTGAGCTTATAGCCTCTTAGGAATGAAGCCGCGTCCATTCTCTTCTTGCCCTCAAGCTGCACTTCGTTGACCCTCAGCACACCTGCACCTGTTGTGATGTCAAATGTGTTTTTGGTTATATTGGTTATTATACCACATTCCGGTGCGCTGTATTCCTTATCGGAATCCACTACATCAGCACCAAAAAGCTTTAACATCTTCCCATCAAGGAAGGAATATGCCGCAGGAGCCGGGTCAAGTCCTCTCATAAGCCTCTCAAGCTCAACAGCAGGTCTTGTAAAATCAAGATTTCCAAGGCTCTTGTCTATCATTGAAGCATAGCAGGTATCGCCCTCCTGCTTTACAGGGGTAATAGTTCCGGCTTCCAATCCGTCAAGCGTCTTAATTAAAAGCTCGGCACCGACAACGGCAAGCTTATCATGGTATGTCTCATACGTCTCCTTCGGTTCAATAGCAACTTCTTCCTTAAGAAGCATATCACCTGTATCAAGCCCCTTGTCCATCTGCATTGTGGTAACACCACTCACCTTTTCGCCGTTTATAATAACCCACTGGAGCGGTGCCGCTCCGCGGTACATTGGAAGGAGCGATGCATGTACATTCACGCACCCATACTTAGGAAGTGTAAATATGCTTACAGGAAGAATCTGTCCGAATGCGACTACAACAATCACATCCGGTGCAAGCTTTTTAAGTTCTTCCAGAAATTCTTCATTCTTTCTTACTCTCTCCGGCTGAAATACCGGTATATCATGTTTTACCGCCTCCGCCTTGACAGGTGTCATAAGAAGCTCTTTTCCTCTGCCCTTAGGCTTATCAGGCTGTGTGACAACTGCTGCCACCTCATGTCCTGCCTCTAACAGTGCCTTAAGAGTTCCAACTGCAAAGTCGGGCGTTCCCATAAAGACTACTCTCATATATTATCATCTACTTTCTGTGTTTCTTGTTCTTTTTGTTATCCTCTTCCGACTTGGTATCAACAAGTTCCCCTTCAACCAACTCGGTATAAAGATGACCGTCAAGATGAGCAAGCTCATGGCAGATAGCGCGTGCTAAAAGCTCCTCGCCTTCTATAACATACTCATTCATCTCTTCGTCATAAGCCTTAGCCTTAACATAATTAGGTCTTGTGACTGTACCCGCCTTGCCCGGAACGCTAAGACATCCCTCACTTCCTGTCTGGCTTCCGCTTGTCTCAAGAATCTCAGGATTTATCATGACAATCGGGCCTTCTCCTACATCAATTACGACTATTCTCTTTAACACACCTACCTGTGGAGCTGCAAGGCCAACGCCCTCAGCCTCATACATTGTATCAAGCATATCATCAATAAGTGTAAGTGTACGCTCGTTAACTTCCTCTACTTCCTTACATACCTTGGTGAGGCAAGGATCGCCAACTGTTCTAATCTGTCTAAGTGCCATTTTATTTTCCTCTTTTCTTATAATTTACTGGTTAAAATCAAACTGTACACTCACCATCTTGAAGTCCTGCTCATGTTCCCTTATATACTTCTCTAATATATCCTTAACCTGTGTCAGAACTGTGTACTGTTTATGTTTAAAAAATAAAAGAACTGAAAAAATATCATTAAGTTTATACACAGAAGCCCTCGACGGACCTATCGCGCGAGGCATATCGTCTTCATCATAATATATTTTTTTTAATTCCTTTGTGGCTTCCTGTAAAAGCCATACTGTCACATCATTAGCCAGCTTTTCATTTTTTGATGATACTTTAACCGTCAGAAGATTCGATACCGGCGGATAATCCATAAGCTCACGGTACATTATCTCCTGTTCATAAAATGCATCATAATCATGCCTCATAGCAGTCTGTATGCTGTAATGTGACGGGTCATAGGTCTGTATAATAACATTCCCTCGCTTATTGCCGCGTCCTGCCCTTCCCGCTGCCTGTGTAAGAAGCTCAAAAGTTCTCTCCTGCGCTCTGAAATCCGATGAATACAGTGACAAATCGGCAAGAAGTATTCCCATAAGTGTTACATTCGGAAAATCATGTCCCTTTACAATCATCTGTGTTCCGACTAATATATCGGCATTGCCACCGGCGAATTCCTCAAGAATCTTTTCATGCCCTTCCTTTCCCTTGGTTGTATCAAGATCCATTCGCAGAACTCTTGCCTCAGGAAAAGCCTCCTTGACAGCCTGTTCTATTTTCTCTGTTCCCACCTTGAAACCACCGATATATTTCGAACCGCACTTTGGACATATCTTCTTATCAGGCTCGGTATATCCACAATAATGGCATACAAGTCTCCCATTATTATGTGCTGTCAACGCAATGTCACAGTGAGGACATTTTATCACATGTCCGCACTCTCTGCAATTAATAAATCCAACATATCCTCGTCTGTTTAAAAAGAGCATAACCTGCTCCTTATTATTCAGACGCTCCTCAATCATTTTTTTCAGCTTTCTGCTAAAGATTGATTTATTGCCACTCCTTAACTCTTCCCTTAAGTCAACTGTCTCAACCTCCGGGAGGGTGCTTTCGCCCGCCCTGTTATTCATGACAAAGAGCTTATACTCTCCGCTTCTTGCCTTATAATACGCGTCCACCGACGGTGTGGCAGAACCAAGTATGACTGAAGCATTACACATGGCAGCAAGTTCGATTGCCGTCTCCCTTGCATGGTACTTAGGCACACTGTCACTCTTATATGCACCTTCATGCTCCTCATCTATAACTATAAGTCCAAGCCTGTCAAACGGAGTAAAAAGAGCTGAGCGCGGGCCAATCATAATCTTTATCTCTCCCCTTTTTGCACGGAGATACTGGTCATAACGCTCACCCTTTGACATCCTTGAATTGAGAATTGAAACCACATTCCCGAATCTTTTATAGAAGCGCATTACAGTCTGATAGGTAAGCGCGATCTCCGGTATGAGCATAATAACCTGCTTATCCATGGACAGCACATGCTCAATTATCTCAAGATAGACCTCCGTCTTACCGCTTCCTGTGACTCCCTTTATAAGATACGTGCCATGTATGCCCTTATCATAATCCTCTATTATCGAGTCAGCCACATAGCTCTGTTCCAGGTTGAGCACACATTTAGCAGCCGGTGCATACTCCTTATGGATTGGATTGCGGTAAACCATATTGTCACTTCTTATTATAACTCCCTGCTTTACAAGTGCAGTGATTGTCGAACCTGCAATATTAAGCTTCGACCTTATGATTCCTTCATCTAAGTCCCCATCCTCAGCTAACGCCGTTACAAGCCTTCTCTTTGCGGTATAATGCTTTTTCTCACACTCCGCGAGCATACATTCAAGCTTATCCCTGTCATGCACATACTCAGGTGACAGCGCGATAATGCTCTCTTTCTTCTCCTTGACCGTCTCCTTAACCGGAAGCACGGTCTTGAGCGCCTGATTGATTGTAGAGCCATAATTATGCTTCATCCAGTAGGCAAGCTTTATCATGCGTCCGTCAATCGTAACCGCATTCTTCACCAGTGATTCAATCTTTTTCATTCTGTTCGTGTCAAATTCAGCCTCATCGGTTATATTTACAACATAACCGGTTATCTTCCTGTTTCCAAACGGCACATTCACCTGTGAACCAATCTCCACGCTCCCTAAAAGCTCATCCGGCAGAATATACTGAAATGTCTTATCAAGTTTATCAATAGATATATCAACTATGATATCTGCGAACCACATTTTAATTCCTCAAGCACTTCTTTTATAAGCACTCTCTCATCCATAGGATACTTTACGCCCTTAATCTCCTGATAATCCTCATGTCCTTTTCCTGCAAGCACGATTATATCTCCTTCTCTGCCATTCTCTATGGCATAGCGGATTGCCTCCTTGCGGTCGGGAATTTCTATAAACTCTCCTCCGGTCTTTTCTATGCTGCTTCTTATATCGGCTATGATGTCAAGCGGCTCCTCATACCTTGGGTTATCTGACGTTATGATTGTAAAATCGGCAAGCTTTCCCGAAACCTCACCCATCTCATAGCGTCGTAGCTTAGAACGATTTCCACCGCAGCCGAAAACGCTAACAAGTCTCTTAGGATTATATTCCCTTAATGTCTCCAAAATACTCTTTAAGCTCATCGCATTATGCGCATAGTCAATCATCAGTATGAACTTATCGGAAACCTTCACCGGCTCAACTCTTCCCTTTACCGCAACTGTGAGAAGTGCCTCCTTAAGCTTCTCCTCGTCAACATTAAGATGTCTTGTCACGGCAACAGCACAGAGTGAGTTATAAACGCTGAACTTACCCGGCAGTGAAAGCCTGATATGAAGATTCTCCCCATCTATATCGTACTCCGTGCTTATATGGCCCGGCTCATGTACATACTGTATGTTCACTGCTCTAAGCTCAGCGCCCTCATTAAGTCCATAAGTCTCAACAGTACATGTATGACCTTCTAACACCTGCTCAGTATGTTCATCATCGAAATTGACAATGCCGGTCTTACACTGTTTGAACAAAAGCCCCTTACAGTGCATATAGTCCTCAAAGCTTGCATGCTCGTTCGGTCCGATATGATCCGGCTCAAGATTGGTGAATACTCCGATGTCAAACATAATTCCCGCACATCTCTTCATCATAAGAGCCTGCGAAGATACTTCCATGACGACACACTTGCAACCGTTATCGACCATCTCCCTGAAGTATCTCTGAACATCGTAGGATTCCGGCGTTGTATTAGCAGATTCAATATGTCTTGCTCCCGTTATTATCTCAATTGTTCCTATAAGACCAGTCTTATACCCACATTTTTCGAGTATCTCACGAACCATGAACGCCGTGGTGGTCTTTCCTTTAGTGCCTGTGATTCCTATAGTGAAAAGTTCCTTAGCCGGATGACCGAAATATGCCGCCGACACCATCGCAAGTGTATTTCTGCAATCCTCTGCTGCGACAAAGGTAGTATTCTTCCTGTTTTCGGTAATCTCCACCTTTTCCTCAGTTATAATCGCAGCCGCACCTTGCCTGATTGCCTCATCTATGAAAGTGTGACCGTCAAAAACAGTTCCTCTCACACATACAAAAAGGCATCCCTTTACAATCTTTCTCGAATCACAGACCAGCTCTGTAATCTCAACATTCTCGTTTCCATTGTATAGCGTATAATCAAGCTCTGAAATCAATTCCTTTAATATCATGCAAAACCTCCCTGAATGTCGCAAATCGTGTATAGCTAAATTATATTTCCGTCAAATATCTATTATTTATCAACCAAGCAGTGCGTCAACCACTTCGTTGAGCTTCATTCCTCTTGAACCCTTGAACAGCACCGCTGTCCCCGGTTTTACCTCTGCCTTAAGATACTCTGCGATATCACTCAGCGTATCAAAATGCTTTATCCTTCCTATATACTGTTCTGCGCCGTAGCCAATGTTCTTTGCCAGCTCTCCGTATAGAAGAAGCTCATCGACCCTGCTCCGTCCTGCATATTCACCGACCTGTCTATGATACTCCTTGGTATTCTCACCCAACTCCAACATATCTGCAAGAACAGCAATCCTATAGTCCGCCGGCATCTGGCACAGTACATTTAACCCTGCCTTCATTGAATCGGGACTGGCATTATAGGAATCATCTATATAGGCAGCTCCGTCTTTTTTCGTTATATGCTGTCTCATGGCAACACCTGTATAGCCCTCAAGAGCTTTGACAGCCGCTCCTAAATCCACTCCGAAAAATTCTGCCACGGCAAGTGCCACAAGTGCATTATTTACATTGTGGCTTCCAAGTACGCTCAGCTTAACCGGCATTCTGACATCGCCGTGAACCATGTCAAAACCCACTCCGTTTTCATCGGAATATTCATTCTCCGCCTTATAATCGCAGTCATCCGAATGACCGAATGTACATATTCTAAGCTTCCTGTTATCCTCTTTTCCAAACACACCGTCATAGTTATTCCTGCAAAGGTCTGCCCGCTCTTTTAGGAGCACATCATCCCCATTGAGAAAAATGCATCCGCCTAAAACAATAGCATCCGTTATATGCCACTTCTCGCGGAGTATATTCTCCTGTGAACCAAGCTGCTCAATATGGCTGACGCCGATATTTGTCATAACAGCGGCATTGAGGGAAAGCAGGGTGGCGAGACGCTTCATCTCGCCCTTCTCACTCATTCCCATCTCAATAACTGCAGCCTCATCATCAGGTGCTATATTCATAATAGTAACAGGAACTCCTATCTGGCTGTTGGCATTCCCGGCGGTCTTAAATACCTTAAGCCCGCCGGACAGCGCACATGCTATCATCTCCTTGGTGGTTGTCTTTCCTACGCTTCCGGTTACTCCCACCTTATTAAGCGAAAGCCTGCTCTCATACTCTTTTGCGGTAAGCTGCATAGCCCTCACGGAATCCTCCACAAGCACTATCGGCTTAGGCTGTGCGCCTGCATTTCTCCACTTGTCAATCAGCCCTGCGACAGCCTCCTCATTCTGTGTCAAAGACGCCGACGCACCACAATCAAAAGCGCTCTCTATGTACTTATGTCCATCGACGCGCTCCCCGACAATTGGTGCGAACATAAGTCCCGGCTCAGCCTTGCCCGAATTGGTCGCAAAATTATCTATCTGTACACTCTCATCTCCACAGAGCAATCTTCCACCTGCCGCCCTGACTATATCCCTGACACAAAAATCTTTCATCTTAACAAAATTCCTCACTTAACTATTTTTAGAACAATCCTACGATCTTATCATCTACGACATCTATATTCTCAGCCGCAGGAACCTTAGGAAGACCCGGCATTGTCATAACCGTTCCTGTGATTGCAACAACGAAGCCTGCACCTGCACTCACATATACCTCACGGATATTTACATTGAAGCCCTCAGGACGTCCGAGCGCATTAGGGTCATCGGAAAGTGAATACTGATTCTTCGCCATACATACAGGAAGATTTCCATAACCCATCTTTTCTATCTTCTTTAACATTCTTGAAGCCTCAGCTGAATAAGTTACTGAGCCTGCACCATATATCTTCGTTGCTATTGCCTCAATCTTATCCTTGAGTGGAGCGTCAAGCTCGTATGTGAACTTAAGCTCACTCTTCTTATTTTCAATAGTCTTTATAACCTTAGCTGCAAGCTCCTCGCCGCCCTTTCCTCCTTCTGCCCATACTCTGGCAAGAGCGAATTCACAGCCCATGTCCTCACAGTGCTTCTTAATAAACTCATACTCCTCCTCCGTATCGGTAAGGAAGGAGTTTAGAGTTACTACAACAGGCACACCGAAGGCATGAAGGTTCTCAATGTGCTTGTCAAGATTGACAATACCCTTCTTTACAGCTTCAAGGTTCGGTGCGGCAAGCTCATCCTTCTTCACACCGCCGTTGTACTTAAGTGCCTTTACAGTCGCAAGAATGACCACCGCATCAGGTGCAATTCCTGCCTTACGGCACTTAATATCCATGAACTTCTCAGCTCCAAGGTCGGCACCGAAGCCTGCCTCTGTCACAACATAATCTGCCATCTTAAGAGCCGCCTTCGTCGCTCTTACACTGTTACAGCCATGTGCTATATTAGCGAACGGTCCACCATGTACGAGGGCAGGTGTTCCTTCAAGTGTCTGAATCATGTTAGGCTTGATTGCATCCTTTAAGAGTGCCGCCATAGCTCCTACCGCCTTGAGGTCTGCTGCTGTGACAGGCTCACCTGCATAATTATATGCTACAATTATCTTTCCAAGTCTGTCTTTTAAGTCATCCATATCATTTGCAAGACAGAGAATAGCCATTATCTCCGTTGCAACAGTGATAACAAAGTGATCCTCCCTCACAAAGCCATCCGCCTTGGCTCCAAGACCTACAACAACATTTCTTAAAACTCTGTCATTCATATCAAGGCATCTCTTCCAGACAATCTGTCTTGTGTCAATCTGAAGAGCATTTCCCTGCTGGATATGATTATCGAGCATAGCTGCAAGAAGATTATTTGCTGAAGTGATTGCATGAAAATCACCTGTAAAGTGGAGATTAAGCTCCTCCATAGGTACAACCTGTGCATAGCCGCCGCCTGCTGCACCGCCCTTTACACCGAAGCAAGGTCCAAGTGACGGCTCTCTGAGCGCCACCATTGCCTTTTTTCCAGCCCTGTTAAGCGCATCAGCAAGTCCGATACTGATTGTTGTCTTTCCCTCACCTGCCGGAGTTGGGTTGATCGCTGTCACAAGAATAAGCTTACCATTCTCATTAATCTCAATGCTTTTAAGATATTCATCCGAAAGCTTGGTCTTGTACTTGCCATAAAGCTCAAGGTCATCCTCACCTATTCCAAACTTTGCTGCAATCTCCTTGATTGGACGCATATCAGCGCTCTGTGCGATTTCAATATCACTTTTCATGTGTATTCTCCTTCTCACTATGTAATGTGTTTTCATTTATTTTCAGAGCTTCTGTAGAAGCTCCTCAAATTCATCCATGGTCATAAGAACCTTTCTCGGTTTGGTTCCCTCCTCAGGTCCCATAACCCCTGCCTCTTCAAGCTGATCCATAATTCTGGCAGCTCTGTTAAAGCCTATGCGGTATACTCTCTGAAGTATGCTGACCGAGCCTTTGCCCTTCTCAATCAGATATCGTCCCGCCTCAGCAAAGTAATCATCATAATCATTTCCGAATGCCTGACTTTCTGCAAAAGCCGGATTATTAATCTTCTGTGCGACATCATCATGGTAGCCTCCGGACTCACCGCAGTTAGCCTTCAAAAACTCGACCACGGCGCTTACTTCATCATCCGAAACGAATGCTCCCTGTATTCTCGCCGGCTTAGGATAACCCGCCGGTGAAAAGAGCATATCGCCCTTTCCTAAAAGCTTCTCTGCTCCGACCATATCAAGAATGGTTCTTGAGTCCACACCCGAAGAGACCGCAAATGCGATTCTTGAAGGAACATTCGCCTTTATAAGTCCCGTGATGACATCAACAGATGGTCTCTGGGTTGCAATGACAAGATGTATTCCGGCAGCTCTTGCAAGCTGTGCAAGACGCACAATAGCATCCTCGACCTCATTCTTGGCAATCATCATGAGGTCTGCAAGCTCATCAATTATAATTACGAGCTGTGGCAGCTTCGTTGGCTTATTCTCCGCCTCTATATCCTTTAACTGCTCAACCTTCGCGTTATAACCCTTAAGGTCGCGCACGCCTGCCTGTGCGAACTTCTTATATCGGTCATCCATCTCAGCAACTGCCCAGTTGAGTGCACCTGCCGCCTTCTTAGAATCCGTGACAACAGGAATCATGAGATGCGGTATTCCATTATACACACTCAGCTCAACAACCTTCGGGTCAATCATTATGAGCTTGACTTCCGATGGTTTGGCTCTGTAGAGAATACTCATAATTATCGTATTTATACATACAGATTTACCTGAACCTGTCGCACCGGCAATAAGCACATGCGGCATCTTGGCAATATCCGCAACAACAACCTGTCCCGCTATATCCTTACCAACTCCAAAAGCTATCGGTGACTTACTCTCCTCAAACGGCTTGCTCTCAATAAGCTCCCTCAGGGTAACTCCCGAAGTCTCCTTGTTAGGAACCTCTATCCCGACTGCCGCCTTGCCCGGTATAGGAGCCTCAATTCTTATATCCGCCGCTGCAAGGTTGAGTTTAATATCATCGGCAAGTGACACAATACGGCTTACCTTCACGCCCTGTTCAGGCTGTATCTCATATCTCGTTACAGCCGGTCCGCAGCTCACATCGGACACCGTAACCCTCACTCCGAAATTCGACAAGGTCTGTTGAAGCTTCATCGCTGTATCGCGAAGCTCCTTCTGTGATGTCGAGCTTGTCGATTTTCCTCTGTGAAGAAGCTCCACCGGTGGAAACTCATAAGGCTTTTCGACAATCTCCTCACTAAGCTGCTCAGAATGTCTTACCTCTTCATTTATCTCAGCATCGACCTGCTCCATGGTCTTTTCCGGTTCAGCGCTTCTTCCTGTGTGAGCGCTTGAAGAAGCAGCCTTAGAGGCAGCTACAGATGTTCCCGCGTTGTCATGCTTCACTACAGTTCCCGGCGTCTGCTTCTGTATACCTTCAAGCACCGCTCTTCCCGCGGCATCCGTCTTTTCCTGTCTCTGCCACTGCTCTAAGCCATCATCCTCAGGCAGCTCCTGAAGGTGCTCACCATAAGTATAGTCTGAATCAGCACTTTCATTCCCGTATGAAGTCTGCTCCTGCGAGTAATCGGCATAGTCATCCACAATATCATCGTCAGCGGGCTCTTTTCTATAAGCTTCATCATCATAAGCAGCTTCCGCGTAAGCTTCATCTGCATAAGCGCTGCTATCATCGCCATGAATATCATGGAACTCTGCCTGCTTATCGTATCCCCTTGCAAAAAGACTGTCATCCACTGCTTGCGCATCTTCCTCCTTATCTGCCGCCACAGACCTTATATCATTGCTCTTAACTGCCACAGATTTTTCCTTTTTACTATGGGCGGACTTAGGAAGATTAAATACGCTGCCTGTACTCTCATCCGAATTTTCATCGGAATCTATCTCTATAATATTCTCGGAATACCTGTCATTTTGAAATACTTCTGTGACATCCGAACCTGAAAGCCTTCCTGTCGCTGAGGTTCTCATATTCTCAGCCTCCGGCTGCTTCGGTCCTAATATATCCTTTCTCCTGTTCGTCCCCGGTATCTCAATTGACAGATCGACTCCGCTCACCTTCTGATCAAAACGTCTGCGCTGTCTTTGCTGCTCCTCCTTAAGTTCACGCTGTTCCTGCCTTATCGCTCTCTTCTTCTCAGACTCTTCCTTGTATTCGTTGATATCGTCCTTCGCAGTGGTGATAACCTTCCTGCTTCCGTTTGTAAGGCTTCTGATTATCGAACGCTCTGAGATAATCAGTATAGCTATGATGATGAAAACGATAATAATAATATATGCTCCTACCTTGCCGACAGCAGGTGTGAGGAATGAACAGACCGCACCGCCCACGATACCTCCGCCCTTCTTAAGCGGCACTTCGAAATTATAGTAGTCCGACAGTTTCTCTATCTTTATGTAACCGCCGCCCACCATTTCGATGAATGCACACACGAACATTGCACCGATAAACGCCGTTATGAACTTGACCCTTGCGACTCCGCTGTTCTTGCCCTTTCTAAGCATTATAACGGTGCCCGCTACAAGCACTATAGGGAATATGTATGCAAATATTCCGAAGGTTCCAAACTGGATTGCAGCAAAAAATGTTCCCACCTTACCCGCTAATCCAAAGTTACTTATAAACAGGATAAGCGCAACTGCCAATGCAATAAATAAGGCTGCTTCCGTGAACGCAACACTGTTCACCTTTTTCTTTTTTCTCTTTCTTGATGATGAACGCGCTGTACTTGTCCTCGTTCCCTTCGATGCTGCCGGCTTTGCAGCCGTTGTCCTCTGCTGTGAGGCTGTTCTCCGAGACTGTGTTGTCCTCTTCTTTTCAGGTGATGTATTCCCGGTTGAAGCCATTGTTGTTACCCCATTTCTCTAATTTAATATAATTGTCATATTCTTTAATATAAATGTCATATTCTGATTACAAAAGCTGTTATTACAAGATTTTCATTGCTATATTTCTTATCACACAATTATCTGTTATACCCCAATAAGCATACCTGCTATGGCTGCATGACTATCATAGAGGCAAGCATAAAGCCGCCGAGCGCAAGGCAGTACACCGCCAGTATGCGAAAACGGCGTCTTTTAAGTATCTGATTAAGAATAACAAGTCCTATATAACCTGTTATTACAGCAAAAACCGATGCCAATATGTACCAGCCCGTATTTCCCACATCAGCTGCTCCAAATCCTGCAATATCAATTATATCCAGTATCACAGCACCTATAAGCGAAGGCACGGCGCACAGAAATGAGAATCTCCATGTAAGCTTCCTGTCAAATCCCAATAGCAGGCATGTGGTGATTACCATACCGCATCTTGACAATCCCGGAAGTGCCGAAAGTCCCTGAACACCTCCTATCACTACCGCCTCAAAGAAACCTGCATCCGATATCTTGACTTCGCCCTTTTTCACTCCGTCCGTGACAAAAAGCATAACGCCTGTCAATATCATGAATATTCCGGGAAAAAAGACCGTCTTAGCCGCATATCCCGCAAAACTTCTGCACCCCAGTCCAACTATACCTGTCGAAACAGTCGCCGCAAGTATCATAAGTGCAAGCTTGACATATATTCCACTCTCAAGCCTTATCATTTTTGCCACATCTTTTCTGAAAGCAAATACTATCACAATTATTGTTGCGAGCTTCAGACACAGGTCAAAAATTATGCTGTCTCCCTCTCCGAATCCAAATACATTCTTTAACATCAACAAATGTCCTGAACTGCTCACGGGAAGAAATCCCGTGAGTCCATCAATCATCCCACTGATTATAATCCTTAGCGCTTCCAATACAAGCCCTCCACATATTTACACAATTAATGTGATTATAGCATTTTTTTACAATGAGGTCAAATCAAACTGAAAGCTCCTTAATCTTGCCCAGTGCCATGTCAAGTCCTCCGACTTCGTCTATAAGTCCCGCTTCAACAGCCTGTCTCCCCACAAGCATTGTCCCCAAATCCTTTGACAGCATGCTGGTGTTCATCATCATCTTTTCAAGGCTTCCCTTTTCCGCCCTGCTGTGTTCCTCAATAAAGCTCACGATTCTGTCCTGTATCATCTTGAAATAGTCGTAGGTCTGTGGTGCGCCTATGACCGTACCGCTCATCCTCACAGGGTGAATGAGCATTGTCCCGGTAGATACGATGAATGAATAATCTGCGGCAACAGCTAACGGCACGCCTATTGAATGACTGTCCCCTATGACAAGCGATACCGTTGGCTTACTTAATGACGCAATCATCTCAGCAAGTGCAAGTCCAGCTGATACATCTCCGCCTATCGTGTTTATAATTATAAGGGCTCCCTTTATCTTTTTGCTGTCCTCTATGCGCGCAAATATCGGGATAAGATGCTCATATTTCGTTGTCTTACAATTATTAGAGAGTACCTCATGTCCCTCTATCTCACCTATAATTGTAATCAGCTTTATGCTCTCATCGTCCTTCTCCGACAGCGATAGCTGCCCGAAGGACTCTATCTCATCGCGGTCCTTTTCCGATTTATCCTTTTCCGACATAATGACCTCCATATAAATATATTTCAGGTGATTGAGAAACGCAGTGTGTGGCAATTGCATGTTGTGCAATGTTATACTGCACCGTGTTTTAACACCCGATATCTAATATCTCCCATAATAAAAAAAATATACCCTGTGCTGCACACGCAAAGTCACCCGGCTCACTTTTTTCAGCGGATATGCAAAACAAAAATGCCGTAACACGCTATAATATATCTATGTCCCGGCATACAGTTTTATGCCCGGCACGGATAAATATAAGCCTGTTCCGGCACTTAATTAAATATAATGCTTAAACTATTGTTTTTATTTTACTTTGTCTCAATAAATTTCTTGAGAAGCTGTAGTCCTCCAAGTATCACACCTCCGAGAAGGAAATAGATTATACTAAAGGTCTGAAATGTCATTGGCGGCTGTGAAACGTCAAGCGTTGCAGGACCCATAACAATCGCATACACGGAGCCGATAACAAGACCGAGGATGAGAAACACCATCTGCGAACGGTATTTATCAAGACCTGTTCTAAGAAGCTTCACGCTTGTGAATATTCCGGTAAGTATGCCAAGTCCGAATATCAGCAGAATTGGAAAATACTTAAATTCAAGGTGCAGAAAGCCTCTGATTGCGCTCATAATCGGCACGTACAGCCCGAATATCAACAACATTGTCGACCCGGATATTCCCGGGAGAACCATAGCAGATATGGCTATTGCAGCTACAATGAAAACATATATGCCCTTTACAAGGTTGAGACTTGAAATATCCATGCTTCCTCTTGCAAGCCACTGGTTAAGATACGTTATAAGCGCCACAACAGCGATACCTATGAGTGTAAATATAATATGTGAATACTTTCCCTTGATTGTCTGCCATTCATCATGTACTATTATCGGAACGGCAAAAAATGAAAGCCCGATGAACAGCGAACACAGCACATAGATATGGCTGTCAAATATACTGCCAAGCGCAAGCACCGTACACACAAATCCAATTATCCATCCTGCCCCAAGCTTTACAAGAAATATAAGTGCTCTTTTTCTCTCCTCCCTTTTTCCTGAAATAATATTATCAAGCGACTCAATAAATCTGTCATAAAAGCCCATCACAAACGCGATTGTACCGCCCGACACACCGGGAACGGCATCCGCCATCGCCATGCAGAAGCCCTGTATCATGTTCCATATCAACCTCATTATCCACTCTCCCCACAAAATATCCTTATATCCGTAACCAGCCTGTTCACTGATATTATAATTATATTCTGTTTATCTTGTTTTATGTGGACAATTGATTTTCTAATCACAATCAATCAGCTTTTTAAGGTTTGGAAAACCCGCCCTGCTCTCCGTCTTGCTGAGCACATACAGCTTGTCAAGCGTCTTTACAAACTCATCACATTCTTCCTTAGTGAGCTTGTCAAGCAGCCACTCATAGTATAGCCCTTCAAGATATGCCTTTGAATTCTTAAGGCTCTCCGCCTTCTCAGTTGCATACAGATTGGCGCTTCTCTTATCCTCAGGATTCACCTTTCTTATAAGGTAGCCCTTGCTCTCAAGGCTTGCCGTCCTTCGCGCCGCAGCCCCCTTGTCAAGCTTTAACTGCTCGCGGATTGCAGCCTGTGTTATTCCCGGATTGTGTCTTACCAGATGTATAAAATCGAATTCTGCCGTGCCAATTCCGTCCTCCTTCATTGTCTGCACGGTAAATTTGCTAACCTCCCGCGCTATCTTTGTCATTTTTCTTTCTGATTTATCCATATTAACCTCCGCTCCCAGCACCGCCGCCAAACAAAAAGATGTAGTATCATCTAACTCGATGATACTACATCTTTTTTTCATTGTCAAACCATGTTCTAAGCAGGCGACTGGCTATTACTCCAATGCCCTTTGAGTGTCGAAACAGGCACGTCCTTGACGTTTCCAACAAGACACACACTGCACTTATCTTTTCTAAGATATGTCCTTATGCATCTGTTGAACTGCTCTAGGGTCACCGCCTCATAGTGTGCCACCGCTTCATCAAGTGAAATAACACTTCCTGTTGACAGGAATGTCTTGGCATTATTCAGAACTGTATTGCTAGCCGCCTCACTTCCAAGCACAAGCTCTATGCGCGTCTGTTTTTTTAACATCGCAAGCTCCTGTTCATCGATCCCCTTCTCATTCAACTCATCTATTATCTCAAATATAAGCTCATATACTCTCTGCGTCTGCGCCGCGCTCATGGACGCATATATATGGAAAAGCCCTGCAAGGTCACACATGCTGTTGTATGAGTATATGCTGTAGGTAAGACCGTTCTCTTCCCTCACCTTCTGGAAAAGTCTTGAGTTCAGATTGCCGCCTAGCATTGAGTTAATCATATACATGGCATATCTGTCCTCATCGGAGCTTCGCACATTGTCAAAGGCGATATTTAGGTGAACCTGCTCCATGTCCTTATATTTGGAAATAAAGCATCTGTTAAATTCCGGTCTGTCCGAAACAAGCTTCCTGCCCGAACCCGGCAAAGCGGCAAACAGAGGTTCAAGCACCGACATTATCTGCGCCTCATCGCATTTTCCCGCAACGGATATGAGGATATTATCGGCTGTGTAGTTAGCCTCCTTAAAATCCACAAGCTGCTGCCTTGTAAGCTTTTTGACATTGCTTTTGCTTCCGGATATTATAAAGCCCAGCGGATTATCCTTCCAGACGCGCTTCTGCAAAAGTTCATGGCACATATCCTCAGCCGAATCATCGTAGGAATCTATCTCATCAATTATAACGCCCTTCTCCTTGGCAAACTCCTTCGAATCAAACACCGAATTAAAAAGCATATCCGCCATGATTGACAGCGCCCTCTCAAAATCCTCCGGTAGAACCTTACCGTAAAAAACCGTATTTTCCTTGGAGGTATATGCATTTATTCCGCCGCCAAGCTCCGTCATTATATCGGCAAGCTGTCCGGCACTGTATTTATCCGTCCCTTTAAAAAGCATATGTTCTATCGCATGTGCAACTCCATTATTTGAGACTGTCTCATTCTGTGAGCCGCTGCCGACATACACGCCAAAGGTTATGCTTCTTGCACCCGGCAGATTTTCTATGATAACAGGAATATTATTCGTCAGTCTGTGTATTACTGTCATTACTCTTGTCTTCCTCACCTTCAAGCTTTGTAATTTTAACCTTGCGTATCACCCTGTTCTTTGCCTCTAGCACCTTAAAATGATAGCCCTCATAGTCGACCTCACCGCTCTCATCGTCCGCAGGAAGTCTATGCAGCTGTGCTATCATAAATCCATTGATTGTCTCATAGTCTTCTGTATCAAATGTAATATCCAGTAAATCCTCAAGGTCATCTAACAACGTCAATCCATCAACCTCGTATGAATCCTCAGAGGTTCGCTCAATCTGCTTCTCCTCCTCATCGTACTCATCCATGATATTTCCGACTATCTCCTCAATAATATCCTCCATGGTGATGATACCGGAGGTCTGTCCATATTCATCTACAACTATCGCAAACTGAATCTTATTCGCCTGCATCTCCTTAAAAAGAGCGTCCACGTTGCGTGTCTCAGGCACAAAATATGCCTCTCGCATAAGCTTATTGATGTCCTTTATCGCTGGCTCATTGCTCTTGTCATTCTCATAGGCGACAATCGCATCCCTTAAATGTATCATTCCGACAATATGGTCAATGTCCTCATCATACACAGGATATCTTGAAAAATTATTGCTAAGCATTATCTTAAACGCCTCCTCAAGTGAGACGTTCTGATCTATACCGACAATGTTAGAACGGTGCACCATGACGTCATGTGCTTCCTTATCCCCGAATTCAAAGATATTATTAATCATCTTTGCTTCGCCTTCCTCAAGCACACCCTTCTCCTGTCCCTCATTGACCATCGTAATTATCTCTTCCTCAGTGACATTCTCAAGGTTCTCATGCGGATTGATACCGATAAGCCTTAGCACCAGATTAGAAAGCTTCGTCACCACAAAAGCTACCGGCGTGAGAATATAGATAAGCAATCCCGCCGGTTTAACCAGCCTGTAGAGTGTTTTCTCAGGAAATTTCATTCCGACACGCTTAGGAACAAGTACGCCGACAACAAGCAGAAGGATAATAACAACAACCGCAACTGCGAATATTATCCACATGGACTGAATCTTTGTCGCCTTTTCTATCGCCCTTGAAATGGCTCTTAATATATATCCTCCGACAGCGACATTGCTTATAAAAACTGTTATATCAAGCGCGTTTGACAGTACAGCAGGATTATCCGCAAGGCGCTCAAGCTTCTTTGCCTTTCTGTCGTTCTCATCCTCACGCTTTTTCTCAATAAATGAATCATTTACGTTCTGAAGTGCCGATGAAAACGCATACAGCACAGCATCAATTATAATAAAGGCGAGTAAAAGTATCCCGCCCAAATAGGGGTGTATGTCTCCCATAAACTAACCATCTTTCCTTTCTCTTAATAAACTTACTATCTCCTCCATGGCAATGCAGTACCCATCAAGTCCCTTACCTGCAATCTGTTTCGTACACTCCGGAAGTGTCACCGATACATGACGAAAATCCTCCCTTGAACGTATATCCGATATATGTACCTCATACTTCGGGAAGTCAAGCGGAGCCAGCGCATCGCGGATCGCATAGCTGTAATGCGTATACGCACCCGGATTTATGACAAGCCCATCAAGCTCCCCTCTCTCATGTTCAAAGTACGCTGCCTGAAGTCTGTCTATTATAGCGCCTTCATGATTGCTCTGCCAGGTTTCTATTTCAATCCCAAGCTCAGCCGCCTTATCGTTCAATAGCTTTATAAGATAGTCATAATTCTGTGTTCCATATATCTTCCTGTCCCTTATTCCAAGAAAATTAAGGTTCGGTCCGTTAATTACAAGTATTTTCATAGTGTGCTATCCTTTCAAACATTTTTTCAAATGAACCATCATCGGTGTCTATTATGATATCGGCGCGTTTCTCATATATATCGGCACGTTTTTGCATAAGCTCAGTAATTTTCTGCTCGACATTGCCACCCGCAAGAAGCGGTCTTGTCTTATCATGCGAAAGTCGTTTTACAAGTGTATCCACACGCGCCCTGAGGTACACAACCGTTCCAAGCTCCCTTAAAAGCCTTCCGTTTTCTTCGCGAAGCGGCAGTCCGCCGCCGACAGATATCACTGTATCACTGATTTTCTCCGATAGCAGCTGCCTTAAGCAGTCTGTCTCGAGGTTCCTGAAATATTCCTCTCCATGCTCCGCAAATATGTCATTTATTGAGCATTTTTGATGTTCGACAATGAAATCATCCGTATCGATGAACCTTCTTGTCCTGTTCTGTTCTATCCATTTTCCGAATGTTGTCTTGCCGCAGCCCATAAAACCAATGAGAATTATATTTTTATTGTCCCTGTGCTTTTCTTCCATCAGTTCCTACTCCTGCCCCATCTCTTTTTTCATAAGTGTATAAAGTTCCCTGCAAAGCTCATCCGGAACCTTGACATCATTCCACAGCTCAAATGCCTCAACGCCCTGATACAGCAGCATCTCAAGTCCATTGTAGGCTCTCGCCCCATGTTCCATTGATAGTTTCATAAAGCGTGTCTGTGACGGATTGAATATTATATCAACCGCCGCCTCTATCATGTCATAGAAGCTCCCATCCTCAACAGGTGTTCCATCCACATCCGGGTACAGTCCCTTGCTTGTTGTCTGGATGACAATGTACTTCTTATTGCCGCCCCCATATCCTTCAAGTTCCTTGTATCCATCAAGAGGCATTGCATACACGCGCTTCTCACCCACATAGGCGTTGACATCAGCTGCAAGACTTACCGCCTTGTCGACACTTCTGTTTAAAAGATATACCCGGGACGCACCTGTGACGGCGCACATAAATGTAACTGCTCTTGAAGCTCCTCCTGCCCCAAGAATTATTACGTCACGTCCATCTATGTCAATGTCATCACATACAAGCTGTCTCTTTATGCCGTAATAGTCCGTATTATAGCCCTTATAACCGCCCTCAACGCGCACAAGCGTGTTGACAGCACCTATATTCCTCGCAAGCTCATCAATCTCGACTACAGCCTCCATGACTTCCTGCTTGTGCGGTACAGTGACATTCATCCCCTTTATATTGAGTGCATAAGCTCCTTTTACCGCAGTGGCAACCTCACCCTTCTCGACCTTGAAGGTCATATATGCAAGATTGATTCCAAGCCTTTCTGCCAATGTGTTATGAATAAACGGAGAAATCGAATGTCCCACCGGGTTCCCGATAAGACCACATACTGCCGTCCTAGCATCAATTTTTCCCATGCTTTTTCTTATACCTCCTGTAAAAAATAAGCACTACCCACTCTAATCTTCTTTTTAAAATAATCTGTATCTCTTCCTTTGGGTGAATCGGCTTTACAAGTATGCTGTGTATGCCCGCCCTGTTAGCCCCCCATATATCTGTGAACAGCTGGTCGCCGATAAAAAGCGTGTTATCCTTGACTGTGCCACACAGCTCCACACCCTTTAAATAGCCGTCCGGTGACGGCTTTCCTGCTTTATACAGATACTTTGAGTCCACCTGTGCCGCAAACGAAGCCACCCGCGGCTCCTTATTATTCGATATAAGACATGTCTCAAATCCCAGCTCATGCAGTCTCTTAAAAAAATCAATCACCTTCGGTGTCGCAGGTGCACCATGCTCTACCAATGTATTATCTATATCAAATAAAACGGCCCTGTAACCATTCGAAAAAAAATCCTTAAAATCTATCTCATATATGTTATCTACATCTTCTGAGGGATATAACCTTTTAAACATTATGCCTCCTATTTTAACATTTTTTTGAGCTCGTCCATAAAAGTATTCACATCTTTAAATTCTCTGTATACGGAAGCAAAACGCACATAAGCAACCGCATCGATATCCTTGAGCTTGTCCATCACAAGCTCTCCAATCGTGCTTGTCGGAACTTCCCGAAGTTCCATGTTAAATATCGTATTTTCCACTTCATCTACAATTCTTGTTATCTCCTCAACGGAGACAGGGCGCTTATGGCAGGATTGTAAGATACCGTTCTGAAGCTTTTCCCTCGAATATGGTTCCCTGTTATTATCTTTCTTGATAACAACCAGTGGCATAGTCTCGACCTTCTCATAAGTTGTAAATCTCTTGTCACACACATCGCACTGCCTTCTTCTCCTTATGGAAAATGCGTCATCGGCAGGTCTTGAATCTATAACTCTTGTATTCTCCGCATTACAGAACGGACACTTCATAATCTCGCCTCCTACAATTTTACTACTATTTTCTCCGGACACACATTTACCAGAATCACGTCCGGCCCAACATTCACAATACATTCAAATGGTATAACATACTCACAGTCCGCACCAAAAAAACAGAAAAGCTTCGGTGGCCCCGGCACTATAATCGCCTTGATACAACCTGAACACAGGTCAAATTCCACATCCTGCACATAGCCTAATATCTTACAGTCTGCGGAATTGATTACCTGTTTTTCCCTCAGATTACATATTCTCATCCTTAAATCCCCGCGCAGTATGCTCTGCTCTATTATATGTGACTTTTCTGCAAATGTACCTAACCAGAATTATAATTATAATTCCTGTAAATCCACCTGCAGTATCTATAAGCACATCCTTAAAGCTGCAACATCTGTCCGGCACAAAATACTGATGAAGTTCATCTGTCCCCGCATACCCAAATACAATGACTGCCGGGAGAAAATACCGCAGTTTTACTATATTCCCAATTCTCAAGTCTCTGTCGAGTGCGTCTAAAAGTGTCCCAAAATTATTGGCAATCGCCATATACAGCAGAACTCCAAGCACAAGATATTCCGTAAAATGCGCCGTCTTTCTCACAAGAAATGATATGCTCTTGGAGAATCCCACCCGCTCTGCCTCAGACATATCAAGCCTGAACACCTTATCCATAGCGTTTGCCATCATATATGAGACTTTTCCGCTCTGCATTGATGAAATATCGCCATTGTTGGACGAAAACCAGAATATAACAACCATCCACAAAATAACGGGTATAAAATACAATAATCTTAATCTCTTTTTCTTCATACATGCCCCTTCTTAGAGCACTCATCAATTAGCTAATTCTGCTTATCAGTCTCCGGCTCTGCGTCAGTATATATGTAATTATACAGCTTCTTCATATAGTAGCTGAAATCTATCGCAACAACATCATCGCCATCTATTGTCATGTACTTAAAATCCTCATCCGGGATATGCCATGACACAACCTCATACTTGGAAATTTCCGGCAGCAATGTGATAAGCTCCATACATTCGTCAGTTGTGAGGTTCGTTGTTATCTGAGGTATAATACTGTCAAGAAGCTTCACAATTGTACCTACATCCATGGTCTTAACCTTATCAAAAATGTTCTGTACGACCCTCCTCTGTCTGTCGGTTCTCGTAAAATCTCCATTTCCAACATATCTGAAACGAGCATAGGCAAGCGCCTGCTTACCGTTAAGGTGCTGGTATGAGCCATCCGCATAATCGACGTAATCGGAATCCTCTCTCTCTGGCGGCTCTACAAGCAGATTGCTGGCATGGATATACTGATTGAACCAATATAACTCATCCTCATATACCTGAACATCAAGTCCTCCTAAAATATCTATCGCATCGATGAATGAGAGGAAATCCACTGCAACATATTTATCAACCGAGACACCGTAATTATACTGAAGCGTCTCAAAAAGCAGCTCTATTCCTCCGTACGCATAAGCTGCATTTAGCTTATGGAACTCATTCTTTATAGGTATCTTCACATAAGTATCCCTGAGAAATGATGTAGCAACAATTCTCTTTGTCTCCTTATTGATTGACACAAGAATCATCGTATCTGAACGTCCTACCTCCTCATCAGGGCGCACATCAGATCCCACAAGTAAAATATTGATAACATCCGATACGAGTTCTTCATCACCATCTGTTGTACTGTCTGCGCGGCTCTCCACATCGTTCTTATATGATTCAATTTCACTCTTATCCGTATCAGGTCCTGCCGGTTTAGAAGTAGGATTGAGAACATCCTCAATAAATGAAGGTGTCTCATCAAGTATTGTAAAATTCTCGTCAGTAGGCACATAATTTCTCTTATTGATGTAGTGGAGCAAAATCAGATAGCAGCTTATACCGAATACTGCTACAGCCGCTACTATACATCCAGCAACTATACCTATAATTTTTCCTACAGATTTTTTCTTTTTCATTTTCTGGTATCCTTCCGCTTTTTTAAATTACATAAAGCTTTGTATGTCAAAAGAGTGATTACAGATGCTGTAATCACTCTCTTTCAGCCTGTTATTCTGTTGCAAATATTATATCCTGAAGTTTCTGATTGGTTGCTTCATAATCAGGAAGCAGGTTTCCGTTTATCGACTCATACATATTGTCAAACGGAACTCTGTACTGCTCAACGTCATATCCTAAATATGTCACAGCGTCTGCAACCATTCCAAGTATCTCACTCTCAGACATATTGGTATATACCTTAGGCAGGATAGAATTTGCAAGGGAATTCAACTGTGTAACACTCATCTTCTTAGCCTTAACAATAATCTGCTCTATTACAGCTCTCTGTCTGCCGGTTCTGTTAAAGTCCGAACCTGCGGTCTGTCTTTCTCTTGAATATCCTACAGCCTGAACACCATTAAGGATAAGGTCTCCGCCACCGCTAAGTACATTGGCTGTCTCCCAATCCGGTACTCTTCTGTCGAAATCCATATCGCGGATATAGTTGTTAGCTGCCTCAGCCTCAGCATCGGTAAGAGTCATCGGAATACCACCGAGAATATCTATTATGTCAATAAGACTATAGAAATCTACGAGTATGTAATCATCAACCTTTATCTTGAAGTTACCTTCAATAATATCAAGCAGGAATTCCGGTCCACCAACAGCATTCGCTCTGTTAATCTTATCATAGCCATCTTTGAGCTTGCTGTTCTTAGCTTTTAGCGCATCAGTATACTGAATATACGCTGCCGTATCTCTCATAACCGATGTCAGATAAACCTTATGTGTCTTAGAGTTAAACGATACGAGAATAATCGCATCTGAATTGCCCGGATTGTACAGGATGTTCTCAAAATGTCTGTTATCGACGCCTATAAGAACAATATTCTTAACATAATCCTTCTCAAGTCCTTCACCATCACCGAAATTCTCGGCACCAGAGCTGTTAATCTCATCCGACATTGTAGCATCAGATATTATATTTCCATCATCATCAGTCTGCACTTCATCGGTGTTGCTTGTTATATTGTTCCAATCATCCGGATTAACCTTATTGATTTTTCCTATGTAGCTCTTTAATACAAGGTACACGCACAATACTATAATAAGAATAAGTGCAAGTATTGAACATGTTGCAATTATTGCAATATTTTTGCTGTTAGATTTTTTCTTCTTTTTGTTGTTTGTTGCCATTTTCCCTTATTTTCCTCTCTTTTTTATCTTGAACCATCCTTCTTAAATACAACCAGAACGGTTTTAAACAGTATCTTAATGTCCAACGCGATTGACCAGTTGTCAATATACTCTAAATCAAGCTTGACAACCTCCTCAAAGTCCTCAATATTGCTTCTACCGCTCACCTGCCATAAGCCTGTTATGCCCGGCTTGATACTGAGTCTTCTCTTATGATATCCGGCATACTGCATGAACTCATCGACCGTAGGCGGTCTGGTTCCTACCAGACTCATATCTCCCTTCAGCACATTAAAAAACTGCGGAAGCTCATCTATACTTGTAGCTCGTATGAACTTACCTACTTTGGTAATACGTGGGTCATCTGTCATCTTAAACATAAGACCCTTCATTTCATTCTGCTCCATAAGTGCCTTCTTGCGTTCCTCAGCATCCTTATACATTGAGCGGAACTTATACATGTAAAAGTACCTTCCGTTCTTTCCCACTCTCTTCTGCTTAAAGAAGAGCGGTCCCGGAGATTCAATCAGTATAGCCGGTGCAACAAATATTGTAACAACCGCCGTAATCAGAAGACCGACTATCGCTCCAACTATATCTATAGCTCTCTTTATGAGCATCTTGTTCTCTTCAAATGTCTTTGCGCAGAACGAAATCACAGGGAATGAGCCGTACATGGTAACCTGCTTGTCAAACCCTTCGAATTTCTCAAGAATATTGATATTGAGATATACGGTAATTCCCATTCTCTCAAACTCCATTATAAAATCCTTGAGAGAGTTCCCTGTCACATACGATACGTTAATATATACCTCATCGACAATATTGACCTTCGCATATTCAAGGGCATCATCATACGTTGCAACTACAGGAACACCTGCAATCTCCTTACCCTTTAAATCATTATCGATAATTGCAATACCCTTAATGCGCCTTGTAAATTTCTCATCGCTGTCTTTAAGCTGCTTTATAATTCCCTCTGCCCTGTCGGTAGTTGTGACCAGATATACATGCGTGACATTTCTCTTCTTATTATACCACCATCTGAGATACGCCTTGTATATGCAGTGAATGGCATACATCAGTACAACATTCATACCCAGTGCGCCGAACAGCCCTCGTCTTGCCATAGTAGCGGTTGCCCTGCTTCCAAAGAGGAGAAGCAGTATAACCATCGCAAAAAGAAGATTCATCTTGATAACATACAGAAGCTCTTCGAAATATCCTCTTTTCTGAAAATCCTGATTCTGATTAAAAAATATAAATACAATCGAATAAGCCAGAAAGATTGGTCCTAATAGATCTAAGATAACCTCATAGCTCATATATATCTGTTTATCAAAAAAGTGCAAATTAAGGAAATCAATACTGAAAAAGCATATAAGTAAACTCACTAAATCAAGCAAAAGCAATGCCATATTGATTCCACTATGCTTATTACGATTCATATATTCTACGACCTGTCTACCTTTTAATTATACATTATTGTTTTATTCTACAACATTTTTCTCAATACTTCAATGACAAATTTCTCAAAAAGTGAAAAGCCGCCACATAAATGCAGTATTAACATCATAAAACCATTTGCATTATTATATTCCTTCTGATAATAATACTTAGACTTAAGCACCGCTTTCCATATACGGATATTCTTCATCGAACGCCTTATGGAAACGGAATGGTTGTGAAGGTACGTTACCCCTGTCAACAGACCGGTTTTATATCCTGCATTTTGCAATTTTTTCGCAAGAATAAGCTCTTCATAGTAGAGGAATATGTTCTCGTCAAGTCCACCTATCTGTTCGAACACCTTCGCCGTTATTGCAAAAAAAGACCCCTGCACGACTTCAACATTCATCAATGGCACTGTGTAATCCACCTTATATGTTCTCTTTTCATACACAAGACGCCGTACCGTAAGGAAGCAATCGCCTAAATCATGCGCATACGAATATAGGTTCCTGTAAGGTGCCGGATCTACGTTACCATCGGGGCGCATCATAACACCTGTCAACACGCCATAGCCGGGATTTTCCTTGAAGCACTGTATAATATTTTCAATAAGGCTTTCCTCAAAAAGCACATCCGGATTTGCTATAAAAATAATATCCGTACCATATTGGTCCATCAAATATCTCGCTCCAAAATTATTTCCATACGAATACCCTCCATTTTTCCCTGAGGATATAACTGAAACCTTTTTGTTATCCGAGTATTTTTCGCCAAGAAGCTTTAATGAGCCATCCGTTGAGCAGTTATCAACTACTGCAATATGCCCTATCAGACTGTAGTCAATGATACTGTCCACAAGCTTTTGTGTTGACTCAGCATCATTATAATTAAGTATAACTATTCCTGTATTCATAGCATTTCCTATTCTGTCAGATAGCCAAGTGTCTCCCTGGCACATTTTTCCCACGAAAACCTATCGCGCTGCTTTTTGTCATTATATGCAATAGTCTCCTTTTCTGCATCAGACAATCCTGCACATTTTTTTAGAAGTGCTGCCATGTCATCAGCATCCTTAGGTTCTTTTACATACATGACCGCATCCTGTCCAACCTCAGGCAGCGATGAAACATTGGTAGTAATTATCGGAAGCCCATAGTTCATCGCCTCAAGGAGAGGTATTCCGAATCCCTCATATAATGACGGATACACAAAAGCCTCCGCGCCTTCGAACAGACATTGTTTTTCCTTCTGTGAAATAAATCCGGTCATTATAATGTTAGCTTTATATTCACTGTTTTCAATAAGTCTTAGAACGCTCTCATACTTCCAGCCCAAGCCGCCTGCAAGTACCATATAATACTGCTCTCCTGCCCCACTTTGACCCGCCATAAATATGTCAAATGCCTTGATTATTGTCTCAACATTTTTTCTCGGCTCAATCGTGCTTACATACAAAAAGTATCTGCCGGCTATTTTAAATTTATTTTTAACTTCTTCTATCTCTTTCTTATCTGCCTGCTCCGGTCTGTCCGTCCCTGCCAGATAGGTACATGCTATTCTTGCAGATTCTATGCCGAAAATGTCAATGATGTCATACTTGGTGGCTTCTGAAATCGCAAGTATTCTGTCGGCTTTTTTGCACGAACCTTTGACAAAAAATTTCTGGATAATCGTATTATAGCGGCTTCCTATATTCTTAATGCGGAACTGTGCAAGGTCGCATATTGTAAGAACATATCGCACATTTTCATGTTTTCCCCACGGAAGTACATGTTGTGTTCCCCAGAACACATCTATCCCATACTGTTTTATCAGTGCTTTCCCTCGATATGACAGCCACAATGTCCCTACAGGAAAATTTTCCACCACCGTGTGCCAGTTATGCTTTAATTCAAAGTCAACAATTATGTCTTTGTTTGAAAAAAGATAATACTCGTTTTCCGAATCGTTATCATTCAAATATTTGACAATATTATATACATAAGTACCAATGCCTGCCCTCTGTTTTTTTAAAGGTCTTGCATCTATTCCGATTTTCATTTTCTGTCTTCCTCCATAAAAAGGCTCATTTTATATCCAAGAGCAAGCACCATCCATAGATTTATTGCTGTAGGTGGCAGCCACAACGCTCCTTCCACAAACGCAATAATTATATATACTACAACTCCATGTGTGATTCCTTTTAAAATCCTGGATTCTTTTATATGCTTTCCTATATATTTAATCAGAATAAACATAATCGGTCCAAGAAATGCAATCAGACCTGCAATTCCGCCAATCATCAATATACAGAAATATGCCATCTCATAGCTGCTTCCCCAATATGATGTAAGACCGTATGGGCCTGTAAGTATCCATTCCGTCTTGACGATGAAATAGTTAATAAGTTCATTCATAGACTGCGAACGCCCGGAGAGATCATTGATATTCTTGAAGGTGAACGAATCCTTAAAGCGTTCCATAATCTGCGGAAACATTCCGAGGAAAATAGCCGCAACCACAGGTATCATAGCAATTACAAGGCAGGCAAACTGCACCTTGCGGCCATCTGCCCACTTCCTGTTAACAATAACAATACCCTTTATAAAAAGATAAATAAAAATTCCAACCCAGCATGTCTTAGACCCTGTTAATATACAGAAAAGTATAAAGACAAGCATATAGATATTGCGCCACGTCTTATTCTCTATGCTTTCATATATCATCGGACAAAAAAGCAATATATTGACACCCAGCAGATTTCCGTTCTGGTATGTTGACACAGTCTTAGAATATGTGACCCCCTCCTGAACACCATTATACTTCTCGGCATACCAGTTGGTACTCGAAATATAATCTGTGTAATTTACGGTAAGTCCTGGAATAGAGAATCTTTCTATCCCGAATGCCGCCTGCAAAAAGCCAAAAGCAAATACTATTACTGTTCCCCATAAAAGCATACGGATTATAAAATCAATCTGCTTTTGTTCCGTTATAAAGTAATTCATTACTATAAAAGTAAAGGGATATATAACCAACGGGACAAAAAAACCTACCCAGTCCGACAGTCCAGCTCTGCCTCCCACCATGGTGAACATGAATCTTATGAGCCAGTATATACAGCCTAAAATGACATACTTCTCCGCTGTGGAAAATACAAAGCATCTCTTCCAGATAACGTAAAAAAACCACATCATGATTGTGAGCATCAAAAACACATTTCCTACGGTAAGAGGTATCCCACCCAGCTTGATACCCGCCTTAGGAAATGTCACATTGATGAAAATCATTATAAAGAGAAGCACACAGCTCACCTTATAAAATATTGACTTTTCATATAATGTCCTTCCGGTTCTCTGCCGGAAGCTGTTCATATCTTTTAACATATTGTCATTAACCCTTTATTTTTTCAAAAACAGCCTTGGTAGTCTCAACGATTTTATCAGGCGTAAACATAGCCGCACGCCTGTATCCCCTCTCAATCAGTTTTTCTGCCAGACTGCTGTCACTGAGCACCTTTTCCATTGCTTCCCTTATCTGGTTCACATCATAGGGATCGAACATATAAGCCGCATCACCCACAACCTCAGGAAGAGATGAATTATCGGAACATACTACCGGCGTTCCACATGCCATCGCCTCAAGCGGAGGTATTCCAAAGCCTTCATACAACGATGGAAAGACGAACAAATCAGCAAGGTTGTAAAAATCAACCAGTTCATCGTCCACAATTATCCCTGTCTTTACAACGCTGTCCTCAATGCCCAGCTTCTTAATTTCAGGTGTAAGGTCTTCACTGTCAAATGCCTTACCGACAAGGACAAGACATGTATTCTCCCTGTCCTTCATAGCAGAATACGCCTCTAACAGCTTAGGAAGATTCTTGTGTGGTTTCAGATTACCCACATACATAATAACCTTTTTATCCCTCGGAAGATTGTATTTATCAATAAGATACTCAACATCTTCCCTCTGCCTGTGAATGAATCTGTTATCCACCGCATTATATACAACAGATATTTTTTCTTCCGGTACCCTGTAGAAACGCAATATGTCCTTTTTGGAGTTTTCCGATACCGTGAACACCACTTCAGCCTTATGTACTGCATAGCCTATAAGAAACTTTGCATATAAATATGCCAGCTTATTAGGCAGAAATTGAGGAAGTACAAGATGTGTCAGATCATGAACTGTCACTGCAAGTCTTCCCCTGTAAAATACCGGAACATTGTAATGCGGAACATGCAGCAGATCAACGCCGCTCTTTTTTAACTCCTTAAAAGGAAAATGAAGCTGTTCACCTGCGCCATATATTTTTTCATCATAATTGATAACCTGTACACTCTCATCACATTTCAGAATGTCCTTATCATCACCGAGTGCAACATCATATATTCCATGTCCCATAAGAGTCTTAATGTAAGTTCCTATGCCTGACATCTGAATCATGCGGGCATCAATCGCGATTTTCATATTATTCCTGTACTCCGTTTCTCTCATTATATTTTTCTTCGACAAACGCCTTTATTCTTGCCTTAAAAACTTCATCATCGAACTTCTCGGCATGTTCTCTGAGCTTATGCTTGTCAAAGGTCATAGTCTCAAATCTCTTGAGTGCATCTATAAGCGAATCTGTTGTCTGCTCTTTAAAAAAGGTTCCTGTAACTCCTTCAACAACTGTCTCTAAAGCTCCACCCTTTCCGTAAGCTATAACAGGTCTTCCGCTCGCCATCGCCTCAAGCGGTGTTATTCCGAAGTCCTCCTCGCCCGGAAAAAGGAATGCCCTGCAGCCTGCATAAAGTTCCTTGACATGTGCGTCATCAACCCTTCCAAGCAGTTCAACTGTAGGTCCTGCCATAGCCTTAAGGCGCTTATAGTCCGGTCCGTCACCTACAACCTTAAGATTAAGCCCAAGCTTATTGCACGCGTCAATCGCAATATCAACTCTCTTGTATTCCTGAAAACGAGATACGACAAGGAAATAATCCCCATCATTTTCCGATATCTGAAAAAGCTTGCAGCGCACCGGAGGCGGTATCACTATAGCCTCGCGTCTGTAGTGCTTTCTGATACGCTTGGCAACATTTTCGGAATTGGCAATAAAATAGTCAACCCTGGCTGCACTTGCATAATCCCACACACGAATCCATGTAAGGAAATAATCCAAAAGCTTTCTCACAAGCTTTCCTTTGCCGGACATTTTCCCGGCATACTCATACGAGAACTCCCATGCATATCTCATAGGCGAATGGCAATAGCAGATATGAATGGCATCAGGATGTGTGATAACTCCTTTCGCCACACTTGAACTGCTGCTAAGTACCATATCATATCCTGTAAGGTCAAATGACTCAATCGCAGTAGGCATAAAAGGAAACAGCTTTCTATGATTGGTACATTCCTTCTTCTTCTGGAGATGTGAAGTTATAATATTGGCACTCTTAAGCGGCTCCTCCATCTTACTATGATTACATATCAAAGTATATATGGGTGCCTCAGGATAAAGCTCGACAAAATCCGATAAAACTCTCTCCGCGCCTCCCATTGTCGGAAGCCAGTCATGCACTAACGCAATCTTCATTATATTCCACCTCAGTAATAATTATTTGCAAAGTATATATCCTAAGATATTTCCATTCACAGTATTTACCCTTGCGAGGGCTGTCTTTATTGTATGAATCTCATCATATCCACCGTTCACCATAATGATGATTCCCTGTGCTGCTGCGATATCCCTTGATGTCTCTGCACACACTTCTATACCATCAACACATGCAAACTTGACCTTATCTGTGGAAGCAGCCTCTGCAATTCGCTGCATAACATCTGCATTCTTCTGTCTGCCAACTGTTGTAAGCAGTACCTTATCGACTCCGCTCTTCTCGCACATTGCACCTATAGATGCCGCTGTTATATTCTCTGAAAGCTGAACATTCTTCTTAAACTCTCCAAGGAATTCGCCTTCACCCTCGAAAAATCTCTCAAGCTCCTCCCTTGTGCGAACCTTTCTGTCACATATTGCAATAACGAAGATGATGAATAAACCTATCACGAAGCCCACGGCTCCCTTTATAATCGTAGACATCTTGAAAATATATGCAAACTGGAAATCAAACTTTTCAATCTGTCCTGTAACAATCTTATTGTACTCGGCATATTCGTCCATAGTAGCCTTTATGGAAGCATCATCAGGCTGAATATAAGTATAGAATCCGTTAACATACACTCTCAAAGTCACTGTCGGCTCTGAAGCAACATTGCATGTAATATATGGATATAACTTTTCCATCTCGCTTGCAATATATGAAGCCGCTGCCGCTGCACCTGTACGAATTCTTTCAATTCCACCGAGTCCTGTATATGACATACTCATTGTCTTATCATTCAAAAGTGATATTGTAAAAGTATCATACTCATTATCAGTCGGTGTTCTCGGGCTGGTAACAAGCTCTGAATATCCTGCTTTTGTAAGTGCCGAATTGACAAAATCATAAAAGCCCTGAGATGTTGCGATAGAGCCTGCATAGCTCACAGCATTGGCATTGACGGTCTGATATATTGAAAAATCCGGTGTTCCCTCAACTCCGATACTCTCGTAATACTTCTCAACATTGATATTAAAAGAAATATCCACAAGACCGCAATGAATTCTGTCTGCTTCATTCTCAGCTATAGTAACCGGTGTCCTCTGAATCTTGCTCTCGTCATTCTCCGCTTCACTTATCTTAAGCGAGCTGCTGTATGTAGCTGCTCCGTATAACAGCATTAAAGCCATAAGCACTGCTGCAATCCACCAGTACTTCTTAAAATTATCCCATAAGCGGTCAAAGCTGACAAATACCATATCTTCTTTTTTATTATTTTCCATGCCAAATCTCCTTATTATTATCTTACTCTCAACACACAGCTGTCTTATTAGCTGTGTATCTAATTAATTATAACATAGTTTTAATTACTTTCCAACAAAAATCTTAATATATGGTGTTATTGAGCGTACACACGCCGTCATAAATCCAAAGTTTCTGTTAAGATAATGAAACCAGTCCTTAAAAGGAAGACCCTTAAAAGACTCTTTTAATTTAATTCTTTTAACGATTCCGAGGCTCCTGTCCTGCCAGCTTCCTTCTATAGGATTGTCATTGCACACTCCGACATACTCCGGCATAACATATATATCATTACCTCCGTGCGATATTCTGAAGCCCAGATCGAAATCACCCATGCTGTGCTTATAGTATGGGTCGACATTTTTTACAAGCTTCATTATCCCCATCGGTATCAACGTACAGTTGGCATTAAATGTCGTACACTTCACATCCGAGCCGTCAACGCCTATCATACTATAGCTTATGCCCTTCCCATACAGTATTCCGCCATACGAAAAGTTTCCCGATGAATCACATGTCGGTCCTACAATGACGCTTCCTGCCCTATCCGGTTTTTTAGAATAATCTACCAGTCTGTCAACCACACCCGGAACGAAGTCCACATCGTCATTTACCAACAGCATATAGTCATACATATCCGCATTTTTCATTCCGATTTCAATTCCGCGGTGCATCCCGCCGTTCCAGAACAAAGTCGGCTCCGCATGGACAAGCTCAACATCCTCATATCCTGCTTTTTCAATTTCTTCACAGGTTTCGTCGGTGCTTCCGGCATCCACCACTATATAATGGTATTTATTATTGTTATTGCCGTCATGCAGCTTTTCAAGACATCTGGTGGTCTTTTCTCTTCTGTTGTGGCAGGTCATTACAACAACTATTTTTGACATATCTTCCTCCCCTTAATCAGCTTTGCAAACGGAACCTCAACCGCATGATGTAATAGCGCTGTCATAAGTGCGGTCACAGATAATACAATTAAAAGGAATGGGAAGTATCCAAGGTAGTGTACATGTTCACTGAAATACTCAGTCAGCTCTATAACCGGCATGTGCACCAGATATACGGTGAAGCTGTACCTTGCAAGAAACGAGAACACCCTTCCCACCCACTGTGTCTTATCACTGTATGAAAAATCTTTCATGGAGAGCATGAAAGCCACCGTAAGAAGCGACCATATAATTCGGTTAAACGTATCCTCCCTCATTGCAAGGAAACAGGCAAGTGCGACGATAACCAGTCTCATATAATTCTTCTCTTTCCCATCCTTTATGGCATACCATGCAACTGTTCCAAATACAAAGGATATCAAGTTAAACACTGCACAATCCCCGGCAGTTTCCGCCGCCCAAGGCACATTATTCCTATTAAGAAAATATGAATATACCGCCTTATACCCGTATGCAAACACCACAACAGCAGCCAGAAAAACAAGAGAAGCCCTATAGTTCTTCACATACTTTCTTATAACAGGCGCCAGAATATAATACAACATAAAGCAGCTCATCGTCCAAAGACCCCAGAGGTCATTCCAGTAGTAATACTGTGATGATGGGACGATTCCGTTTAAAAACAGGAAATATCTGATCCAGCCGATTCCAAGCATTGAGTCGGCAGGCATCTGCCCAAGAATAGCATCCCAGACAATTATGGCAAAAATAATAATCACATAGTATGCCGGGATTATTCTTGAAACACGCTTTATAAAATATTCTTTTATATTCCTGCTGTTCTCAACAGACTGCATTATAAGATAACCGCTCATCGCAAAGAAAACGCATACACCGAAATTAAAATGCCTGAACATGTTAAATACAAACTGAGGCTTAGGAAGATTTCTGAATCCGGCAAAATGAATCATGAAAACCATTGCCGCAGCCAGAACTCTCAGGATATCGAACACCGGTCTGTTTATTCCGCTTCCTTTTGATGATAGGTTCTGTCTGTCAGCCATTGTCACTGCCTTCCTTTCCTTCTGTTTTTACTTCCCAATAGCAGGCATTCTCAACCTTATCGGCGCCCGCCGGAATCTCACTCTTATCCGGGTACACCCAGTTTTCGTTATACATAAGATGTGTGTCCGACTCGTCCCATCTTCTACCCTTTATTCCAAAGAGTATCTGGAGCACTCCACCAAGATGTATCGCCTGTTTTCCCATCTTCTTTATATGTGCTGCAAGCGGAAATCCATACGCACCACAGCCTATCAGCGCCACATCAAAGTCAATCTTATCGCACTCATCGCACATATACTGTAATGCGTCGAACCATGTGGCAAATCTCTCATCCGTCGCACTTCCGCTTGTCTGTACAGCCTTCAACGTCTTTAGCTCAAAGTCAGGAAGAAGCTGTGGATTCTTAAAAAGTGCCTTTCTTTTTTCATACTGCCTTTTAATTGAATCTTCGAATGGATGTATCACAAGAACCTTTTTTCCTCTGAGTGCTTCACTCCACGGCTCATCCATCATGTTCCACGGCTCAAGTCCCATAAGAACACCCACGTTCTTTATATCACCGCAATACCTTTTCACATAATACTCTTCGTAATTGACCAGCCAGCACCCTAAGATATCCACCTGTGAACAGGAATCCTTCATAATATCGTTGAATCTGTACAACAGCTTCTCATCCTTCGGGAAGAAGCCGGCACTCTTGTCGAGGAAATCTATCGCCCGCTTCATCTTTTCCTCATCGCCAAATTCCGCGCTCTGCATTGCGAACACCTCAAAGCCGCCAAATCTCCCCGCCATAAAAGGTTTTCCGCTCATTATCTCCGATTTTATAATAGTATTCATCTCGGAAGGCTCAACGATTTTTACACCGGCATACCTTTTTATGAACTTATGTTTAAATATATCAAAGTGCAGCTTATTGTACAGGACACCCTTCGCACCATAATACAGCCTGTCAAGCTGATTCGCCATACTCTCACCCTCTGTTCTTAATTATTCTTTTAAGCTTAAAAAGCCATAAAAAATAGACCGCTATAATATATTTATACTTTCCGGTGACATAGTCATTCTTCATTATGCACTTAAGCTGTGCCTTTAGCTGTGCCTTCAGCTCCGACATTATACGCTTATAATCATCATATCTGTAATACTCACACTGGAGATACCCTGCCAGCAAAGAATCATAATAATTTGCCATGATTCTCTGTGCCTCATTCTCAAGCCCGATTGATAAATATATATCCGCCATCTCCCTCCACATTGGGATAAGGCTCAGTTTCTTTACCGAACGCGCCTGTGCCATGGCACTGTCCGGGTTGTCCTTCCTGTAAAAATACAGTTTTTCATCGATTACAACGGCACTATCCGACTTCGAAAAATAATCTGCATTTACAAGCAGATCCTCACCATAGAAGATGTTCTTTCTCACCTTGTAGCTCTGTCTCATGCGTTCCGTGTCAAAAAGCTTTGCCCACAGTGCCCAGCCAAATGAAGCCTCCCTGTTGTCAAGCAGTGCCTTCATTATATCCGTTCCGTGATAGCGGCTTATAGCCGGGATATTCTTCCCCGATTCATCCTGGGCAATAACGGCGTCTGCTTTCTCATTATCCATAATCTTCACAAGACGTTCAACGGCCTCAGGTTCTAACCTGTCATCGCTGTCTAAAAACATCACCCTGCTTCCGCAGGCTCTCTCAAGCCCGGCCGCACGCGCCGCCGACACTCCCTCATTCTTCTTTCTTATAAGAGTGCTCTTACTGTTTCTGTATTCATCGCAGAATCTGACCGTACCGGCATCCGTGCTGCCATCATCGACTATAATAAGTTCTATATCGTCGTATGTCTGTGCCTCAACTGAGGCTGTACACTCTCTGAGATATTCAACCGAGGTGTTATACACCGGAACAATTATACTGACCCTGCTATCAATTAAATGACTCATTGCTCTTAGTCACCCTGCCTTCTTTGACCTCATATACTATATCACAATTCTTGATGGTTGAAAGTCTGTGAGCGATTATAATGAGCGTCATCTTTCCGTGTAGACTGTCTATGGCCTCCATGACGGCTCTTTCCGTCTCAGTGTCAAGCGCCGATGTAGCCTCATCAAGGACAAGTATCTCCGGCTCCCTGTAGAGCGCACGCGCGATACCGATACGCTGTCTCTGTCCTCCCGAAAGTCTTACACCCATCTCACCTATCACTGTGTCAAGACCATCATCCATATCTTTGACAACATTCTCAAGCTGTGCCTCCCTTATAACACGCCATACCTTCTCGTCATCAATCTCGCTCTCCGGAACACCGAATGCTATATTCCTTCTTAGAGATTCATCCATAAGGTAAATATTCTGTGGTATATATCCGACCTTCTTATGCCATGCATCCATGCAGTCCGCTATATTGCTTCCGTCCACCTTGACACAGCCCTTCTGAGGCTTTAACACTCCAAGCATAATGTCAACCATTGTTGTCTTTCCGGCACCGGATGGTCCAATGAATGCCACGGATGTATTCTTTTCAATCTTAAATGAGGCATCGTTGATGACATTCTCAACGCCCTCCTCATAAGAAAACGAAAGGTCTTCAACAGATATTTCCTTATCAAATGTAATATCAGAGACTGTATTCTCCTCAGATTTACGCTTAGATATGGCAATCATTCTCTGTCTCTCGGTATACACCGACTCAACAAATGCCCTGCTGTATAAAAGTGTACTTATATATGCACTTATCTTATTAACCGAAGGTAAAAGTCTCATAGCACCCATCGCGAACACTCCAAGTGTTGTCGCAAATGCAATGCTTATGTCCCCAAGGCTCGCCTTAATTATAACTATAATCATGAGGGAACCTATGCACGCCGCCTCCATGACAGGCTTCGGAATAGAATTGAGCAGCGCATTATCCTTCTGATTTTTTGCAAGGTCATAATTGATGGAATCAAATTCTTCTCCGAAGAACTTCTCTCTGTTGGCAATCTTTATCTCCTTGATTCCTCCGAATGACTGCTGCATGCATTTTACAATGCCTGCATAGAGTCTTCTGTATTCCTCTCCCATATGTTTGAGCCTGTTTTTGTAAAAGCGCATGAAGAAAAATGTGAATGAACCGACAATCAGACCTATACCGAGTGTGAGAAGCCCATCCTTCACAAAAAGATAAATTCCGATAGCAGTAATCGTGCAAAGCTCTGATACAAGCTGAATCACATTGAGAACCGCAACATAGAACATGTTGGTATCGTTATAAACATTTCTTATTAAATCAGCGCTGTTGTTCTTTACATGGAAGAAATAGTCCTGCTCAAGGTAACTGTTCATAACCTTACATGACAGCTCCTTATGTCCGAAATAGATGAACTTGTACGTCATGTTATTCTGCATGATTATGTAGACGGTCTTTAACACATAGGCCGCAACTATAAACGCCGAACAGAAAATAACGACATTCCTATACCCGGATATGCCGAAGGTATTGCACATGAATGCTATAAACGCATTGTCCATATAGCTGTCCGGAAGCATAATTGCCTCTATAAAGTTATTAAACGCATACAGAGCAACCAGCTCCATTCCGGCACCGCCTAAGATTACCAAAGACATGCCAAACAGCTTAAGCCTCTGTCCTGCATTGAACATGGAAAACATCTTTTTTAAAGCGCTCATCTTAAATCCTCATTTCCTTTTAATTCAACAACCTTCCACTCCGGCAGGTAAATCTTCTTAGCATCTGGCGAAAACGGCGCATATACATCTCCGCCGCGCTCATCTAACAGTGCCGACCACCTTGAGAATGTGCTGTCGGACAAAATATGTCTCCTGCACGCCCTCATTACAAACATTTCCTCTATGTCCGAAAACTCTCCAAGCTCCCAAATGAACTCTGCCTCTATGCCAAGCTTCTTAACATATTCTTCTGCAAGCTCATGGACATTGGAAAACACAACAATTCTCGGCTTTTCGTTCTTCTGTCTCAAATCCTCAAGCACATTGGCATAATAGCTGATTGGCAATGGTGGAATATCCCCTCCTCTTATATGGAGTGAGCATGAATTTCCATTCTCAAGCTCCTGTATAAGCTGCTGTGCCTTCTTTGAAAAAGGCTTCTTCGGCGTGAACTGTCTTAATATATCCTCCCTGCAGGTATTAAAGTAATAGATATTCTGAAAATATCCTTTAAGATATTTATTCCTTATAAATTTCTTTCTGTATACATTCATGTCAAGCGGATTGCTCTCGCCACTTTTTTCGAATATCACATTATATTTTAAATCTCTTCTAAGTCTTTTATAAACTTTGTGAAAAAAACTCTTATTGCTAAAGCTCTCCCTCTTTGTGTAATCTATGTTGAACTCATCAAGACCGTAAGTTCTGAAGGTGGAGTTATCGACCTCTGTTGTATCTAAAAGCAGAGTATCGCCATCATGCTTTGCAACAGAATATCCACACACATAATTGTACATCTGATTTCCCAGTCCATCACCTATCTTAACAACTACCATACTGCTCCTCGTTTCTATCTCCTACTTAATGCGTCCTCTATCGCTTCAAGATATCCTACTGCAACATTCTCAAATCTGAACTTTTCCGTAGCCTCATAGCCTGCCGTGCCAAGTCTTTTTCTTGTCGGTTCGTCCGTAAATGTCATGTCTATCGCCCGCGCAAACTGTGCGGTATCATAAGGGTTGACTATATATCCATTTACATCCTCTGTCACAGTCTCAGCAGCACCATCGGAATACTGCGATACGATAATCGGCAGACCTGCACACATCGCCTCTATAAGCACAAGCCCGAAGCAGTCCTCCCTTGTAGGAAGAACGAACGCTCCCGCGGTTTTATAGCATTCTCTCAGTGCTTCCCCCGCAAGGAATCCCCTGAACTCTACCCTGTCCGATATGCCAAGCTGCCCTGCCAGGTTCACCAGATTATCCTTCTCCTTGCCGTCCCCGACAATCACAAGCTTCACGGCTTTATTATCCGCTGCCGCAAACGCCTTAAAGAGAAGGTCTACTCCCTTGCGCTCAATAAGGCTTCCAACATACAGAAGGTTGTCCGGATAGCCCGCCCTTCCAGCTATATAATATTTATCTAGGTCTACCGTAAGCATGCTTATATGACAATGTTTTTCATCAGCACCGTATCGGAGCTGATTTTCCATCGCCGCATGGCTGCTCCCTATAAAGGCATCCGCCCTTTTGAATATATATTTTCTTGAAAGCTTTTGCAGCTTTCCGATATTCTTCTCCGAATTGATGGTTCCGTCCGTCCAGCTCACATACGGCACCTTGTTCTTTCTGCACCAATGCATCGCCTGAAGTATTGCCGGGCTGTATTCCATCGCAACAACCACATCCGGCTCAAGCTTTGAAAGAAGCTTTCCGACCCCCACCGGGAACGAAATAAAATGGTCATCGAACCTTTTTTTAATCCTTATAGTCTTTGACGGAACATAGTATGAATTTAAAATTCTGTCCTCATCCGCCTTCCACTGCCGTGCCATGCTGTCATTGCAGTAATATATTATCGAAAAATCATATTTTTCGTAATGTGTCTGCAAATGATAAAAGAAATCCACTCTGTACGGCGATGGAACATTAGTTATTATTGCAACCCGCGTTTTCAACTCTATTCTCCTTTACTGACCTTTTTCTCTCCTCGAGCATGCTGTACACAGCATACGCCGCAAGGAGCAGGAAAGGATTGACTATAGAGCTTATCAGGAAGTCCTCCATAAGCCCATATATGCACAGTGTATTTATGATAATTACAACATTATAATCTTTTTTCTTATGAAAGTACCACGAGGCGGCGACAAGAAACACTATAAATATCATCACCGAGACAAAACCGTACTTATAAAACGAACACCAGTAGTTGCTGTCAAGGAAGCCATTGTTAATCTGAACTCCGTCCCATCTTGCAGCCCCTCTGCTTATATCCTTTCCAAGAAGAGAAAAACCATAGTTCAGCCAGTACTGGTGCTGTATCTTAAGTCTTCCAGATACAAGCTGGTCAAGTGTGAACATGAACTTATTATTCACATCAAAGACCGCCGATACAATGAATGTCCCTACAAAGCACCACAGACTGGTCGGAACAACCGCAGCACTTATAATCTGCTTAATCTTGTTTCCCACATTTCCAAGCCTGTCAAATATCTTGAGGAATAAAAATACTACGAGCAAAAATACCCCCAGCATCATTCCCGTCATGCTCTTCGTCACACAGTACACCGCATAGAAGGCATACGCCGAAAGCAGGAAATACAGCACATTCAGCTTCTTATAATTAAGATAGAATATGAGTGCGACATTCACAAAAACATTAACCATAAAATCATTAGGATTCTGAAAGCCGAACGAATATGTCAGACCATCATCGTACTGATCCTTGACAAAATTTCCCACGATTCCCGCCGTACTTGCGCTTATGAGCACAGTCATACATATAAGTCTCACAAAGAGCACCTTTTTCATAAGGTCATACACATCGATGTTCTTGGCACCAAGCAGTGTCACAACCGTTATAGTGAACGTGATATATCCTGTCTTTAAGTATATGAACACAGCATAAAGAGCAATAGCAGCCATCGCTATAATCTCTTTAAGTGTATACTTTGTCAAAACAAGTTTAATTCCAAGGCACAGCATGGAAAAAACCATAATTATCCTGTATTCCGTATTACCCGAATAGAAACCGAGCGACTTGGCAAATACGAGGCTTAGAAAAGAAAAATAATAAAAGACATCGCTGTTGCGGTATGCCCATCCTATTAACCTCTTAACATTATTCATGTTGCTTCCCTTATCTTCTCTTTTTTATTTTACGATACTGCTTCCATAACCTGTAGTTTGCAATAAGGAACACCGTATTAGTGGAAAAATAACGCTTGTACAGTCTCTTAGGCTCCTGAACCAGCCTGTAAAGCCACTCAAGTGACAGCTTCTGCATTATCATAGGCGCTCTTTTTATATTTCCTGCAAAATAATCAAACCCCGCACCGACACCAACCATGACAGCATTTATTCGTCCTTCATGCTTCGCCATCCAATTCTCCTGCTTAGGCGCGCCAAGACCAATCCAGACTATATCCGGTTTTGCCGCATTTATCATGTCAACAATCTCCTCATCCTCCTCAGGCGACAACGTCCTGAACGGCGGCGAATACATTCCGCATATCTGGATATCCGGATGTTCCTTTTCCAATATCCCGCGAAGCTTGTCCAGTGTTTCAGGCGTGCTGCCATAGAAAAACTGGCGCACTCCCTTTTCCTTGAATATCTCACCCATGAAATCCGGTCCTGTCACACGGCTGGCATTCTTGTAGCCCCTTAACCTGCACACAATACTTAACGGTCCTCCATCAGGAAATACCATCGCAGCACCGTTCTGGACTCTTCTGTAATTGCGGTTCTCATACGCAGTCACGGTTGTATGAACATTAGAAACACATATATACTTTCCACGCAGCTCCTCAATATTATCAAGCACACATTTTTTTATTGAATCCATGTTCCCGACTGTGACATGAACTCCCAATACGCTACAATATTCCGGTTGTTTAAAACTCATGCTATCCACCTGTATTTTAACAATATTTTTGCAATATTCTATTCATTATACCATTTTCCAATTCCAAGAGCAACACTTTATTCTCTAAAGGCTTCCCTCATTCTTTCAAGAGCCTTCTTTTCTATTCTGCTCACATAGCTTCTGCTTATTCCGTATTCTGCCGCAAGCTCCCGCTGTGTCCTTGGTCTGTTTCCGTACAGACCATATCTGTATATAACAATCTGCTTTTCCCTGTCCGTCAGTCTGTCCCTGAATGCCTCCATCATCTTTACAATGTCGGCATTGTTCTGCAGACGCTCCACGACATCCTCATCCTCGGAGAACGTGACATCCTGAAAGCATATTTTATTGCCTTCTTTGTCTGTACCTAAAGGTTCATTTAATGAAATTTCTTTAGAACGCTTTTTTTCGCTCCGAAACATCATCAACAATTCATTCTCTATACATTTGGCGGCATACGTCACCAGTCTGCTCCCCTTTTTCTCATCGAAGCTGTCTATAGCCTTTATCAGTCCGATTGTCCCTATAGAAAGCATATCCTCCGTTTCATACTCACTGCACGCATACTTTTTCACCATGTGTGCAACAAGCCTCAGATTTTTTTCGATAAGAATTTCTTTTGCCCTTTTATCTCCTTTATGAAAAAGCTCAAGATAGCAGCTCTCCTGCGCCGCCGTCAGAGGTTTGTCGAATGCTTTCATCAGCCACCTTCCCCATCGCCCAAGGGTTACTATCATTCTATGCCGCAGACAAGTGTGCTGTGCATGACCAACCGCAAATTTCATTTAAGTATCGGAAACAATATTCGGGACTTTCCCATTAGGGCGCGCCATGGCGCGCAAACCAAAAAACCGGTATGTCACAGCAACATACCGGTTATATTGTGCAGGACGGACGTCCTGTTTCGGACTATTCTTCCCTGCGTCTTAAAATATCATATTTATCAAGCTCTGTTCCAAGATCGATGTAGAGAAGCTCCTTAGGGTGTGGTGCACTCTCACGCTCATTTCCCTCAGCATCCTTAATGCGGCACACCTTAACAACAAGGTTTCTTCCGTCCGGCTTCATAACCTCAATCTCTTCACCGACACTGAACTTGTTTCTCTGCTCTATAGCATACATGCCTTCTGCGTTCTTATCGCCTACGATTCCGAGATATGTATACTCTCTCATATACACATTGGAATCATATATCTGGGTATTATGGTCAGGCTTTCCGAAGAAAAATCCGGTTGTATACTGCCTGTAGGTGCACTTAGCAATCTCCTCCTTGTACACAGGAATCCTGCTTGTGTACAGCTCCTCCGACTTCGCATAATCATCAATAGCCATTCTGTAGGTTCTTGCGACTGTCGCAACGTACAGAGCCGTCTTCATTCTTCCTTCAACCTTAAGGCTGTCGATTCCGGACTCAACCAGCTCCGGGATATGCTCTATCATACACAAATCCTTGGAATTGAAGATATATGTTCCTCTCTCATTCTCATATACCGGCATGTACTCTCCGGGTCTTGTCTCCTCAACAACCGCATACTTCCAACGGCATGGGTGAGTACACTCGCCCTGATTGGCATCCCTTCCTGTCAAAAAGCTGCTCAGCAGGCATCTTCCCGAATACGATATACACATTGCACCATGTACAAATGTCTCTATCTCAAGATCATCCGGAATATGCTCACGAATCTCTTTAATCTCGGCAAGTGATAATTCTCTTGCGGTCACCACTCTCTTAGCTCCCAGCTTATGCCAGAAATTATATGTTCCATAGTTGGTATTATTAGCCTGTGTGCTTACATGAAGCTCCATTTCAGGAAGTACTTCCTGCGCTATTGTAAATATAGCCGGGTCGGAAATGATAAGTGCATCGGGATGGACCTTCTCTCCCAGCTCCTTAAAATACTCCCTTGCCCCCTCCAAGTCTCTGTTATGTGCAAGGATATTTGCTGTGACATAGACCTTTACACCATGCTCATGTGCAAAGCTTACGCCCTCCGCCATCTCATCAATTGTAAAATTCTTAGCCTTTGCTCGGAGTCCAAATGCCTCTCCGCCAATATAAACCGCATCGGCACCATATATAACGGCAGTCCTAAGTACCTCAAGACTGCTCGCCGGTATCAACAATTCAGGTAATTTCATTGTATTCCTCATTTCTGTTTTTTCACGCTAAATGTTATCCCATCACCAAGGGGTATAACACTTGTCACCAGTTCGTCGCAATGCGTCACCGTATAAAGGTATTCTCTCATGCGCGAATGGATAGTTCTGTCACGCCTGCATACGGCAAAGCGCGACTGCACAAGATCTCCCTCCTGCAAAACATTGTCCGTTATAAGTATTCCGCCCGGTGATAACAGCCTCAATATATCCGGCAAAATAACAATATACTGTGCCTTTGCCGCATCCATAAATATAAAGTCATACGATCCGGTAAGTGTTTTTAATATTTCACCGGCATCCCCCTCTAAAAGAGTTATCACGTTCTCTTTTCCGGCTCTTTTTATATTCTCCTTAGCCTTGACAATGCGCTTGTCATAGTTCTCAATCGTGGTAATCTTCGCGTCTGCGTCAATATTCTCGCTCATAAGGATGGAGGAATATCCGACAGCTGCACCTACTTCAAGAATATTCTTCGGGTGTTTTTCAGCCAGAATAGTCTTAAGAAAGCATCCCATCTCCTTGCGGATAATCGGGACACCTTCCGACAAAGCCTCTCGTTCAATCTGCATGCAGATATCACTGTCATTTCCGGCAAGAGAATGTATATACGATGTTATTCTGTCATCTGTAATCACTTCGTCTCCTTCTCTGCCGCCTCTGCACGGCTCTGCTCGGTAATCGCCGCCATAATTTCCGTAGGCTTCATTCCCGTATTGAGTTCGAATGTGCCTCCCACGAAATATTTACTGTAATTAGACAGTGCAGCCTGAATTCTGAAAAGCAGTGTTCCGTCAATAAGTTCTGCCTTGTCAAGTGCCTGTGCCACATCCTCAATTGACGGATTATCCGGTATAGTAACCGTTTTCGTCCTTGCCATCGAAGGATCGCTCATGGATGACTCATTAAAAACAGACACACCGAACCTGAACGCAGCACCGCCCGCGTAATAGATGAGAATTACTACAAGTGCAAATATTATCATCTTATATGAAATTGTGATTACCGTTTTGACTGCATTTCTAGTCTCCATATAAACCTCACCTCAGAAAATCTATATCCAGCTCTACCTTATCCGATATTGTCCTTGTTATATCCTGAAGCATTCTGCAGACAGACAGCTCAGCCTTAAGGAACTGATTAACCAGAGCATTCTTCCTTATAGCGGAATTCTCCATCTGAAATCTCATTACTTCGTCAAACATATTATCGTTGACATCCATATTCTGAAGTTCAAAATTGCGCTTTCTGTAGTCCCCTACGCGCTCATACAATTCAGGCTGCTCCTTTATCTTTGCAAGGCACTCCAAATACTCCCTGTATTCTTCACTCGCGAGTATTGCCTGCACCAGTTCCTCAGTCTTTATATCTATCGAACTATTGTCAACAGTTCTGTTTCTGCTGTCACCCAATTATGACACCTCCATGATGATAGGTAAAATCATAGGATTTCTCTTCATCTTCTTCCAAAGATAATCGCTGAGATCATCCCTGATTATGTTCTTTATCTTTCCCCAGTCGCTTATATTGCGCTCGAGGCATCTGTCAACGGACTCACGCACAACGCTGGTTGCGTCCTCAAGCAGTGTCTCAGACTCCCTCACATATACAAAGCCTCTTGTCACTATATCAGGTCCCGCAAGAAGCTCATTGGTGTACTTCTCAAGTGTAAGAACAACTATTATGATACCATTCTCAGCCAGATTCTGTCTGTCGCGGAGCACGATGTTTCCCACGTCACCTACACCAAGACCATCAACAAGAAGGCTTCCCGCAGTGACTGTGCCTGTCTTTCCTGCACTCTCCGCTCCAAGCTCAAGGACATCACCCGATGAGAGAATAAATACGTTCTCCTTAGGGATACCCATGGATACAGCTAAGTCCGCATGTGCCTTGAGATGTCTGTACTCACCATGTACTGGTATTGCATACTTAGGCTTTACTATTGAATACATGAGCTTAATCTCTTCCTGCGAAGCATGTCCTGATACATGTGTATCCTGAAAGATAACCTTGGCACCCTTCATGGATAGCTCATTTATAACCCTGGCAACCGATTTCTCATTGCCCGGAATAGGTGTGGCGCTCAGGATAATAACATCACCCGGCTTGATTGTAACCTTCTTGTGAATCGAAGCCGCCATTCTTGAAAGTGCAGCCATCGACTCTCCCTGACTTCCGGTTGTGATAATCACTGTCTGGCTGTCCGTATAATTTTTAAGCTCATCAGTCTCAACAAGCATTCCTTCCGGAATATCTAGATATCCTAATTCACTAGCCACATTGATTATATTCACCATACTTCTGCCCTCAACGGCAACCTTGCGGTTATACTTAGCTGCAGAGTTGATAATCTGCTGTACTCTGTCAACATTAGAAGCAAATGTAGCTACAATGATTCTGCTGTTCTGATTATCTGAAAATATATTATCGAAGGTCTTTCCCACTGTCTTCTCAGACATTGTATAGCCCGGACGCATGACATTGGTGCTGTCGCAGAGCATTGCAAGAACACCCTTCTTACCTATCTCACCGAATCTCTGTAAATCTATCGGTTCTCCGAATACAGGCGTGTAATCAACCTTGAAGTCTCCTGTGTGGATGATTATTCCCGCCGGAGTGTAGATTGCAAGCGCACATGCGTCCGCAATACTATGATTGATTCTTATAAATTCAATTCTGAAATCTCCAAGCATAATATACTGTCCGTACTTTACAACCTTACGCTTGGTATTTCCCATAAGATTATGCTCCTTGAGCTTAGTCTCTATAATACCCATTGTAAGCTTGGTTGCATATATAGGCTTATTAACCTCTTTTAAAACATAAGGGAATGCTCCGATATGATCTTCATGACCATGGGTTACGACAAATCCCTTTACCTTGTCTATATTATCCTTTAAAAATGTAACATCAGGAATTACAAGATCAATTCCTAACATATCGTCATCAGGAAAAGACAGACCGCAGTCCACAACAATAATACTGTCTCCATACATGAAGGCAGTCATGTTCATTCCAATCTGCTCCAAACCGCCGAGTGGAATTATCTTAACCTTTTCAGTTGTATCCGTTTTCAAAAAAACACCTCCAAAAATTCACGCTCTTCTATTCTTCTTCATCATCCAAAAGCTGCTCAAATATCTTGAAAACAGCGTCAAGTTCTTCCTCATCATCCACGAACTCATATAATGCTTCCTCAGACTCCGGTGCAGCTGTATCCTTAAGGATAAATACTGCCTCGCTGTCATCGTCATCATTCTCACTATCATATATGGTAGTATCGTCTGTAGTCACCAAAATATAGTCTGCACCATTAACTCTTGTAGACTCAATTATCTCAAATTCTACCTCTTTTCCATCATCTGTCTGAAATACAAGCTTTTCTGTATCTGCCATGTTCTAATTCTCCTGTTCCTGTTTTTTCTTAAATGCAAGACTGTCAAGATATCCCTGAAGGATAAACTGTGCCGCCAACATGTCAACGTATTCTTTTCTGTTTTCCCTGCGGATTCCCGCCTCCATCATAGTACGGTCAGCCGCAACAGTTGTGAGTCTCTCATCCCACATAACAACCTCAAGTCCAAGGCGGCGTTCAAGCTTTTCCTTAAACTCCATGGTACTCTCTACACGAATTCCTTCTGAATTATTCATATGCTTAGGAAGTCCAAGTACAATAAGAGAAATATCGTACTCCTCAACCAGCTCCTCTATGCGTGCCAATGTCTGGCGGAGCTTATTTTCTTCCTTTCTGCGGATAATCTCCACTCCCTGGGCAGTAAGCATAAGCGGGTCGCTCACTGCAATGCCCACTGTCTTTGTTCCATAATCCAATCCCAATATTCTCATTTTTACAGTCCTTTAACTGAAATATAATTTTTGAGAAGCTCCTCAACAAGTTCATCACGCTCAACCTTCATAATAAGGCTTCTGGCATTATTATGGCTGGTAATGTATGTAGGATCACCCGACATAATATACCCTACTATCTGGTTGATAGGGTTATATCCCTTTTCGGTGAGTGCCTTACATACAGTATTAAGAATATCAGAAACCTCTATATGCTGTTCATCCGCGACTCTAAAAAATTGTGTATTTGTCATGTCCGACATAATCTTCACGTCCTTTGCACTATACATTTTATCATAATATAATTTTTTCTAATTTGCAATAGCTACCTTGGATATTACACTATCTTTTCCAAAAATACCCGTTATTATTACCGGTATCTCAGCATTTATTTTTATATCCTTTGCCTGTTCACAATCAAGGGAAATATATACCTTGACATATCTTTTTGTGTGTCCTACCGCATATTTTATGCCATCGCACTCAACGTATTCCTCTACTAAGACTTCCTCCGTGCTGCCTATAAAGCTCTCCCTGTATGCTCTTGAAAGCTCCTCGTCAAGTTCTATAAGCACATCGCTTCTCTCACTCTTTACGCTGTCCGGAATCTGATTTTCCATTCTGTCCGCAATAGTGCCCTTTCTCCTTGAGTACTTGAACACATGCATCTCAAAAAAATTGATTTTCTCTAGATATTTCCTTGTAATTTCGAATTCTTCATACGTTTCCCCCGGGAATCCGACTATAACATCCGTTGTAATCGCCGGCTTATCGAAATATCTCCTGATTTTTTCAACGCCATCATAAAATTCATCGGTATCATATCTTCTGTTCATTCTCTTTAACGTGGCATCACATCCACTCTGGAGTGACAAATGAAAATGCGGGCAGATCTGAGGTATCGCCGAAAGTCTTTCAAGAAATGTGTCCGTTATGATTCTTGGTTCAAGCGAACCGAGTCTTATTCTGTCAATTCCTTCAACCGCGGCTATCGCTTCAAGCACCTGCAAAAGTCTTTCCGCATTCGGAACAGGCTGTGCATTGTATTCTGTGTTGTCAAAATCAAGTCCATAGGAGCTAAGATGTATTCCTGTCACAACAATCTCATGGCAGCCACTTTCTGCAAGCTTCCTCACCTCATCAATAATATCCTCAATTTTTCTGCTTCTGACTCTTCCTCTTGCAAACGGAATAATACAGTATGTGCAGAACTGATTACAACCGTCCTGAATCTTTATATATGCCCTTGTATGTGCCAGACTGGCATTGATTTCAAGATTTTCATATTCTCTGGTTTTATTTATATCAATAAACGAATCATCTATATTTCTTCCCTTGAAATACTCGTCAAGAACCTCGACAATCTGTCCTTTCCTGTTATTTCCGACAATTATATCTACTGCCTCATCCGCCAAAAGCTTTTCACCCGCTTCCTGAACATAACAGCCTGCTGCTACAACAACCGCGTTCGGATTATCTTTTTTAGCCTTATGAAGCATCTGCCTTGACTTGCGATCCGCTATATTCGTCACCGTACATGTATTTATAATATACACATCCGCTGTCTCGCTTCCAAATTCCACTATCTCATATCCTGCCGCTTCTAATAGCTGTCTCATGGCTTCTGTTTCGTAAGAATTCACCTTGCATCCAAGGTTATGTAATGTACATTTCATAAAATTTAGTACCTTCTTTCTGACATTTTGTATTGACTTTTTTTGTCCAAAAATGTATCATTGAGTTAATAAAAATTATCAGGAGGTTGTACCATGAAAACAGTTCAGATTTCACTTAATTCTATCGATAAGGTTAAGTCATTTGTTAACGATATCACTAAGTTTGATGTCGATTTTGACCTTGTTTCCGGCAGATATGTTATCGATGCCAAGTCTATTATGGGTATCTTTTCCCTTGACCTTAGCAAGCCTATCGACCTGAATATTCATGCAGAGGAGAACGTTGATACAATTCTTTCAGTTCTCGCTCCATATCTTGTGTAAGCATTTTATATATACCTACATAGGATACGTGTTTTCTTTATAAAGGGGGTTCCGCATTGCGGAATCCCCTTTTGAATTTACATTCAATAATAATTTTTATTCAACCCATATTGTCTGTGTTGTCTCTATGGCTGTCTTTACAAGCTCATCTATCTTTTCCGAAAGCTTAAGCTCCGATTTTTCAATAACCTTTTTATTAGGCTTTGTTACAGGATGCTTTGCGACAAATATCGTACAGCAATCCTCATACGGAAGTATTGATGTCTCATACGTTCCGATTTTCTCAGATATATCTATAATCTCCTGCTTGTCAAAGCCGATGAGTGGTCTGATAACAGGAAGCTCACACACCGCATTGGTCACAAGCAGACTGTGCATTGTCTGGCTTGCCACCTGACCGATGCTCTCACCGGTCACAAGTCCAAGGCAGTCGGACTCTTTAGCAAAATGCTCCGCAATCTTCATCATATAGCGTCTCATAATTATTGTGAGCTCGTCATGTGGGCACTTCTCATATATATACAACTGAATGTCCGTAAAATTGACTACGTGAAGATTTATCGGACCGGAGTACTGTGTTACGATTCTTGCAAGGTCGATAACCTTCTCCTTAGCCCTCTCGCTCGTATATGGAGGTGCATGGAAGTATACAGCATCAATCTTGACACCTCGCTTTGCAACCATATATCCGGCAACCGGGCTGTCAATACCTCCGGATAACAGAAGCATTGCCTTACCGTTAGTTCCGACAGGCATGCCTCCCGGTCCCGGTATAAGCTCCGTGTAAATATTTATTCTGCTTCTTATCTCAATATTTACATAGATATCCGGATTGTGGACATCCACCGTCATTTCCGGCATTGCCTCAAGAATTTTCTCACCCATAGCCATATTGATTCCCATGGAGTCAAGCGGATAATTCTTTCTCGCGCGTCTTGCGTTGACCTTGAATGTCATCTTCTTCCCCTTGTACATGGTTCTAAGATAGTCAACAACATCCTCTGCAAGCTTGTCGAAGCCCTCATCCTTAACCTGAAGCATAGGGCATATCCAGAGAATACCGAACACCTTCTTAAGTGCATTTATGGCATCCTCATCATCGAACTCACTTGTTCCCTCTACATATATTCTTCCGTTCTCCTTCGTCACATCAAAGGTTCCTTCAACCTTTTTGAGAGCGTGGCGTATCTGATGAACAAGCATGTCCTCAAATATATATCTGTTCTTTCCTTTTGTACCGATTTCACCGTACTTTATCAAAAACGCTTTGTACATATTTCCTCCTTCCGCGTGTGTCTTTTAGTGTCTTGTATATCTTCTAAGCATAGGCACCAATTCATTGAGCGCGTCAAGCGTTGCGTCAAGCTCCTCCTTGGTGTTCAGGGTGCACAGGCTGAAGCGGATGGTTGAGTCTAAGAGGTTATTCTTAACTCCGATTGCCTTTAATGTACCTGAGAGTGCCGGCTTGTTGGATGAGCAGGCTGAGCCCGATGACACGTATATTCCCTTGTCCTCAAGGGCATGTAAGAGAACCTCACTTCTCACATCCTCAAAGCTTATGCTTATGACATGTGGGGTGCCCTCATGTCCTCTTTTTCCGTTGAAGGTTGTTCCCGGAATTTCAAGCACCTTTTCCACAAAATACTCTTTAAGCTCATAGAGCTTTTCTATCTTTTCATCGAAGTTCTCATAGCACATCTTAGCTGCAAGAGCCATTCCTGCTATTCCCGGCACGTTCTCAGTGCCTGAGCGCATGCCTTTTTGCTGACCGCCACCGAATATTATAGGATTTATCTTTGTCTTGTCCTTGATGTACAAAAAGCCCACTCCCTTAGGTCCGTGAAGCTTATGTGAGCTCACCGACATAAGATCTATATTCTCCTTCTTAGGTATAATGCGGTACTTTCCAAACGCCTGAACCGCATCCGTGTGGAATATAATCTCCGGGTTATAATCTTTTACAATCTGTGCCGCCTCCGCTATAGGCTCAACCGCGCTCACCTCATTGTTGGCGTACATGATTGACACAATAATTGTCTCAGGGCACAGAGCCTCCTTAAGCGCTTCAAGCTTCACACAGCCTGTAGAATCAACCGGAAGGTATGTTACCTCAAAGCCATTCTTTTCCAAAAACACGGTTGTCTCTAAGATAGCCGGGTGCTCAATCATCGTTGTGATTATATGGTTGCCACGTCTTTTATTAGCCATGGCGCAGCCTATCAGTGCTGTGTTGTCCGATTCTGTTCCACCGGATGTAAAAAGTATTTCCTTTTTATCACATTTTAGTATTGAAGCAAGAGTTTCCTTCGCCTGCGTTACATAGTGCTCCGCCTCAACGCCCTTGTTGTGCTTGGAGGACGGATTGCCATAATCATTAAGCATTATCCTGCTCATCAGCTCCACAACCTCCGGGTAAACCGCTGTTGTCGCCGAATTATCCAAATATATTTCCGATTTCATATTTTATCCCGATTCTGCTGCCTTACCGCAGCATATTTTTAAGCGTGTTCTTAAACGCTAGTTCTCCAATGCGTATGCAAGCATGGACAGGAACGAAAGACCTGCTGTCTCAGTTCTGAGTATACGTTTTCCAAGCGTTATTGTATGCATGCCAAGCTTTCTTGCCGCCTCTATCTCATCGTCCTCAAAACCGCCCTCAGGTCCGATGAATACAGCCACACGGTTTCCCGGTGCAATTGAACCGACAAGTCTTCTCGTCTCAGCCATTCCGTTCTCATTCTCATACGGAACAAAACAGATGTCGCACTCAGACGCCTCCTTGACTGCAAGTGCATAGCTCATCACAGGTCTGACCTCCGGTATAAGTGAACGCTTGCTCTGCTTTGCCGCGCTCTCGCTTATCGCATTCCATCTCGGAAGCTTAGCCGCAGCCTTCTTGTCATCAAGCTTTACAACAGAGCGCTTCATCGCAACAGGCACGATCTGTGACACCCCAAGTTCAACAGCCTTCTGGATAATCAGTTCGAGCTTATCGCTTTTAGGCAGTCCCTGATATAGTATTACCTGGCATGGAAGCTCCGTATCCGGCACATCCCTGTCAAGAATATCGAACACAACCTCACTGTCCGCATATTCGTCAAGTTCGCACATAAAGTTGCGCACTGCGTCACTCATCCGCGTGTTGCGCACGCTTATCATAACCTCGTCACCGTTTTTTAAACGTATCACATTCCTGATATGATTGAAGTCTGACCCGTCAACGTATATTTTATTGTCATTTATCTGGCTCTCTTCAACAAAAAAATGATACATTTTTATCTCCTGACAGCCGTAATTGAAACCCAGTCTCCCTGATGTGAGACATCGACAATCTCAAACTCAGGGTTCTCCATAATTGTCTTTTTTACAGCCTCTTCCTTCATATCAATGATACCCGATGTGATAAATACACCACCATGCTTGATATGCTGTGCAATCTCCTTTGACAACGGCATAATAACATCTGCCAGAATGTTGGCTGTGACAACATCATATTTCTCATAGCCGACTTCATCCTGAACAGCCTTGTCATCTATTATGTTTCCCTGTATAACCTTGAAGATATCCGGTGAAAAACCGTTAGCCTCCATATTCTCAGCGCTCGCAGTTATGGCATTCTCATCAAGGTCGGTTCCTATAATGCTTCTCGCACCAAGCATCTTGGCTATGACGGCAAGAATACCGCTTCCTGTCCCGACATCAAGCAAGTCCGTCTCCGGTGTCACATACTTTTCGAGCTGCTTTATGACAAGCTGTGTTGTCTCATGCATACCTGTTCCGAATGCGGTACCCGGGTCAATATTTACAACCATTCTCCCCTGCATGTCCTCAGGTACAGTCTCCCATGTCGGCTTAATAACAATGTCCTTTACCATAAACGGCTTAAAGTACTCTTTCCAGTTGTTGACCCAGTCCTTGTCCTCCGTCTCAGACTCCTCTATCGTGCATGCTCCGACATCGACAAAGTCCTTTAGCTCCTCAAGGCCATTTCTCACATTGTCAAGCAGCTCATCCGTGACGTCATCCTCATCAATATAAAAGCTCACATAGCCGATTCCCTCATCAGGAGGAAGCTCAGGAAGAATATCTATGAACATAGCCTTCGTGTCCTTATCGGAAAGCTGTACATTGTCCTCAACCTGAACACCATCTATTCCAAGCTCGATAAGCATACCGCTGACTAAATCTTCAGCGGCAGTTGTCGTAGTTATTCTGAATTTTTTCCATTTCATAATCAGTTCTCCAAAACTTTAGTTACAATATAAGCCACAATTATCCGATAAGAAACGCCTTGTATCCAAGCATTGTCTCATATACATCCGCTTTACTTACAATCTCCCATGGTGCATGCATTGAGAGAACAGGGATACCTGAATCAACAACCTCCATGCCGTACTGTGCAAGGATATATGCGATTGTTCCGCCACCGCCTACATCAACCTTGCCAAGCTCTGCTGACTGGTAATTTACCTCATGCTTCCCAAGTGTGCTTCTAAGCTCGCCTAAGAATTCTGCATTACAGTCATTGCTTCCTGACTTTCCTCTTGAACCTGTAAACTTATTAAATACCATACCTCTTCCAAGGAATGCCGCATTCTTCTTCTCGAAAGCTGCTGCATAGAGCGGGTCGAATGCAGCGCTTACATCGGATGAGAGCATCTTGGAGTTGGTGAGTGCTCTTCTTAACTTAATCTCAGAGTAATCTCCGAGACAATTGAGTACTTCTGCAACCATATTCTCAAAGAACTTTGAGTGCATGCCTGTTGCGCCGACACTTCCTATCTCCTCCTTGTCAACCAAGAGGCATACGCTTGTCTTGTCTACATCCTTTACGTCAAGCATAGCTATAAGTGATGTGTATGCACATACTCTGTCATCATGACCGTAGCCCATAATCATGCTTCTGTCCATGCCATAGTCTCTTGCCGGACCTGCCGGAACTATCTCAAGCTCTGCGCTGAAGAAATCCTCCTCATCAATGCCATACTTCTCCTTGAAAATACGAAGCATTGCTGCCTTAACGCTCTCCTTTGCTTCCTTATCATCCTGCTTGCCATCTTCCTTCTCAGGTATGCTTCCGATAAGAATATCAAGATTCTCTCCTTCTACAACCTTAGCGCCCTTCTTCTCCATCTGCTCAGCAGCAAGGTGAATAAGAAGATCTGTCACTCCAAGTACAGGATCGTTTATATCCTCTCCGATAACCACATTGACTGTTCTGCCGTCCTTAAGCGCAACAACACCGTGCATTGCGAGTGGAAGTGCAACCCACTGATACTTCTTAATTCCACCATAATAATGTGTATCAAGAAGAGCCATATCCGAATCCTCATATAACGGATTCTGCTTTACATCTATTCTCGGGGAATCAATATGTGCTCCGAGAATCTTCATACCATTCTCAAGAGGCTCCTTGCCGATATTAAAGAGAGCAAGTGTCTTTCCCATATGGCATGCATATACCTTATCACCTGTCTTTAACTTACCGTTCTCAGCAATAACCTTCTTTAAGTCTCTGTAGCCTGCGTTTTCAGCAATCTTAATTGCCTCTGCTGCGCACTCTCTTTCAGTCTTGCAATCTGAAATGTACTTCTTGTAGTCCTCACAAAATTTAAAAATCATTTCCTTTTTGGCTGCATCTGAAACAGTCCATACATTCTTTCTTTCCATTTTTACATGTACTCCTTTATTATAAAATATAAAATAATATATTTGATACTCTAATACAGTTGTTTCTGTTAAAAATATCTTTACCACAACCTTATTGCAGCTATCAGATTCCAAGATTGATTACGTCATCATCTATTCCTGAATCTGCTTCGTTCCCGCCTGAGGCTTCCTGTTTCTGTGCTCCCTCAGTCTCACTCTCAGCTTCCTTTCTGAAATCCTCAACCTTATCCGGACTGATAACAGGAAGTTCATCCACATTTCTTACACCAAAGCTTCGAAGAAAGCTTTCCGTTGTTCCAAACAAAATAGGTCTTCCGGGAGCATCTAATCTTCCGACTTCATCTACAAGACCATACTCCACAAGCTTATTGACCGCGTGATCACAGCTTACGCCTCGTATGCCCTCTATCTCCTGCTTCGTGATAGGCTGCTTATATGCTATAATTGACAGTGTTTCCAAAAGAACATCCGTAAGTACCTGTTTCTTAGGCTGCGCTGCAACCTTAATAAGATATTCATACGTCTCCGGCTTCGTGCACAGTTGAAAACTATCACCTAATTCTATGATTTTAATTCCTCTGTCTTCCGCCTCATATCTGTCCATAAGATTGTGTATCAACTTTACCGTTGTAGGCACATCCTGTTCAATAGCTGCTGCCAGCTTCGATGTCTCCACCGATTCTCCCATGGTAAAGAGCACCGCTTCAATAACTGCATACATCTTCTCTATACTCATGACTGTGCGTTATCCTCCCCGGCAAACATAGTTTCATCAAATTCCGTACTCCTGACCGTTATCACAATATCGTCTTCACGGCTATCCTGCTCTACAGTGATATTTCCCATCTTGATAAGCTCAAGCACAGCAAGAAATGTCACAATCACCTGAACCTTGCTCGAAGCCGATGAAAGAAGCTCCCTGAACGAAAAATGCTCATGCTCCATGATAAAATCACGCACATACGACATCTTCTCGTCAAGACTTACTTCCTCCTTCTCGATTCTTCCGAACTTACTCCTTATCGGGTCAAGCTTATTTTCCTGACGCTTCATTATATCATCGAATATCACCCTCAGCTTTGCAAGGTTCATATCCCCCACAAGCTCCTCAAGGTTGACCGGCTGTCTATAAGCTGCCACCTCATCAGGAATGGTAGGCATTTTAAACAATGACTTATCGGCATCCATATACATATCTTTGAGCTCATAGGACATATACTTATACATCTTATATTCCAGCAATTTTTCAACAAGTTCCGCTCTTGGGTCTTCCTCCTCGCCTTCCTCATTGACTTCCTTTGGAAGAAGCATCTTAGACTTAATATCAAGTAGTGTAGCTGCCATAACAAGAAATTCACTGACAACATTCAGGTCTTTCTTTTCCATTCTGTTGACATATTCCATATACTGCTCCGTGATAAGCACGATAGGTATATCATAAATATTAACTTTATTTTTATCAATAAGATGCAGCAAAAGGTCAAGCGGACCTTCAAACACCTCAAGTTTCACTGGAATTGCCATCTATTCTCTACCTCTTGTCAAGCACTCCGGGCAACATATACTCTGTGCCTATATTGACACAGCAACCCACATTAAATAATCATACCGCAAAAAACGAACTATGACAAGTGGCAAATTAAAATCTTAAAAACTATCACTTCATCTGCGATGAAGCACAGCCGTCACAAGCTCCGGCGGATTATTTATGCGGACATTGATTGTGTGCGTCCCAAGCCCTCTGCCAAGCAGCATGGTACTGTTCTTCTCATGGTACTCCCCTCCATCATAGTGTGGAAACATAGTGTAATCCGGATTGAGAACTCCGCCCACAAAAGGAAGCCTTATTATACCTCCGTGGACATGCCCTGAGAATACAAGGTCTGCTCCCCATGCAGCATATTGTTTAAAAAACATCGGATTATGCGCTATCAGTATTCCATAGCCATCAAGAGACATTCCAATAAGCCCTGATATATAATCCTCCTTCATCGATGGTCTGTTCCTTATAAGAAAGAACTCCTTGCCTATCTCAAGCCCATATATGTGTATAAGCTCTCCGTTTTTCTTATAATCCACATGTCCGTTATTTAAAATCTTAACACCCGCTTTTTTAAGTGCCAGCATGAGATTATTGTATCTGTCACCATACTTTTCGGTATATACCTTGACTTTCGTCTCATGGTTTCCATTCGCAAAAAATACAGGATATCTGTCCGCTAATCTCTTTAAAAGTCCGACAACTTCATCCGAGCCATCCGAATGTTTTCGTGTGAGCAGATCACCCGCCACAATCACAATCTCCGGCTCCTGCTCAACAATCATTCCATATAACTTCTCAAGTGAAATTCCATACACATTATCGTGAAGGTCACTTAACATGGCTATCTTTATCCCGTCAAAGCTGCGCGGCAATTTTTCGGAATAAACATCATAGATTGAATTTACTATTTTTTTCATGTAATGTCCGCTTTCCTGTTTTCAATATTTATATTAAACACACTTTTTGATTGTCATTTTGTCCCAATTCGCATATACTGTATTTATAATGTCTTTTGGAAAAGGAACAAATCTTATGATGAAACTCGTTTTAATGATAGCAGAAATTGTGGCAAAAGTGAAGAAGGACAAGGTAAATATGTACTCTGCGCAGTCATCATTTTTTATCATTGTGAGCTTTTTCCCTTTTATAATGCTGCTTTTGTGTATACTCAACTACACCAACATTACAGAAAGCTATCTGCTGACATTCGTGTATGAACTTTTACCTGCAAAGACGCAGCCGCTTATCATTTCAATAATCAATGAAATATACCACAGTTCTTCTTTTACACTTCTGTCCGTGACAGCAGTGTCGGCAATATGGGCTGCCGGAAAGGGGTTCGTGTCAATCATACAGGGATTAAATGACGTATACGATACAGGCGGTGAATCCCGCAACTATTTTATTCTCCGCATACATGCAATGCTATATACGATTGCACTTATTGTTGTCATTATTTTTTCACTGGTTCTTATGGTATTCGGAAACCGCATTTTAGAACTGATAAATCTGCATTGGCCGCTGGTCGGCTCCGCTATCCAGTTTGCACTCAGGTTCAAATTTATCATTTTTATCGGTGTGCTTACATTATTTTCTCTGGTACTCTACATTGTAGTGCCTAACCGCAAGTCAAGAATCAAATACGAATTACCGGGTGCCATTTTCACTGCACTGGGATGGAGCATCTTTTCGTATGTATTCTCCATATATGTAGATATGTCTACCGGATTTGCAATTACATACGGAAGTCTTGCAACGCTTGTATTCATAATGCTGTGGCTGTACGCATGCATGAATGTGCTCTTCATAGGCGCTGAGATAAACGCACATTTTCAGGGAATCCGGTGATTGATTGTCAACCCGGGCTGCGATAGCACCGGGCGAATATGCAATTTTACATATAAGGTTGCACATTCGCCCGGTTAAAGCATACACTGCTGCAATGTCTGATTATCAATATATATTCACAATATCTATATTGTTGTAGAAAAACTCCAGTATGTCATCATATCTCATTCCCCTTTTTACCATAGCCGATACTGCATTCTGGCTCATTCCTATTCCATGTCCGTATCCGCCCCCTGCTATGCGGTATCCTGTCACATTTCCCTCATCATAAAGCTCCTCGATATATATATATGAACTTGGAAGAAAATCAAAGCTCGTTTCTGTCTGAGTATGTGTCATAATTTTATTTTCTCCCGGCCCTAACACATATCTTATATTCAATTCTCCTCGCACCATTGCATCGCCGTCCGTTCCGTGAATTATAATACTGCGCACCGCGCCCGAGGATATTCTCTGCTCTATCTCAATTGATACAAGTCTGCCGATATAAGGATTTTCAGATGATATATATTCTCCATCCATATTTTTCATAAGTATATTTCCGGGTTCCGATAAATACCTCACCTTCAGGTACTCATTGATTCTGCTCTCAAGGTACTCTCTGTCGAGTTCAACACTCCATCTGTAAAACGGAAATTCGTAGTCGTAATCTTCTTCATTTTCGGAACATATAAAGCTTTTAAAGCGCTCATCATCCGACAAATCAATGTTCTCCCCGGATGGATTTACTGTTTTCTCCTCATATATTCCTCCCTTTTCTCCTCCCCACAATGATAAATCAGACATATATCCACAGGATGTCGAGTAATAATACGCTGCAACAACACCGTCATCGCTTCTCATAACCTGACCGTAGGTTTCCTTGACAGCCTGTGTCGAATCGGGCTGTTCCTTGATATTGTTGTACACCTGATACCCCACGCTGTCATCCACATGTGCTCCATACGCCCTGTATGAGTTATTCATTATATGCCTGTAGGCATAGCTTCTTGCACACACCGCCTGAACCTTAAGCGCCTCCACACCGAAGCCGACAGGCATCTCGCTCGGAACAACATGGTAAAGATACTCTTCAAGTGGAAGTTCATTCACAATAACCAATCCACCGTCCTCCGCAGCTATCTCCAATATTCCGCTATAATACGGATTTCCATACGAGCGTTCAACACTCAGCACCGTTATAGTCGTATTAAGTCCGAGTGGTGCCACCTTCAACCTTCCATCAGACATATATTCGCTGTCCGGGTAAATATCTACCAGCTCTCCGCCGGCAATCTTTATAATCTCATCACCCTTTTGTATAGTAAATCCATTCTCGGATGTGAGCGTTACCCTGTCATGGAAAATCGAGCCAAAGCCTGTGTTCATTATAAGTACTCTTATATTTTCTGCGTGAAGCTCCTTCTTTAACACTGCCGCACATATTCTGCCATCAGCTACGACAAAATCTGCAAGATCGTATCCAACCAATATATCGTTTATACTCTTTTCTTCAAGTATTCCATAATTTTTGTAGACACGGAAATTATCGGCTATCTCAACCTTACCGTAACCATCAAGTTCAACCGCTGTATTGCTCACCCTGAGCACCTTCCCGCTTATCGTGTCATTCTTAATCGTAAGCTGCCTGACTCTTCCCGACTCCATCCCGATATCCGCTATGGTATTCTGAAAAGTTTTATCAAGTCCTGATACGTCAAATTCCCTGTATACACCGGAAATATACGCTTCTATCTTTCTTCCCTGTGCACTGCACAGCCACACGTTATGATAAGTAACCGACTCGTCCACAACAGCGAGCACATAAACAATATTACTGCCTCTTGCATACACGCATATTTTTTTATCCGAATACGCATCCATATTCAACCCTTCAAAATTAAAACACCCCTCCTCAGCAACGCAGCTCCACAGACCATACTGTCGAATCTGTGCTGAGGTCATATTAGCCGGCGTACCAACAATTGTAAGCTCACGTCTTACAACTCCTCCCGCATTGCCATTAACCAGCACCATATAATCATATATCTTTTCAAACGACGTCTTCTTTACCCTCTTAGAAGCCTTATTTTTTTTCACGTCAACCCCTGTATGCTCAACTATATCAGTTATATCCCAGTTTTTCTGTAAAAGATATTCCCTGAGTTCGCCATAAGTCAATGCAGAATATGCATATTCCGGCTGTATGTACTCATCATTATCCCATGCTATTGCGGCTGTCTTTTCCAGTTCTTCCATATATTTAACATACCATTGGGAGCGGTTATCATCCTGTGATGGTGCCATATCCGTGTCTAACAGCACCAACATCCTCGATGCCAATGCCCTGCTTATATAATTGTCCGTTTCCTTTAATTGAGCCCTTAAAGCAGCTATAAAACACCATACCACAGCCACAGCAATCAAAAATAAAGCTATGACTTTCAGAGGATTGTGCGACCGAATACGCTCGACATAGCTCCTCTTATATCTGTGTTTTCTTCTAACCTTATTCTCCACAACAAGCTCCCCCTGTCACTTCATTTCTTATGCAGGCATGACCAACTTCTGCATGCTCTATTGTATTACCGTAAACACAAAAGTAGACCCCTTTCGGAGTCTACTTTATTTGAAAATTAATAGATTCTTATTCATATCCCAAAATGCCGTTTCCTACAGTTTTGACGCCCTAGCTCAAGCTAGGTGGGCGACCTCACATAAGCTTCAGCCATCCACTGCAAAGGAGGCTCGACATCCACTTATAAATGTTGGAATCCCATGAACGTAAATGTAGGTTCAAAAAAGTAAGATTGTCGTACACCCCAGGACTAAATCCATTAATCATCTGTTACTATTATATCTTGAACTGGATAAAGTATACCACATCAATGAATATTTAGCAAGATTTTTCTTTACTTGCGATACAATATATAGTATGTGAGCGAACATGCCAATCCTTCTGACACAGTATATGGTCCATCTATATTATAACCCTCTCCAAGTGCCAGCAAAGCATCCTCTGTATGATTCCTGCTCCACGGTATTTCCACATATATGGCTCTATGGTCTAAGAAAACGACCTCCTCCATATAATAAAGACGCTGTATAGCATGTAGGTTGACCTCTCCATCCGCTTTTTTGTAGGTACGCACCCTGTTAACAGAATCCCATAAAAGATCCGGATTTACAAACTGATCCTCCGTCTGTTCCACAAAGGATGACACTATCCTGTACCATCCCTGATAGTCAACTCTGTCAAGCATCTTGTCAACCGCTTTATCCATGTATGTATACTGATAATTATAGTACCCGAAATCGCCAACATTAGAATCCATATATTCCAGCTCATTTCTTGTCGCCGCTGTCCAGACCATTGGAATTTTACCCGTGTTGACTCTCGTAAATACCGTGAGTGAAACCGGATCTATTGTAACAAACGTCTCCACAAATGCAAGCAGTCCCATTGCTGCCGATACACAGATATATGCTTTTTTCGCTTCAAGTGCCCTTATAACCATTACCATCACTATGAGCAGGAAAAGAGTATCCGACAAAATATTATATCTTGTCTGCTTGGCCTCCAAAAAGAATAAAAGGAAGAATGTGTATACAAAATACTGTATCAGTATGAATGAAAATACCCTTACATCTATTTCCTTGTTCTTTCGCACTGACGGAACCACAATACATATAACAATACACGCAACCAATATCAGAATCCACAGCCATGAAAAATTTAACACGAAGAGCTGACGCACCTTCATCATAAAATGAGCACTGTTGAACTGAAAGTTCATAGTTCCCTCGCCACCAAGCTTCAGAACATCCTTAATCTTATTTCCGCCCCACATAGGAATATTGATTATTTTAATAAAAGCTGCTACACACGCAATCAGAAAAATTCCAAATCCAATATAGTGTCCCGGCTTAAGTTTTTTAATGAAGTCTCTTATTCCACCGCTTTTCTTAATATATGCCGCAATCTCATATATGACAATAAAAAACAGCATGGAAAAAGCCATCATTGCTCCGGTCTCTTTACACGTTCCGAGCATTATAAGCCAGAAAAACATCAATATATACTTTCGTGTAAGATATGCGCACAATACATATATAAACAATACCGCTAAAGGATATTCCATATGTATAGTCGTGGACAAACCAAGAAAAATCGGATGAATCGACACAATAAAAGCTGCTATCGCACTAACGTAATCCTTTTTCTTTGGAAATATCTTCTTAAATATATAGAATAGACATACCGCAGCAACTGCTCCCATTACCATATACGAATACTGGAACCCCATGGCATTAGGCACATTAAGGAGCTGCCCCAACATAGTTACAAAAATAAAGCCGTGACTGATATGTCCGAAAATAAAGCCGCTTTTAAATGTATCAAACAAAATTCCATTCGGATAATATGCTATTCTATCCATCTGTGTATAATAAAGCTGTGCATCCGACCACTGGTATGTGCCAATCATATTAACTCTTATGACAATGCTCACCACAAAAATAATCACAGAGCAGACCATTGGCGAACCCGGTTTCCCAATCTTTTTCAACTTGAACGCACATATAAGCGTAACTGCAAGCAGAACTGCGAAAACAATAGGATTGATTATATTACAAGTATGCACAAACTTTAAAACATCATCCGTCCACTCCTGCCTGTAATATGAAAACGGTGCAATCGCAAACAACCACACAAACAAAGCCATAATGACTGACAACTGTGCTGTAACGTTATACAGAGTATCAAGCGATTTTTTCTTTTTCATGTTATACATATACTCCCTTCGTCTATCACATTTAGAATAAGACTTTGTAAAGAATATCATACCCATTACTGTTTGTCAAATTAAGCAGCCTGCCATTTTATACGAAAAAGCCGGGTGCGAATTATTCGCACCCGGCATAATCTGCATTATATTCCTATTCTTTTGAACAGAAAATTCTGATTAGAGCTGAGGACCAGCAGCAACTAATGCCTTACCAGCATCATTTCCCTCATACTTAGCGAAGTTCTTGATGAATCTTCCAGCTAAGTCAACTGCCTTCTTCTCCCACTCAGAAGCATCAGCGTAAGTATCTCTTGGATCAAGAATACCTGTATCAACGCCCTCAAGCTCAGTAGGAACCTCGAAGTTGAAGTAAGGAATCTTCTTTGTAGGAACCTTGTTGATTGCTCCGCTAAGGATGCCGTCGATGATACCACGAGTATCCTTAATGGAAATTCTCTTGCCGGTTCCGTTCCAGCCTGTATTTACAAGGTAAGCCTTAGCTCCGCTCTTCTCCATCTTCTTAACAAGCTCCTCAGCATACTTAGTAGGATGAAGCTCAAGGAAAGCCTGTCCGAAGCAAGCTGAGAATGTAGGTGTAGGCTCTGTGATACCTCTCTCTGTACCGGCAAGCTTAGCAGTAAATCCTGAAAGGAAGTAATACTGTGTCTGTGCCTCAGTAAGAATAGATACTGGAGGAAGTACACCAAATGCATCTGCTGAAAGGAAGATTACGTTCTTTGCAGCAGGAGCTGAAGAGATTGGACGTACAATGTTCTTGATATGATCAATAGGATAAGATACACGAGTATTCTCTGTTACGCTCTTATCGTCGAAATCAATCTTGCCGTTTGCATCAACAGTAACGTTCTCAAGAAGAGCGTTTCTCTTGATTGCATTGTAGATATCAGGCTCAGACTCCTTGTCAAGTCCGATAACCTTAGCGTAGCAGCCTCCCTCGAAGTTGAATACGCCGTTGTCATCCCAGCCGTGCTCGTCATCACCGATGAGGAGTCTCTTAGGGTCTGTAGAAAGAGTAGTCTTACCTGTTCCTGAAAGACCGAAGAAGATAGCTGTGTTCTCGCCGTTCATATCTGTGTTAGCTGAGCAGTGCATAGAAGCAATACCCTTGAGTGGAAGGTAGTAGTTCATCATTGAGAACATACCCTTCTTCATCTCTCCGCCGTACCATGTGTTAACGATAACCTGCTCACGGCTTGTGATGTTGAACATAACTGCTGTCTCAGAGTTTAATCCTAACTCTTTGTAGTTCTCAACTTTTGCCTTAGAAGCATTGTAAACAACGAAATCTGGCTCGAAGTTCTCTAATTCTTCTGCTGTAGGTTTGATGAACATATTTGTTACAAAGTGAGCCTGCCAAGCAACCTCAACGATGAAACGAACTGCCATTCTTGTATCCTTGTTAGCTCCGCAGAAAGCATCTACTACGAAAAGTCTCTTGTTAGAGAGCTCCTTCTTAGCGATATCCTTAACTGCTGCCCAAGTCTCCTCTGTCATAGGATGGTTATCGTTCTTGTACTCATCGGATGTCCACCAAACTGTGTCCTTGGAGTTCTTATCAACAACGATATACTTATCCTTAGGTGAACGTCCTGTGTAGATACCTGTCATAACATTGACAGCGCCAAGCTCGCTCTCCTTACCTACTTCATAGCCCTCGTTAGAAGACTTAGTCTCCTCCTCGAATAAGAACTCATAAGAAGGATTGTAGACAACTTCTGTAGTACCTGTGATGCCATACTTGCTTAAATCGATCTTTGCCATCTTACATAAACCTCTTTTCTTATAATGTATCAGTAGAAATGGATTAACCACATTCTTTTGCTATTATACATAATCACTTTTCAAAAAGCAACAGTATAATCATAGTGTTTAGGTAAATTTTAGAAATAATACAGGAAAAAATTTACTGTTTTTATACCGTTATCCTATATTAAACCAATATACCCTTGATATATTCTGCTATCTCAGCATTTTTGCAGTCCTTGAAGAAATACTCTGCAAAATGCTCGCCGCTAACTGCTCCCTTTAAGAGTTCTTTATCAATATTCTTGAGAATGTAGAGCATATCTGTGTGTGTTACCTTCTTAACCTCGTCTAATATCTTCTTGTTGCGCTGCTCCGGCACAACTCTCTCCTTAGGATAACCACCGCCCGGCTCCTGCTCAAAAAGCTTCTCAAAGATGTATGTAAGGTTGAGCTCTGCGCCCCAGCCAAAGCCCTTTGCGAAAGGAAGAGCCACTGCATTGCCTGCATTAATCTGGCTGAACATAAATGCGTCTGAAGGATCAACAATATGTCCGCATAATACACCCGGGAATGAATTGAGCGCAAGCATAGCGCCCTCACCTGTTCCACAGCCTGTCACAACGAAATCCGCTGCTCCGCTGTTAAGAAGAATGGCTGCTAAAATACCACACTGTACATAAGTAAGCTGTGCAGCATCATCCGCTGAATACATTCCATAGTTGACAACCTCATATCCCTTAGCGTCCGCAACCTTCTTAAGGTTCTCGTAAACCATGGCATTTTTAGCTGCCTGACTGTTCTCATTAATTAAAGCTATTTTCATTATAATCCTCATTTCTGCACATATCTTCTGTGCATAGTTTTTTACACATGTAGATAACCCTGCACACTGCAGAGGTATCACAACCGCATACATATTTATCTTAACATTTTAAACATTTTTGTGCAAGCCCTGATTATCTTCTGGCGCACTCATACTTTGCCTTCGTCATAAGGCAGCTTCTCAATGAGAAGAACCTTGTATCTATCGGACCGTCATCCACCGTAATGTCCATAGCCGCCGCAATATTGTTGATGAGGTCATCATCTATACTGTTCCTGATGAGGTTAAGATAATTTATCTTGTCCTGGCACGTCGGCGCATCCAGAAAATTAAGAAGCCGCACATCCACGCCGTCCTCCACCTGTTTTTCCCAGCCGGAGCCCTGTGTGTCATTGTCCCTGCGGTCCGGTGTATCCTTGCTCGACTGCTCCCGTGTACCGGCATGATATTCCATGCCCCGCCTGCCATCTTCCGTCTCTTTAACTGCGGCACTCCTGCCACAGTCTGTATTGTCGCTGTTCAAAGCCTCCGCCGCCGGCTGGACGCTTCCCGACTGTACACCTCCCGGCATATTCCCATCACCGGCTGCGTTGAGCAGTGTATTCATCAGCTCGAATCTATATTTCTGCTGTACATCGGGATATTTTATATGATCAACTTCTCCGATGAACATATCGTATGGACGTACCCACACCTTCATGTCACCATAAAGTGCCTGATAAACAACATACCTTTCATTAGTTTCCGAATGTGTTGCAACCACAACTATCTGATAAAGGCTGCCCTTAAAATGTCTGTATATCTGTCCTGTCCTTACCTCTCTCATACACTTTCTCCATTCCTTCCGTCCTTTTACTAACGCTTTCTATATTGTATCAAAAATCATCACTAAACTCAAGTACACTTTTCTGTCTCCTGCGCATATAATATATCAATTCTTCCATATTGGAAAGCACATCAATGCATATCCGAAACAGAACCTATTGCGTAAGTGATATATACCGCCTCGACAATATTCCATATACCGGACGTGGCAGCTGTGTGGCAATACTTGACACCGGAATATATCCTCACCCGGATTTAGCAGATCACATAGCGCATTTTGAGGACTTTATAAATGGCAAAAAACATGCATACGATGACAACTCACACGGTACACATGTTGCCGGGATAATAGCCGGCAATGGCTTTTCCAGTCAGGGAGTACTAAAGGGCATGGCTCCCGACTGCCGCATAGTATCCCTAAAAATTCTTGATAAAAAGGGAAATGGCGACAAAAACTCTCTTTTAAATGCATGCAGCTGGATAAAAAATAACCATAAGAAATACGGTATTAATATTATAAACATCTCCATCGGCTCCGATACCGCCGACTGCGACGAGGAAAAGGACGAAGTTGCCGCCGCAATCAATAACCTGTGGAATCTCGGGATATGTATTGTTGTCTCAGCAGGAAATTCAGGTCCCGGCCCCGGCACAATAACTTTTCCCGGAACATGTGAAAAGGTTATAACCGTCGGAAGCGATGCGATTCTGCTTTATTCCGGATATAAAGAAAGCACTATTTCCCACTCTGGAGAAGGTCCTACCAAATGCAACATAAATAAACCGGACCTATTAGCTCCCGGGCACAATATCATAAGCTGTCACAACAGATACAATGGATATACGGCAAAGAGCGGTACATCAATGTCAACCCCCGTTGTATCCGGTGCGATTGCACTGTATCTTGAAAAGTATCCCAACGCCTCCAATGATATTATTAAGCAAAATATAAAATTGAGTGCTGCCGATGCCGGTTTTTCCATGAACAGGCAGGGCGCAGGACTGTTAAATGTAAAGCATTTCCTAGAACAAAAACCCTTGTAAGCCACATGTAATGTAAGCCTGCAAGGGTTTAATTGTTCTCTATGTATTTTACTTGCCTTTCTTCTCGGCGATATAGTTATTCAGCTCTTCTTCCATAATCTCAAACGGAACTATTCCCGTATCTAAAATAAGCTGATGAAATTCCTTTGCATCAAAACTGTCACCAAGTTTTCTCTCTGCCCTCTCGCGAAGCTTTATCACCTTTATGTGTCCTACCGTATAAGGTAAAAGAAGTCCCGGATCACTGATTACTGTCTCATAGATAGCCTGTGCTGTGCTTCCGTCCTCATCGTATATGTAATCATTGAGATAAGTGGAGACATCATCAACTCCCCATCCCTCATAGTTTACACCAAGATCAACCCTCGACTGAAGGATATATCCGAACATTCCGTCAATCGCGCACATCTGTGAAAGCTCCTCGCTGCATCCAAGCATTCTGTAGGATCTGTCCGAGGCATACTGCGCATAACCTTCCGTAAACCCTATAAAGTCAACAAGCTTCAATACATTAGGAATCTCTTCATTGTTGTACACGCTCGTATACTGGTAAAGATGTCCCGGGAAGCCCTCATGTGCAAGTGTTGTATATAATTGCACATCATCCCCCTCAACTGCGGAACCGTTCACCTTGATTGAGTTGTAATCAAGCTGATCAAGACGTGCTGTGAGATAATACGCAACTGTGCCCTCAACCTCTGTTGCCTTGCTCTGGTACTCTACAACGAAGTCCTTTGTGTACGGCTCAGGAAATTCACTCGTGCATTTTTCTGAGAGATACTCAAGAATCTCCTTAGGTTCCGACATTCCGGTGTCAAGGTTAGTCTCCTGTGCGGCAAGTGTCTCATCAGAGTAATACAATGTCGCATATTCCGTGAGCACGCTCTCAAGCTCAGAATCCAAAAGCTTGATAACTGCCTCCGGTGTCATCTGTGTAGATGTCTTATCATGAACAATCGCTGTATATAACTCTTTTCCACCATCAACGTAGTAAAGCCCCTTATCATTCGTCTCTCCCTGCATGAGCTCTGAGAGCACCGAAATCACATCTTTATATGCTTCATTGTAATAATCGTTTACATACTGCTCATTGGTTGCAATATATTCCTTCTTCTTCGCCTCATCAATATCAAGCTCAGCTATCTTCTCCTCAAAGGAAGCCAGAAGAGGATTTACCTCCTCGTCAAGGTACTTATTGCACATATCGATATTGTCCTGCGCGCAGAACGATGCCATGAACCTGCCTTCTTCTGCCTGCTTCTTTGTGAAATCAAGAACCTGATCCACATATCTTTTTGTATCCTTTATGAGATCGAGATATTCTTTTACATCCTGCTCGTCATCAAAAACATATTCTATAAAGTTGGTCGGCAGGTTGGCTATAAGTCCAGAGTTACTTCCGAACATATTCTGAACCATGCTAAGGCCATCATATTCTGCCTGCTGTTCAAAATAAGCCTTAAGGGTTTTAAGCGAAAGCTGCTGCCTCTGTGTAAGCAGTTCCGAATTAAAGCCGGTTAATTTTTCAATTACCTCATCTACTTCCTTTTCGGATTTTTCAATTTCTTCAACAGAAAAATCGCCCAAAGTATAATCCTTTACTTCAACACCGAATTTCTCAGGATCAGCTAATTTATAATGTACACTCAGTACATCATCACCTAACACATCCTTAAATAACTCATCACAGTACTCATCAAACTGGCGCTGCTCTTTCTGCTCTTTTGTCTCAGTTTTACAGCCAAAAAGAGAGACTGTAAGCGTACCTGCTAACACAACTGCCAGCGCTCTTCTTATAATATTACCCGGAACCGACCTCTTAACCATCGTCTTAATCCTCCCCTATATTAATTAAAATAAACTATATCATCCTCCGGTTTTTCTGCCGGCTGTATGTCAGTTGCATAGAGTACAACACCTTTTCCCTTATACTCCATCTGGTACTCCACATTTACCTTCGCCGTCAGCATAATAAAATCCCTATCCTTAAATGCCTTGAGCTGCTCCGCTGTCACCTTGTCACATTTGCACTTATAGCCAATAAAACGAATATCATCAGCGCAGCATGTCATTGCAAAACGTCCCGGAACAAAATTGTCCTTGAAAAGTGACTTAGGTCTGTACACCACAGCCTTCATCTTCATCGTCTTTCCCTTGTATTTGTCCGGATTATCCATGGCGTCAACATACCATATACCGAAATCTTCGTCCGCAACCTCTACAACGTCCTTGCTGAGGTCAAATGGAAGAATCTCTTCGACCTCGTTTGAGCTTCCGTCGGATGACTCAAAATATACCTGTGTCCTTCCGTTTACTACCTTAACGCTTCTTCTGTATCCGGCGCGGTTCGTATCCTTGACACATCTGTTGAAGATGACCATATCGGAAAGCTTGAACTTCTCCATCATAATCGACTTCATATCGTTGTTAGCCATGTGCATGTCGAATGTTGAAGCGTCCACAAGAGTTATGACCTGTGCCATGACAAAGAATGACGGCTGCTCATTCTCAAGGAAATTCTTCATATTCCACATTCCGTTAAATTCTATGAATATACGCATAGGCTTATGCTTGTCGCAGAGCTTCTTTAGGTTATCCTTGTTAAGCTCCGACTCATCCTCAATATATTCTATCGCAACATTGAGTGGCGCTAACTGCTTCTCATCATACTCCTCCAAGCCCTCCTCACAGGCTATAAGAAGGGTCTTATCACCATCGGCAAAATCCTCACTCTTTAACGCGTCATCTATAAAAAGAGTCTTGCCGCTCTCCAAAAAACCATTAACCAAATAAACCGGTACTTCCATTACATCTTTCCTTTCCTAATTAACAGAGTAACCGCCTGACTATTCAGACGGTTATTCTGCAAGCTAATCATATATTACTTATATTCGCTAAAAAAATCAATAATATTTTAATATTATTTAGGCAAGCTTGAACAGCTTCTCGAGCTTCTCCTCATTTAAGTTCTGACCTATTACACAGATTCTTCCTGTATAGTCTGCCCCGCCATCGCGAATCTCGTACTCCTCAGGAACGGCATCAAAGTAAATCCACTTTCCATCGGCACCGCTTACCATACCCTTTGCTCTTAAGATAATACCGAACTCAGACTTCTCTGTGAGCTTTACAAGTATGTCCTCAATCTCTTCCTTAGTGTATACATGCGGTGTCTCCTTGCCCCAGCTTGTGAACACATCATCTGCATGATGGTGATGGTGGTGATGTCCACAGCCGCAGCTGCACTCCTCACCATCCTCATGATGATGGTGCTCATGCTCATCCTCGTCATCATCGTCATGATGATGGTGGTGCTCATGCTCATCTTCGTCGTCATCGTCATGGTGATGTCCGCAGCAGCACTCCTCGCCGTCCTCATGGTGGTGATGGTGATGATGCTCATGCTCGTCCTCATCTTCATCATCATCGTGATGGTGCTCTGCTGAATGCTCAAGAGCCTCCTTTAAAAGCTCATCCATAAGGGACTTCTTCTCAAGAGCCGATACAATCTGCTCACCATTAAGTTCATCCCAAGGAGTAGTGATTATAGCTGCCTCTGCATTCTTATCACGGATAAGCGCAACGCTCGCCTCAAGCTTGGCTGCATCCATGTTCTGTGTTCTTGAAAGAACGATTGTGCTCGCATGCTCAATCTGATCATTGTAGAACTCACCGAAATTCTTCATATACATCTTAGCCTTGGTTGCATCCGCAACAGTGAGGAAACAGTCAAGTTCAAGACCTGCCTCGTCCTTAACCTTCTCAACGGCAGCCACAACGTCTGAGAGCTTGCCTACGCCTGACGGCTCGATTATGATTCTGTCCGGAGCGTACTCCTTGGAAACCTTTATGAGAGCCTTGCCGAAATCTCCCACAAGTGAGCAGCAGATACAGCCTGAGTTCATCTCTGTTATCTGAATACCGGCATCCTTCAAGAAACCACCGTCAATACCTATCTCACCAAATTCGTTCTCTATCAATACAACCTTCTGTCCTGCATATACCTGCTCTAAGAGCTTCTTAATAAAAGTAGTCTTACCTGCACCTAAAAAGCCTGAAATAATTGTTACCTTTGCCATTTTAAAATTCATTCCTTTCTAAAAAATGATAATTATCTTTTGACAGCTTGTTATTATATCACTTGTGTTGTATAAATGCAAATATGAAATTCAAATTCATATTTACTGTAACGCCATGAACTTATTATATCAAATTTTCATAAAACTGTTTCAATTATATATGAAATATAGTATAATTGGTGAATAAAGTACCAATCTTTCTTTAAAAGGTACATTTCCTGATTTTATTTTGTGTATTTATATTATATCTATATCTATGGAGGATTATTATGGCTAACAAGAAGATTGTAGTTGCCCTCGGGCGCAATGCCTTCGGTGAAACCTTCCCGGAGCAGAAAGAGAATGTAAGCAAGGCAGCAAGAGCTATCGCGGACCTTGTTGAAATGAAGTACGATATTGTTATCACACATAGCAACGGACCACAGGTTGGTATGATTCAGACAGCAATGACAGAGTTCGCACGTCTCGACCATCGTTATACCGTAGCACCTATGTCGCTGTGCGGCGCTATGAGCCAGGGATATATAGGCTACGATTTACAGAATGCCATCCGCACTGAGCTTTTAAACCGTGGAATCTATAAGACAGTCTCAACTATCATCACACAGGTTAAGGTTGATCCATTTGACCCGGCATTTTCTAACCCTACCAAGGTAATAGGAAGATATATGACCAAGGAAGAAGCCGAAGCTGAGGAAGCCAAGGGAAATTATGTTGTGGAGGAACCTGAAGGCTACAGAAGAATCATTGCTGCTCCTAAGCCTATGGATATATATGAAATTGATGCTGTGAATGCACTGCTTGACGCACATCAGATCGTAATAGCAGCCGGTGGCGGTGGAATCCCTGTACTTGAGCAGCGCACCAAGTTAAAAGGCGCAAGTGCAATCATCGAGAAGGATTATGTTGCGGCACGTCTTGCGGAGCTTACCGAAGCCGACACACTTTTATTCCTCACAGTCTATGACAAGCTCACAGTCAACGCAGGCAAGCCGGACGAGCGTTCATTTGATAATGTGACCGTATCCGACCTCAAGCCTTATGCGACAACAGGTGACTTCGGTCCAATAACCACACTTCCTAAGGTTAATGCCGCCATTGAGTTCGTTGAAGCAGGCACCGGACGTAAGGCTGTCATAGCCAGCCTTGAGCACGCTAAGGATGCTCTCCTCGGAAAGTGCGGAACAACCATCACACGATAATATTTAATATAAGCCGGATTGCAGAAGTACCGCAGCTTTCTGCAATCCGGCTTTTTTAATACAATTCTCTTTTTAATTTAGTTATAAAATCAATACCCATTTAGCGAAAACACATAATCGAGTATATTGATAAGCTCTTTTCCTGTATATCTTGAATAGACCGCTTCCCTTGCCATAACCGGATTATCTGTAATAATATTATCTACGCCCATGTTGGCAAGCGACTTCACTATCGATGGCGCGTTCACGGTCCATACATACAGTTCCTTTCCATATCTGTGGACAGAATCAACAAGTGCCTTGTTCACAAAAGTATAGTTGATACTTATAACATCGACATAGCTTATTGAGTAGTATGCCCCATAAGCTGCAGACAACACATATCCTGTTTTAATATCACTGTTAAGCTTCTTGACTTCGGATAGAACGGAATAATCAGATGATGTCACAACGCACCTGTCCTCGAATCCGTTGCGTTCGATTATATCCACAACTGCCTCTGTCAGACCCCTTTCCCTTTTATTATATTTAATCTCAATATTAAGTTTTACCAGTGGCCCGATTTCCTTTATAACCTCTTCAAGTGTAGGAACCTGCTCTCCGGCAAAATCGGCAGAGAACCAGCTCCCGGCATCAAGTTCCTTGATTCTATCATAGGATACCTGCCATATATTTTTATTGACTCCGGTTGTTCTCTTTAAATTTGAGTCATGCATAACCACCACGACATTATCGGAGGTAAGATGAACATCAAGTTCCACATAATCTGCCAAATCATAAAGTGCCTGTTTAAACGCAGACATAGTATTCTCCGGTGCCAGCCCTGAGCTTCCCCTATGTGCGCTTATTTCGGGAACCTTTAATAGCTCTACCTTATCGAATGGATTTTTGGCAGTTCCAACGAATATGTACACGCATATCATTATACCTGATATGACTGTCCCTGCCACTATGCCCACCTTAAGAGGAAGTTTAAGGTACACAGGATTATCTATAACCTCCTGCGTATTTTCAGATACCCTCCATACTCTTCCGATTTCCTTCCTGTAGCGGAAGAACATGCTGGAAATAACAAGATATGAAGCCGGTGTTGATATCAGCACAAGTATAAAAGTTATAATATTCTTAAATCCCTTGATTACAGTGAGATATATAGCCACTCCCGCTCTTGTAAAATTCAGCAGCAGACTCCCGCCAATCACAATCAAAGAAATCAAAAGGAACAAAACTCCCACCGCAGCCATTATCATAATATTCCAGAACAGCATCAGAATAATCGTTCTCAATGTCCTTCTGTGAAGCAGTGAGGCACTCCTTTTATATGCGTCCTTTACATTCTCACTTCCATATATAAGATAATTAGGTGTAAATATCTCTCTAATAGCCAGTGCAAATAAGACAAAACATGCAAGCACTATTATAAGATACATTATGTTTTTATTGCCGAATGCTCTTGTAATATACTCCGGAAATGTCAGGTTTACCATCACAAGTCCGAGAATTATAATATTAGAAAACGGAAATAAAAATATCTCATACAGTATCATAGAAATATTGTGCAGCTTAAATTTGGAACGGAAATTACGCATACCTGCGTAGAACATATCATATATGCCAATTTTTTTTCCAACAACCCCCGCTTCTATAGCAACGGACATACAGCATTTCTCAAAGAAGTTATATATTGCAGCCAGAAATACAAGCAGAACAATCATTGCAATTATAAACGGGTTAGTAAAATATCGGACAATATATCCATTAGTCAGGTATTTTATACCCACAATTTTAAAACTAAGCTTAAATAAAAGCAAAAAAAGCGGATAAAACACTGCCACCGCAACCATCTTGTAGATCAGTTCGAATATCACCAGTGTCTTTCCGCATTTTTTTAAAAGTGTAAAATTATCCTTAAGAAGATTCTTCATCAACCATGCTCTTTTCAATTTTAAGTATGCTATGCCATCTTCTCCGTGTTGTTTCCCTCATTCTTATCCCTGAGCGAACGGTAAAACTGATGTACAAAATCCACCGTGTAGGACACAAAAAGCAGCACAGCAAGTGGTCTTACCACCATAGGATTGATAGCATGCACCATAAACTTTATTCTAACATTAATAACCATAAACAGCAATACACATATTACACCCCACGCAAGTGAGCTCTGCAGACAAAGTATTCCCTTGTAGTTAAATCTCTTATGGTCATAATTCCACCAGAGCTCCCCAAACAGCTTAATCATTACCATCGCCACTATATACTCAAAAATAGTTCCGCCTATACTGCCTGCAAAAAAAAGTGCAAGCGGATTGTTCGCAAATGGAGCAAACAATGTAAATGCGCCCAGACAGCCGAAGCCGTATATCACGCAAAAAGGAAGTTTTGCAAAGCCTCTGTTCTCCCAATATCCAAGCTGAACCCTGATAACCACACATTCCATACACCAGCCCAGAAAGCTGTAGGTAAAAAACCATACTATGAATTGATATATATTCATGTCACTAAAATTTCTAAAAATCATTTCTCTCATTTTATCTTTCTCCCTCTCTATGGCAGACATTCTTTCACGTTGCCACATGTATTTTATTATATTTTTAATAAAAAGACAACTAAATTTTTAGAAATTTTATTATTTTATAAGATTTTTCCGGCAGCTCTATTCTTCCGGAAAAATAACATCTATTCCTTCCGCCTCAAACTTGCTGAGCCATTCCTCGGACGGCTTTCTGTCCGTGATGACCATGTCCACTTCTTTCAGCTCCCCGACCTTCGTAAAAGAAATCTTGTTGAACTTAGAGCTGTCCACTGCAAGGATTTTCTTCTTCGCAGCCTGAAGCAGCGCCATCTTGACCTGCGCTTCGCTCTCATTTGAATCCGTCATTCCGTGCTGTATATCAATTCCCTTTACCGAAAAGATAGCTTTATCGACATTGAAGGAGTTTATCATACGTACGGTCTGATAGCCGACAAACGAAAGCGCCCCATCCTTCATAAGCCCCCCTGTGGAAAGAATTTTCCAGCCCTTTCTGTCCGAAAGCTCTATCATAATCTCTATTGAGTTGGTGATAACCGTGAGATTCTTTTTATTTTTTATGCTCTTTGCGACGAACAGAGCCGTTGAGCTGGCATCAAGTATGATATGGTCTCCGTCCGAAATCAGCTTTGCAAGCATTTCCCCTATCACCTGTTTGCCTGCGACATTGGATTTTTTGCGCACTATATACGGAAGCTCCACATTAAGGCTCTCATTTATCACAGCTCCGCCGTACGTCTTTTTTGCAAGCCCTTCCGCTTCAAGCTTCTCGAGATCCCTTCTTATCGTCTCCTCAGTCACATTGTACAGCTCACTTAAGTCGCTTACCACAACCTTTCTCTCTTCCTGGAGCTTAGCCAATATTGCATTTCTTCTTTCTATCGCCAACATAACTTTTCCATCCCACCATTTCATTGCCAAAACTATATTATCAATGCCACACAGAATCCACCCTGAACTCCCTTATTCTGTGCAATAACAGCTTATCATTTTGCAAAAATCATGTCAATTTATTAATTTTGCTTATTTTCAACATAAGCATTTTATGCTATGATAAAAAAGTATGACCGTTTAGGTATTTGACGTTAAAGTAAAGCATTTGGCACTATGCCTGCACAGAAAGGACAAATATGTTTGCATATAATAACGAAGTAACAGCAACACCTTGTGAGCCGGGTGTTTCAAGAAAGGTGCTCACCTATTCAGAGGAGCTTATGATGTGTGAGATCACATTCGAAAAAGGCGCCAAGGGCAATTTTCATCAGCACGAGCACCTACAGATAACATATATTGCAGAAGGCAGCTTCGAATTCACAATCGGCGATGAGACAAGGATTGTAAACAAGGGTGACAGCGTATACATGCCTTCAAATGTGCGCCACGGTGTCACATGCCTTGAGGCAGGCAAGCTTGTGGATGTGTTCAATCCTATGCGCAAGGATTTTATAAAATAAACCGGATTAGAAACAGCTTAGTCATATTACGTTTTTATTTATAAAAACCGGATTACATCGAATTATAAAGACATTTCAGATATAAAAGGAGACAGATTTTAAAATGGCAGATTTAAAAAGTGAAATTAACAAGAGGCGAACCTTCGCCATTATCTCCCACCCTGATGCAGGTAAGACCACCCTCACAGAGAAGTTCCTTCTCTACGGCGGTGCGATCAACCTTGCCGGTTCGGTAAAGGGAAAAAAGACGGCTAAGCACGCCGTATCAGACTGGATGGAGATTGAGAAGCAACGTGGTATTTCCGTCACATCATCAGTACTACAGTTCAACTATGACGGCTACTGTATCAACATTCTTGATACTCCGGGACATCAGGACTTCTCCGAGGATACCTACCGTACACTCATGGCAGCCGATTCCGCAGTCATGGTAATCGATGCCTCCAAGGGTGTTGAGAAGCAGACAATCAAGCTTTTCAAGGTATGCGTTATGCGCCATATACCTATTTTTACCTTCATCAACAAGATGGATCGTGAGGCAAATGACCCATTCGAGCTCTGCGATGAGATTGAGAGCATACTTGGAATAGCTACTTGTCCTATGAACTGGCCAATCGGTTCCGGAAAAGAATTTAAGGGAGTATATGAGAGAAACGAACGCCGCGTCTCAACCTTCAAGGCTGAGATGAATGGTCAGAAGGAGGTTGACACAACCACCATCGGAATCGATGACCCGGCACTCAAGGATGAACTTGGTTCCGCTTTCTATGATAAGCTACTGGAGGATATCGAGCTTCTTGACGGCGCCAGTGCAGAATTTGATCAGGAAAAGGTAAGCGCCGGTGAATTATCACCTGTATTCTTCGGTTCGGCACTCACCAACTTCGGTGTGGAGACATTTTTAAAGCACTTCTTAAAGATGACCTACTCCCCGCTTCCTAGAATGTCCAACGAAGGTCTGATAGACCCATTTACAGAGGATTTCTCAGCGTTCGTATTCAAGATTCAGGCTAACATGAACAAGGCACACCGCGACCGAATTGCATTCATGCGTATCTGCTCAGGCAAGTTCGAGGCAGGCATGGAGGTCAACCATGTTCAGGGCGGCAGGAAGGTCAAGCTCTCACAGCCGCAACAGCTCATGGCATCTGAGAGAAAGATAATCGATGAAGCATACGCAGGAGATATCATCGGCGTGTTCGACCCGGGTATCTTCTCAATCGGTGACACGCTCTGTCTCTCCAACAAGAAGTTTCAATATGAGGGTATTCCAACGTTCGCACCTGAACATTTTGCAAGGGTACGCCAGATTGACACCATGAAGCGCAAGCAGTTCATAAAGGGAGTCAACCAGATTGCACAGGAAGGTGCAATTCAGATATTCCAGGAGTTCAACACCGGTATGGAGGAAATCATCGTCGGCGTTGTCGGCGTCCTTCAGTTCGATGTACTTAAGTTCCGTCTTGAAAGCGAGTATGGCGTAGAAATCCGTCTTGAACCGCTTCCTTACGAATATATACGCTGGATTTCACCTGAGAGCACTGTTGACCTCACACGTATTGCCGGCACCTCCGACATGAAGAAGATTAAGGACTTAAAGGACAGACCTCTCCTTCTCTTCGTAAATGAGTGGAGTATCAACATGGTATGTGAACGAAACAAGGGACTTGTACTTGAGGAGTTTGCAAAGAACTAGACAAAAAGATTGACATATAATTTAAAAAGCCTCATCCCACAATGCATACATCAATATGCAATGTAGGATGAGGCTTCTTTTGTTATCTATTATTCCTCAGAACTGCTCTGCGTTTCCGTCACGTCATCGTAGGTGTCAAGGAAATGATGTCTCACACCGTTCTGCTTATACGCGACAATCGTGCTCAGATTGACATTCTCAACACTCTTAAAAATATTGCCCTCAACAAAAGGATTCGTTTTCTTAAGCTCTGCGATAAGCTTCTTTACCTCAAGCCGCTTCGACTTGCTCTGACCGTCCTCCGCACAGGATGAACATGTATCCGTAAACTTGCAGGCACACTGGATAAACTTGAGATTGTTCGCATCGCGCCAAGCCTTGATATCATCCTCACGTATGAGATACAACGGTCTGATAAGCTCCATTCCCTCAAAATTCGTGCTGTGAAGCTTAGGCATCATAGTCTGCATCTGTGCACCATAGAGCATTCCCATGAGTATAGTCTCTATAACATCATCGTAATGATGACCAAGCGCAATCTTGTTACAGCCAAGCTCCTTCGCCTTGCTGTAGAGGTGTCCGCGGCGCATGCGCGCACACAGATAGCACGGTGACTTTTCCACATTGAACACCGACTCAAATATATCCGACTCAAATATGGTAACCGGGATATTAAGTCTTTTGGCGTTGCTCTCAATGAGCTTTCTGTTCTCTGGGCTGTAGCCAGGGTCCATTATAAGGAACTTAACCTCAAACGGAAACTTGTTGTGGCGCTTTAGCTCCTGAAAAAGCTTAGCCATGAGCATTGAATCCTTGCCACCGGAGATACACACTGCAACGCAGTCTCCCTCCTTCACAAGCTCGTACTCATTTATCGCCTTCGTAAATTTCGACCAGATTGACTTCTTGAAGCGCTTTCTTATGCTTTCCTCAACCTCAGCAGCAAAATCGGCATCGCTCTTTTCAGCGCTCATCTTCTTAATGTCCGCCATCAGCCATGCAATATATCCGCCCTTAAGGCTCAGCACGTCAATCCCCTGCTCATGTAACGCCTCAGCAAGCTCTAAGCTTGTCTCACCTCTTTTGCAGTACAAAAGAAGCTTCCTTCCGGCATAATCTTCCGCATTTTCAAGCAGTTTCTCGCCCGGTATATTCACACTGCCCTTAATATTGCCGTACGCAAAGGAAAGCTCATCCCTGACATCGATGAGTTCATAGCCATCCTCCATGTATTTTGAAAGCTCACTTATGTCTATCTCAAGCTCAGGCGTGCTATTTTCCATTGCACCATCAAAAACCATATTATTACCCAAAACTATTTCACACTCTCTTTCTTTTACCTGTCAAAGCAATACACAGCCTGCTGCCACGCATGGCTTCTACTGTTTACACAACAAAAATCAAGGTGTCAAAACAATTTTGACACCTCTTACTCTGAAATATTATTTTATTTGTTTATTCACACTATGTCAATAGGATTTTAATGTTATGCCGACATACCACCCTTTACAACGTGACAGCCCTGCTGTTTTGCACTATCGAATACATTTGACATCTCATTGCCTTTTTTAGAGTCTGTGCTATATAAAGTGTCATCATTATTCTCATCTATCAGCTTAGAGCCAAACGTATATTCATAAATCGGATTCCAGTCATCGATAGCACTGTACTCATTTATAAGCTGTACAGCAAGCTTCTTTGCTTTACCATACAGTCCCATAAGCTTTTCATTGCTGTCCTTGCAGAGCGGATTAGCATTGTAATTCACCATAAGTCCGTGCATTTCCTTATAATTTCCGGAAAGCTTAAGCAATCCATCCACAAACATTCTCTTAAGTCCAGACGGTGCAAGCAGAAGTCTGTTATACTTTATCATTCCTTCAAGTGCCTGCATAACCTGTTCAGGTGTAGTTCCCTCATAGAAGCAGCTTATAACCTTAGCATTCCTCATACTTGGTACAATATGGTCGGTGAGCGAATGTCTTACAGGGTCAAAGCCATCCTTCAGCATAAGCATTCTGTCAAACTCAACCTCTATCTCCGCATGTGACACCCCACTTTTTTCTATCTTCTCATCTATATAACCATGGCATGTCACGTCAAGCGCAAAATGACACATTACGCCATACATATACGCAAGGTACGGTGCCTTATTATCTTTGTTCTCTATCACCTTTACAGCATGCTCGAAAAACTCAACTCCCGGTCTGCAATGCATTCCATACCCAATACCATTTATCACATTGGATTTAAGTGGTTTATAATAAAACAAAATGTCCGGTCCATGAAGCCCTATAATATATAGCTGGCGGTACATACTAAGTGTGTGCCACGCCTCCCCTGTAAGCTCTTCTGCAACTTCTTTTCCCATTCTATAATGTGCGTATGTCGACGGCATAACAATCCCTCCTTAATGCAATAGCAAATTCCAATCCGTTTCTATAAGCCAAGTATAGATAGCAGATTGATTTTTAACTATCACAATCGGGTGTAAGTTATGTAAAATATATGTAATTTAAAATTCTGGGACAGGGGGTCTGGTTCGTGTCCCTGTTTCGTGGGACACGGGACCACACCTCTGTCCCGACATTATTCCATTATAAGTACTTTTTTTCCCTCAAAGGCAAAGCCATAATGCCTTATCCGCTCCTTCGGAATACCCATTGAAATCAGCTCAGCGTCATAATCCTTCTCTTCTATCTGCCTGAGTGCGGACTTTGCGGTAGCTTCAAGTGATTCTTCAAGCTCTGAATCGAACACCTTAAATTCAAGCACAACAGCGTTGCCGGCATTATTATTCCTTGGAACAAGCATTATATCGTATCTTCCGTATCCGCTTTCGCGGTTGGATTTGACCTCATAGCTGTCACGCAGTTCAACCAACAGACCAAGGACAAATCCGTGATAAAAGCGTTCAGGCTGTGTTCTCTCGGAAGGATGTGTACCCATGTCAAAGCTGCTGAATGTCGACAATGCAACTTCGTTCATATAGATATTCATTTCTTTAAGTTTTCCGCTAAGCAGTGCCGCCACAAAAGCATTATAATTGGATAATGACCTGCCAAACCAACCCTTAAACATACATGAAAACATGCTCATAGTCTCAAGGTTGGTAATCGAAAGGTGATACCACGGCTCCAAAAGTTCCCCGCGATATTCCACATCATTGACCTTAAGATAGCCGCCTGCCACCAGCAGGCTCCATATTGCACTCTCATTCGTATCAAGTTGATTAAATACAATCTGCTCGTCGAAATTGACAACAATGCTTTTTCCTCTTAGCAGCTCTTCCATAAGCTCCTTAATCTGTGCCGACGCAGTCTGCAAAAGACGGCTTACCAGCCCATTAGAACTAGTGGACGCCCAGTATGGCGCAAGTCTCTTTTTATCAAGATAGTTCGTTATAGACCATGGATTGTAGATATCCCTATGTGAGCCGAATGTAAAACCATCATACCACTTCTTAACCTCATCCTTTTTACCCGATAGCCCAAACATATCAAGCGAAACAAACACTTCCTCCTCAGTAAATCCAAAACATGCACTGTACTCATCCGACGTGGTGGTGATCACATTAAGGTTATTGAGGTCTGAGAACATTGACTCCTTCGACACCCTTGTAATGCCTGTCATCACAGCACGTTCAAGGTATGGATTCGTCTTGAATGTAGCGTTAAAAAGGCTTCGCAGAAAAGCTGTAAAACCATCCCAGTATCCGTGTATATACGCCTCCTGCATTGGTGTGTCATACTCATCAAGAAAAATAATTGTCTTTTTCCCATAGTATTTTTCAAAATAATTGCATAACTGCTTGAGGCTCATTGAACACACTGCGTCATTCATATCCATATTTATCTGTCTGAATCCAAGCTTCTCATCATCATCAAATGTTGCGTTATCTAGCAAATACCGATTATTTCTGTACAGTTCCTCAATCTTCATCTTCACTTGAAGCTTGGCATCCTGAATATTATCAGCCTTGACATCCGCAAAGCTTAAAAAAATCACCGGATACGTTCCCTGTATCCGCCTGTATTCATCATCCCTCCATATTGACAGCCCTTCAAATAAATCCCCTCTGTTTTCATAACGGTTAGAGAAAAAACATTCAAGCATGCTCAGGTTCAGTGTCTTACCGAAACGGCGTGGACGGGTTATAAGTGTGACATCATCCCCTGAATCCCACCATTCCCTTATAAAATTCGATTTATCAATAAAGAAACATTTATTTTGTCTCATATCCGCAAAATTCTGTTTCCCGATACTTATTCTGTATTCCATAGCACACCCTCCCTCACTACATCACGATGTATATTTCCCTAATTTTCAATATGTACATGATAGCATAATGTATCATCTTTAGCAATGCGCTTTCGGCAACATTTATTCACTTAAATTATAGCATAATATTTATTAAGCTTACTGTCTATATTATAGACATCCTGAAACGTGCAATAATAAGGTACACAGACCGGTGTGTGTATGTTATAATAGGTATTGAAAACCAGTCGGAGATACATTATGCAATGCCTGTCAAAGACATGCTGTATGATGCCATCAACTACAGCAGGCAGGCTGCGGCTGCTGACCGACAGCACCACAACAACAAAGAATACAGCAGACACGCTGAGTTCCTCTCCGGCTTTAAGAAAACCGATACACTTCCTCTCCGCAAATATATACAGGACTATAAGCTGAATCTTATAGCTCCATGCGAAATCACGGATTTTGAAAAGTTTAAGACGTCCCTCGGAATGGTTCTTGAGGTTATAAAATATGCCTCCGACGAAGCTGCAATGGGAAAGCTTTTTAAGGAGAACCATAAATTTGACCATATAGAGGCGGAAGCCGTAAGGGCAATCAACGCATTTACAAGGTTTAATGTTTCTATAAATGATAATGAGGAGGAATTGAATATGGGTAATGCATGGGAAGACCACAGAATGTCCGGAGTGCGTGAAGGACTTCGTGATGGAGAGCAAAAAGGTAACACATTAAAGTTGATAAACCAGACAATCAAGAAATTTCAGAAGGGCTGCTCTGTCGAACAGACCGCAGATATGCTTGAGGAATCAACCGACACTATACAGTCCATCTACGATATTATAGCGTCCATGCCTGATGACTGTAGCGCGGAGAAGGTCTATGAGCTGCTCAAGAACTCTTTGGTGACAACATAGACATTAGAGTATATGAATATTTAGTTATATAAAAAATGTCGGGGTGTATGATTTAAAAATCATGCACCCGGCATTTTTTCTTTTACAAAGTGTATGAAATTTACTTACCAAACCTGTTGAATCTATGAGGAAAAATCCTTATTTACAGACCACAGACTCCATAATTGTTATCCTATCTATTTTTAGCTCCAACTTGCTCCTAATTAAAGCTCACCGTCTCAAAATCTCCTATTTTCTTAGAGCATCCGATTATCAGCTCATCGATAAAATAATAATATAAATCATATTGACGGCAAAGTTCATTATCCTCAAGTCTGAACACAAAGATATCCGATGAATCAAGAGTCTCCAATGCTTCACGCATAGCCTCCGAATAATCCATTTCTCTTGCAAGGCAAAAATTACTTATGGTCTTGGAATTATCAAATGCAAGTTGTGCTATATCATAAGCTTTGCCATGGTCCATCTCATAGAAACTACTCGTAAAAACAATATCATCTATTTCTGGATCCTTAGCAATCGTATCCCAAAAAGCTTCATTCTGAAGCTGACTCTCATGTATAGTCTTTTCAGAAAAATTCATATGCTTTAATATTCGTACCATTCCCAGGTCCTGATACTGAAGAAAAACCGCCAGGGCAATAGCGGCAATCCCAATCCGCGCATTTGCAAATTTTGCCGTGACAATGCATGCACAAACAACAAGCGTATACACCATAATCCATGCAAAACGCCCAGATGACCTAAAAGTGCTCCATAAGTCATGCAGCCATGTAGGAATATTATATTGAAATACAATATTGGAATCTTTTGTCACTACCGGAGAAGCAGCAACAATAACGGCAACAATAAGTATTATGATAACTCCCAATACTGATTGCCATTGTCCTTTAATGCGTTTTCCAACATTTTCAACATTTAATAATATAAAACAAGAAATGATAAATATAAAAAGGCAGCCCAATCCCATATAGGAAAAACCTTCATACTGGAAATTACCATATAAATCAAGATTCTTAATATATCTTGACCAATACCATTCCTGTGGATTGTACAATCCATTCAGATTGAAACTAAGCTCTCCCAATCCTGTAGCGACATTATCTGTACTTGCCGTCATACCGCCCAAAACCCATATAATGAGCACACACGATAAAATATATGACAGCAGCATAAACAATCCATCCAGCGGTTTCTTATACTTTAAAACATGCATCACAACACTGCCGACAAGAATAATGCCGCACATCGGAATAAAGTAGATATGTACTGACGCACACAATGCTCCTGTAATCGCCCATCTATAATATATTTTTTTATTCCGGATAAAACTATTGCCTGAACTATCCTCCACAGTTCTGCATGCATCCTCAAAAAAATTATCTAACGCCAAAAGAATAAGCCAATGTCCTGCAAGAGCCGTGTGACCAAACATTCTATGTATCATAACAGGCGCCATCAAAATCAATATCCCGCTAAGTATAATTTTACATCTTGATTCAGTAAATCTATTGATTATCCTTGCACCGATAAGTCCTTGCATGCAGAAACAAAAAAGTCCCCAAAAACCAAAATATTGAAATCGTACCGGTAAAATAGGTGACAAAAACTTGAAAAAAACAGCAAACAGCGGAATTGAATCCGTAAAAATAACAGATGAACTGTTCGGGTGCATAAGCTGGTCTGTATTTCCAATCGGAAATGTCCATTTTCCATTTCTATATCCACACCAGCCTATGTAATGCTGCGTTGTATCATCGCCATTTAAAAGCCAGTCAACATATGTCGGATTCAAAACATTAGTCCCATATAAATAGATAAAGTACAATGCAGACAAGACAGCTACAACAATATACGGAAATGCCTTAGACCCCCACACTGCTTTTATACACTTCTTTATATTTGCCATACGTTGATGTATTCCATTATGCTCTGATTCATAAGCCATTTCTTTTGTTTCTCCTTATCATATCCATAGACTGGTTGCTGTCTATTATAGCATAGATATTAATTCAAAACAAGGGTGTTTATAGTCACTCTCAAAGTACTGTCTACTATACCATTTGAACTACTGTGGATTGTTTTCCATGCAACTTGATGGTTTTTGAAAGGCGTAAAACACTGGCTCCTTGGGATATTTGTTAATCCATTATAAGTATTTTTTATCACATTTTTTAATATCCCGCATAAGCCTGTCCTCATCGCGGTATCTCTTTTGGTATTTAAGCTCCATCGCTCGCATAATTACATCAGAAAATTCCTTAGAAATCTGCGGATTGAGTTCATGCGGTGATTTCATCTTATCACATATATACCTGTTTGTTGCCTCATCCGGATTTTCACCGGTAGCCATTTTATACGTAACGGCTCCAAGCATATATATGTCCGTCCATATCCCTGTCTCTCGTACATACTCATATGTCTCAGGTGCGCAGTAGCCGGGATACATACACACCAGTATTTTGGGCTCTTTATAAAAATCTTTATCAACAAGCTTACATTCATCATTAACAATCAGCTTGACATTTTCATAAGCCTTCTTATCACTGCAAATCAATATATGCTGTGGAACTATATTTAAGTGCAGAATGGATTTTTTGTGCAGCTCTTTCAGGGCACTGCATAGCTGGCATGTAATATACTTGATTTCCATTTCATCCAGGCAGCCCCTTGTCCTACAATAATTTTCCAGAGTGACTGCATTCACAGCCTCGGACACATAATATGCTGTATTGTTTTCACAAAATACATCATACACGCTAAGTATATTAGGGTTTCCCTGAACACTGCACATAAGCCACGCCTTATCTACAAAAAATTTTTTTAAATTTTCGTAATGATTGCGTATTCGTATGCCGCGTTGCAACTGCACATCTTTTTCGCCCTGTGCTCTCGTCATGTAGCCGTCCAAAAAGAACTCTCTTATTCTGCACTCAAGCCACTTATTCCTGTCGATTGCCCTGTATTCCCATCCAACGTGGTGTCTTCCCACCCTTTCTGTGATTTCATAGCACCCTTTCAGAACAGTGCCGACCGGCAACATCTCATCATACACGCTATTGTTCATAAAATCCTCATTTCCAAGCCACCTGTTATGCCGGTATTTCTAAGCCCCTCTTTATATTACCTATTATTAATTTAATATTTTCATCTCCATTATACATATATATTTTTTATCAGAAGCTTTATGCGCAGACTATCTCATTGACACACTGCTTTGATTTCATATTAAAAATATAAATGTCAGCTTACTAAAAATATTGCGGCAATACCACAGATTATCATATCTGCCAGGATAAGTTTAATTACTGCTTTTTCACACTGTTTTGTATAATACAATCTATTCTGAGTTAAACCATTTTTCTGCCTACTCAAACCAATATTTTTTCTTGCCTCAAGTGCCTCCTCCTGCTCTGGTTTCGTGGCAAAAATTATAGGCAATGCCTCTGATGGCATATTTTCGATTATATCAAGCAAATATAGATTTCGTTTATTTTTGACTTTAATTTTATGTATTTTGTATACTATGAGCAAAGCTGAAACAATTGTAACCCACAAATGATATCCATTGTAAAATCCTGCTATGTGAAGTATCAGCAAAACCAATATGCTGAAAAACGTAACGTAATCTTCAAGCATATCCCATGGCGCTTTTTTCCCACATACCGGACAACAAGCACCTATACCTTTATAAAATAGATTTTCTTCATTTATATGTTTAATATAATTATTAATACTTGGTTCAACTGCTGCCTCCGCATTCATTCTGGCTTTCTCATGTCTTTCTTCTTTATACTTTTGAGAATTAAAAACTCCTACTGCCTTGCCAGTTACATACATCGTTTCTTTTTTCAAAACATATGCACAACAATTTAAACAATAAAATAATACATATACCGGAACCGGTACTTGTACAGTGGTCTCATATTGCGTCATTTTATCTCCTTTCAAAACACATTTTGTTTCTCATTGTAAAACGGCTCTACCCACCAGCCCGGCAAGTGTCTTCATGCCATCCTTGGTAGGGTGCGTTCCATCAATCGAATCATACGGAATATTATATGAATACAAGTCTAACAGCTTACACGATTCACTGGTACACACACGCCTTATAGCACGGTTGTATTCCTCAATATGTACCCCGCCGAAGCTCTCCGGAAAGGCAAATGATGAATCTGCGACCATACAGGTCTTGCATAATGTACAACAATATATCGTAGTCTCAGGATAGTTGGACTTGATTCGCTGAAGCATAACCCTGTAAGCCGCCGCAAATTCCTCACAATTATCTGCTCCATTTTCTTCTCCGACATACACTCCGCACCCCCAGTCATTAAATCCCATATATATTATGATATAATCGGGTGTTCCGTCCTTGGTATGCAGATTCTTTGTCCGCGATATGCTGCAGCCGGCAGAATCATCCGACGTATCGTACTTAGACTGGGCTACTTTGCAGCCCGACCATGAATTGTTCACCAGCAGACTTCCGCCCAGATAATCTATGACGGTACCCCACCATGTATCGGACGGCGAATTGATACCCTGCTGCTTTGCCAGGTCACGGTTATAAAACACCTCATATCCGCTAGGATTGTACCCCTCAAGTGTGCTTATTGAATCCCCGAAAATAGAAAATCGTTTTCCGGCGAAATCCGCCAGCCTGTCACCTGCCCCAAGCTCCGCGGCGAACGCATTATAATTGTGCATGCCCTTTTCGTCATCAGCCTTTATAGCGAACACTATTTTCTTCAAGAAATCTCTGTAGTGCTCCTCAATGATTATCTCATTGAAAGCCTCCGCAACTAGCTCAGGCGGATTATAGAATGCCCCACAGCCGAATGCGCCCAGTATAAGCACCGATACCTTATTGTCAAGCGCAGCCTCGAATATATTTCTTACACGATTTCTGATTATGCGCTTGAGTTCGGCGGCATCTATACAGTCAAGCCCACCCAGATACGGAGCCGCGCAGGTTACGACATCCACCTCATACCAAGCCTTCTTATCAAGCAGCACCGGAATGGCATCGTCGGACTTGAATACAGTTACGTTGCTAGTATATATGAGCCTGTCCGAATTCATATTATTACTATTATTTATGTGGTAATTATAAAAATCCTCACGCACTCTGTCCGCCGAAATACACGCGAACAGGTTGCTGCTCCTGCACAGACATTCCTCCTGTGTCATGGCACCTCTTTCCACTCCGCCACCCGCCTGAACCGGATTAGCAAAATTGAGCACGGCTGTCCTGCCATGCTCAATATAATTTTTAGCTGCCTCAAAGCTTGTGCACTTCTCAACAATGATATCTGCCTTTGCACTACTGTTCTTTCGACGCTTAGCGCAAAAACCTTCTTTATAGACCTTACATGACCTTACAGCCCTTGCAGTTTTTCCTCTGAGTTTTCCATTAAGAGAATATGCCATGGTATCATTAAAACAATCAATTAAAGCTTGTGTATCCAATTTTAAATTTCACCTACTCTGCTATTTTTTAGTTGCTAACTGTATCAGCTAACGGAATCAGTTCCGTTGCCGTCGCATTTCCCTGATTATCGTATATCACAAACATACAATAGAAACATTCCGGATTTTCAATCGGTTTACTCACAAGCTGAAAGTACGCACATGGCAAGCTATAGCCCCATATATCTCCGGTCTCTTCCCAATCATATATCGGAAGTAATTTCCCATCGTCATCCCTTGTCAGATAGTATTCGGTCGGCACAACCTCTATTTTGTCATAATTGTCTATACATAATAATTGCTTATTAGGAGTCTCTGATTCCGAATGGAGAACAACGCCACCAATCAATACATCCGAATTTTCATCATCGACATATACCTGCAATTCAGCGATGTCCTGCTTCCATTTGAACACATATCCATATCTAGAAAGTACTGTGTTAACAGTATATCTTTTTTCGTCCGCCTGAACATTATCTTCAAGCATAAGCAGAGGTGTCTCTGTCACTTCCTCCGTGAGTGCATCTTTTGCATATATTGCCTTATTCGCATAATATAGATGTGCTGAACCATTCTCATCAATAGGAACATTCCTACCAAAATACACAACCATATATGTATCATTAGCCTCTTGTGTATCCTGTTTTTTTCTCCAGCCTATCTTTTTAGTATCCACTACTATAAAAGCATTTATATTGGATATATTGCTTAACTGCTCCTCACTTAATTGAAGCTTCACATCATAGACTGAACTGCTGTCAGCTTTCTCAATCTTGTCAACATTACTGGTAACATCGGACAAATCCATGGCTCTGCCGTCATTATTTCCATTATCCATATCATATATATTGGAAATAAAACTGCGATAACCCTCTGAAAAATCCACCTGTTCTGATATGTACATATACACGCTTCTGTATATATCATCTGTTTTATTCGGATAACAGATTGATATGCCCTCCGCGTCATCAACATTTCCTGATGAGTACACCACCATATCATCAATCGCATTCAGAAGCTTCTGTGCTCCGTCCGCTACCTGCATCTTAGCCAAGGATTCTATAAGATTTACACTGTCAAGCATACCATAGCTGTGGTTTGACGAAAATTCTCCAAAGCCCTTGAGCCGGCTGCATGTCCCGGAAACCTTTGGATAATTTTCTACTGTCAACCCCTCCTCCAATGAGGAAAAAAAGACGTTGAGCGCTTCCTCGACAGCACTATATTTTGTCAAGTCCACACATGAAAGTGTCAGGTCGCAATATAACTGAGGATACATTTCAAATGCCATCTCGCCGAATTCCATGTAGTAATCAATTATATTTTTTGCAAGCTCCTCGCCGTCTATAGGCTTATCAGTGAGACATGACAGGAACGAATAATCCCATCCCCACCCCGGCTCTGTCTCCTGTGAGCCAACCATATAATTTGCATACGGCTCCAGAACATCTGCTACCTCCAGTGAACTCATAAGACATGCATCGAAGCCTACAAGTTCCAGCTTTTTATCATGTATTCCAACCGAATTTTCAAGTGCTGCCTGCAATTCATCAAGCGATAGGCTATCCTCATAATTCTCATCATATCCAAAGCCTACAACAGCACCTCCGCCATGATCCCACAAGATAAGTGAATAGCTGTCACTGTTATAATTGTCATAGCAGTAATTTATGAATGAGCTGAGTGTATCTGCCTCGCCCATATTAGCCGCTTTTAAGGTATCAATCACATATACATTTCCTGATGACACTTTAAGAATACTATCCTCATCTGCCGAAAGACCGTCTATCTGCCATGCCGACGCTCCACCTGCATATACAATAATATTATTATGCCTTGTGTCTGCCATTGACTCCGCCATTTCTGCCAGGTCAACGGAGGCATTGCCCGATGTTGACTCCAAATCAGACCCCACCATGTAAATCATAACTGTCATATTCTTTACACCTGGAGCCGCATACGCGACCCCAGCCTCATGCATTATGCCCGCACACATAACAAATGCAATACAGAACGCAAAAAATCTTTTAAAATATTTCATCTGCACGGCACCTCACTATTCCACATTCCATCTGATTGCTGTAACTATCCCATCCTGGCACACAATTGCACTTCCAACCGAATTGCTGAGTTTAAATCGTGTAGTTACACTGCTGCCCTCTGCTTCGTCCGATGTAGTAATGTCCTTTTCATATTCAATATTTTCAGATATTAATATATTCTCAAGCTCTTCCTCTTCCATCCCCAGATGTATGCCACCTGAAATTTCTGAAACGCTTTCTTCTACTGAACCATATGAATATGTGCTTCCCACTCCATGTATCATTGTATTCTTCACCAGAATAGCCTCATCGTTTGGGTTGTACAACTTGACACTCACCCTCACGCCATTCCGCTCAAGGCAGACATCCATATTATCCTTTCCTGCTATCGTTGTATCTGCCCCATCGTCAAGCTCCTTATAATACTTCGTCATTTCCCAGCCATTCTCAAGAAATGCATACGCCGGAGCCGGAAGTCTATACAAATCACCGCCAAAACAAACAATATTATCAGACAGTTTGTCCGTAAGTTCTGTAGGCACTTCATAATCAGGGATAATTAAAGGGTTACCCTCAGAAAACTCAAAGTTATCTGTTGCTTTAAAACAGCATATTTTTATATCTACAAGTACACCATTTTTAAACGTAAGTTGTTTCTTTGCCAATCCATTCAGTTCTGAACTTAGAAAATCTTCGATTTCACCATATTGCCAATAGTCTACCTTTACATCATCAGACCGGAACTCATCTGTCTTATCCGGTTCTCCCATAATAGTAAGAACATCATCAAGCCCTGTAACGCCGATTGTGACATCCTTTGGAAGCTTGATGACATCATCCTCAGAATAATCTAGAAGATTTACCTCAACACCGGCTATCACACAATCCTTAACCTTCCTGGTACTAACATCCGGATTGAAAACCAGAAATCCAAGCTGTATATCTCCACGCACAAACTGTACCATGACATAGTCATCGCTCGACAATGGCGATGTATCATTGCCATATAGAGTGTTCACACTCCAGCCCTTTGCAAGCAAGGTTGAATATTCCATCGGAAATTCCATAACGCAATCATTAATCTGAATCTGATATGTACTTATATCATCAGACAGTGCATCGGGCTGTCCAACCTCTGTGTATGTCTGACCACCAAGCAGAGCCAGCCCCTGCACATCATCAGCAACCTCATCTTTCGTTGTCTCAACATTCTCTGCCATGGTAGCTGTAGTATCAGCCGCTATTCCGGATTCTACAGCTTTGCTGCTCTCCTTCTTTGTTACTATAAATGTTCCTCCCGAATTTGAACAGGCAGAAAGTGTAACTGCAAGGACAATAATAATTCCAACTGCCGCTCTTCTCATACGTTCTCCGCTCCTATCTCTGATCCTTCGCCACACTCCTTAA
>CAUCXT010000005.1 GCA_958446835.1 uncultured Eubacterium sp.
AGAGTCGAGAGCGTACTTTAAGGTGTATGATGGCGTGTATGATATGCTTGGGGAGCTTAACAGGCAGGGAGTGAAGGTATGGCTTTTGTCCAATGCACAGGCAATATTCACAATGCCGGAGCTTGAGCAGCTTGGTCTTGTAAGGTATTTTGACGGAATAGCTATATCATCGGATGCAGGCTTTAAGAAACCGGATGCGGAATTTGCAGCTTATCTGTTTGCAAAGTATCCTGAGGCTGATATTACACCGGAGAAATGTCTTATGGTGGGAAATGAGTATGGTTCTGATGGGAAGGTGGCTGAGAATGCAGGAATGAACTTCCTGTATGTGATAAGCAACCTTACCCCGGAGATGGAGAAAATCAAGTATCAAGCACAGCAATAATATATCGCTATAGACCGCAATAAAGAGTTATTGGGTGCCAAGGAAGGCAGCAGCCGGCAGGCAGCAGTCGTCCGGACACCCAATAGTTTTATGCAGCTTTAATATATTTATATATCCACGCAGCTTTATATATCTATGTACTATGTACTATGTAGCTTGATATGCTTAAGCTTTATACCATATTATTGCTTTTCAGCCTCAATTTCATGCGCGTACTCATCAAATATATAATCTAACACCGGTGCCATTCCGACGAATTCACAGCCGTACAGATAGTGCGTCTCTTCTCCGTCCATGAGCTGGCTGCGCACAATCTTTACGACGCAGTAGAGCTTGTCATCCTGATGACCGAGCTGCAGGTCGGCATTAAAATAGTATCCTATAGGAAGAAAATCGTCGGAGATGAATCCGATACCGCCCTTGGACACATCGGTTATCGTGATGGGAGAATTGATTTTTATGGAATCATTGTCCTGCTTAAAGAGTGATGAGATGTGAAGCTCCATCTTAGCTTCCAATCTTGGATCTTTTCTTTTTTCTAACATGTATGCCCTCCGTTAAATAAAATTTTTAAAATGCCATTGAAAAGGCTGCATTTTGAACCTGCATGGTTATATTTGTTCAGTTGTTGACAATTATATATAAATTATAATCCAATATTGTGAAAAAATGAAGCAAAATCTAAGTTGATTTCTGTATGCCTATGCTTTATACTAAAAAACGTATATCAGGCAGGAGCGTGAAAATAACACCTGTCCACACATATTGCCCGGGGAGGGCGGAAAAGAGGATAAAGATGGAAGAATTCAAGTTATTATACGAAGGAAAAGTCAGAGAGGTATATGATATCGGCGAGAACCTTGTCATTGCGGCAACAGACAGAATTTCAGCTTTTGACCACATTTTAAAGAACAAGATTACAGCTAAGGGTGCCATTCTGACACAGATGTCGAAGTTTTGGTTTGATTACACGAAAGATGTTGTACCTAATCATATGATTACAGTTGACAATAATGATATGCCTGAGTTTTTCCATGATGAGCGTTTTTATAAGAGAGCTATGATGTGTAAGAAGCTCACAATGCTCCCTATAGAGTGTATTGTGCGTGGATATATCACGGGAAGCGGCTGGGAGAGCTATAAGAAGAACGGAACTGTATGTGGAATTAAGCTTCCTGAGGGACTCAAGGAATCACAGAAGCTCCCTGAGCCAATCTACACACCTAGCACCAAGGCAGAGATAGGTGACCATGATGAGAATATCTCATATGAAAGAAGTATAGAAGTACTTGAGAAGAAGTTCCCGGGAAAGGGTCTTGAGTATGCTGCAAAGATTAAGGACTGCACAATCGCACTCTACAAGAAGTGCGCAGAGTATGCACTCAGCAAGGGCATTATCATTGCTGATACCAAGTTCGAGTTCGGTCTTGATGAGAATGGTGAGGTTGTAATCGGTGATGAGATGCTTACACCGGACAGCTCACGTTTCTGGCCGCTTGAGGGCTATGAGGCAGGCAAGGGACAGCCGTCATTTGACAAGCAGTATGTAAGAGACTGGTTAAAGGCTAACCCGGACAGCGATTATCTTCTCCCTGAGGAGGTTGTCACAAAGACTGTTGATAAGTATAAGGAAGCATATCTTCTTCTTACAGGCAGGGAATTTACACTGTAGTCTATTGAAATGTAAGTCAAACTTAATAATGCGGAGCTAATATGGGACAGAAAATGAATAATATATCGGACAGCTACTATGATGAGGATGGGGTTCACGAGGAGTGTGGAGTTTTCGGCGTATATGATTTAGATGGCGGGGATGTAGCCTCAACCATATACTATGGATTGTTTGCACTTCAGCATAGAGGACAGGAGAGCTGCGGTATTGCTGTAAGTGATACCAACGGACCGAAGGGAAAGGTACTCTCACACAAGGATATGGGGCTTGTGAATGAGGTGTTCACACCTGAGGATCTGGAAAAGCTCAAGGGCAATATCGGAGTCGGACATGTGCGCTATTCAACAGCGGGAAGTTCGACAAGAGAGAATGCTCAGCCACTTGTTCTCAATTATGTCAAGGGTACACTTGCAATGGCTCATAACGGTAATCTTATCAATGCTGTTGATTTGAGGGAGGAGCTTTCGTATACCGGAGCTATTTTCCAGACTACAATCGATTCGGAGGTTATAGCTTATCATATAGCAAGAGAACGACTCAACACGACGAGCGTTGAGAAGGCAGTTGCAAGTGCAATGAAGAAGATTGTGGGAGCTTACTCACTTATTGTCCTGAGTCCACGAAAGATGATTGGTGCAAGAGATCCTTTTGGTTTTAAGCCTCTTTGCATTGGAAAAAGAGATAATACCTATGTGATGTCATCTGAGACATGTGCACTTGATGCGGTAGGAGCGGAATTTGTGAGGGATGTACTTCCGGGCGAGATAGTGACAATCACAGCGGACGGACGCATTGAGTCCGACACCTCCATGTGTCAGCCTGTACATAAGAAATGTATTTTTGAGTACATTTATTTTGCAAGACCGGACAGTCATATTGATGGCATAAGTGTGTACATGTCCAGAATTATGGCGGGAAGACTTCTCGCAAAATCCCATCCGGTTGATGCGGATCTTGTTGTCGGTGTACCTGAATCAGGAAATGTTGCAGCCATGGGCTACGCTTTAGAGTCCGGAATCCCTTATGGAATGGCATTTATCAAGAACAGCTATGTGGGACGTACCTTCATCAAGCCTAAGCAGGCACAGCGCGAGAGCAGTGTAAAGATTAAACTCAATGTGCTTACTGAGGCGGTTAAGGGCAAGCGCGTCATTATGATAGATGATTCCATAGTAAGAGGAACCACCAGTGCAAGAATCGTCAAGATGTTAAAGGATGCGGGTGCAAAGGAAGTGCATGTAAGAATATCTTCACCACCATTTTTGTACCCATGCTATTTCGGAACGGATATTCCATCGAGTGACCAGCTTATAGCGAGCACACACACTGTTGACCAGATATGCGAGTACATAGGTGCCGATTCGCTTGGCTACATAGATGTGAATGACTTAAAGCATATGGTTGAGGAAAAATGTGACTTCTGCGACGCATGTTTTACCGGAAACTATCCTATAGCACCACCGGATAAGGACATCCGCGGTGAACATGAATAGTGTTTTAAGGCCAAAAATAATAGATAATTGTAATATGATAATTAAATCAGATAGGAGAATACACGAATGAGCACAGACCGTTATCAGACCCCACTCGCTGAGAGATACGCGAGCAAGGAGATGCAGTATATTTTTTCACCGGACAAGAAATTCCGTACTTGGAGAAAGCTCTGGATTGCACTTGCAGAGACAGAGAAGGAGCTTGGTCTTGATATCACCGACGAGCAGATAGAGGAGCTTAAGGCTCATCAGGATGACATCAATTATGATGTTGCAAGGGAGAGAGAGAAGCTTGTAAGACATGATGTTATGTCGCATGTGTATGCTTACGGTGTCCAGTGCCCTAAGGCTAAGGGAATCATCCACCTTGGAGCTACAAGCTGTTATGTCGGAGACAATACAGACCTTATTGTTATGACAGAGGCTCTCAAGCTTGTGAGAAAGAAGCTTGTGAATGTTATGGCTGAACTCGCAAGGTTTGCTGATAAGTACAAGGCACTCCCTACACTTGCATTTACACATTTTCAGCCGGCACAGCCTACTACGGTGGGAAAGAGAGCGACACTTTGGCTTATGGAATTGAAGCTTGACCTTGATGACCTTGACTATCTCATCGGCTCTATGAGACTTTTAGGTTCTAAGGGTACAACAGGTACACAGGCAAGCTTCCTTGAACTTTTTGATGGGGACCATGACAGAATCCGCAAGCTTGATAAGATGATTGCAAATAAGATGGGCTTTGAGGACGTATATCCTGTATCGGGGCAGACTTATTCGCGTAAGGTTGACACAAGAGTTGTCAATGTTCTTGCAGGTATTGCAGCCAGTGCACATAAGTTCTCCAATGATATAAGGCTTTTACAGCACTTAAAGGAGATTGAGGAGCCGTTTGAGAAGAACCAGATAGGTTCATCTGCTATGGCATACAAGAGAAATCCTATGAGAAGTGAGAGAATAGCCTCCCTTGCCAACTTCGTTATGGCTGATGCGATGAATCCTGCGATCACATCCGCTACACAGTGGTTTGAGAGAACACTTGACGATTCTGCCAACAAGAGAATGTCCGTGCCGGAAGCATTCCTTGCTGTGGATGGTATCTTAGACTTATACATGAATGTTGTTGACGGACTTGTAGTGTATGAGAAGGTTATTGAGAAGCATATCATGGCAGAGCTTCCTTTCATGGCTACCGAGAACATTATGATGGATGCCGTAAAGGCAGGCGGCGACCGTCAGGAGCTTCATGAGAAGATAAGAACACTTTCTATGGAAGCAGGACGCAATGTCAAGGAGAGAGGTCTTGACAATAATCTTCTTGAGCTTATCGCCGCAGACCCTGCGTTTAATCTTTCTCTTGATGACCTCAAGAAGTCCATGGATCCGTCTAAGTATACAGGACGTGCCAAGGAGCAGGTTGATGAATTCTTAAATGAAGTTATAAACCCGGTACTTGAAGCCAGCAAGGATGAGCTTGGCATGACAGCGCAGATTAACGTATAATATTGATATTAAGTATTGAGACTGCAATACAATAAAATATTGGGAATAATTTTGGGACAAATGCCGTACTATGTAATGTGGTGCGGCATTTTTTTATATCTATATAGGAGATTTAATGAAAGAATAATGTAAAATCCTATGTAATTCTGCTAAAACGTATTAGTGAAAATGCACAAAAAATATGCAAAAATAACTCTAAACTTAATGATTTAAGCATTGAGTGAAATAAAAGAGAAAGAAAATATACAAATTTACTAAAAATTTTCAAAAAACTATTGATTTTATATTCAAAATGATGTACTATAAACATGCGAAAACGATTAAGTGATGCGGGCACCGATGAGATTGCCAATGCAATCCTACATACCAATTCGGGAAGGCGGTGACGGAATGATATCCGTAAAGGACATAGCGAATGCATGTAATGTATCTGTTGCAACAGTGAGTAAGGCGCTCAATGGTTACAGCGATATAAGTGAAGAGACTAAGACCATGATTAAGGCTAAGGCTGCTGAGCTTGGATACATACCTAACATGGCTGCGGTTGCACTTAAGACTAACAGAACCTATAACATAGGTATTCTGTTTGTAGATGCGGCTAACACGGGTCTTACACATGAGTATTTTGCGAGGGTTCTTGAGGGAATCAGGTCTCAGGCAGAGATCCTGGGATACAGTATTACGTTTATAACGAATAGGATTGGCGGAAGGAAGATTACATATAGTGAGTTCTGTCGGATACGACAGTTTGACGGAGTGATAATAGCCTGTATAGATTATAGTGATCCTCAGGTTATCGAGCTTGTCAACAGCGGAATACCGATAGTGACTATAGACCATATCTTCAATGATACTATATCGGTGATGTCGGACAATGTAAAGGGTATGAAGGATCTTGTAGAATATCTGTACTCAATGGGACACAGGAGGATTGCATTCATTCACGGAGATGACAGCTCGGTTACGAGAGACAGAGTGACGAGCTTTTACAGAACAATGGAGCAGCTTGGACTTGATGTCTGTAAGGAGTATGTGTGCGAATGCAGATACCATGACACAGCAGGTGCAGTTAAATGTACAAGGAAGCTGCTTCAACTGAAAGAGCGGCCTACCTGTATCATGTATCCGGATGACATCACAGCGATAAGCGGTGCGAACATCATCAAGAGCCACGGTCTTAGCCTACCTGGTGATATATCAGTCACCGGTTATGACGGAATAAGATATTCTGTCATATACGAGCCGCAGATTACGACACTGCAGCAGGCCGGGGATGGGATGGGCAGGGAAGCTGCCTCATGCTTAATCGATTTAATCAGAAAACCGAAAACCACACTTAAGAAAAGCTATGTGATTGAGGGAAAGGTTCTGACGGGAGGGTCAGTAAGTAACCTTAATGCAACTATCGTTCAGTAGAAATATATTTTCTACGCATTTGCCGGGGTGGCAGGCAATGTTTTAGCCGGAGAAATGGAGGAAGAATATGAGAAAATTCAAAAAGTTTGCGGCGACAATGTTAGTAGGTTTGATGGCGACAACAGCTCTTGCAGGATGCTCTAAGAGCAACAATGCAGCATCGGGAAATACTGATGGAAAGGAAGGCTCTGTACTTAACATTTATGTATGGAATGAAGAGTTTAAGAGCAGGGTTACAGATCACTACCCTGGATATGAGAAGACAGATGATTCCACAGGTAAGATTGGTGATGTTACAGTTAAGTGGCATACAACACCTAATGAGAACAATGCATATCAGAACAATCTTGATGAAGCACTTCTTAAGCAGAAGGATGCGGCAGCTGATGATAAGATTGATATATTCCTTGTAGAGGCAGATTACGCACTTAAGTATGTAGATACAGACTATACAATGCCAATCAAGGATTTAGGTATAACGGACAGCGAAATAGCTGACCAGTATAAGTATACACAGGATATCGTGACAGATTCCAAGGGCGTTTTAAAGGGTCTTTCATGGCAGGGCTGCCCTGGTGTACTTATTTACAACAGAGATATTGCCAAGGAAGTTTTAGGAACAGATGATCCTGCAGAGGTTCAGAAGAGCGTATCCGATTGGTCAACATTTGAGAAGACAGCTAAGACTATGAAGGATAGCGGATACTTCATGGTATCAGGTTTTGATGATACATTCAGAGTTTTCTCCAACAATGTATCAAGTCCATGGGTAGTTGATGGCAAGATTGTAATTGATGACAACATTATGAACTGGGTTTCCCAGACAAAGACATTCACAGACAATGGCTACAACAACCAGTCATCACTCTGGGATGACAACTGGAGCAAGGGATTCTATCCTGAAGGAAAGGTATTCTGCTACTTTGGACCGGCGTGGTTCGTTGACTTCTCCATGAACGTATCTGATGCAGCTAGTATCGCAGCTAACGGTGGCTGGGCAGCAACTGAGGGCCCTCAGGGCTTCTTCTGGGGCGGTACTTGGATCTGTGCAGCACAGGGAACAGATAACCCAACACTTGTAGCAGATATTATGAGACAGCTCACAACCAACAAGGATGTCATGACAGAGATCGTTAAGAAGGACAATGACTTCGTTAATAATAAGCCTGCTATGGAGGCTATGGCAGCAGATACAACATACCAGAGCAAGGTTCTCGGCGGACAGAATCCACTTGCTATGTTCTGCGCAGGTGCAGAGAAGATTGACCTTAGCAACCTCTCATCCTACGATCAGGGCTGTAATGAGGAGTTCCAGAAGGCTATGAAGGATTACTTTACAGGCAATGCTACACTTGATGAGGCACTTGCAACATTCAAGAAGAACATTGTTGTTAAGTATCCTAACCTTAAGGCTGAATAATTGACCTTTATGAAACTTAAAATGTAAGTACAACATGCCTGCTCTATATGGGGCAGGCATGTTTTGACTAAAAATAGGGTGGAATTGTTTCGCAGGTGAGGAGTGATGATTGTATGAAAAAAACCGAAGGCAGGAGCAAGATAGTAAGGTACAATAAATGGGGATATATCTTCCTCATCCCTTTTGTACTTGTGTATGTGATTTTTCAGTTGATTCCATTAGTCAGTACGATTTATAACAGCTTTTTTGAGAACTACAGGGTAGGTCTCATGCAGGTGGGACCGACATGGGTTGGACTTGATAACTATAAAACGATTTTTTCGGATGTCAGTCTTTTGAAGTATACGGCAAACACACTTATCATGTGGGTTATAGGCTTCATACCGCAGATTATAGTATCACTTCTTTTAGGACAGTGGTTTTCCGATGTGAGATTGAAGCTGAAGGGAAGCAGATTCTTTAAGACGGTTATATACCTTCCTAACCTGATTATGGCCTCTGCGTTCTCAATGTTGTTTTTTGCATTGTTCTCAGATGTCGGACCAATCAACGCAATTCTTATCAAGATGGGAATTGCCACTCAGGAAAATCCTGTGAGATTTTTCTCTAATGTATGGGCTACAAGAGGCCTGGTTGGTTTTATGAACTTCCTCATGTGGTTCGGAAATACGACTATTATTCTCATGGCAGGAATTATGGGCATTGACACCTCGCTGTTTGAGGCGGCGGAGGTAGATGGCGCAAGTTCATGGCAGAGATTCTACAGGATAACGCTTCCTCTTCTTAAGCCTATCCTTATATATGTAATTATTACCTCTATGATCGGTGGTATTCAGATGTTCGATGTGCCTCAGATTCTTACTAATGGTTCCGGTGCACCTGCTGAATCAACAAAGACGCTTATTATGTATCTAAATCAGCATCTGTACAGTAAGAATTATGGACTTGGCGGAGCACTTTCTGTATTCCTGTTTATTATAACAGCTATACTGAGTCTCATAATATATTCTGTAATGTATCGCAAGAAGGATTAGAAGGGGATGTATGATTATGGGTAAGAGTAATAATAATAATAAAGACTCAGTTCACATAAGAAGAGCGGTGGCATACGTGGTTCTTACACTGATATCAATACTGTGTCTGTTCTGGTTTTATGTACTCTTTGTAAATGCCACAAAGACACATGCAGAAATACAGAAGGGTTTTTCGATTGTTCCGGGAAAAAATCTTCTTGTAAACTGGAATCATGTCATTCATGGAACACAGCCGATTATATCGGGAATGATTAACAGTATTATCATTTCAACACTCAGTGCTGTTCTGAGTACATATTTCTCAGCGATGACCGCCTATGCGATTCATGTATATGATTTTAAACTCAAAAAATTTATATTTGCGTTCATACTTGCAGTTATGATGATTCCAAGTCAGGTAACAGCTCTTGGATTTATCAAACTTATGGATAATATGCACCTTATGGACACCTTTATTCCGCTTATTGTTCCGACAATCGCCGCACCGGTAACCTTCTATTATATGAAGCAGTACATGGAAAGTACATTACCGCTTGCAATAATAGAGGCTGCCAGAATAGATGGTTCCGGTGAGTTCCACACATTTAACAATATTGTGCTTCCGATAATGAAGCCGGCGATTGCTGTACAGGCAATATTTACATTTGTATCAAGCTGGAATAATTACTTCGTTCCTGCACTTGTACTTAAGAAGGACAGTGTCAAGACGCTTCCAATACTTATCGCACAGTTAAGAAGTGCGGACTGGCTCAAGTTCGATATGGGTCAGGTTTATGTCACGATTGCATTTTCTATTTTCCCTGTAATTGTAGTATATATTTTCCTTTCAAAATATATCGTGCAGGGCATTGCACTTGGTGCGGTTAAGGGCTAATCCTTAAAAAGGTCATTCACATAATTATTGTGGAACATATCAATCATTGCAAAATACCTCTCATGTTCACGCCAGCCTTGGTCGACAGAGCCTTCACCGTAATATACGATGTAGGCATCAGGATAGGTTTCTTTAAGAAGCTCGTAATCCTGTTCGGTCAGGCTGGTGTGTTCTATATACAGACGTTCAAGCTTCGTAAAATTCAGAAGATGTGATACATCGCTTATCGGATTATAGCTGATGTTGAGGTCTACGAGGTTCGGAAGGTAGTCAAACACGCTTATATCACTTACATCCCCAACAAAAAATTCAAGATACATGAGCTTAGGGCAGTACTTTAACATCGATAGGTCATACAGATAAGGTGACTGCGTGTCGGTAAGCCAGTTGTCAACGAGAATAAGTATCTTAAGCTCAGGCATGTATTCGAGGAAAGATAAATCTGTGACCTTGTTGTGCCCTAAATCAAGTGCAACCATATCGGTGCAGTATTTTAAGACCTTGCAGTCATCGTTGGTGAGACGATAGGTTATGGTGCCGTCTTTGAGGGTTGAGAACGCCACAGTATCGGTTCTGATTGTCCACAAGCCGAGGGTGACCTTCCACACGAACTTGATGGCAGGAAAATCATTTTTAAGCTGTTCCATCTGTTCATTGGTAAGTCCGCAATCACACATATCAATATAGTTAAGACTGCCAAGCACTTTAATGCGCTTCTCAAAGTCATCAATATCTGTAATCTCAATTCCGCTTATGTCAAGTTCAGTCTCTTCGGAGGAAACTTCCATTCCGCATAAATCCACTGTCCATCCGAAATCTATGTCCGGATAATTGTCCTTTAATGATGTCATCTCATCAAGTTCAAGGCTGGCGGCTGTCAAGTCAGCGCTCTTAAGAGAGTTGAAAAACTCAAGTGCTTTGCAGATGTCAGAATATATTTCATCATGCTCCAGGCCGGTGAGTTCATCGGAGGATAAATTAAATTCGGTGATATCCTGTGCGTAGCTTCTACCGAACAAAGTAATTTCACTGATAGTCGGATATGCTGTCTCCTCAGTGACAGCATCAGTGGAGGTGTCGGCTGAAGTTATATCAACCGTGTACTCCGGTGTTTCGTTCTCTTTTCCGGATTTTTTTGACAGTACGGATGTGAGCAGTATAACAATAATTATTACAGCCGACAGAATTAGCGCACATATAAGGTATGTGGCGGTATGGTTATTATTTTTTTTACTTTTGCGCTGTGGTGCTTTTTCACTCATAATTTAAGGTATCCTTTCCCGAAAATTTAATATATATGCTTCGCTTTGCGTTCGCGTTATGCCTAGGAGAACATGATAATATACTTGCCGGATATAAGCAAGAGCAACTTGCCAATGAAGTTGTGGGGTGATAAAATTGTGTATAAGTATTCAGGAGACAAAACATGTTGTGTATACCTAGCTGTGTATAACGTATTATATTTATACATATCACGACTTTTGGGAGAAGCTTAGATGTTCTTAGAACTCTGTTATGTATCTAGCCAAAAGCAGCACGGATGCTGCTTTAGAAGCAATGCATACACGGATGTATGCTTTGCTTCGGTGGCGAACGTGTAGAACATCTTTATCAGAGTTCTTAGAACATCTTGCTTCGGACAATGGAGCTGATATGTATAAATATAATACGTTATACACTCATAGATTAATTGTACATGTTTTGTCCCCAAAATCATAAAAACAAAAATAAGAAGCGAGGATTATCATGGGTGCAGGTGAAACAGGTAGTGTATATGAGGTAAAGCGGGCAGCTCATCCTATAAGGGCATGTGTTACGGTTCCGGGCTCTAAGAGCGTGACCAACAGGGCGCTGTTTATGGCGGCGATGGCTGGCGGTCATACGGTTCTCGACGGGGCATTGTTTTCGGATGATTCAAGACATTTCATAGGGAGCCTTGAAGCATTAGGGTACAATGTGGCTGTCGATGAAGTGAATAAAAGGGTGGAGATAGACGGGCTTGGTGGAAAAATACCCAACAGGACAGGCGCGATAGATGTGGGGAGCGCTGGTACGGCGGCACGTTTTCTCACTGCAATGCTTGCGCTCTCAGACGGCGAATATACAATAAATGCCACACCACAGATGCAGGCAAGACCTATGGATTCGCTTTTTAATGCATTGACGGAGCTGGGCGCGGAATTTGAATATCTCGGTGAGAAGGGACATCTTCCGGTGAAGGTGAGAGGACGCGGCTGTCATGGTGTGACGGATAAAAAATGCAGTCCGGATAATGCGCAGGATATCGCTGTCATGGATACAGGAAACTGCAATGCAGGAGGTAAGCACGCGGTTGTCCATATAGATATAAGCCGCAGCACCCAGTTTTTGAGTGCACTCATGATGGCGGGGGTGCTTATTCCTGAGGGGCTTGACATCGGGATAACCAGCGAAAAGACAGATGGCGCATATATAAGGATAACCTCTGCCATGATGAAAGCTTTTGGATGTGATGTTGAATACGATGGACATGATTACCATGTAGAGGCAGGACAGAAATATAATTCAGGAAGATATTATATTGAACCGGACATATCGGCGGCATGTTATTTCTGGGCGGCGGCGGCTGTTACCGGCGGTAGTGTCACCGTGAAGGAAAGCAGATACGGCATGATGCAGGGCGACATGAAATTTCTTGATGTCCTGAAAAAAATGGGATGTACAGTGAGCCAGACCAAGGACGGCATACAGGTGAATGCACCAGAGAATGGAATGCTGAAGCCGGTGGACGTTGATATGAATGATTTTTCCGACCAGAGCATGACACTTGCGGCAATCGCTCCTTTTGCGCAGGGAACAACGAGAATACATAATGTCGGACATATAAGGCTACAGGAATCGGACAGAATAGAAGCGATACTCACCAATCTGCGCGCCATGAAAATCGAGTGCGGCACATTTGCGGAGGACGGAAAAGAGGGCATATATATCTGCCATGGCACGCCGCAGCCTGCACACATTAAGACATTTGATGATCATAGAATGGCTATGGCATTTGCGGTAACAGGGCTTGTAGCGGATGGAATTGTGATTGAGAATCCGATGTGCTGCAGAAAGACCTTTGAAAATTTCTTTGATGTGCTTGAAGCTGTGCTTTCGAAGAATTGAGAGGAAAGTCCTTTAATCGACTATTTATAGATTATACTGGGTAAAATATGTATTGCAGGAAAAAATGGAGTAGAATCGGAGAAGTTTTTCCTTGTAATATATTTTGGATTTTTCGTTTATTGCATTTACATAAATGAGTTTTTATAGTATACTACAACAGTATGGGCTTGAGTCCGTACTATCAAATTAAAAGTATGATAAGATTCATACATTATTATTGACTATTAGGAGGAATAACCATGGTTAAGGCTATTGTCGGAGCAAACTGGGGAGACGAAGGCAAGGGTAAGATTACAGATATGCTTGCTGAGGAGTCGGATATTATTGTTCGTTTTCAGGGAGGAAGCAATGCAGGCCATACCATTATCAATGACTATGGCAAGTTCGCACTTCATCTTCTTCCATCGGGTGTATTCTATAATCATACAACAAGTGTTATAGGTAACGGAGTTGCACTCAATATTCCTTATCTCTTCAACGAGATTAAGAGCTTAGAGGACAGAGGCGTGCCGGCACCTAAGATTCTTGTATCGGACAGGGCGCAGATTCTTATGCCGTATCATGTTGATTTCGATACATACGAGGAAGCAAGACTTGCAGGAAAGTCATTTGGCTCCACGAAGTCGGGTATTGCTCCTTTCTATTCAGATAAATATGCTAAGATTGGTTTTCAGGTAAGCGAGCTCTTTGATGAGGCTTCTCTTAAGGAGAAGGTTGAGAGAGTTGTCGCATACAAGAATATTTTGCTTGAGCACCTCTATCACAAGCCGCTTCTTGATGCTGACGAGGTATTCAAGCTCATGCTTTCATACAGAGATATGGTAGAGCCTTATGTTGCAGATGTATCACTCTACTTACACAACGCTATCAAGGAAGGTAAGAATATTCTTCTTGAGGGTCAGCTTGGTGCACTCAAGGATCCGGACCATGGAATTTACCCGATGGTAACTTCTTCGTCGACACTTGCCGCTTACGGCGCTATCGGAGCAGGTATTCCGGCTTCGGAGATTAAGGATGTTGTTACTGTTGTAAAGGCATACTCATCTGCGGTTGGTGCAGGTGCATTTGTGAGCGAGATATTCGGTGATGAGGCAGATGAGCTCAGAAGACGCGGCGGTGACGGCGGAGAGTTCGGTGCAACAACAGGCCGCCCAAGACGTATGGGATGGTTCGATGCTGTAGCTACACGTTACGGTGTGCGCATGCAGGGAACAACTGAGGTTGCACTCACAGTACTTGACGTTCTCGGATATCTTGATGAGATTCCTATGTGTGTCGGCTATGAGATAGATGGCGAGGTTATTAAGGACTTTCCTACAACATATAAGCTTGAGAAGGCTAAGCCTGTTCTCAAGAAGATGCCGGGCTGGAAGTGCGATATAAGAGGAATTAAGAACTATGAGGATCTTCCACAGGCATGTAAGGATTATATCGATGCTATCGAGCAGGAGATTCAGGCACCTATCACTCTTGTATCCAATGGACCTAAGAGACACGATATTATCAAGAGAACCAGCAAATTATAATTATGGTCAGAGAACTTTATGAGAATGCCGTAAGAGGCATAGATACAAGGCAGAACCTTAGTGCACTTCGCAGTGCAATCAAGGATGACGCCGGAATGAATGATTTATTTGAGCTTGTCGAGGATGACCTTGGAACGATGACGGGCTTCCTTGACAGCGATGACCCAAAGGTAAGAAAGAATGCGGCTCTCCTTATGGGAGAGCTTGACATGTCTGATTTTATTCAGCCGCTTGTCGATGGCTACAAAAAAGAAAGCCAGCTTTTTGTGCGTTCGGCATACTTAGAGGCACTTAAGGGATATGATATTGAAGAATATCTTCCGTTCTTCAAGGAGAGAGTTAAGGAGCTTTCTAATACAGAGATTACGCCTGAGAACAGAAAGCACATTGACGAGGAACTTAGAGCCTTGACAGAGCTTATTGTCTCATGTGAGGGAATAAGCAGACATAAGTTTGCAGGCTTTAAGAGACTTGAATCCGACACGGAGGGAATCCTCATCACTAACCGTCTGAATATGGACGCAACAAGGGTGCAGCTTGAAAAGTGCGGAGTGAAGGTGCTGCCATTTAAGGGCGGTGTGCGTTTTTCGACAGATAATCTTACATTTTTAAGAGATATAAGAACGTACAGTGATGTGCTCTTTGCGATACCGGGGTGCCGGACATGTGAGTTCGAGCCGGAGAAGGCAGCTGATATGCTTGCTGAGTCGGGACTTATGAAGCTTCTGTATAAGCTGCATGGAGGGGAGAACGGACAGCCGTTTTATTTCCGTGTAGAACTTAAGAGCGCGCTTGATATGGAGAAGAAGGGAAAATTCGTCCGCAGATTTTCAGGTGAGCTTGAGAGACACAGCAGAAGGGCGCTTATCAATTCGGCATCGGACTATGAGATTGAACTCAGACTTATTGAGAACAAGGAGCATAAGCTCAATATACTTTTGAAGCTCTATACCATGGAGGATGAGAGATTCGCATATTTCAGAAGGCATATCGCAGCATCAATAAAGCCCGTGAATGCAGCGCTTCTTGTAGAACTCGCCAAGGAGTATATGGTTTCAGACGCACAGGTGTTTGACCCGTTCTGCGGCGTGGGAACAATGCTTATCGAGAGGCAGAAGGTTGTTAAAGCCAACACCTCATACGGTCTTGATATAAGTGCGGAGGCTATTGCAGGGGCAAAGGATAACACTGAGGCGGCAGGGCAGATAGTCCACTACATCAACAGGGATTTCTTTACCTTTGAACATGAGTATCTCTTCGATGAGATATTTACGGACATGCCGTTTGCGATGAATGATAAGGTAACACTTGAATTAGACAATATCTATAAAAGATTCTTTACATGTGCTAACAGACATCTTACTGTGGAGGGAAGAATCATAATGTATTCAAGAAATCCGCAGATGGCTGTGAAGTACTCTAAGAATACAGGCTACAGGATATTGAAAAGAATAGTTATCTCAGAAAAGAATAACGCAGAGCTTATGATATTTGAGCATGAAGTCTAAGACTTCATGCTCATTTTTTGGCTGGGACAGGGGTCTGACACCGGCGTCCCGGAATTGGGACACCGGTGTCAGACCCCTGTCCCAACTAGTTTTCGTCATCCCTGTGGCTTAATTTGTAGAACATCATCGCGACGTATGCAGTCACCGGAACGAGCACTGTCATCACGAGTGTGAGCTGCAACAGCTTGAAAGCAACATCACTATGTATAAGCGCAAGCACAAGGCATGCAACATACAGTCCGACTAAAATTACAATGGCGCTTATCGCCAATACTCTTTTTTTCATATATTCTCCTTTCAAAAAAAGGCACACGCGCATCATGCGGCATGTGCCATAAAAAGGGGAGGATAATTTTCTGTCATTTAAACAGAAAATCGGTAAATCTTCTTTTGTGATAATAAAAGTATTACCATAAGAAAAAGATTTATGCATTCGCTCCACAGCATTTTTTATATTTCTTTCCTGAGCCGCAAGGACATGGATCATTACGTCCAACCTTAGGCTGTGTGTTGACAACAGTTGTGGAAAGCTTCTGCTCCTTGTAGAGAGCCTTACGTGTGTCAGCGTCAAGAAGAGCGTCCCACTGTGGGAGTGTATATAACCACTCTGCCTTGGCAGCTACCATGTTCTTGTAAAGTAATTCCTTGTCGAAATCCATGGAAACAACTGTGTTCTCGTCCATAGTCTCGATTGGATTAGGTGTCTTTAAGCTGTCATTGATTCCGTCGAGAACACCTACCATGGTAAGAAGTTCAAGACCGAAGCGCTCAGCAAGTTCCTTAACTGTGCCGCTTACAGGCTCCTTGGCTGCAAGAATCTGCTCATAAACACCTTTCTCAAAGTTAAAATATGTTGCCCAGAACATCTGGTATTTCTGGTCGTCCATCTCCTGCTCGTAAGCAAGATTTCTCCATGTTTCAAGTAATGACATGATTATACTTCCTTCTAAAATATTATATTCTTCTGTCGGTTGCAGTAAAACAACCATAGTAAAATCATTTTATAACATAAGCAGGGCAACGTCAAGACTGAAATTTCCCCGCACTGTAGCCGATGAGTATTTCCGGAAAACGTGTCTGAAGTGCATTCAGAACCAGTTCAACTGAATCCTTAGTCTTGTGATGTACAATGTAGTGCTTTTTGTCATTTGCCACGACACTGAGTGAGTAGCTTATATCGTGATGCAGCAGTCTTGTGTGAAGAGTACCGAATTTATATGCCCATACAATTACATCCAGTGGGACAATATGTATATTGTGCCTGTCATAAGCGATAAAGAAGTTGTCCGTGAGAGTGATTCCCGGGGCATAGGCATGGGAGGCTTCGAACTCATCGCACGCGGACTGATACAGCTCCACTTTATTGCCATATCTGGAAAGACGAAGAACAGTGCGCGAATAAAGGGGATTTATAAGTGAGACAATAATTATAATCTCGTGTATGATTGCAAGCAATGTTGTGAGTGCAATAAGTGCGAGGAGAATATATTCCCTGCCCTGTGACATTCTGTATTGGTTTATCAATACCTTGCTGCTCATCATATTGAGTGCCTGACTTGTCCAGTTGAGATTATAACTTACAAGATTGTTCAGCGTATCTATTTCCGATATATTAGAGTCGAGCTTGGCACTGCACTTAAACTGTGCAAGCTGTGCCGGTGGTGTTGAAACAGATTCGTTTAAACCGAGTGCAGATGCGGATATCAGGACGTAGTAGCAGTTGTTGTCATATAGACAGTAGTAGTAGCATGCCTTTATTTTTGAGCCGTGCATACGGTTCACGCCTGTATAGTATAGATTGGAAAGATTTGCCTTGACGTAAGGGGTACGGTTGTGGTATGCGGCAGTTGCCTGCACCGGATTTTCGACAACCGGGACAGAAAATAGATTGTAGAGCCTTGTGGCATGCAGGATAAAAATACTGAAAATAATAAAAAACCCCGGCATGATGAGCTTACGGCGGTTAATTTTCTTGATGGTTGCCTGAAGATGGAATGTATTCATTAATATATGCCCCTTTTGATGGTTAATACGATAAGTATACGGTTATTTTATTAATAATTCAAGGTCAGCTTGCATTTTACAGGAAAAATTGGTACTATATTGCGGTGAAAGCTTGAAAGTGAAACTTTTAAACTACTTATTGGCAGCAGTAATTCAGGCAATGCTTACAGTAAGCATGGGTATAAATATAAGAAGGGGATTTATGATGGCAGCATACAGAAAGTTTGCGCAGTGGTATGACAGTTTTATGTCGGACATTCCTTATGGAGAGTGGGCAGAATATATTATTGACAGATTGAAAAAGTATGGTGTTGTTCCGGGTGTGATACATGAAAACGAAAATTCTGGAAGTGGCATAAATAATAAAAATACTGAAAATGACGTCATTCTTGAGCTTGGCTGCGGCACCGGAAGCATGGCAAGGTATCTGTGCATGGAAGGCTACCATGTTGTCGGAATCGACCTTTCGTCCGATATGATAAAGGAAGCGCGAAAAAAGATTATTCCCGGTTTTGAGCCTTATGTGGGCGATATGCGGGTTCCGTTTCTTGAAGCTTCAAGCTGTGGGGCTGTGGTGAGTGTGTGTGATTCCATGAATTATCTCACATCAAGGTCGGATGTAGAACTTACAATCAAGGCTGCGTACAGGCAGCTTTGCGATGGCGGAATTTTTATTTTTGACATGAAAACGGACAGCTTTTACAGGGATGAGCTTGGGGACAATGTCTTTGCGGACAGAGCCGGAAGGGTGTTCTACGTCTGGCAGAATCACTATGATGATAAGACACATATAAACACGTATGATATAACATTCTATCGGAGAATATTCGCAAATATATGCTTAAGCTACAGGGAGAAGCACAGGCAGAGAGCGTATTCTGCAAAGCAGATTAAGGATATAGCCGCAAAATGCGGAATGGAGCTGTTAGAACGCACGATAAGAGGTGAGAGAGCTTACTACATATTAAGAAAATAGATAATTGTGAAACACAGTGTGTGACAGCTGTTCACTGGCAGCTTTGCGTTTCACAATTACCTAAAATAAGAAGAATTAGAGGAGAAACCATGGAAGATTATATTGTTAGAGCAACAGCGGCGGACAATCAGCTCCGCGCATTTGCTATTTATTCAAAGAATCTTGTCGAGGAGGCGAGACAGAGACATAATACATCCCCTGTTGCGACCGCGGCACTTGGAAGAATGCTTTCGGCTGCGGCTATGATGGGAGTAATGATGAAGGGTGATGACGATCTGCTCACCATAAAGATGGAGGGCGACGGACCTATCGGCGGAATTATGGTTACAGCCGATTCGAAGGCGGGAGTGAAGGGCTATGTGGGAAATCCTGATGTCATGCTTCCTCCTAACAGCAAGGGTAAGCTCAATGTAGGCGGAGCGGTAGGAAAAGGAATGCTCACCGTTATCAAGGATATAGGAATGAAGGAGCCTTACAGCGGAAGCTGTGAGATAGTCACAGGAGAGATAGCGGAGGATTTAACATACTATTTCGCTTCTAGTGAGCAGGTGCCATCGGCGGTTGCACTCGGAGTGCTTATGGAGCATGACAATACGGTCAAGCAGGCGGGCGGTCTTATCATTCAGGTTATGCCATTTGCTGAGGAGGCACTTATTGACAGGCTTGAGCAGAAGATAAACAGTATGAGTTCTATAACCTCAATGCTTGAGAAGGGCATGACACCGGAGGATATATTGAATGAAGTGCTTGGCGAGTTCGGAGTTGATATAAATGAAAGGACACCAGCGGCATTCAGATGTAACTGCTCAAAGGAGCGTGTTGAAAAGGCACTTATAAGCATCGGAAAGAAGGAATTAAAGGAGATGATTGAAGAGGGAAATCCGATTGAACTCAAATGTCATTTCTGCAATACAAGCTATGATTTTTCGGTCGAAGAATTGAAAAAAATACTTAGATATGCAAAAGGATAATTCTTGACACCCTTATGTTTCTGTGCTATTCTAACAATGTGATGTATTTAAGCACGTATGCTGTGGTAAAGTACTACAGTATGAATTTTTTTTAAATATTTTGGAGGTATCACAATGAGCAAGGGTACAGTTAAGTGGTTCAGCAACTCAAAGGGCTACGGATTCATTTCTGACGAGAACGGCAAGGATGTATTCGTACATTACTCAGGTCTTAACATGGAAGGCTTCAAGTCTCTTGAAGAGGGCCAGGCTGTAGAGTTTGACGTAGTAGACGGCGCTAAGGGACCACAGGCTACAAACGTAACAAAATTATAATCAACGAAGTTTTACAGTGTGCCTTTTTAATATATATAAAAGAGCAGTATTTGTACTTAACGAGATTATGAAAATAGGGATTGCCATATCGGCAATCCCTATTTACTTGCGTTTTTAAGTGCAACATTATTTATTTATGTTTTTGTTAAAGTCCGGCATCTTACTGCTTGGGGATGACTTAGAACCCTTCTTATCATTGCTCTTTTGCTCCTTGACAGGTGGCTTTATATCCTTATAGTATTTGTTGTGTATTCTGTTAAAGAGGAATACACACCCGGCGAATATGATGATTTCGGTTATAAAACAGCCTATACGGTTGAAGATTATACCGGATGAATAGAAGTTAGCCGGAAGATACATCAATGTCTGTAAGCCTATTATTGATACCAGATGAATCCTTTTGAGCTCTTTGTGGCATACAGCATAGAACATTACGGATATCATTGTGTTGAAGATGAGGAACATAATGCTCTCTGCACCTGAGAATAAGTATACATAGGATGGGGAGCTGTATAAGAACCATACATCGTTTAGCTGTCTGGTGGCTTCCTCAATAGTATCGTAGCCGTTTGCGAGTGCGGCAAGCCCTGATGAGTTGAGTGTAAGGCACAGGGAATAGTTAAGAAAAATTGTGACAGCAGTTATGATTGCTTCGGTAAGTGCCACACCTACACCTATTCCGTATGCGTCGCAGTATTCAGCATAGTATTTGCGGATGAACCACATTGCAAAGAAGCGTCCGCATACTATCAGTGAGGATGTTATAAGCAGCACCATAAAGCGCGCTACAGCGAGGGTGGCTGTTTGGGCGCCCTGTGGTATGGTGAGCGATAGCAGACCGGAGAGAAAACTACCTATCATTATGTAGAACAGAAGATAGGATGTGGCGCCGTACAGTACCGGCATAAATCTCAGACCGACAACGCGTCTGGTTGTGAAGGTGACAAGAATGCAGGCACACAGGAGAAGAATCCCGGACGCCGCAATAAATGATATAGTAAGAGATGGAATTGTCTTACTAAAGTCAAAAAGACCACTTAATTCGGATGCAATATCAAAATTCATACATATATCCTCTCATTAATTATATATTTTGTCCGAATGGACTATTCAATTATAGACTAATCATTATAATCAATCAAATGAAATTTTATTAAATTCTTGAAAAATTAAAAAGTTTAAGTATAATAACAATTATGTATTTTTGTTAAAGTTTGTTGGAGGTAATTTATGGCGGTTATCAGTGGAAGTAATATGTACGATATTCTTCGTAAGTCTTTTTCAATACTGAACCCACAATTGATGCACCATAGCGAGAGAACAGCATATATTTTGTATAAAATGTTACAGACCGAAGGACATATGAGCAACAAGGAGATGGCGGATTATGTCATAATCGCAGTTCTGCATGATATAGGAACATGTAAGCTTGAATACATACATAAGTGGGCACAGTTTGAGAAGGATGACGTATGGCCGCATTCTATATTCGGTTTTCTGTTTCTTAAGTACCTGTCGCCGCTTGACGATAAGGCAGAGATAGTGCTCTACCACCATCTTGATTATAATAAGCATTATCTGATTAAGAGCCAGTATATAAAGATAGCAGAATATCTTTTCATGGCGGACAAGATTGATGTCACCATGAGCATGCCGGGAACTTTAGAACCGGATTATCTTCAGAAGTACCGCAATATTAAGTTTTCTGCGGAGGCGCTTAATCTTTTTCTTAAGGCGAATACAAGATATAATATACTTGAGAGCCTTAAGAAGGAGGATTACCTTAAGGAACTCGATGAACTTATTGCTTCGGTCAGTTTTTCGGAAGATTATAAAAGAAAATTTCTTCAGATGTTGATTTATATAATTGATTTCCGCAGCCAGTACACGGTAATACATACACTTGCCACAACGATTTTTGCGCAGGAGTTAGGAAATCTGATGAATCTGTCCGGTCAGGACAAGTATAATATGTATTACGGAGCATTGCTGCATGATATCGGAAAGATTGCCATTCCGCTGTCGATACTTGAATCAACAGGAAAGCTGTCTGATAAAGAGATGGACATGATGAAAAAGCATGTGGAGATTACAGACCATGTCCTTAAGGGCATAGTGGATGACGATATAAGGGAGATCGCGATAAGGCACCACGAGAAGATTGACGGCAGTGGTTATTTCAGGGGTCTTAAGGGGGACGAGCTTACAAGACCACAGCGTATAGTTGCTGTTGCTGATATTATAAGTGCCCTGTACGGAAAGCGAAGCTACAAGGAGGCGTTTGCTCCTGATAAGATTAAGGCTATAATTCAGGCTGATGCCGACAACAATAAGATATGTCCTGCGGTGGTGGATGTTGCTGTAAAGAATATGGAGAGCATAATTAAGAACTTTGAAAAGAAAAAGGATGCGGTGCTTGGTACATATATGCAGATAAAAAAGCAGGAAAATGATATATATGAGCAGTTTAAAGGCTTGTAAAAACATGGAAACATGGGGATGATGCCGGCGTCATAATGGCGCCGTTGACATCGTTCCCATGTTTTTTTATAGATTTACAGATTACTTAAGCGCCTTCTGTGCAAATCCGGTGTCAACTAAGTCGGAGTAAGGGGCGTATTCCTTTATCACGCCCGCCTCATAAAGAATATCCTGAAGAAGAGTGAAACTGTCTTTTGAGAATACAAGGTCATTTTTCCATGTATCCTGAGATTTGTATCTTTCGACAATGATTGCTATGGTGTCTACGTCGGTATCTGGAAACTGTGGCGCGATGACCTTGGCAATGTCCTCGGAGGAGTGCGAATTGACGTATTCCATTCCGCGCTGGAGAGCATTGGTGAAGCCCTGTATTATCTCAGGATTTTTGTTTATATAGCTTTTCTTTGCACTGTAGGCGGTATACGGAACATAACCGCTGTCGACACCGAGACTTGCGACAACGTAGCCGGTGCCCTCCTTCTCAAGGGCGGTGGCATGCGGTTCGAACTCAACAGTGAAGTCACCCTGCCCGCCGGCAAAAGCACCGCTTGTTAGTCCGAAATCTATATTCTGGACTATTTCTAAGTCTGTTGAGATGTCTATTCCGTTATTTTTCAGAATGTATTCAAGAACCATTTCAGGCATTCCGCCGGCTCTTCCGCCAAGTATCGTGGCACCCTTTAGCATATCCCATGAAAAATTATCGATGGGTTTTCTTGACACAAGAAAATTACCTGCGCGCTGCGTCAACTGCGCGAAGTTGACCGCATAATCGCTGTTGCCCTCATTATAGGCGTAGATTGAGGATTCGGAACCCATGAATCCAATCTGTGCCTCACCTGAGATAAGTGCTGTCATAACTTTGTCGGCACCGAAGCCTGTGACAAGTTTCAGATTGATTCCCTCTTCCTCAAAATAACCGTTTTCTATTGCGACATATTGAGGAGCATAAAAAATAGAATGAGCAACCTCATTCAAAGTAACATCCTTTAGTGCGCTTTTGTTTTTTTTACATCCGCAGAAAAGGAGCGGAACAGTAAAAATAAGCATGACGATTGATAAAAACAAAGAAACTCTTGCTTTCAAGATAACCTCCAACAATTTGTTAGGTCAAGGGTTTTGACCATGATACCATAGTATATGGATAACGCCTCAAAATGTGACTTTTTGCAGCTGCTTGGAGGCAGGCATCAAACAGCTATAATTTTTTAATTTAATGCTTGAAAAAGGGAAAGTTATAATGTACTATATGTATTTGTGTTTAGAGTCGGGCAGAATTTCATAATACAATACATATAAGTCGGAGGCGTTATGGCATACAGAGTACTTGCACTTGATATAGATGGAACTCTTACAAATTCTAAAAAGCAGATTACGGAAAGAACTAAGAGGGCGGTGTCGGCAGCGGCGGCAAAGGGAGTGAAGATTGTGATTGCATCGGGAAGGCCGGTACAGGGAATCAGGTCTTTTGCAAGGGAGCTTGAGCTTGAGAAGAATGATGGGTATATTCTGTCATTTAATGGTGGAAGGCTTATATCATGCAGGACAGGCGAGATAATTCATGATATGAAGCTGCCGCTTGAGTATCTGCCGGAGATATATGAGCTTTCTAAAAAGTATAAAGTGAATCTGATGTCATACGAGGGCGATGAGCTTATAACCGAGGAGCCGGATGATGAGTTTCTTGCTATAGAGGCGCGCATTAACGGTCTTGGAATCAAGAAGGTTGACAATCTTGTGGAGCACATCAATTTCCCAATTAACAAATGCCTGATGTTAGGGGAGGGAGATTACCTTGCCGAGGTTGAGAAGAAGGTTCATGCCGCACTCTGCGACAGAATGGATGTATACAGGTCGGAACCGTATTTTCTTGAGATACTTCCTAAGGGGGTCGACAAGGCGAAATCCCTTGAGAGCTTTTTGAATATCATAGGCTGTAAGAGGGAAGAGCTTATGGCGTGCGGTGACGGATTCAATGACCTCACTATGATAAAGTATGCCGGACTCGGCGTGGCGATGGCTAATGCGCGGGAAGAGGTAAAAGAATGTGCCGATTATATAACGGCATCCAATGATGAAGACGGTGTCGCTTTAGCAATTGAACACTTTATTTTATAAAAAAATTTTGTTAATTTATTTGCAAAATATAGTGGACTTTACAACTTCATTGTGCTAAAATTCTATTGTGCTGTTAAAGCGATGTGTAGATTTGCCTGATTACAGGCAACATGGCAATTAACAAAAAAGGAGTATTATATGGGTAAGAATTTAAAATCAGAAGCGGTTGATCATCTTTTTGAAGCAATTATGACATTGAAAGATATTGATGAATACTATGCATTTTTTGAGGATGTATGTACTGTAAATGAACTTTTATCATTATCACAGCGCTATGAGGTGGCGAGAATGCTGAGACAGAGAAAGACATATCTCGACATCGCAGAAAAGACGGGCGCCTCCACAGCAACCATCAGCCGTGTCAATCGTTCACTTAATTATGGAAATGATGCCTATGATATGGTATTTGAGAGACTTAACATCAAGGGTGAAGAACAATAGAATGGGACAAGGGGTCAGACCCCTGTCCCAACTATTTTTTTCTGGAGCAGGAATCAGGATTCTCTGTATCATTCTTTGAGTTGAATTCATCTATAATGTTCTCGACCATTTCCTTCTTGAGGTACATATCAAAGCATAGATAGCAGATGAACGAAAATGTCCGCAGATAGTCTCTCTCCTGTTCGTCGGTGACATCGGAGAAGCTGTTCTCCGCCTTCTTGAACATGGATATGATGTCCTTTGTTATCGGGGAAAGGCGTTCGCGCTCACCTTGATAAATCTCCTTATATATATGTTCTAAGGAAACACTTCCCTTGTCACCGAAGAATCTGTCGGTGAGGGGACCAAGTATTGACTGTATGTCACTTATCGACATCAGTGTCTTAAAATAGTAGATAAACATCAGGGTTATCATGTGGTCATGTGAGTATTTCTTTTTGACCGGTGGAGGAAGAAGATTATTCTTGGCATAATTGTTAATCATGGTCTTGGTGAGAATCTTGTCCTCCTCATTGCGCTTGGTGGCCTCAAGGTGGGTATCCATGAATGTCGTGACCTGATCCATGTACAGGTCAATATTGGGTATCTCGCCCGGACGTATATAATCAAGCTTTGCAAGCTTGTGAAGCATATCTGCTAAAAATTCAGAATGTTCAAGTGACATGTTGTAACCTCTTTCCTATGTGACATAGTTTTGATATCTAGTTCATTATAACCTAATTGCACATCAAAAACAAGAAAAACATGTAAATGCATAATTTCAAATAATTATCGTGACTTTTATATTTTCATGTGCTATTATATATATGATTTTTGAATATTTCGGAGGGTAGGACAATGGGTATTATTTCAAGATTTAAGGACATAATGTCAGCTAACATCAATGCACTTCTCGACAAGGCAGAGGATCCGGAGAAGATGATAGATCAGTATCTCCGCAACCTCGAGAGCGATCTTGCAAAGGTTAAGCAGGAGACAGCTTCCGTTATGGCAGAGGAGGCTAAGGCTAAGAGACAGTTAGATGAGTGTACAGCCGAGGTCGCCAAGATGCAGAGCTATGCAGAGAAGGCTGTTCTTGCAGGTAATGACGAGGATGCCAAGAGATTCCTCATGAAGAAGAAGGAGCTTGTTGTTAAGCAGACATCTCTTCAGGAGACATATACGCTGGCTGCGGAGAACGCTGCAAAGATGCGCCAGATGCACCAGAAGCTTGTCGGAGATATCAGCCAGCTCAATTCAAGAAGAGATGCAATCAAGGCTAAGATTGCGGTTGCAAAGACTCAGCAGACAATCAATAAGATTGGAGCCAGCGTGGACGGAGCAGCAGAGAACCTTTCCGCATTCGACAAGATGGAGGCTAAGGCTAACAAGATGCTCGATGAGGCTAATGCCATGGCAGAGCTCAACAGAAGCGGTGTTGATTCAATCAACGATATTGCCCGCAAGTATGAGGGCATGTCAACACCTGAGGTTGATGACGAGCTCGCGGCACTTAAGGCTAAGATGGGACAGAATTAATTGATTTTTACGGAAGCACCTCGTGCGACTGGTATGCCGGTTGACGGGGTGCTTTTTAAGTTTCAAGGGTGAAACTTTTTGATAGATGTGTTATTGGAAAGGAAATAAAAATGAGTATTTATGATACTTTAAATGAGCAGCAAAAGGAGGGCGTTTTTACAACGGAGGGACCTGTACTTCTGTTAGCGGGGGCAGGCTCCGGAAAAACCCGCGTTTTGACTCACAGGATAGCATATTTAATAGAAGAGAAGAATGTAAATCCATACAATATTCTTGCAATCACATTCACCAATAAGGCTGCGGCTGAGATGCGTGAGCGAGTTGACAGACTTCTGGGGATGGACGCAGGAGGGGCATGGATAATGACATTCCATGCGGCATGTGTGAGAATACTCCGAAGATACATAGAGAGAATAGGGTATTCCAACAGCTTTACAATCTATGATACCGATGACCAGAAGTCGATAATCAGACAGATACTGAAGAAGCTTGACCTTGATACCAAGCTCTATAAGGACAGAGCGGTATTAACCGATATATCAAGAGCGAAGGATAAGCTGAAGGGACCGGACGAGATGGAGCTTGAGGCAGGTGCCAACTATCACCGGAAGAAGGTGGCAGAGGTTTACAGAGAATACCAGAGGCAGTTAAAGGCTAACAATGCGCTTGATTTTGATGACATTATATGCAGGACGGTTGAGCTGTTCGGGTCATGCCCGGATGTGCTTGATTATTATGGCGAGCGCTTCAGATACATCATGGTCGATGAGTATCAGGACACCAATATGGCGCAGTTCAAGCTTATAAGCCTTTTGGCGGCACGTTTCAGAAACCTGTGTGTTGTGGGTGATGACGACCAGTCGATTTATAAATTCAGAGGAGCCAATGTAAGAAATATTCTGGATTTTGAGAGCGTGTTCCCGGAGGCTAAGGTTATAAAGCTTGAGCAGAATTACCGTTCCACACAGAATATACTCGATGCTGCCAACGCTGTAATAAAGAACAATGAGGGAAGAAAGGATAAGAGCCTGTGGACGGATCAGGGCACGGGCGATAAGATTGCATATAATGTATATAATACGGCGTATGAGGAGGCGTATGGTATTGTATCAGATATAAAGAAAAGGGTCGCAGAGGGTAGTAATTACAATGACTTTGCGATATTGTACAGAACCAACGCACAGTCGAGAACACTTGAGGAAAAGTTCGTGGAGCTGGGTGTGCCGTACAGAATATACGGTGCGGTCAATTTCTATGCCAGAAAAGAGATTAAGGATGTTCTTGCTTATCTTAAAACGATAGACAATGCGAGGGACGAGGTTGCAGTAAGAAGAATTATCAATGTCCCTAAACGTGGAGTAGGTGCCGCGACAATTGAGAAGGCGGCAGCGTATGCGGAGGACAATGATTTAAGCTTTTATGCGGCGGTTGCAAATGGCAGGGAGATACCGGGACTTGCCAAAGCAACTATTGGAAAGCTTGACAATTTCTGTACACTCATATCCGCATTTCGTGCAAAGGCAATGCAGATGTCCATTAAGGAGCTTATATCTGATATAGTGGAGAGCTTAAGATATGAGGAGTATCTCGCCGATGACGATGAACCGGATGAGATTGCGGACAGAATGTCGAATATAAATGAACTTATTTCAAAGGCGGCAGCGTATGAGGAGAATACGGATATGCCGACTTTGTCAGGCTTCCTTGAGGAGGTTGCACTTGTCGCGGATATTGACAATATGGATGAGAACAATAATGTTGTTTCACTTATGACACTTCACAGCGCGAAGGGACTGGAATTTCCTATTGTATACCTTGCAGGAATGGAGGATGGCAATTTTCCAAGCTACATGGCGATTACGTCCGATGACAAGAGCGACCTGGAGGAGGAGAGAAGGCTGTGCTATGTAGGAATCACTCGTGCGAGGCAGAGACTTGTGCTGAGCATGGCAAAACAGCGCATGGTCCGCGGAGAGATGATGCTGTGCAAGCAGTCGCGCTTTATAAGTGAGATTCCGCCGCAGCTCTTATCGGAGAGCGGTCAGGGAATAAGAAAGCCTGTGGCATTTTCTGATGATAAGAGTGTCAAGGCTGCCGAAAATGCCATGAGGGAGGCACTGCCGTGGAATCGCCCGACAGCAAAGAAAAACAGTGCGGTCTGGAATAAGCCTGCCATATCGATGGCAGATATCCGAAAAGGAGCACCTAAGGTCGCGGCGAGCATTGATGAGCTTGGCTATGTTGTGGGAGACAGGGTAAAGCATGTAAAGTTCGGTGAGGGCACAGTACAGAATATTGTATCCGGAGGCAGGGATTTCGAGGTTACGGTACAGTTCGATACGGCAGGTGTCAAAAAAATGTTTGCTTCTTTTGCAAAACTGGTAAAAATTAACTAGATATTTTTAACAATATATGATAAAATTATATTTAAGTTTATAAGCTGATAGCGTACAAAGTCTTTTGTGCCGATATCATAATTTATTTTAAGAAAGGATGAATGAAGTATGAATAAGATTGAAGAATTACTTGAGCAGGTTAAGGGTAAGGACTTAAAGGATCTTAAGGACCTCCTTAATAAGAAACAGGTTGTTGTTGAGAAAGAGAAGAAGTGTAACCCTTTGGTATGGATTCTTGCAATCGTAGGATTCGTAGCTGCTGTAGCAGGTATCGCTTATGCAGTATACAGATACTTTACTCCTGATTACCTTGAGGACTTCGAGGATGAGGATTACGATGATGACGATTTCGAGGACGAGGATGAAGACTTCGAGGATGACTTCTTCGAGGAAGAGGATGAGAAGTCCGAGGATAAGTAATCCTGTGATAACGGAATACCAATAGTATGTAGTGAATAGATGATAGGAGGGATAATGCCCTCCTATTGTTTTAATGTGTATTATTATACAACAGACAGAAAAGATAGAAGAGGAGCATGTTAAAAAGTGAAGAAGGAACGTAATGAACTTTTGGAATTTTTAGGCGGTCTTGCAATGTTGGTTGTTGGTCTGTATCTCTTTACCAATAAGGCATCGGTGCAGACATCTTTTTTTGCGGGAAATTTAAGCCTGTTCGGGCTTAATGTCAATTCAGGACTTGTGATAATACCGTTTATCATAGGTGTTGTATGGCTCTTTGTAAAGCCAAGCTCCTTTGGAGCTAAGTTAGTTACAGGACTTGGAGTTCTGTTAATAATTGTGTCCGTGATCGCATCGACAACGATAAGACTTCAGAGACTTACTCTGTTTGAGTGGATACTGTATCTGGTTCTGATTTTTGGCGGTGTCGGACTGCTTGCAAGGGCATTGTTTGGAGGAAATAAGAAATAATAGGTAAGGCAGGAGATTTTGGAACATAGCCTGCGGAATGGAGACTATATGAAAAAAGGAGAGCACATAGAAGGGGTAGTAGCTTCCGTTGCTTTTCCTAATAAAGGTAAAGTTATATGTGATGAGGGAACTGTCACGGTCAAGAATGTCATACCCGGACAGACCCTTGACGTGAGAATAGACAAGGTGAGAAATGGCAATGCGGAGGGTACGGCATGCGCGGTTATAAAGGAATCCGATATTGTTGACGAGAGTACAAGGTGCGAACATTTCGGAAAGTGCGGCGGCTGTGTGTACCAGCCGGTGCGCTATGAGGAACAGCTTAAGATTAAGAGCGCACAGATAGAGAAGCTTCTTGCTCCTGTCGGAGGAGATTACACCTACGAGGGGATAAAGGGAAGTCCGGAGGTGGTCGAATACCGCAACAAGATGGAGTTCTCATTCGGTGATGAGGTGAAGGACGGACCGCTGAGCCTTGGAATGCACAAGAGAGGAAGCTTCCATGACATAGTGACAGTCAGCGGCTGCAGGATTATGGATGGCGATTTCAGGAATATACTTTCGGCAACACTTGATTATTTTAAGAACAGCGGTGTTCCGTTTTATAAGAAGCTTGCCCATACCGGATACCTCAGACATCTGCTTGTGAGAAAAGCTAAGAGGACTCAGGAGCTTCTTGTGGACATAGTGACCACCTCACAGCTTGACGCACGGGCTGAGAAGGCACTTCTTGATGGTTATGCGTCTCTTATTATGGATATGGTGTCGGACGGCAGGATACATGGCAAGGTGGCAGGAGTGCTTCACACCGTGAATGACAGCCTTGCGGATGTGGTGCAGAGCGACAGGACGGATATCCTATGTGGGCAGGATTTCTTCTATGAGGAGCTTCTTGGACTTAAGTTCAAGATAACACCTTTTTCATTCTTCCAGACCAACTCGCTCGGAGCGGAGGTCCTGTATGATACCGTAAGAAGCTATATAGGTGATACCAAGGACAAGGTTGTGTTCGACCTGTACAGCGGAACCGGAACGATAGCGCAGCTTGCAGCGGCGGTTGCGAAGCGCGTTGTAGGTGTTGAGATAGTCGGGGAGGCGGTAAAGGCAGCCGGGGAAAATGCTGCACTTAACGGCCTTGACAACTGTAAGTTTTTAGCGGGTGATGTGCTCAGGGTGATTGATGAGATAGAGGAGAAGCCGGATATACTCATCCTTGACCCGCCGCGTGATGGTATACATCCGAAGGCACTGCCGAAGCTCATAGCATACGGTGTCGACAGGATAGTATATGTATCCTGTAAGCCGACAAGCCTTGCGCGTGACATGGCTGTCTTTAATGAAAATGGATATTATTTGGAAAAAGCGGCTGCGGTCGACATGTTTCCGGGAACGGCAAACACCGAGGTAGTGGCACTTATCGCCCGAAAAGGTTAAAAAATAATAAAAATTGCTTGACATTCGGAGCATTTGAATATATTCTATTTACGTTAATTAACGCGGAATAATTTAAATTTAATACTTACCGGTATATTGCACATAAAGGGGTGGGCTAGTCTCATTCCTTTTTCTTGAATATAGCAATAATTTAAACTGGTAAAGTGTAAACGCGTTAAAATATAACAAGGAGGAAAATTTTATGAGAAAGTTTTCAAAGCGTGTTCTTGCTGTTACACTTTCAACTGCAATGGTATTTTCACTTGCAGCATGTAACAAGTCGAACAACAATCCTACTGATCCTACAACATCACAGGGTCAGACAGGTGAGTCCACTTCTGCTACAGATGGCAGCAGTGAGACAGGTAACGATGGAGTGCAGACCTATACATACAATTCCTATACGTCAGCACTTGCCAACAACTGGAATCCGCATACATGGGAGACAAATGCGGATGATGCGGTTTTAACTAGTTATTTATCTTCACCTTTCTGTACAATGCAGGTTCTCGATTCTGAGAATGGTGTATATCAGTGGGTATATGAGATGGCAACATCCATCACTGATGTGACGAAGGATCACAAGGATGACCTCACCAAGTACAATGTAACACTTCCATCGGGCAAGACGGCAGATGAGACAGAAGCCGGCTTCGTATTCGAAATCAAGTTAAATCCGGAAGCCAAGTGGCAGGACGGAACACCTATCACTGCTGATACTTACGTTTACTCAATGCAGCAGTTACTTGATTCTTCCATGAAGAACTACAGAGCTAACCTCTACTACAGCGGTGAGTCTGCAGTTGCAGGTGGTCTTGCATACTATAATTCAGAGTCTCCGCTCTACACTGCAATGGTTCCAGCTTACGGCGAGGGAGAGACTCCTGATTACTCTTATGATTTAGACGCAGGTATCGATGCAGGATATGTATATATAAGCGACAGCGCTGATACAACCCTCGGCTATTCTGTGAGCACTCTCTGGAATGACCACGGTTTCGGAACAGAGGACGGCTATGCAGCAATCACTGACGGGGCAGATGATTACGGCTATACTAAGATTACTGCTGATAACAAGGATGCAATCTTCGGCTTCGTTTCTGCAGCTCTTGCAGCAGGCTTCGGTATCACAGATGAGGCACAGCTTGCTGATTTAACAAAGGAAATGTTATTCGTAAACGATGGTACATTAAGCGAGAAGGTTGACTGGGATACAGTAGGCCTTTACAAGGTTGATGATTACACAATCCGTTATGTAACACAGACATATCAGGATCTCAACTACTTCTTAACAAGCTGTACATCAACATGGTTAGTATATGAGCCATACTATGAGGCAGGCAAGGATACAACAGGTACATTGGTAACAACTGATTACAACACTAAGCTTGAGAACACTATGTCCTATGGTCCATATAAGCTTGTTTCTTTACAGAATGATAAGCAGATGGTATTCGAGAAGAACGAGAACTGGTATGGTTATACAGAGGAGAACGGACGTCTTGTGTCAACAACACCTTATCTTGTAGATGGTGAGAATGTTCCTAGATATGTGACAGATAAGGTCGTTATCAATGTTATGGATGATAACGCTGCCAAGCAGGCATTCTTAAAGGGAGAGGTTGATGAATGGAGCCCAAGCTCAGACGATCTTTCAACATACTCAACATCAGAGCAGTTATACAAGGTTGATGAGACATACACAACGTCCTTCTTCTTCAACACTAACCTTGAGAAGCTTCAGGAAATGGATCGTTCAAAGGGTAATACTAACTCAGTTGTTCTCTCTAATGACAATTTCCGTAAGGCAATGTCATTAGGCATTGACCGTACTGAGTGGGTAACAGCTACACCTGGCTACAAGCCGGCTTACGCTATACTCAACAACTTGTATTTCTACGATGTATACAATGACCCAACATCCTCATACCGTAACTCTGATGAGGCTATGCAGGCAATCTGTAACCTTTACGGAGTATCTTACGGCGATGGAACACCTTATGCAACATTACAGGATGCATATAAGTCAATCAATGGTTACAACTTAACAGAGGCTAAGGAGCTTATGAAGACAGCCTGCGATGAACTTGTTGCTGCAGGTCTCTACACAGCCGGTGAGGATATCGTTATCCGTGTCGGTTACAAGAAGGGTGCCCTTGATTCAGCTGATAACAAGCAGATTGAGCTTTTCAACAAGTATATCAATGCTGCTGCTGAGGGCTCAGGCTTCGGTAAGATTACCCTGACTGCAGTTGATAATATCAACGACCGTTACGGTGATGTAGCTAAGGGCGAGTATGCTATTGGCTTAGGTGCATGGGGCGGTGCCGCATTCTATCCGTTCCGTAACTTCCAGGTATACTGTGATCCGGATCAGTACTCAATTAATGAGGCTGGCTGCTGGGATCCTAAGACAGAGGAGCTAACACTCAATGTTAACGGTGAGGATGTTACAATGACATGGCAGGCATGGTCAGGCTCGATGATAGGCTCAGGCGTATATTCAGAGGCTGATTTCTCCACAAAGCTCAGCATCACAGCTCAGTTAGAGGAGAACTTCTTAAAGAAGTACTACAGAATTCCGCTTGCCGGAATGACATCTTGTTCAATGCTTTCATATAAGTGTTCATACTACACAGAGGACTACAACATCATGTATGGCTTTGGTGGAATGGAGCTTATGAAGTACAATTACTCCGATCAGGAGTGGGCTGATTATATAGCAAACAATACATTAAGCTATGAATAAGCTGCAAATAAGTCACTTTAACTAATACAGAACAAAACTCAGGCTGCGGAGAAGCAGAAGTTCTCCGCAGTTTTTGTTCAATAGCTATGTTTTTCTCTGTTTTGGTTTGGTTACCGCTTAAGGGAAAATTACGAAGGATTACTTAGAATAATTGCAATATTATTTATTGCCGTGACAATAAAAATATTATATAATTTCGTGTAGCTGAACCTAAACAAAGAAATGCATTGTTTAGAACCAGTATATAAGTTAAGGATAAAGTAATAAAAAGGAGAAAGCTCTAATGGGAAAGGCTAAAAAGACCGGAGGACGAAGAAGTGGAATGGGAAAATACGTTGTAAAACGTATTGTATTGATGTTTTTTACATTCTTTATTATTTCCACAATTTGTTTCATGTTAGTACGTTTACTTCCTAGGGAGCTGCCTACGGACAAGGTACAGGCGGCTGCTATTCAGGAAAGATGGGAGGCACTTGGATATAATAAGCCATTGCTGATTCAGTATGGTATATATTTGAAGAATATTTTCACCAAGTGGGATTTTGGTACATCCTGGTACATCCAGTTCAGACAGCCTGCATGGGATGTGCTCACAAGCAGACTTTTACCGACAGTGCTGGTAAACCTGTACTCACTCTTACTTTCAATTCCTCTGGGAATAGGACTTGGTATATTTGCCGCTATCAAGAAGAATAAGTGGCAGGATTCATTGATAAGTACACTTGTCATGGTATTTATCTCTGTGCCGAGCTATGTATATGCATTCTTGGTTCAGTATTTATTCTATTTCAAGCTTGGATGGCTTCCGCTTATGGTATATTCCATCAACGATGCGGGAGGTTCATGGCTTACAGGCAAGATGTTCCACAGTATGATTGCACCTATTCTTGCACTTTCCTTCGGTGAGATTGCAGGCTTATGCAGATTTACAAGAGCGGAGCTTACCGAGACGCTTACATCGGACTATATGCTTCTTGCGCGTACTAAGGGTCTTACCCGTGGACAGGCGACTGTAAGACATGCACTCAAGAATGCGATGGTACCGATACTCCCTATGATTATCTCCAGCTTTATAGGAATCATGGGAGGTTCAATGATTATCGAGCAGATATTCTCAATTCCGGGTGTAGGACAGCTGTACATCAAGTCTATTTCGTTGTTTGACTATGATGTATTTATGATGGACAGTGTTTTCTATACATTTATAGGTCTTTTAGCGAACATCGTTGTAGATATAAGCTACGGCTTTATTGATCCTAGAATAAGAATGGGGGAGAAATAGTATGCAGGACAACAATTTAAACTATGAAAACATCCCATTGGAGAAATTTGAATTTGTTCATGATGGAGATAGAATATCCGACAAGAAATTTGAAGATAAGCCTATCAGCTACTTTAAGGATGCATGGATTCGTTTCAGGAAGAACCGCGCCAGCGTTATCGCAACGGTTATAATTGCACTTATTGTACTTTTTGCATTCATAACCCCTCTGTTTATAAGAAATTATGACTCAAGATTCATGGACGCTTATTATGCTAAGAAGGGACCTAGAAATGAGTTTCTTGCAAAGTTCGGAATAGCAGATGGTTCCGTTGCGCGTAAGTTCTCAGACAAGGGACTTATCAAGGCTGTAGCTATAGGTATGGGTGCAGAGGATCATGAGGGAAACGGCAATGTCACACTTGAGGAAGGACTTGCCAGCAGGTATCAGCCGATTATCAAGGGCTCAATAGGCGAACCTTCTATAACCTACGATGCTGCCAAGAAGGAGAAAAAGGTCTATGGTGCCAATATCGACACTTATCTTGAGGTAGGCTTTATGTACAACAGCATTGAGCAGTCCGAGTACAAGGATATCCTTAGATATCAGGAGGAGACAGGCATTCAGATATTATATCCTCTTATTGCGGACAACGAATGGAACTTCGACGCGTTAGATGCCAACTACTGGTACAAGACCAAGAAGGGTACACCTGTCTATATTGATAAGAATGGAAAGGCCAAGACTATCGAGTATGGAGAGGGAATGGTACTTGAGGATAACTATGTCCGCGATGCTGACGGAAATCCGGTTTATTACGAGTACACAGGCGGTGGAAGCTATGATACAGCCCAGTATAGGGTAAGAGTTCTGTACTATAACTATTATCAGTATAAGAACGGCTTCGTACCTCAGTATATTCTCGGAACGGACAGCCAGGGCTATGACCTTGCGCTCAGGCTTGCAGATGGTATCAAGCTGAGCCTGCTTGTCGCTGTATGTGTATCGGTAGTCAACTTCATAATCGGTGCCGCCTATGGTGCGATTGAGGGCTACTACGGTGGAACAGTTGATATAGTCTTAGAGAGAGTCACTGATGTACTGAGCGGTGTTCCGTTCATCATCGTTGCCACACTGTTCCAGTTACACCTCGCTTCAAAGCTCGGACCGGTTGCCTGCCTTATCTTTGCCTATGTGCTCACAGGCTGGATCGGTACGGCATCAAGAGTGCGTACACAGTTTTACAGATTTAAGAATTCAGAGTATGTTATGGCTGCAAGAACACTTGGTGCGAAGGACAGGAGACTTATCTGGAAGCATATTTTCCCTAATTCACTTGGAACAATTGTTACTTCAGCAGCGCTGTCAATTCCGAGTGTAATCAACTCAGAGAGTATGTTGAGCTACTTAGGTATCGTTAAGCTTGGTACAGCTTCTACGACTTCGCTTGGTAATCTTCTTGCTGAGGCGCAGGGTATCTGGACTAACTACCCTCATCTTATGATATGCCCTGCATTAGTGCTTTCGTTACTTATGATATGCTTTAACTTGTTCGGTAATGGATTAAGAGATGCGTTCAATCCATCGCTGCGTGGTGTGGAGGAATAATATATGGATAAGATATTAGAAGTTAAGAACCTGAAAGTTTCCTTCCGTACACAGGGAGGAACCGTTAAGGCTGTTAGAGATATTTCGTTTGACCTTGAAAGAGGTAAGACACTTGCAATTGTTGGAGAGTCCGGCTCAGGTAAGTCAGTTACATCCAAGGCAATCCTTGGTATCCTTGCCGGTAACTCAATAATAGAGGGCGGAGAGATTCTGTATGATGGAAAGGATTTATTATCCATCACAGAGGATGAGATGTACAAAATCAGAGGTGATAAGATATCGATGATTTTCCAGGATCCATTGTCCTCCCTCAATCCAATCGTAAAAATCGGACGCCAGATTACAGAGGCGATGCTTCTTAAGAATAAGGCGAACAGAAAAGAAGCGAGAAATGAGTTCAATTCCCTTCTAAGGATATTGAAGAGCAACATGATTGCGGCTCAGGGACAGGGCTCAGAGGCAGAAATAACAGAGATGATAAAGACCTTCGACGGCTTTGCAACTCTGTCGACAAAGCTTGAGATGCCATACAATGATGCTATGGCTAATGCCGAGGAAATCAAGGCATCTGTTGAGGATCTTCTTTTCATGGTAGAGAAGAAGCAGAATCCTGATGTAAGAGAGAAGCTTACAGATTATGTTCTGATGCTTCAGAAGGTTCAGAATGAATTCATCGAGGATGAGTATGCTGCAAGGCTTACAGAGCTTCTTGATAAGCATAAGAAGGAGAAGGACAGCTATCCGAAGAAAGCACAGGAGAATGTCGAGCTGTCAGCTTCTCTTGAAAAGCTGTTAAATGATACAGCCAGGCTTATGGATGACATCATCAGCCAGCCAAGACCTAATTTCTTCAGAATAGGTTACTATAAGCTTAAGGGAAAGGATTGCAGCATCAAGGGAAAGGGTGTTGAGAAGCTCAACGAGGAGGCACTTACATTCCTCAACGATAACTTCATGAACCATTTCCTTGAACTTGAGGATAATGGTATACGCTATTCGTTTGAAAATGCACTTGAGAACAAGAAGAAGCTTCTTCCTAAGCTTGAGGAGGCTAAGAAGTACTACGAGGGCAGCTTCACAAAGGCTGAGGCTAAGAGCTATGCAAAGACTCTTGCCGATTTAGTTCCGGCTTCCATTGACCAGCTTGAAATTAACAAGGACAGTGTTGCATATACCTTCAGAAGCAGTCTTAATAAGGCTATCGATAAGTACTTCTCCGCCCAGAAGACCAATCCGAAGGAGGAGGCAAGATTTGCAAGTCAGTCTGCCAAGAGAGAGAAGCTTATCGCAAAGGGAAAGACTGTGGACTGGAAGGTTGTACCGAAGTCAGTTTATGACCTTGATGAGCTGAAGGCAGATATCGTTCACGTGGTCACACGTCTTGAGGAGAAGTATAAGGCAGAGATAGCGGCGGCAGAGAACTTCGATGTCGAGGCAAGAGGAATTGAGATAGTTGATTTCTTTAAGACTAAGGCTTCGCAGGTTGTATATAAGGTAACTAAGGCAATGGCGAAGGAGAAGGCAATCAAGCTTATGGAGGAGGTTGGCATCCATGAGCCTAGACGCAGATACAATCAGTATCCGTTCGAGTTCTCAGGTGGTATGAGACAGCGTATCGTTATCGCGATAGCGCTTGCGGCAAATCCGGACATTCTTATTTGTGATGAGCCTACAACAGCACTTGACGTTACGATTCAGGCACAGATACTTGAGCTTATCAACCAGTTGAAGGTTGAGCGTAACCTTTCGGTTATCTTCATCACACATGACCTTGGCGTGGTTGCCAACATGGCTGATGAGATTGCCGTTATGTATGCCGGTAAGATAGTTGAGTACGGAACAGCGCAGGATATCTTCTATGACCCGAGACATCCGTATACCTGGGCTCTTCTCTCCTCAATGCCGGATCTTGATACGAGCGATAAGCTCGATGCTATTCCGGGTACGCCGCCGAATATGATTTATCCACCTGTAGGTGATGCATTTGCGGACAGAAATAAGTATGCCATGAAGATTGATTTCGAGAAGCAGCCGCCTATGTTTAAGGTAAGTGATACACATATGGCAGCTACATGGTTACTTCATCCTAATGCACCGAAGGTTGAGATACCTAAGATTATTACGGATCGTATTGCAAGAATGAAACAGAAAAGCGCAGGAGGTGAAATCTAATGGAAGATAAGAATCAGGAGGTTTTACTTCGTGTTGAGAATCTTTGTCAGTATTTCGGTCCTACCAAGGCAGTTGATGGCGTAAGCTTCGACATTAAGAAGGGTGAGGTTTTCGGTCTTGTTGGAGAGTCAGGCTGTGGTAAGACTACAACCGGACGTTCAATCATCAAGATTTATGATATTACAAGCGGTAATATATATTTCGAGAATCAGAGAATCTGTGCAGGAACAGGAAGCTATAAGCTTGCGATAGAGAATGCGAAGTCAGAGGCTAAGAAGGCAGTCAAGGAGTTGGACGAGGATTCTAAGAAAAATCCTTCCAATGCTGAGGCTAACAACAAGAAGAAGGCTGAGATTAAGACAAATCTTGACAGGACAATAGCTGAGAATAAGGCGCAGATAAAGAGCGCCGTGTTTGACCATAAGAACTGCGACAAGGAATACTCAAAGAAGCTTGTAGCTGAGGTTAATGAAAGATATAAGAAGGCTATGGCTGAGGCTGGAAATGACGGCGCAAAGTTAGCTGAATTAAAGAAGAAATATAAGGATGAATTAAGAGTAGCCAAGAATACACGTCTTATCACCAAGATACAGATGATTTTCCAGGACCCTATAGCTTCACTTAACCCACGTATGACAGTCCGTGAGATTATAGCTGAGGGACTTGTAATCAATGGAATAAGGGATAAAGAGTTCATTGACGAGAAGGTATATGAGATACTTGAGATGGTAGGACTTGTAAGAGAGCATGCGGGACGTTACCCACATGAGTTCTCAGGTGGTCAGCGTCAGCGTATCGGTATCGCACGTTCAGTTATTATGAGACCGGATCTGCTCATTGCGGATGAGCCTATCTCAGCGCTTGACGTATCCATTCAGGCACAGGTTATCAATCTTTTGAATGATCTGCGTGAGAAGCTTGGTCTTACAATATTATTCATCGCGCATGACTTGTCGGTTGTAAAGTATTTCTCCGACAGAATCGGTGTAATGTATTTTGGTAATATGGTGGAGCTTGCCTCTTCAGATGAGTTGTTTGCACATCCGCTTCACCCTTACACACGTTCATTGCTTTCAGCTATTCCGCTTCCGGATCCGGATGCTGAGAAGAACAGGGTTCGTATAACCTACAACCCGATTGCAGAGCATGACTATACAGTTGATAAACCGTCAATGCGTGAGGTTGTTCCGGGACATTTTGTATATTGTAACGATGCGGAAGAGGCACGTTACCGTGAGGAACTCAGTAAGTGAAAAAAGAGACAAAAAATAAGGTAATTTCATATAGTATTATTGCGGCAACAGGTCTGCTTATATCCTTCGTTTTTTTAAGACTCAGGTCGTTTAATGCAGTGACATTGCCGGCTGAAAAGTACAGACTGTTAGCGGATGCTTTTACCATTCCGGGTATCGCATTCATGATGTTCGGAGCCTTAATCTGGGTGGCAGGTCTTGGAGCGCTTGACGGTATTTCGTTCGCAGTGAAGGGACTGCTCAGGAGACTTATCCCGGGTTCCCGTCTTAACAGTGAGGATAACGAAAGCTATTATGAGTACATCCAGAAGAAGCGTGCCAAAAAGACAAGAGCTTATATGCCGCTGGTTATTGTCGGGGCTGTGTATACCGTACTTGCGATAATATTTATAATATTATTTTACCGGGTATTTTGATTCAGAGGTGTCATTGAACTTAAGTTTGATGACACCTTTTTTATGTCATGAACAAAAACTATTGACATTTGAAACAAGTTAGATTACACTAACATACGAAATGGAGGTAATAGGCTATGGGAACAGTGATTGTAGCGGCAATACTTGTTGCAGTTGTTGGATTTATTATCTACGGAATGGTTAAGGATAAGAAGGCAGGCAAATCCATCGTGTGTGGAGGCGATTGCAGTAAATGCAAAGGACATTGCAGCCATTGATTGAACGCAGAATAGGCAAAGCGACTGCGTTCATGAGCAAGTAGCGAAAGCGGATTGCGAATGTCCGCTTTACTAACAAAAGCGGTGCTACAGCCGCCCCTGAGGTATTCGGAATGTATATCTCCGGGGCGGTTTTTGTATATTGTATTTTTAAAAGAAATATGGAAAAAATGCTATAAAAATATTTAATTTTTCGAAAAAATATGGTATAATTGTATAATCAAATAGCTAAAGCATTTGAGCTTGAACGCAGAATAAGCAAAGCGACTGCGTTCGTGAGCAAGCAGCGAAAGCGGATTGCGAATGCCCGCTTTACTAAAAGAATAAAAAGTATGTTCAAAATGAGGGAACAGGAGGCAGCGTATGGAGATTAGAGAATTTGCAGATATGGATAAGTTTGAAGATATTATGAATAACTGGGCGAAGGCAACCGGACTTGCTACAGTTGCGGTCGGCGCAGACGGCAAATATATTTCCGGATGCTATAATTTTACGGATTTCTGTATTAAGCTTACAAGAGGGAGCAAGGAAGGCTGCAGAAGATGTGAGAAGTGCGACAGGGAGGGCAAGGGCGTGTACCACTGTCATGCAGGTCTCATCGACTTCGGAATTGACCTTGTTGTAGAGGGACAGAAGGTTGGCTCGGTTATCGGAGGACAGGTTCTCCCGGAGCATCCTGATGAGGAGAAGTTCCGTAAGGTGGCGAGGGAGCTTGGAATCAATGAGGATAAGTACATAGAGGCGCTTAAGAAGGTTAATGTCCGTACTGAGGAAGCAATCAATGCTTCGGCCATGCTTTTAGGACAGGTGCTTAACAATTTTATCAATGCCGAATATTCCAAGAAGATAAATGGCAGTATTATAGGCAGCCTTACAGATGGAGTGAATGCAGCTAATCATCTTGTAGAGGAGATTAAGAAGAAGACAGGTGAGCTTAGAAGCATACAGAGCAAGCAGAAGATACTCGCGCTTAATGCCAGCATAGAGGCTGCGAGGGCAGGAGAGATGGGAGCAGGTTTTTCCGTTGTAGCGAATGAAGTCGGTAAGCTGTCGGAGAAGAGCTCATCAGTCAATAAGGATATAGAGGATATTGTGAATAAGATATCGGATGTTGTCTCGTCGATGAGAAACTAGAAAATAAATTCACACAAAATTAACTACAAATAAGAGCACCAATCTGTTATAATCTTTGATAGCGATTAAAGGATTGGTGCTTTTTATGTTTCAGGATAAGCTATATTATATGATGAATAAGCCGGCAGGGTGTATAACAGCAAGAAGTGATGCTTCGCATAGGACGGTTATGGAATATTTTCCGGAGGAGCTGGCAGGAGAGCTGTTTCCGGTCGGGAGACTTGATAAGGATACACAAGGGCTGCTGTTTTTTACCAATGATGGAAGCTTCGACCAGCGCATTATGCATCCTAAGCACCATGCACCGAAGAGATATTACCTGTTCGCTACAGGCAGCTTAAGTGATGAGGCGATAGAGAGGATTGAGGAGGGGCAGACCCTTTCAGGTGAGGAAAAGCCGACCAAGGGCGCGGTAATCACAATCACCGAACGCGGAAGATATGAGGAATTTGAAAAACGCTTCACACCGAAGAAGCGTTTCAGGGATAATGAATTTAACAGAAACAGACCTGTATTTGCCGCGGAGCTTGAGATTTATGAGGGGAAGAAGCACCAGGTAAAGAGAATGCTTCTGGCAGAGGGCTGCAGGGTAATATACTTAAAAAGGATTGAGATAGGCGGAGTGAGGCTTGATGAGAGCCTTGCACCGGGTGAATACAGAAAACTGACAGAGACAGAGTACGATAAGCTGATGTCGGGTGATTGGAAGAATTGATTATGAAAAATATAGTTATAGGTATGCTTGCACATGTTGATGCAGGAAAGACAACTCTATCAGAGGGACTTTTGTATACCGGCAATGTGATAAGAAGGCTTGGAAGGGTGGATAATAAGGACGCATTCCTTGACACCGATAAACTGGAGAGACTCAGGGGGATAACCATATTTGCAAAGCAGGCAGTGATAAAGACGGAGAATACATATTTTACGCTGCTTGACACACCGGGGCATGTGGATTTTTCGGCGGAGATGGAGAGGACACTGGCAGTCCTTGACTATGCGGTGCTTGTCATAAGTGCTGCGGATGGTGTGCAGTCCCACACGCGGACGGTGTGGAAGCTTCTTGACCAATACCATATTCCAACCTTTATTTTTGTAAATAAGATGGATATGAATGGGGCAGACAGGGACATGCTCATGGAGAATCTGCAAAAGGAGCTGTCCGGGTGCTGTATTGATTTTGATGAGAAAACGGATATTTTTAATGAGAATCTTGCAATGTGTGATGAACCTTGCATGGATGAATACCTTAAGGATGGGAACATTGGAAAGAGTGCGATAGCTAATGCGATAAAGCATAGAATGGTGTTTCCCTGTGTGTTCGGTTCTGCGCTAAAGCTTAATAACGTGGACAGGCTTTTGTCTCTTATGGATGAATACACTGTCATGCCGGAGAGCGGCAGGGATGAGTTCGGTGCGCGTGTCTACAAGATTTCGAGGGACGCGCAGGATAACAGGCTCACATACCTTAAGGTGACTTCGGGTGAGCTTAAGGTACGCCGGCTTATCGGCGATGACAAGGCGGCACAGCTGAGAATATATTCGGGGGACAGATACGAGACTTGTGACACAGTATATCAGGGAATGGTGTACGCAGTACTGGGACTTAACGGTACATATCCGGGAGAGGGGCTTGGCTGCGAGTATGGGAATATCCATGCTGTGCTTGAACCTGTGCTTGATTACAGAATTAAGCCTATTGATGACATTACGCCGGCTAAGCTGCTCCTGTCGCTTCGTGAATTGGAGGAGGAAGAGCCTCAGTTAAGTATAGTCTGGAACGAGGAGCTTGGTGAGCTTCATGTCAAGCTTATGGGTGAGGTGCAGACGGAGGTTCTAAAAAGTATTATAAAAGACAGATATGATGTCAATGTGGAATTCGATGAGGGAAGTGTGGTCTACAAGGAGACTGTGGCAGGAAAGACTGAGGGAGTAGGTCATTTTGAACCGTTAAGACATTATGCGGAGGTACATATACTTATTGAACCGGGAGAGCGTGGAAGCGGAATAAGCATAGCTTCGCAGTGCAGGGAGGATATCCTTGACAGGAACTGGCAGAGACTTATAATGACACATCTTGCCGAGAGAGAACACAAGGGTGTGCTTACCGGTTCGGCTCTTACCGATGTCAAGTTTACAATTCTCACCGGTCGAGCACATCAGAAGCACACGGAGGGCGGAGATTTCAGGCAGGCTGTGTACAGGGCAGTGAGACAGGGACTTATGAAGGCGGATAATGTACTGCTAGAGCCGTACTACAATTTTTCACTTGAACTGCCGCAGAGCTTTCTCGGGCGAGCCATGACAGATGTTGAGCGCATGGCGGGACATTGCGATTCTCCGGTCTTATCGGACGGTAAGGCAGTGCTGACAGGACGTGCACCGGTGGTGGGTATGAGACATTACCAGAAGGAAGTTAACGCATATACAAGAGGTGAGGGACATCTCACCTTATTTGCCGATGGATATGATGTATGTCATAATGCAGAGGAAGTTATAGAGCAGAGAGGATATATATCTGAGGCTGATACGGCTAATCCGGCATCATCGGTGTTCTGTGCGCATGGAGCCGGATTCATTGTGCCTTGGGACGAAGTGGAAGATTACATGCACCTTGAGGCTGTTCTTTTAGATGACGGAAACCTGCGTGACCTTAACGATGAGGAGCTTAAGCTTATCAATCCCCTTGCGGCAAGGAGTGGTCCGGACAGTAAAGATGATGACTACTATGCGCTTGGCACTGATGAGATAGACGAGATTATTGCAAGAACCTCACACGCTAACAGCCATGACAAAGGGGCGGTAAAGCAGTGGAAGAGGTCAGGCGGTTCAAAGGCAGTGGTGTATGACTACGGCACATCCTCCGGGAAAAATAAGCCTGAACCGAAGAAGGAAAAATATCTTCTTGTCGATGGCTATAATGTTGTATTTGCGTGGGATGAACTTAAGGATATCGCCGCAGTGAATATAGACGGAGCGCGCGGAAGGCTTCTTGATATATTGTGCAATTATCAGGGAATTAAGAAGGTCAATCTCATTGCCGTATTTGACGCGTACAGGGTGCCGGGACACAAGACAGAGTACCTTGATTATCACAATATACATGTTGTCTATACCAAGGAAGCGGAGACTGCGGACAGATATATAGAGCGGTTCGCGCATGAGAACGCCTCAAAATATGATGTCACGGTTGTTACCTCTGATGGGCTTGAGCAGATTATCATAAGGGGGCAGGGGTGCCATCTTATGTCGTCGAGGGATTTTGAAAAAGAGGTAGCTTCGGCACGACAGAACCTTGATGAGGCATACAGAGCCACCAATAAGATTGAGAAAAATTATATAGGTGACCATGAGATATTCAAAAATGGTATTTTGTCGGAAGATAAAAAAGACGGGTAGATAATATATACGGAAGAAAGTACGAGGAAGTGGCGAAAATAACTGCACATACTTATGCAATTAGTTTTCGTCCGGAAATGGAGAGCAATATGAAATTCAGAAATGTTGATAAGAGAAGATTGGTTATAGTTGTGGTAGCTGTTATTATGATGGGCTTTGCTTTGTCATTCCTAAATAGGACGAATCTTGGAACAGACCCATGTACGATGTTTAATCTTGGAATGTCAAGGCTTCTCGGACTCAGCCTTGGAACATGGCAGGCACTTTTTAATTCTTTTTTGTTCATTTTTGTATTTATCTTCGCAAAAAATCAGATTGGCTGGGGTACTCTTGCAAACATGTTTCTTGTAGGCTACAGCTTTGATTTTTTTACATGGCTTAATGATAAGTGGATACCTGCTGGGGAATTTGACTCGATGGCTGTGAGAATCCTTGTCATGATACCTGCACTGTTCGTCTTTATCATCGCTGCTTCGGCGTATATGGGGGCTTCTCTTGGCACTTCTCCGTATGATGCCATCTCGTACATACTTGCCGACAAGATAAAGAAGGTTCCGTTCAGGGTTGTGAGAATATGTTATGACCTTGTTGTGTGTGTGGCGGGCTGGGCTCTCGGGTCAACGCTCGGTGTTGTCACCGTGATTATGTCATTGGCACTTGGACCTGTCATTACATGGATGACGGATAATGTCATAGACAAATATCTTATTTCAGATAAAAAATGATTGTATGGAAGGTAAGAACTATGGAGATTATGGATGAATATAAGCTTGAGGTGTTCAAGGACTATTTCGATTCGGGGGAGATAAGAAAATTCCGCGAGCTTATGATGTATTATGAATGTGCGATGCTTGAGGTCAAAACTAAGCTTGACGTCCTTAACAAGGAGCTTGCCTTAAAAAAGAGCAGAAACCCATTCGAGAGCATAAAGTGCAGAATCAAGACACCGGAAAGTATTGTTGAGAAGCTTGCAAGACGCGGTATTGAATTCTCAGTTGATAATATCGAGAAGGAGCTTAACGATATTGCGGGAATAAGAGTTATCTGCTCATTTCCGGACGATATATATGAGCTTGTCGATTATCTGCTTGAGCAGGATGATATACGATTGATTGCAATAAAGGATTATATCAAGAATCCAAAGCCGAATGGCTACAGAAGCGTACACCTTATAGTTGAGGTGCCGATATTCTTAACGGATATGAAGAAACCGATGAGGGTTGAGGTACAGTTTAGGACAATCGCCATGGATTTTTGGGCAAGCTTAGAGCATAAGCTTAAATATAAGAAAAATATAAAGAAGGCGGAGGATATCTCAGAACAGTTATTTTATTGTGCGGAGCTTATCAGCCAGCTTGATGCGAGAATGCAGCAGATTCGCGATAAGATAGAGATGAATGAAACCGAATAAAATATTGTGACATATAAGCTATAAATTATTGACGTAAAAGGGAAGTTAGCATTATACTATATTTATTGCCTGTTAATAAGCGATTGATATACGGAATTATGCATGTAAGTACCGTATGGAAATATGCGTCAGGTTCAGAATGTGAAGAGGGATTTTAGTGATGAAAAAAATAACATTGGCAGGAGCTATGATAGTATGCAGCATTGCATTATGTGCGTGCGGCAAGAATGCTAAGAAGCTTAACAATACAGGTATAGAGTATTATAATGCAGAGCAGTACGATAAGGCTGTAAAGGCATTTGAGGAAGCCGTTGACAAGGATAAGGACGGAAAAGCCGAGTATAATGTAAATCTTGGAAAAGCTTATGCGGAGCTTGGAAACTATGAAGAAGCCAAGAAGGCTTTTATGGCTGCATATACGGATGACAAGTCATCAAAGGAGGCACAGTGGGGAATTGGTGTCTGCTCATATTTCCTGAGAGATTATGCCACCTCTATGGAGTACTTTGGTAAGGTTGTGGAAAATATCAGCGGTTACGATGAGATAGATCTTGATTCTCTTCAGTATTATGCATCGCTCCAGACATACTATGGTGACAGTGCGGGAGCGATTGACAGTTATACGGTATTAATCAGGAAGAATTATAATGTTGAGCAGCAGTATTTTCTCCGTGGTGGTATCTATGCAGAGCAGGGAATGGAGAATGAAGCAGTCTTAGATTATGAGGAGGCATTGAAGGAATACTCTGATGATTATGAGATGTATTATAACATTTATTATAGTCTGCACAAGGCAGGCTTTGAGAATCGTGCTATCTCATATCTAAGAAGAGCACTTGATGTTGACGGAGCGGATAATTTTCTTAAGGGCAAGACATATTATATCATAGGCGATTATGAGAATGCCATGAAATTTCTTTCAAAGGCTATAGATGATGGAATGCAGGAGGCAGAATTTTATCTTGCGATGACCTATGAGAAGCTTGGCAAGGGTGAAGAAGCGGTGAGCATGTATGAAGCATACCTTAAGAGCTATCCATCGGATGCCGGCGCATATAATCAGTATGGCGTGTATTGCATGGACAAGGGAGACTATAATTCGGCTCTTGGCTATTTCGCGGCGGGACTTGCTCTTGGAGATACAGAGGCGAAGAAGGAGCTTATGTTCAATCAGGCATGCTGCTATGAATATATGTACCAGTTTAAGACAGCTTATGAAAAATTCGGAGAATATCTGGAGCTTTACCCTAATGATGAAGCCGCAAGGCATGAGTATGAATTTTTGAGTACGAGATAATTGGTTGTTACGTTTAAATAGTGTTTGTGAATGGAGGCTGCAATGGCGGAACTTATAGATACAGCAAAAGACATTGAGAAGGTTATTCTCATAGGGGTGTGTACCTCTGAGAATGACGATACAGAGGAATCCCTTGATGAGCTTGAGGAGTTGGTAAAGACTGCCGGAGCAATTACACTTGAAAAGGTGATTCAGAACAGGGAGTCGGTTCATCCGGGAACATATATCGGCACGGGTAAGATTGAGGAAGTGCGTGAGCTTGCGGAAGAAATAGGTGCAACAGGCGTTGTGTGTGATGATGAGCTTTCACCTGCACAGCTAAGAAATCTTGAGAGTGAGCTGAGAATGAAGGTCATGGACAGAACCATGGTCATTCTTGATATTTTTGCGAAGAGAGCTGTGACGAGCGAGGGAAAGATTCAGGTTGAAGCGGCACAGCTTAAGTACAGTCTTGCCAGACTTGTCGGTCTTAGAAGCTCACTTTCGCGAGTCGGCGGAAATATGGCAGGCTCAATAGGTACAAGGGGTCCCGGCGAGAAGAAGCTTGAGCTTGACAGAAGACTTATAAAGGACAGAATTGTACAGCTTGGACGTGAGCTTGAGGATATAGAGGGACATAGAAGTCTCGCCAGAACACAGAGAATGAGAAGTTCAGTCCCGGTGGCGGCTATAGTAGGCTACACTAATGCCGGAAAATCAACTCTTCTCAACAAATTAACACAGGCGGGTGTGCTTGCCGAGGATAAGCTTTTCGCCACACTTGACCCGACCACAAGGGGAATCGAGCTTGAGAGTGGGCAGAATGTTCTTATGACCGACACGGTAGGTTTCATAAGAAAGCTTCCGCACCACCTTATTGAGGCGTTCAAGAGCACACTTGAGGAGGCAAAATATGCCGACATCATAGTGCATGTCGTTGACAGCTCAAGTCCTCAGATGGACACACAGATGCATGTTGTATATTCTACGCTTGCCGACCTTGGGGCTGGTGATAAGCCGGTCATAACCTTGTTTAACAAGCGCGATAAATGTGAGAGTGATGAGCTTCCGAAGGATTTTAAGGCGGAGAAGGTAATCTACGGTTCGGCTAAGACCGGAGAAGGGCTTGAGGAGCTCAAGAGTGCGATAGAGGAGATTCTAAGGGCACAGAAGGTGTATGTTGAAAAGACATACCCTTATGATCAGGCAGGTAAGATACAGTTAATCCGAAAGTTCGGACAGCTTCTCTCAGAGGAGTACACGGAAGCCGGTATTATGGTGAAGGCGTATGTGCCGTCGGAGATATATAGTCAGATATCGTAGGTTTTTATGATAGCGGCATATTATAGATGATTGGATATAGGCAATTGCGAAAATCAAATTTTATGGTAAACAGTTGTGCAATTATCTAATGATTGGATAACGGAAATGGAGAACAGATATGAACATAATTGCGGCAGTTGATTCAAACTGGGCGATAGGCTACAAAAATGACCTTCTTGTGAGGATACCCAATGACCAGAAGTGGTTTCAGAAGGTCACCACAGGAAAGGTTGTTGTGATGGGTAGAAAGACTCTTGAGAGCTTTCCCAACGGTATTCCGCTTAAGAATCGTACCAATATAGTGCTTACCAATGACAGAAGCCTTAAGGCAAAGGACGCGACAGTGGTATACAGTGTCGATGAGCTGTTGAAGGAATTGGAGAAATATAAGTCAGAGGATGTCTATGTGATTGGCGGCGAATCTGTATATGAGCAGCTGCTCCCTTATTGCGATACAGCACATATAACCAAGATTGATTATGAATATCAGGCGGACAGGCATTTTCCGAATCTTGACAAGCTGCCGGAGTGGAAGGTTGCCGAGGAGAGCGAGGAACAGACATATTTTGACCTTGAGTATACCTTTGTGAAGTATGTGAGAGAGTAATTGGGTATATAATAGACATGCAAATAAATATGTCGATAATGTGTGGGTTATTCTGTAAAAGTATATTGTATAAAATGATAAGCACAGACGATATAGTCATAGGATAAAATGAGGGTGTTGAAAAATTTTTTCACATCCTTATTTTTTTTTCATAGAATATACCATATTATCGAAAACAGGATGGTATAGGTATGCTTGTTGTCATTGACCCGGGGCATGGTGGAAGTGATCCGGGAGCTGTATATAACGGACGTCAGGAAAAGGACGATGTGCTGAGGCTTGGAAAGGCAGTCGGGGCGCTCCTTGAGGCGCGTGGAGTTGATGTTGTATACACAAGAGAGGGTGATATCTATGAGACACCTTTTAAAAAGGCACAGGATGGAAACAATGTGGGAGCGGATTATTTTGTGTCCATACACAGAAATTCGAGCGAGTATCCTAATCAGTATTCAGGTGCGGAGGTGCTTGTCTACAGTGACAGTGGCATAAGAAGGGAGCTTGCCAACAATATACTTGAGGGGATGGAGAAAGCAGGGCTTAAGAACCTTGGAATTGATGAGAGAAAGGATCTTGTTGTTCTTAGGAGAACCCAGATGCCAGCGGTGCTTGTCGAGGCTGGCTTTATCAACAGCGATAAGGATAATGAGACCTTTGACAGGAATTTTGACGAGCTGGCGCAGGGCATAGCAAACGGAATCCTGCAGACGCTTGGCTATCCTGTATATACATCCCCGGCAACTGCAACAGCGGATATGTGGCAGGATGATGGAAGTATGGGGAATACAGGGAATATGGGGAACATGGGAAATATGGGTAATGCAGGAAATATGGGAAACACAGGAAATGCGGGTAACACAGGTGGCGCAGGAAATGTTGGAAATGCGGGTAATATGGGGGATGGTACAGGTATGCCTTACTCTGATGGCATGGACAATAGTGCATGGAGAAATGGGATGAATAATGATAGCGGCATGCGCACGGACAGAGGTAATGATAATATGCGAAATGGCAGAGGCAATGACATGCGCTGGGACGGCGGGATGTATGATGGCTCAAATATGATGGGCGGAAATCAGCCGGACAGAAGCCAGACTGATAATATGCAGGATTATGGTGTACGCGGTGAGGAAAGGTTTTACGATGAGAGTGCCGAGATTTTCAATGAACCGGGAACGCGCTCCTGTAACTGCCAGTGTCCGGATGTGCTTTACCGCGTTCAGGTCGGAGCATACCGCAACAAGGATAATGCAGACCGTATGCTCAATTCTCTTCTTGTGGACGGCTTCCCTGCATTCATCGTGTATGATGATGGGCTGTACAAGGTTCAGGTAGGTGCATACAGAAATCTCTCCAATGCGATAGCCATGGAGTATAAGCTCAGACAGTACCGCTATAACACTTATATCACAACGAAGTGATGTGTATACTGGTGTGGACGGTTCCACAGAATGTTGGAACCGTCCGCATACTCAAAAAATTCAGATTGACTTTGAAGCGTGAATTGTTAGAAAAAAAACTGTATATTGCCCACGATATTCACAAAAATTGAAAATATGATTCGCGAAATGTGCATGGCAGGCTTTTACTTATTGCGATAAGTAGTGTGGCATGTTAAAATAAAAAGAATTGTGTTTTAGAACGAAAATTTAAGAACAGTTGGCAGATGGAAAGATAGAGCTATACAAAAGAGCACAGAAATGTAAAAGCAGACAGGTAATAGAATAAATATGGAAAACAAAGATACACAGAAAGGTAGACAAGACATGGAAGAAAATAAGCCGCATGTGCGCAGAAAAAGATATTCGGGAACACACCCTAAGAAGTTTGAGGAGAAATACAAGGAGCTTAACCCAGAGAAATATGCCGACACGATAGAGCATGTTATAAGCAAGGGAATTACGCCTGCCGGGATGCATATTTCCATATGTGTGAATGAGATTCTTGATTTTTTACAGATTAAGCCGGGACAGAAGGGGCTTGACGCGACCTTCGGTTATGGTGGGCACACAAGAAAAATGCTTGAAAAGCTTGAGGGAAATGGACGCATGTATGCGCTTGACATCGACCCTATAGAGATTAAAAAGACTACCAAGAGACTGCGCGAGGCGGGCTATGGGGAGGATATCCTCACGGTTAAGCATATGAATTTTGCCGATATAGACAAGCTTGTTCCGGAGAGTGGACTGTTTGACTTCGTGCTTGCCGACCTTGGAGTGTCCTCAATGCAGATTGATAACCCGGAGCGCGGATTTTCATACAAGGTGGACGGACCGCTTGATTTGAGGCTCAATCCGGAGGAGGGTGTGTCCGCGGCGGAGCGACTTAGTGAGCTTGACGAGGACGAGATTATCGGAATGCTTGTTGAAAATTCGGACGAGCCTTACGCTGAACAGATAGCGGCGCAGATAATGAGGGAGCGAAAGAGAAAGCATGCGATTGACACCACAACGGCGCTAAGACAGGTTATAGAGAAGGCTCTTGAGTTCCTGCCTGAGGCGGAGCGCAAGGAGATGGTTAAAAAATCATGCCAGAGAACCTTTCAGGCGCTGAGGATTGACGTGAATAGTGAGTTTGAAGTGTTAGATGCGTTTCTTAGCAAGCTTCCGGGTATACTTGCACCGGGCGGCAGGGTGGCTATTCTCACCTTCCATTCCGGTGAGGACAGGATGGTGAAGAAATATTTTAAGCAGATGGAGAAGGACGGAATCTACAGCGAGGCTGCCAAGGATGTGATAAGACCGTCCGCCGAGGAGTGCGCGCGCAACAGCAGGGCGCGTTCGACGAAGATGCGCTGGGCGATAAGGGCGTAGACTTATATATTCGATGTGTTTATTGTGGGCATTGGAAATGAGTTTTAGGGCTTGAAATAAGTATACGGCATTATCAAAATAATGTTATTAAGAGAAAATATTTTTATAAGTAAACATTATTTATAAACATTATTAAGAGAAAAATATTATTGGTTCAAAATATTATTTTAAAATATCATAAAAGACAGAAGGACTGAATTTAATGGACAAGAATATACAGGATAATTTCATAAAAATACTTGAGGAGGAGCTGATACCTGCGATGGGCTGTACGGAGCCGATTGCGCTCGCCTATGCGTCCGCGCGTTGCAGGGAGGTCTTAGGTGTGGCACCTGAGCATATAGATGCTTACTGCTCAGGAAACATGATTAAGAATGTGCGCTGTGTCTCCATACCTAATTCGCAGGGAATGATAGGGATTGAGGCGGCATGTGCGCTGGGTGCGCTTGCGGGTGATGCCTCAAAGTGCATGGAGGTGTTAGAGGCTGTCGATGACGCGGGAAGAAGAGAGGCGGAGCAGTTCGTAAATGACAAAAAATGTCATGTCGAGTTCCTTGATTCCGAGATTCCGCTTCATTTTATCATCGAGATGAAGGCAGGAGCGGAGAGCGCTTCGGTTGAGGTGCGCCATTCACATACCAATATCACATGTATCAAGAAGAATGGTTCGGTGCTTGAAAATGTATCAGGAGCAGAAAATGGTGCCGGAAGTTCCGGTTCACAGGAAAATGGTGCCGCATGTGCAGACCGCTCACAGCTCAGCATTGAGAATATCAAGCAGTTTGCCGATGAGGTTGACATATCGAAGGTGAGACACCTTTTTGACAGACAGATTCAGTATAACATGGACATAGCATACGAGGGAATGTCCGGAAATTACGGTCTGGGGCTTGGAAGAGTAATACGTGAGACATACGCTGAGAGCGTAGTCACAAGAATGAAGGCTTACGCCTGTGCAGCTTCCGAGGCGAGAATGGGCGGCTGTGACATGCCTGTTATCATCAATTCGGGAAGCGGCAATCAGGGAATAGCCTCATCCGTGCCTGTAATCGTGTACGCGCGCGAGAATAATATACAGTCCGAAAAATTATACCGTGCGCTTGTATTTTCAAGCCTGCTCACCACATTCCAAAAGGAATTTATAGGAAAGCTCTCTGCTTTCTGCGGTGCTGTATCAGCTTCGTGCGCGAGTGCAACTGCGATTACATACCTTACAGGCGGCACAATAAAGCAGATTAAGGATACGATAGACAACACACTTGCTAACATTCCGGGAATTATCTGTGACGGAGCCAAGATTTCATGTGCGGCCAAGATTGCCTCCAGCCTTGACGCGGCGATGATGGGACATTATCTTGCGATGAAGGGCAAGGCTTATGAGGCGTACACCGGAATTCTCAAGGAGGAAGCTGGCGAGACAATAAGCTGCGTCGGCTACATCGGCAAGGTTGGCATGCACCAGACGGACAAAGAGATAATCAAGATGATGCTTGAGGAGAAGTAGCAAAATGGCAGGAAAATTTTATGCTGTAAGAGTTGGAAGAGCTCCGGGAATATATCTAAGCTGGGATGAGTGTAAGAAAAATGTGGATGGATTTTCCGGCCCGGTGTATAAAAGCTTCAAGACGTGCGCTGAGGCGGAAGAGTTCATGGCAGGCATCGGAAACAGTGCAGGAAATGAACAGGCGGTGGATAAAAGCTCCGCTGTAACAGAGTTGGGTGCATTACCTTATGCCTTTGTCGATGGTTCATACAATATGGCAACAAAGGTGTATGGCTATGGCGGATTTCTGGTACATGACGGCGTGCGGGAGGTGCTCCAAGGCCATGGCGATGACCCGGAGATGGCTTCAATGCGGAATGTATCCGGTGAGGTCGGTGGAAGCATGGCGGCAATCAGGCGCGCCATTGAGCTTGGAATCAAGGAGCTGGTAATCTACTATGACTATATGGGAATCGAGATGTGGGCTAACGGTTCGTGGAAGCGCAACAAGAAGGGAACGATAGCCTACCATGACTATATACAATCTATAAAGAACGATATAAAGCTTCATTTTGTCAAGGTAAAGGGACATTCCGGCGTTGAAGGCAACGAGGAAGCGGACAGGCTTGCCAAGGAAGCAGTAGGAATATAATCTGGGACAGGGGTCTGGTCCCAGTGTCCCAGCACGTTGGGACACTGGTGTCAGCCCCCTGTCCCAGCGTTAGAGGATAAAACCTTCATATAGATAAGCCCGGTCACATCCGCCAGAAACCAGCCGATAGGGATTGCCGCCCATATTCCGGTCACACCAATGCTGCTTATGGAGGACAGCGCGTAAGCCAGCAAAACGCGCGTACCGAGGGATATGACAGTGAGGACGACGGACATTCCGGCTCTTTTGATGGCACGGAAATAGCCATATAATAGGAAGAGAAAGCCTATTCCGATGTAGAAGGCACCCTCTATTCTGAGGTAGTGGACACCGGCGGCAATTACCTGCGTCTGTGAGGCATCTATGAAGATACGCATGAGAGGTGCGGCGAATATGAATACTGCGGCGGATATTATGAGGCTGAAAATGCCGCTCATAACGAAAGCGGTTTTGGTGCCGCGGCGTATTCTCTCCTGCTCACCTGCACCGAAGTTCTGCGCGACGAAGGTTGAGTAGGCGTTTCCGAAATCCTGCACAGGAAGGTAGGCAAAGGTGTCGATTTTTACCGCGGCGGCGAAGGCAGCCATGACAACGGTTCCGAAGCTGTTCACAAGCCCCTGAACCATGAGGATACCGAAGTTCATCACTGATTGCTGCAGGCAGGTGAGCGAGGATAGATTGAGTATTTCCTTAAGTATCGCCGCCGAAAAATGCCGGTCGGATTTTCCCGGAAGGAAGGAGCGGCATTTTATCAGCACATACACAGCTATGCCTATCCCCGACACATACTGCGCGATGACGGTTGCGAGAGCGGCTCCGCCAATTCCAAACGGGAGCACGGCGACAAATAGTATGTCGAGTGCGATGTTTAAGATGGCGCTGACCGCGAGAAAAATAAGTGGTGCCGACGAGTTGCCGAGCGCACGCAGCATGCATGAGAAAAAGTTGTAAAGTGATGTGGCCGGTATTCCGGCAAAAACAATCAGAAGATAGAGCCTCATTCCGGCGTAGACCTCGTCCGGTACGCGAAGGAACAGCATTATCGGTCTGATAAATGCATATACGGCGATATTTATGACAACGGTTACGGACATTATAAGGCAGAAAGCATGGAATATACTGCTTTTCAGGGAAGCGTTATCACCACGCCCCTGATATATTGAAAAAAGCGCGCCCGAGCCCATGCACAGACCAAGAAATATCGAGGTCAGAAAGGTCATAAGCGTGTAGGCCGAGCCGACGGCAGCGAGAGCGTCGCGCCCTAACACCTGCCCGACGATGAGAGTGTCGGCTATATTGTAAAACTGCTGCAGGAGATTGCCTGCAATCATCGGAAGAGCAAAAAGAATAAGGGTGCTTCCTATGCGCCCTTTGGTCAAATCACGGTACATGTCAATCCTCTTTTCTGTGCTTCAGTTGCCTGCATACTTAAATATGTTAAGCTGCGGCAAGAATATATTATCAAGCTGTGGATATATCGTCAAGGCAGAGTTGCGTAATGCGTTTTTATACGCCAATGCAGGAAGCATTCTGTAAACAAAAGAGAATAAGCTTCCGATATAAGCATATATGGATACGTAAATGAAGTATTTGTGAACGGACTCACATATTATGGGTGCATCGGACAGCAGCTGCACAGAAAAGGTGGGAAACATGGATGTTAATAATTTACAGACAGGTATGTCGGGACTTGCGGCTTCGGGGATGAATGTCACATGTACGCGAAGCTCATTGTATTCCAAATCAAAAAACGGAAAGAAAGCATTGTCATACAATCCAAAAGAGATTTCATCGCAGATTCTGCGCGCGAGAAAGACCGTGGGGGCAACACAGGTGCTTAGCCGTGCAAGGGCGAAGCTGGCAATGTTAAAGAAAGCGCAGTCTACAGGAGAGTATGACAGCGCGGAGCTTGAGAATGCGATTGCACATGCGAAGAGAATGGTTGAATGTGCAGATATGAAGGTGAATAATCTGCGTGAGGAGGACAGGCTTAGGAAGAGGGCGGAGAACAAGGAAGAACTGAAGGTTGAGAAGCTGAGAAATGCCGGGCGACTTGAAAATCTCAAGAAACGGACACACAGGCAGGATGAAAATAAGGCATTGTTCGATGCGGATACGAAGTATTACCAGAAGGAAGGGAACAGTATTGTGGGAGCAGCAGCTTCCGCGATTTCGTCAGCTGCCGCATCACTTGAACTGAGTTCTGTGTCAGGGCAGATGAGAAATTTAGAGATTACACAGGCTGCGATAGCTCAGAGCAGTGTGCAGGGACAGAGTATGGATGTAATTGTATGAAGTTGATAAAAATAGATGTATTTATTGCTTGATTTTTATATGGCTAAATAGCTTAAAATGCTTGAATTTAGCGTGTTTATATAATGTACTTTATAAGTTTTTGCTATAAAAGTATGGAGGGGGAATTTTAATGGAAAAATTGCATAGACAGAATTTAATTATAATTCTTGCAGGAATAGTTATGTTATCTCTTTTGACGGTGGTTGCTTTTGGTCTGAGTCCGCTTGCGATTAAAAACGCGGTGGTGCTTTTGACAGCGGGAACAGCAGTCATATTGTGCTGGAGATTTGTAAAAAATGACCTTGCAAAGGCACTGTGCATAACACTTATTCCATCTGTTGCCACAATAGTCTATGCGGCTATGTGTGGTGGTAATTCGGTAGCATTTCTGGCAAATTATGTTATTCTTGCGATGACTATGGTATATTTTGATAAAAAATATACATTGTATTACATAATACCGATGGGAAGCATTGCAGTTATCTGCGCAATATTTATGCCTGAGATAATAGATGGAAAAAACTGTACGTTAGCCGGAGCCATGACAAAGGTAGTATTTTTTATTTTTGTGGCAGTGGTACTTTTTAACGCTACAAAGAGAGGAAGGGCTTTTCTTGAAAAGACGGAGGAGACGCTCGCTGAGGTGAAGGACAACAGTGCTGTAGCGATGGAGATAGCAGGAGATCTGAATGTTGCCATATCACAGTGCAGAGGCAGTGTGGAGGAGCTCGCAGCGCAGGCAGGAACCGTCAACAGTGCGGCTGAGCAGATGAATACGGCTATAGAGAGTACGGCTAACGCAACCATAGCCGTTACAGAGCAGGTTAAGAATGCCACAGATAAGATTGAACACAACCATGAGCTTGCGGGACAGCTTGATGAGAGCTTTTCCGAGGTCGATAAGGCTGTTGCATCAGGTCATGACGAGGCTCTTAAGGTGAAAAAGAGCCTTATTGATATATCTGATACAGTCGGCTCCGCAAAGGCTGCTACAGAGACATTGAACAAAGAAATGGTCACCATTACAAGCATATTAGAGGAAATCAATTCCATTGCGTCGCAGACTAATCTGCTATCGCTCAATGCCTCAATCGAGGCTGCAAGAGCAGGAGAACACGGAAGAGGCTTTGCCGTTGTTGCGGATGAGATAAGGAGCCTTTCCGAGCAGAGCTCGGCGGCAGCGAACAATATTAGGGACATTCTACAGGGGCTTGAAGCAACTACGGGCATGGTGTCGGCTAAGGTTAATGCCGGGGCAGGTGCGGCATCAGACGGTGTTGCTAAGATGGACGATATGTTGAAGGTGTTTGAAGCTGTTAGGACTGCTGCGGAGAATGCTTCCGCGGTTGTGGATGAGGAGTATGATGTCATAGCTTCTGTAAAGACAGGATTTGACAATATACATTCCGAGATAGAGACGCTTATGGCAACAACCGAAGAAAATTCGGCTATGATAAGCAATATTGTTGAGAGCATCGCGAGACAGAATGATTCGGTTGACAGCATGAAGGGCGAGATAGTCAATATTTCAGAGCTTTCGGAAAAGCTCAGAGGACATTTTGTGGAAGCGTAGGAGAAAATTCTTTGTAATTTGATTAGCATGTTTTGACCTAGCATCATTTTATAAAATAATTAAACTGCCATATCAAAAAAATGTTGAATTTTTATTGATACGGCAGTTTAATTTTGTCAGTAAGTCAGGAAAAACTAATAGAAATACAACATAACTAACAATAGCGGTTGGAAATATTTAATCGGACATTTAGCTGCGGAAGTAACAGTACCCTTGCTGATGAACTTTTCGGTGACCTTGTGGAGACGCTTAAGGGAGTGGAATAAGGATTTAACTGCCTTGGATTTATATTATAAACATGCTATAATCGGATTATGAAAAAAATAGTCTGATTATAGCATGTTTATTTTTGCAGAATTATATCAGATATAAGAATATAAATTATAGGGATAGGTGAACATATGTCACAAAACACAGATTACATGCAGGATGATTTCTATGAATATATGAATAACCGGCTCAGGTATAGGGGAATTACACTCAAGGATATGTGTGAAGGAATAATAGATACGGACAAGCTGTACAAATATATGAGACAGCAGCTTTCATTGTCCAAGCTGGTGCGGGACAGGCTTTTAGACAGGATGGGCGGCTCGGATTATGATTATGAATACTATCTTCTGCCGGATGAATATGAACTGTGGGAGAAACGTCAGAAACTTGTCCGGTCTGTGCTGGTGGGTGAGGAATGTAAAAAATTGATGGATAAGTCCGTTGATATCAAGGATATTTATAACGCAGATGATGAGACAGACGGACGGCTCTCAAGACAGTTTGCACTTGCAATGAAGGCACAGTCGATGAAGGTCCAGGCAATTGGAGTGCATTCGATGACAATACAGGGGATGGGGGAAAAGGACGGAAAATCACAGTCAGCGGAACCGCAGTCAGGGGAATTACATACAGAAAAGATATCTTCTATGGGCGTACAACATTCAGCTTTATATCTGAATGATGAGTATCACAGCATTCTTACTGAAGCCGTGAAGCAGACTGTGCCTGATTTTGATAGAATGGCTGCTGATATAGACTGCAATATTCCGGATGGTATCATAACAGACATGTTTAATGAAGAGAAGGGAATGAACGGAAATATTCAGGTATCAGAAAAGCTCACCCGGCTATATTGTACGAAAAAGAGACTTGGGTGTCAGGAGATTGCGCTCATCCTTGACATTGCATTGTGTATTGCAGGAAAGAGCATTACGGCGGAAAAGGAAGATAATCATGGAATTATTCTTGCAATGAAGATTGTTTTAAGCTTTCTTAAGTATATTCCGGATGAATTTAATGAGCAGGCTGCTGTTGTGAGCATATATCCAAAGGCGGTCCATTCGTTGTGTAAAATATATGAAATCTATGGAATTAATATAAACGAACGGATATTTTTGGATGGCAATAGGTTTCTCATTGAACTATGCGACCGGGCTATAGAGATGCTGGGGATAGGTATGCGTACGTACTATATATGGGAACTGCTTGATTACAGAGAGCGCTATACAGGAAAAAAGGATGGATTTAAAAGTGCGATAGAGTACGCGTACAATCTTGTAAATCTTGATGTGCGCACAACAAATGATGCATATTTGTACATCGAAACAGAGGTGTTTGATGCGGCAAAAGTTGTTGATGTCAGAAGGCGTATGATGGGAATGACGAAAAAGGACTTGTGCAGGGATTTGTGTACAGAGATGACGCTTTTAAATTTTATAAACAAAAAGAGGAATCCACATTTGCATACTGTACGCATGTTATTTGACAGGCTTAATATGGGGAGGCAGTTGATTAGGGCGGATATTGTAAGTGGTTCATATGAAAATAGAATGGCCTCAAGAAAGATAAGAAAATTATCGGCGCTAAGAAAGTATGGAGAAGCAGATGGACTTAACAAACAGCTTATGAGCGAAATTGATATGAATTGTATAATGAATACAAGAGCAATTGAAACACATAGTATATTTTATCGTTTTATAAGAAAGGAAATTGATTCGGTACAACATCGCGAAGAATTTAGAAAGCTGCTTGAAATTACGGTGAATGTAAATGAATTGGAAAATAAAATTGATAAAGAATTTGGCAGTAATGATATATTTCTTACAGGGGATGAACTTGTTTGTTTATATAATATGTATCGAATGGATACCATTGAAAATGAAATCCAATTGTTGTTGGATATATGTTGCAACTATGAATGCAATTTTCAAGAAAGGCATGATTTACTTTCAGGTGAAAAAAATGTAGATAAGAAATGTCTGGTACTAAATTATGCTAATCGATGCGCAATGATTATGAGCTATGCCTCAGATGCTTATGGAGATATTGGAAATTATGAGTTGTCAAATAAGGTAGCAACTAATTTAATTAAGCGGATGTTGTTAATGAGAAGAATGAACTATGTTGCTGGTAACATATATACGTTGTGGTGGAACAAAGGGGAAAAGTCAGGATATGATAAAGAGGACTCTGAAGAAAAGCATAGATTGGAAGTGAGTATTCAATTATGCCACTGGATACAGAAGCATAAACTGGAGAACATATATAAAGAAAAGTGGGTAAAATATTATGAAAATTAATTATTATAATTTTTGTCCAATAGTGTGATTGGATAAAAATTATAATCGACATTTCCAAATTATAAATTATAATAATTATAGTATCAGACGTGGTGCTAATATAATGTAAAACCGGTTTAGTGAAAATGGAGTGATATACAAAAGAATTATTTAAGAAATAGAATGAAATTATATAATTAAAATTTGGAGGTGTACAATATGAAATTTGGTAAAATATTATCATGCATATTAGCAGTTGTATTGAGTACAACTTGTATTGGAGTTAATGTAAAGGCAGAGGAAAATAAAGAGACGGATATAATTAATATATTATATAATAAAGGGTACATATCAGATGAACAGATTGATACCGCTAAAGTAGTTGAAATGTCCGGGCTAAATTCAGTTCAACTTTGTGAAGTGGATGAGGGAGAGACAGGAGAAATATTTGAAGGTGTAATGTTGAACTCATTACAGGACAATGAGGCAGAATCAGAAATATTAATTCCGTATGTTGAAAGTGCAGACGGAGAGCTTGTTACATTAAGTTCTTATGCGCGTGGTGTGGCAGACCCGCGAACCTTTGAAAAACAGATATCAGAGATAGATTTCTGTGTTGTTAAGATTAAGATTAATTATGATTTTTATCCTCAGAATTGGAATGGTTGGGCTGACGCGTATTACAGACATGGGATATTGAACGTATCTGTTGAACATGATTCTGTAACAGCTAACAATTATATTAGTAATCTGGAAGTAAGATATATGTCAAGAGGTATGGAAATTGATCCTGATACACTTAATTGCAAGGGATTTAATAACGTTCTAACTATGCTATCCCGTGCAAGTGTGGTAACGAATAATAGTTATACAGTGGTTTCAGCAACAAGACCATATTTTCTCAGGGATAGCAGTTCAACAGCAGATGGACCTTCATTTAGTGCAGTTGCATATAGTTTTACATATAAGGGAAAGTATTATGAACCTACATTATGTGTACTTCAGCAGGATAATGATAATCCTATGATAGATTTCTTTATGGGACTTAACTGGGAATTTTAGTTAACGGCAATAATAGTCGAAGAGGTATATGTGATAAATATACCTTTTTGACTATATAATAAAAGTGGACAGAAACAACTTGCTGATATATAATAAAGACAAATAATAATCGTAAGGGGGACGGCAATATGAGAAAATTATGTCTGATACCGATAACATGTATGACAATACTTTCGCTTGTTGCATGCTCTAAGGGAGCTGGCAGTCAGAACGGAAGCGGTGCGGAGCTGTCAACAGAAATGCAGCATAAGTATCTTGAGAGCTGCGATTGTCCGACTGATGCCAATGGGGTGAAGCAGCATGCCGGCAGCTGTGATGTGCCGGAGATATCCGACAAGGTGGAGCTTGTCGCGGACATGTACACGTCGAACATGATTACCAAGGATGGCTACGCGACCTATCAATATGTGATTACCGATGCGCAGTATTCGGGGTATTTTGATGACAGGAATCATATTAGTATCCTCGATGACTATGCGGGGCTGGCGGAGGAAGTGCTTGCGACTGTTGCGGCACAGGATAGCAGACCAAGGAATATGCTCTCCGGAATGTACTTAGGAGCGCAGAGGGGAACAACCCGCACGAAGGAGGGCATGAAGATACTTGCATTTAATGAGAATGATCCAAGGCAGGTTGCAAGGGATGTCAAGGTCAAGGACATGAATTCCAAGAATATCCGCTGTCTTGTGCAGAATTATTTTATTGATACAGATGGAAATGTTCTTTCGGACAAGATATCGGATGAATATTTTGATGGTAAGAAGTCAATCAAGCTTTCCGGCGAACAGCTTGAATGGGCTAAGGAAGCTGCAGATGACACGGTCAACATGGGTGACCTGACTTATGAGGAGTTTGTTGAAAAGTACAATGAATTGACCGCGGAGCAGCTAGAGGTGTGGAATGATATCTGGGGTGTGGAATATTAATCAAAAAGGATTGAAAAAAGTTAAAATCCCCACTTGACATTGGAATATATGAGTGTTATATTCTTTATAAATTTAACAGGCTAAACCGTTGAAGCGAAGGTAAAGGTAATTATGCTCCTACAGAGAGCCCACGTTGCTGAGAGTGGGTAGAACACAGGTTATCAAGTGGATCGCAGAGGGCACGGAACAAAGGCTTATATCGTGTGCAGCATAACAGAATGTACATATTGCCGAGTATTTCGTGACGTGCAGGCATACGTGAGTTGCCGGGGATATGACTGTATCCTGATAAGTGCACAGCGTGGCTGTGAAGCAAGGTGGTACCGCGGATTTGTAGATTCGTCCTTGGCAGAGAAGAGATTCTCTGCCAAGGACTTTTTTGTTATAGACGAAGGGAGAACACAATGAAAATTAACATTTCTTTGGATGAAGTTAAGAGAATAGCCGCAGAAGGTGACTATGACATCGTACCTATATGTTCGGAGCTGCTGTCGGATATCAAGACACCTGTTCAGGTTCTGCGAAGCCTTATGAATGTCTCAGAGCATTGTTATATGCTTGAGAGTGTTGAGGACAATGAACGATGGGGACGCTATTCATTCCTTGGGTTTGAACCTAAGTTTATCATAACCTGCAGTAATGGCAGGATGAGAGTCGGAGACGAAGAATTTCAGACATACGACCCGGACAGCCATATAAGAGAGGTGCTTTCAAGGTACAAGAGCCCGGTGATACAGGGGATGCCGACCTTCACAGGTGGGCTGGTCGGATATTTTTCCTACGATTATTTAAAATATTCGGAACCGACGTTAAGACTTGACGCGAAGGACACGGAGGGCTTTAAGGATGTTGACCTGATGCTGTTTGATAAGGTCATTGCCTTTGATAATTTGAAAAGCAGGATAATATTGATTGCAAATGTTCCGACCGCGGACATTGAGACTGGTTATGTGCAGGCTGTGGCAGAGTTAGAGAGGATGGAGGAGCTTATAAGACATGGTGAGCCGGTAAAGGATACAGGAGGGCGCATGACAAGTGGGATTAAGCCCTTGTTTTCCAAGGAAGAGTATTGCAGCATGGTGGAAAAGGCTAAGCACCATATATTCGAGGGCGATATTTTCCAGATAGTCCTGTCAAACCGTCTTGAGGCGGAGTATGAAGGAAGCCTCCTTAACACCTACAGAGTACTGAGGACACTTAACCCTTCGCCGTACATGTTCTATTTTTCGGGAACGGATGTGGAGGTCGCGGGAGCTTCGCCGGAGACACTTGTCAAGCTTGAAAACGGAGTGCTCCACACCTTTCCGCTTGCCGGGACAAGACCGAGAGGCAAGACGGCGGAGGAGGATGACAGACTTGAAAAGGAGCTTCTAGCCGACCCGAAGGAGCTTGCGGAGCACAATATGTTAGTCGACCTTGGAAGAAATGACCTTGGAAAGATAAGCAGGTTCGGGACGGTTGAGGTTGAGAAGTATCACTGCATAGAGAAGTATTCGCATGTAATGCACATCGGTTCGACGGTGAGAGGACAGATAAAGGAGGACAGGGATGCACTTGACGCAGTCGATGCGGTCTTGCCTGCCGGAACATTATCGGGTGCACCGAAGCTTCGTGCCTGCCAGATAATAAATGACCTTGAAAACAACAAGAGGGGCATATACGGCGGCGCGATAGGCTACATAGATTTCACCGGAAACCTTGACACCTGCATAGCTATACGAATTGCCTACAAGAAAAACGGAAAGGTCTTTGTAAGAAGCGGCGCCGGAATCGTTGCGGATTCTGTTCCGGAGAAGGAGTATCAGGAATGTATCAACAAGGCGGCAGCGGTTGTGAAAGCACTTGAGGCGGCGCAGGGTATAGATGAATGATGGTATTAAATCAGATACAATTACAATTGCTGAGAACAATGACAGATAAAGCTTATATCTGATAAAAATAGTACTGAATGTTTAAAATATGCGGTTAAAAATACATATAGAGTGCTAAAAAGGAGGTCAGAAATGATTTTACTGATAGATAACTATGACAGCTTTTCATATAATCTGTATCAGCTTGTCGGGAGCATTGAGCCTGATATCAAGGTTATAAGAAATGACGCGATGACAGTCGGCGACATTGAGAAAATGAACCCGGATGGAATCATAATTTCACCGGGACCGGGAAGGCCTGAGGACTCAGGAATCTGTCCGGAGGTGATAGGAAAGCTGGGAAGCAGATTCCCGATACTTGGTGTGTGCCTTGGACATCAGGCAATATGCATGACCTACGGAGCTACGGTGTCATACGCTAAGGAGCTTATGCACGGCAAGCAGTCGGACACAACGCTTGATACGGACTGTGAGCTTTTTAACGGCTGTTCGAGGATTACGCCGGTGGCAAGGTATCATTCGCTTGCGGCGGTTGAGGAGACCATGCCGGATTGCCTGTCGGTGACGGCGCGCACGGCGGACGGTGAGATTATGGCGGTGAAGCACAGGGAATATCCGGTCTACGGAGTGCAGTTTCACCCTGAGTCGATTATGACGCCGGAGGGGAAGCAGATGTTAAGGAATTTCATTGAGCTGGCGGGAAGGAAGCAGGCAGGAGCTTAAAATATAATAAAGACAGTGAAGGAAAAAATAAGTTTTAATTTTGTAAGGTTTTGTATATTAAAACTGCCTTGTAAAATAAGATATGGGTTGACGGAAATAAGCTTACAACAATAAAAAGATAAGATAAAAATAATTTTTTTAAAGGTATTATATAAGAAAGTGAGGATTCAGGCATGATTAAGGAAGCTATCGTAAAGATTGTAGAAAAAGGTGATTTGACCTACGATGAGGCATATCAGGTGATGAATGAGATTATGAGCGGTGAGACAACCCAGACACAGAATGCGGCATTTCTTGCGGCTCTGTCCACAAAGAGCACCAAGGCTGAGACGATAGACGAGATTTCGGGCTGTGCGGCAGCTATGAGGGAGCACGCCGTCAAGGTCGAGCACGATGGGGATGTGCTTGAGATTGTCGGAACAGGCGGCGATGGCGCACACAGCTTCAACATTTCCACAACGGCAGCCATGGTAATTGCCGCGTCTGGAGTCAAGGTGGCAAAGCACGGCAACCGTGCGGCTTCATCTAAGAGCGGAACGGCGGATTGCCTTGAGGCACTTGGCGTCAACATAAATCTTGAGCCGGAGCAGTGCAGGAGGCTTCTTGACACTGTCGGAATCTGCTTTCTTTTTGCACAGAAATATCACACTTCGATGAAATATGTCGGCGCTATCAGAAAGGAGCTTGGAATAAGAACCGTATTTAACATACTTGGACCTCTCACCAACCCGGCGCACCCGACGTTTCAGGTGCTTGGTGTGTATGATGAGTCGCTTGTAGAGCCGCTTGCGCAGGTGCTTATGGAGCTTGGTGTGAAGAAGGGTGTTGTTGTATACGGCATGGATAAGCTTGACGAGATTTCAATAAGCGCACCGACCAAGGTATGTGATTTCGAGAACGGAAGATACAGAACCTACATGATAAAGCCGGAAGATTTCGGATTTAAGACAGTCGACAAATCGGAGATTGTCGGAGGAACACCGCAGGAGAATGCGAAGATTACGGAGGGGATACTTGACGGAAGCATAAAGGGAGCCAAGAGGGAGATTGTACAGTTAAACGCAGGTGCAGGACTTTTTGTTGCAGGAAAGACAGCTACACTTGCAGACGGGGTAAAGCTTGCCGGTGAGATAATCGACTCCGGTGCAGCCCTTGACAAACTCAACGAACTTAAGAAAGCGTCACAGGAAGTATGAGAACAATACTTGATACAATAGCGGAGTACACGCAGCACCGCATAGAAGAGGAAAAAAAGAATATCTCCACACAGGCTATGAGGCGGCAGGCGGAGGAGATATATAGGCAGGAGAGTGCTGCCGGAGCAGGGCATTTTCCATTTGAAATAGAGCTTGCCCGCCCGGAAATCACGTTTATATGTGAGTGCAAGAAGGCTTCACCATCGAAGGGACTTATCGCACCGGATTTTCCATATCTTGACATAGCAAGAGAATATGAAGCAGCCGGAGCAGGGGCAATATCAGTTCTCACAGAGCCTAGGTGGTTTTTAGGAAGCAATGATTATCTGCGTGAGATAGCCGCCGATGTAAATATTCCGTGTCTCAGAAAGGACTTCACGGTCGATGAGTACATGATATATCAGGCTAAGACGCTTGGGGCTTCGGCAGTACTGCTGATATGTGCGATAACGGAGACGGCAAGGCTTAAGGAATATATTGCCATAGCGGACAGCTTAGGCTTGTCGGCATTAGTCGAGGCACATGATGAACATGAGATTGAGGCTGCGCTTGACGCAGGTGCAAGAATAATCGGTGTGAACAACAGAAATCTCAAGGACTTTACCGTTGATATACATAACAGCGAGAGATTAAGAAGGCTTGTTCCGGATAATGTGATGTTCATAGCTGAGAGCGGAATCAAGACCGCGGCGGATATCGACGTACTAAGAGCCGCCAATGTCAACGGCGTGCTTATAGGTGAAACCTTAATGCTGTCAAATGACAAAAAGGGCATGCTTGCCAAGTTAAGAGGAAATATATGATTGAGGCAGCAGACAGTACTACAAGGAATCGGTGGTAGGAGTCTGGTCCGTGTCAAAAGGGAGGTAGTGATATTGTCGAAGATAAAGATATGCGGTCTGAGGCGAGAATGTGATATAGAATATGCGAACAGGTTAATGCCTGACTATATCGGCTATGTTTTCTGGCAAAAGAGCAGGAGATATGTCACTGATGAGCAGGCGGCAGAGCTTACGGCTAAGCTTGACATGGACATAACACCGGTAGGTGTGTTTGTCGATGAGGAGCCGAAGAGGGTGGCACAGCTTGTGAGCGGAGGCGCGATAAGGGTGATACAGCTTCACGGACATGAGGATGAGGCATATCTTAAGCGGATAAGAGATATGACGGATGCACCTATTATCAAGGCACTCAAGATAAGGAGCGAACAGGATATAGAGCTTGCGAACTCATATCCGGCAGATTTTATCCTTCTTGACAATGGTTACGGAACAGGGCAGACCTTCGACTGGCAGCTCATTTCCGGGATGAAAAGACCATTTTTCCTTGCAGGCGGTTTGACCATTGACAATGTATCCGAGGCGATAGAAAAATATCAGCCCTACGCAGTCGACATCAGCTCCGGCGTGGAGACGGATGGCTATAAGGATTACGGCAAAATGCAGCAGTTTGTGGAAAAATGCCGATGGCGCAATACATAGATATAATGATTTTTGCAATTCCATAATAAAATTCCAATAGATAAGGAGAACACACATGGCAGATTCAAATGAAAGCTTCTACACAGGAAGCACTGGAAACGGAAGGTTCGGGCAGCACGGCGGTCAGTACATTCCGGAAACACTTATGAATGCGGTTATAGAGCTTGAAAAGGCATACAATCACTATAAGGATGACCCTGAATTTAACAAGGAGCTCAATACACTCTTAAATGAGTATGCGAACCGCCCAAGCCGCCTTTATTTTGCGAAGAAGATGACTGAGGACTTAGGCGGAGCGAAAATCTACCTTAAGAGGGAGGATTTGAACCATACCGGAGCACATAAGATTAACAATGTGCTTGGTCAGGCGCTTCTTGCAAAAAAGATGGGAAAGACAAGGCTCATCGCTGAGACGGGAGCAGGTCAGCACGGAGTTGCGACTGCGACGGCAGCAGCTCTCATGGGCATGGAATGTGTTGTGTTCATGGGCGAGGAGGACACCAAAAGACAGGCGCTCAATGTATACAGAATGAGGCTTTTAGGCGCTGAGGTCATCCCGGTAAAGTCCGGAACGGCTACACTCAAGGACGCTGTATCAGAGGCTATGCGCGAGTGGACGAACAGAATAGACGATACGCATTACTGCCTCGGTTCGGTTATGGGTCCTCATCCGTTCCCTACGATTGTCCGCGATTTTCAGGCGGTCATCTCAAAGGAAATCAAGGAGCAGCTCATGGAGAAGGAGGGCAGGCTTCCGGATGCGGTTATAGCCTGCGTCGGCGGCGGCTCCAATGCAATCGGAACATTTTATAATTTCATAAATGACAAGAGTGTTAGACTTATAGGCTGTGAGGCAGCAGGAAGAGGAATCGACACCTTCGAGACGGCGGCAACGGTAAATACAGGAAGGGAAGGCATTTTCCACGGAATGAAGTCATATTTCTGCCAGGACAAATATGGACAGATTGCCCCGGTTTACTCCATTTCAGCCGGACTTGACTATCCGGGAATAGGACCTGAGCACGCATATCTTCACGATATCGGAAGGGCGGAGTACGTTCCTGTCACGGATGACGAGGCGGTTGACGCGTTCGAGTATCTGTCTAAGATGGAGGGAATCATCCCGGCAATCGAGTCGGCACATGCGGTCGCTTATGCCAAGAAGCTTGCACCGACGATGGATAAGAACCAGATAATAGTCATCACGATTTCAGGCAGAGGAGACAAGGACTGTGCGGCTATTGCACGCTACAGAGGGGAGGATATCAATGAGTAGATTAAAGGAAGCATTTAAGGACGGCAAGGCATTCATACCATTTATAACCTGTGGGGATCCCGACCTTGCAACTACGGCTGAGATAGTAAAACAGATGAGCGCAAACGGAGCGGACATAATAGAGCTTGGAATACCTTTTTCAGATCCAACCGCAGAGGGACCGGTCATTCAGGAGGCAAATATACGCGCGCTTGCGGGCGGAGTGACCACCGACAAGATTTTTGATTTCGTGAGGGAGATAAGGAAGGAAGTGAGCACCCCGATGGTGTTTATGACATACGCGAATGTAGTATTTTCCTACGGCAGTGAGAAATTTATCTCCACCTGCAAGGAAATCGGAATTGACGGACTCATCCTGCCGGATATCCCATACGAGGAGAAAAATGAGTTCCTTCCTATCTGCAAAAAATATGATGTAGACCTCATATCACTCATAGCGCCTACATCGCATGAGCGCGCGGCGATGATTGCGCGTGAGGCGGATGGATTCATTTACCTTGTGTCATCGCTTGGTGTCACAGGCGTGCGCTCTAAGATCACAACCAACATCGGCGAGATTGTCGATATGATTAAGAAAAACACGGACGTACCGTGCGCGGTGGGCTTCGGAATATCCACACCTGAGCAGGCGGCACAGATGGCGGCAGTCTCCGACGGAGTCATAGTTGGAAGCGCCATAGTAAAGCTTGTAGCCCGGCACGGAAAGGACGCACCGAAGTATGTCGGTGAATATGTAAGGAGCATGAAGGAAGCGATAGGCTAGTGGGACACATGGTGTCAGACCCCTGTCCCAGCTTTGTAACAATATCGAAATATCCGTAACAATCCCGTAACTAAAATTAATATTTTTGTAACCAAATGTAAGGCTTTTGTAAGCACTGATGTGCAGTTAAGTGCTAACATAGTTTGCATAGAGGTGGGTTTTACAAATATACATAAGACATACGCAGGAGGTTACAAAATGGTGAAAAAAACAACATTGGCGCTTGGGGCGCTGGCAGCGACAGTTCTTATGACTGCGTGCGGCAGGGCGGACGGAAGCGGGCAGACGGTGGAGCAGGAACCGACGGAGAGCATTGTGCAGACCGATATTGCACAGTCCGGTGCGGAAAATGACAGTAGTGGGATTACAGAAACTACAGGAAATACAGAAAGCACACAAAACACAACCGGTGAAGCGGCAAACGAAGCTCCCGGCAAGATACCGGATAAGCCGTCGGAGGAGCTTACCTGCCCGCTGATTGGCGGTCAGTACGGACAGGACATAGAACACAGCGCGGACTACAGATATAATGAGAATACCGACAGTTGGGATGAGATATACACTGTCGGTGATGTGAGCCTTGTGTACAGCGTGGCAGAAAATAAGCTCACTATTGAGCATGAGGGCAGGACAGATGAGGTTGCGTGGGCGATACAGCATTTTGGCGGCGGAGTTGGAATGAGCATAGGGCTTGCCGATATGACAGGGGATGGCAGTGAGGAGCTTATTTTAGAGGCGCATGACAGGGAGCTTGGATTGTACTTTGTGTACGATTTGAAAAATGAAAAGGATTTGTCGCCATATTACTGCACAGATGCCATATAGGAAACATACTCACAGTTAACAAGGAAGTAATAAATGCGGTGCCGGAGCCGGTAAAGGAGGCTCTTGCAGGCAGACATGAGGTTATATATAAGGGAGAAACCATAGAAAACGTGGATGTCTTGGAGGATATGCAGTATGAATCGACCGGAAGGAGAATAGAGGCAGAGAGCTTCAGCGTGCTTGACTTTGATGGGGATGGTCTTAACGAGGTGGCAGTCATCGCTGAGCCGTGCTACATATTCCATACAGACGGCGATAAGGTCTATGTGTATGATATCAATTACAGAGGCTTTTTAGACCTAAAGACGGACGCGACATGGAATGGCTCCGGCGGTGCCTCGAACTGGTATTATGTGGAATTTACAGGTTTCACAGACACGGAAATGCTTTACAATACCTATCTTCATATATATGAAGATACATACTGGGACGGAGATTATTACTCCGGGAACGCCAAGCAGCTCACCAAGGAGGAGACGGATGCAATTATATCATCAGGCTCCGATGTAATGGCTAAGAAGTATAAATATTCGAAAAATTATTTTAAGCAGTGAATTTGCTGGTTTTTACATAGATTTTACATTTATTATATATAACCTTGATAGCTGATTACGCGGAATTTACTTATACTAATCTGGGACAGGGACCTGACACCTGTCCCAGATTTCTTTTACGCGGATTTTACATTCGGATGATTGGGAATTTTACACAGAGATAGTAGACTGCTAATTGTAAACGAGAGGTGAAGCGATAATACGTGGAGCTTACATAGTCGCGTTTATGAAAAAGAAAAGAAAAAAAGTGTGTAAAAGAATGTAAGCCGTGTTGCGGCTGGAAAGAGGCAGAGAAATGAAGAAGAATTTATTTAAGAAGTGTGCAGCGATGATTGCATGTGCAGCAATGTCCATGATGATGGTCACAGGATGTAACAGCAATACAGCGGGAAATAATGCGACAGACGGAACAACACCGGGTTCAACAAGCCAGGGTGCAAGCCAGGAGACATCAAGCAACGCTCCTGCGGCAGATAAGAAGCTTTCCGGTACAATCTCACTTGCAGGTTCAACATCAATGCAGAAGCTTGCGGATGCACTTGCAGAGACATTCATGGAGGCTAACAGCGGCGTTACGGTTACGGTTGAGTACTCAGGTTCATCGGCAGGTATCGAGTCACTTCTTAACGGAAGCTGTGATATCGGTGATGCTTCAAGAAACTTAAAGGACAGCGAGAAGTCCGGCGGAGCTGTTGAGAACATCGTCGCAATTGATGGTATAGCAGTTATCGTTGACAAGAACAACACGGTAGCAGGTCTTACAAAGCAGCAGCTCTCAGACATCTACACAGGTGTTGTAACCAACTGGAGCGAGGTTGGTGGAAGCGATACTCCAATCGTTGTTGTAGGTCGTGAGGCAGGTTCAGGTACAAGAGGAGCATTCGAGGAAATCTTAAAGGTTGAAGATGCATGTAAGTACGCTGTAGAGTGCGATTCAACAGGTGCAGCTATGGCGAAGGTTGCTTCGACAGAGGGCGCAATCGGTTATGTATCACTTGATGTACTTGATGATTCTGTAAATGCACTTAACCTTGACGATGTAGCTCCTACATCGGACAACATTGTTGCAGGTACATACTTCCTTTGCAGACCATTCGTTATGGCTACCAAGGGTGAGATAAGCGAGCAGAATGAGCTTGTACAGGCATTCTTCGATTTCCTCAAGTCCGATGAAGGAAAGGCAGTTGTAAAGGCAGTCGGACTTATCACAGTAGACTAATAGAAATATTGGTAAATCAGCGGCATGAGTGTAGTGCTAAGCATTACACCTTTGCCGCTAAGTGTCTATTTCCTGTGTGGTGTGTCTGCCATATAGTGGCTGAGAAATGAGGTAAATATGAAAGCTGAAGTGATAAACTGTCCGAATCCGGCAATTGAAATTGATTCAGAGCTGGCAGCAGATAAGAAAACAGATAAGAACGTACCGGTAAATACTGATAAAAGAAATGATAAAGTTATAAGAATGACTGAAAATAAGAATGAAAACAGCAATGTTCAGAGTGACGCACAGATAAATATTTTTAAAGGAAAAATAACAAAAAATCTCATAGAAGTTATCGCGAAGGTTATCTTTACAATATTTGCCTTTGTGGCTGTGGCGGCGGTAATTTCCATCACGGTATATATGTTCATAAAAGGGCTTCCGGCTCTTGGGGAGGTCGGAATTGCACAAATCCTGTTCGGCACGGTGTGGGCGCCGACAGCGGCGGAACCGCATTTCGGAATATTTTATGTTATCTTGACTTCGCTGGTCGGTACTGCGATGGCGATTGTGATAGGAGTTCCGATAGGACTTTTGACAGCGGTTTTCCTTGCGGAGGTAGCGCCGCAGAAGCTTTCAAAGGTGGTTAAGCCGGCAATCGAACTGCTTGCAGGTATTCCGTCAATCGTCTACGGACTTATAGGAATCATGGTGTTAAATCCTCTTATGTTCAAACTTGAGAAAATAATTTTTGCCGGAAGCAAGACACACCAGTTTACAGGCGGCTCTAACCTTATATCCGCCGTTTTGGTGCTTGCGGTGATGATTCTTCCGACAGTTATAAATATAAGTGAATCTTCGATACGCGCGGTTCCGAAGCACTACAAGGCGGCTTCGCTTGCGATGGGAGCCACACATATCCAGACAATATTCAAGGTCATCATTCCGGCGGCTAAGTCGGGAATATTGACAGCGATAGTACTTGGAATCGGACGTGCGATAGGTGAGGCGATGGCGATTACGCTGGTTGCCGGAAGTGCCGTGAATGTGCCGCTTCCGTTCAACTCAGTGCGTTTTCTCACAACAGCGATAGTCAGTGAGATGGCTTATTCGGCTGATACGCACAGAAAGGTACTCTTCACGATAGGACTTGTACTTTTCATATTTATTATGATTATAAATCTGGTTCTCAACCGTATGATGAAGAAGGGGGAAAAGGCAGATGGCTGATTCGATTCTTGTAAAGAAAAAACGCCCGCTTGACAATGTGGCGTATGCGCTTATATACCTGTCGGCATTGATATCCGTGGGAATCCTTGTCGGAATAATCATCTATGTGGCAATAAAGGGTCTTAGCAATGTCAACTGGGCTTTTCTCACCACAGAGAGAAGCGCATTAAAAGGAACAACCGGTATAGCCGGAAATATTGTGAACACACTCTACATAGTGGTTGTCACGATAGTCATTGCGACACCTATCGGCGTGGGCTCAGCCATATACCTGAATGAATACGCCAAGCCGGGAAAGCTTGTAAAGATAATTGAGTTCACAACGGAGACACTTGCCGGAATACCTTCAATCATATTCGGTATGTTCGGTCTGGTGCTCTTCAATCAGGCATTCCACCTTGGATATTCGCTCCTCACCGGAGCACTCACGCTCACGCTTATGGTGCTTCCTCTCATAACGAGAAATACGCAGGAGGCTCTAAAGACGGTTCCTAAGAGCTACCGCGACGGAGCGCTTGGAATGGGCGCAGGCAAATGGCACATGATAAGAACCATCATCCTTCCTTCGGCAATGCCGGGAATAATCACCGGAATTATCCTTGCGATAGGAAGAATCGTCGGCGAGTCGGCGGCACTTCTGTTCACAGCGGGTTCAGCCTATAAGCTTCCGAAGAGTCTTATGGCATTCCTTATGAAAATCAGGGAGGCGGGCGGTACACTCACCATAGAGATGTACTTCCGTATGTCGGATGGAAAATACGGTCAGGCGTTCGGAATCGGTCTGGTGCTCCTTGTGGTTGTGCTTGGTATCAATTTTATTGCGAAATGGCTAGCGGCACGATTCGATGTGAACAGGAAAGGATAGGTACATATATATGGATGAAAATAAGAATTTATCGGAAAATATTTTGGATATAAAGAAGCTTGACCTGTGGTACGGTGAGAATCATGCACTCAAGAATGTCAATATGGAGATAAAAAGAAACGCAATCACAGCATTTATCGGTCCTTCCGGCTGCGGAAAATCGACATTTTTAAAGACTCTGAACAGGATGAATGACCTTGTGCCGGGAGTGCGCATTGAGGGGCAGGTGCTTCTTGACGGTGTGGATATCTATGACCCGAAGGTTGACACTTCAATGCTTCGAAAGAAGATAGGCATGGTATTCCAGCAGCCGAATCCATTTCCTATGAGCATATATGATAACGTGGCTTATGGGCCTAGAATACATGGAATAAAGAATAAAGCCAAGCTTGACCAGATTGTTGAGGAGAGCTTAAGTGGTGCGGCGATATTCGACGAGGTAAAGGACAGACTTAAGAAGTCGGCACTTGGTCTTTCGGGTGGACAACAGCAGCGTCTGTGTATCGCGCGTGCGCTTGCGGTTTCGCCGGAGGTACTTCTCATGGATGAGCCGACCAGCGCGCTTGACCCGATATCGACACTCAAGGTCGAGGAGCTTATGGAAGAGCTCAAGAAAAAATACACCGTTGTTGTTGTGACACATAACATGCAGCAGGCGGCAAGAGTATCCGATGATACAGCATTTTTCCTTGTCGGAGAGGTGATTGAGAAGGACAGCACGGACAACATATTCTCACAGCCGAAGGATAAGAGGACGGAAGATTATATTACAGGACGTTTTGGATAGAAGATTGCAATACAAGGAGGCAGGGAATGAGAAGCAGATTTGACAAGGAGTTGGCACAGCTTAACAGTGAGCTCATCAATATGGGAACTCTCATTGAGGAGGCTATACAGAATGCGGTCGGTGCGCTTGTGAATCAGGATGTTGAGCAGGCACACAAGGCGGTTGACTTCGATGTGGATGTCGACCAGAAGGAGAAGGACATAGAGAATATATGCTACAAGCTCCTTCTTCACCAGCAGCCGGTGGCAGGCGATTTAAGACTTATCACGGCGGCGCTCAAGATGGTGAGCGATATGGAGAGGATAGGTGACCAGGCGGCGGATATATCGGAGCTCACGATAGCCATGTCACAGAAGCCTTATATAAAGAACCTTGAGCACATCCGCTCAATGGCAAAAGAGACGATGATAATGGTTATCGACAGCCTGCAGGCGTTCGTCGACAGGGATTTAGACAAGGCACATGCGGTCATAGAGCATGACGATGTTGTCGATGACTTATTTATGACAGTAAAAAATGAGATTATCGAGATTATACATAATCGTCCCGATGACGGTGACCAGGCAACAGACCTTCTCATGGTGGCGAAGTACTTTGAGAGAATCGGCGACCATGCGACCAACATTGCAGAGTGGGTAATCTTTTCGATAACAGGGGAGAGGTAATGCGCTGTGGGGCTGTAAGCTTCAGCGCATTACCTGTTAAAGATTCAGGTGTCAAAATATGCTATATACACTCACAGATTAGATTTGCATGTTTTGACATCTGAATTAAAAAAATAAATTTTGACCATAGAGGTAACTATACCATAAATGTAAAAAGCAGTTAAATTTTTTTACAATTTGTGGTAAAAATAAATTAAAGAAAAGATAGGAGTGAAGGGATGGATATTTTTAGTGTGTTGAACATGCTGGGCGGGCTGGCGCTTTTCCTGTATGGAATGAATGCGATGGGTGACGGACTTGCCAAGGTGTCGGGTGGTAAGCTTGAGAGAGTGCTTGAGAAGCTTACAAAGAAAAGAATAATGGCTGTGCTTCTAGGGGCTGCGGTTACTGCTGTAATCCAGTCCTCTTCGGCTACCACGGTAATGGTAGTCGGATTTGTCAATTCCGGAATTATGAAGTTAGGTCAAGCGATAGGAATTATCATGGGTGCCAATATCGGGACAACAATCACGTCATGGATACTTGCACTCACAGGCATTCAGAGCGATAATATATTTGTATCGCTGTTGAAGCCGAGTTCGTTTTCACCTATACTTGCGGTTATAGGTTCATCCTTCATATTATTTTCAAAGAAGGACAGACGCAAGGATATAGGAACGATTCTTGTGGGCTTTGCTATTCTGATGTTTGGAATGGAGACAATGAGTGCGGCGGTCAAGCCGCTTGCGAATGTTCCGCAGTTCACCAATATGTTCACCATGTTCACCAACCCTGTGCTTGGCATGATTGTCGGTGCGGTGCTCACAGCGGTAATACAGAGCTCATCGGCTTCCGTCGGTATATTGCAGGCGCTCTGTGCGACCGGCGGTGTCACGATGGCGTCGGCAATTCCTATCATAATGGGTCAGAATATCGGTACCTGTGTGACCTCACTCATATCCGCGACGGGCGCGAGCAAGAATGCTAAGCGTGCGGCGCTTGTGCATTTCTATTTTAACCTTATAGGAACCGTGATTTTCATGGTGGTATTCTATACCCTGAATGCATTTTTGCACTTTGAAATACTCAATATGACAGCGAACGCATGGCTCATCGCGCTTGTTCACTCATGCTTTAACATAGCTGCGACAATCATATTCCTTCCGTTTGGCGATTTCCTTGCAAAGCTTGCCTGCCTCACAATCAAGGATAAGGATGAAGCGCAGGAAAAGGCGGAAGCAGGTTCCGTCGAGAAGGATATACAGGTGCTTGACCCACGTTTCCTTGAGTCCCCTGCGTTCGCAGTACAGCAGTGTAAAAATGTTGCGGTAAAGATGGCTGATGTGGCAAGGGATGGCTTGTTCCTGTCGATGGAGCTTCTTGAAAGCTATGATGAGGATAAGGCACAGAGGGTACTTCACTATGAGGATATCGTTGACAAGTATGAGGATGAGCTTGGAACCTATCTGATAAAGCTCAATGGAAAAGACCTCACTAAGAAGGACAGCCAGACCGTGTCAATGCTTCTTCATGTGATTGGAGACTTTGAAAGAATATCCGACCACGCCGTGAACATCAAGGAGGCTGCCGAGGAGATGAGAGACAAGAAGCTTCATTTTTCCGAGAAGGCAGCGGCTGAGCTCAATGTCTACACGACGGCGATACATGAGATTGTGAATATGGCATTTGATGCCTTTGCCACGGAGAATGTGGAAGCGGCGGGCAATGTCGAGCCGCTTGAGGAGGTAATGGACTATCTCAAGGTGGAGCTAAAGGACAGACATGTAAGACGTCTCAGAAAGGGCAAATGTACAATTGAGCTGGGCTTCGTGCTCACCGACCTTATAACCAACTATGAGAGAGTCGCCGACCACTGCTCGAATATTGCAGTCTGTCTGATACAGGTGGTGGGAAATGACGGCTTCGATACACATGAATATCTTGACAATGTGAAGAGCAAAGACAATGAGGAATTCAGGATTAAGGTACATTGGTATAAGGAGAAGTATGAGCTGCCGTAGGATGGAAAAGTAAAGCGGACATTCGCAATCCGCTTTCGCTACTTGCTCATGAACGCAGTCGCTTTGCGAACTGTCAGTGGGAGCTTTTAACTCCCACTGACATAAGCATCCCCCTTACCCACCGTTTAGTGCTCTACACACTTGAAGCGGGGGATTGCTTATTCTGCGTTCAATTTATTGAAGTACCGGAAATATATGGCAATGTGTGCGGTGATAAAAATTGCTTCAGTCTAAATGTGATAAAATTTCCGATGAGGGCAGATAAAGCGTGGAATTTTTTGAAAGACAAGGCTTTTTATCAGTCCAAGTGTGACAAAAATTCCGATAAGGGCAGAGAAAACATGAGAATTCTTGAAAAAACAGTGCTTTTTCTCAGTCTAAAAGTGACAAAAATTACGGGAAAGGCAGAGAAAGCATGGAATTTCTTGAAAGACAAGGCTTTTTCTCAGTCTAAATGTGACCAAAATTCCGACAAGGGCAGAGAAAACATGAAAGAAGGTAAAGAACATGGCATTGATATATATAGTTGAAGATGACGATAACATAAGGGAGATTGAGAGCATCGCCCTCAGCAACAGCGGGCATGATGTGACCGGGTTTGCATGCGGCAAGGATTTTAAGAAGGAGCTTGCAAAGAGAAAGCCAGACCTCATCCTGCTTGATATAATGCTTCCGGATGAGGACGGAATTGAGATATTGAAGAAACTGCGCGCGTCGGGCGAGACAAAGAAGATTCCGGTTATTCTTGTCACTGCGAAGTCGACCGAGCTTGACAAGGTGAAAGGGCTTGACATCGGAGCGGATGATTATATAACTAAGCCGTTCGGGGTTATGGAGCTGATATCGAGGGTGAGGGCGCTGATAAGAAGAAGCATGGACACAGGAGCCGACAAGAGCATCCGCGTGGGAAATATATTTCTTGACAGCGACAGACATATTGTGTATGTGGATGATGAACCGAAGGAGCTGACATTTAAGGAGTATGAACTGCTCCGCTGTCTTATGAACAACAGCGGTGTTGCCATGCACCGTGACAGAATAATGGAGCTGGTGTGGGGTGTGGATTTCGAGGGAGAGTCGCGAACTCTTGATATGCACATAAAGACACTGAGGCAGAAGCTTGGAAGTGCGGGCGCGATGATTAAGACAGTCCGCAATGTGGGGTATGTATTGGAGCCATGAAAGAGAAGATATTAAGCCAGTTTTTGAGGATGACATTGTTTGTCATTGTGGTTACACTCTTTATGTCGGTTGTGGTGTTCTATGAGCTTTTCAAAAAACAGGTTTTTGATGATTTGAAAACCGACGCGGAGTTTGCAAGGTATCTGATAAATGATTTTTCCGGGGAGGATGAGTTCGATGTGCGTGTCACATGGATAGGCAGCGACGGAAGCGTGCTCTATGACAATGAGGCGGGTTCGCTTGAGAACCACTCAGACAGACCGGAGTATATTGAGGCGCTCAAGACCGGCGAGGGCAAATGTGTGCGAAATTCGGACACACTCTCAAGAAGGATTTTTTATTATGCAATGAAGCTTGAGGACGGCTCAGTCATCCGTATCGCGAAGGAAGCGAACAGTATATGGACGATATTCATGTCCGCGATTCCTATAATTATCGGGCTGTCGCTTATCCTGTATGTGATGTGCTTTTTCCTGTCAAAGCACCTCACAAAGCGGATTGTCAAGCCTATAGAGGAGCTTGTAAACAACAGCGGAAATCCTTCGATTGAACCTGAGTATAAGGAATTAATACCATTTGTCGGTGCGCTGAAGGAGCAGCGCGAGGACATTCTAAGAAGCGCCACAATGCGACAGGAGTTCACTGCCAATGTATCGCATGAGCTAAAGACACCTCTCACCGCGATATCCGGTTACGCCGAGCTCATAGAAAACGGCATGGTAAAGGACGATGACAGCGTGCGATTTGCCGGGGAAATAAGAAAGAACTCAACAAGACTTCTCTCCCTCATAAATGACATAATCAACCTGTCGGAGCTTGATGACGGCGTGAAGTTAAATCTTGAGAAGATGGATTTATATGAGGCGGCGAAGAACTGCGTGAAGAATCTTGAAGTCGCCGCCGCAAAGAACAATGTCAAGCTGATGCTTCTTGGAACTTCTGCCTATATAAATGCAGATAAGTCGATGATGGATGAGGTTCTCTATAACTTGTGTGACAACGCTATCCGTTACAATAACAAGGATAAGGGCGGAAATGTGATTGTCGATGTCAGTAATACCCTTGATGGCAAGGTGAAGCTCACTGTCAAGGATGACGGAATAGGCATAGGAAAGGAACACCAGGAGCGCATATTTGAGCGCTTCTACCGCGTGGACAAGAGCCGTTCAAGAGAGAGCGGCGGAACCGGACTTGGACTTGCCATAGTCAAGCATATCCTCACCAGCCACGGCGCACAGCTTGAGCTTGAGAGCGAGCTTGGAAAGGGGACATGTATCACGGTTACGTTTGAGGGGGCGAAGTAGTGGAAGAGTATGTAAAGTAGTGAAAGAAGTAAAAAGGAAAAGATTGATTAAAGATTTTCGGCACTTGTAAGCCGGTAAGATTATTATATAAACCAAACGAGCCTGTACCATTCGTAAAGATGGTACAGGCTGTTTTTATCTCATTCCATGTCTATATTTGATTATGGCATCAAGGATTTTATATATATTCTGGTGTTCCTTCTTCGGCTGTTCAATGATAAGGTCATAGCACTTCTGCGCGGTTACGTTCTGTGGGTCGAAGGTGTTGATTCTGAAAAATAAGTCCTCCATGGGGTATTCAAGTGCATTGCATATTTTTTCAAGACTCTCGATTGTAAGATTCTTTTCTCCACGTTCAACCTGTCCTATATATGTCGGGTGCAGCCCAGCCTTCTCAGATGTCAATTCCTGACTGTAGCCTAATTCTGTCCTTCTAATCCGCAGTCTCTTTCCTACGGTTTCAGATATTGTGCTCATATTAAAATACCTCCACGCACATACTACAAATATTTCATAAATCGTTAAATAGACTATTGATATTCGTTAATTTACAATCTATACTATAAATATGAATTTGACCAAAACTATATTTATAGTAGTTGAAGCAACAGACATTATTATTTACAAGGGAGAACACAAATATGAGTGCGGAAGAGGTAAAGAAAAAGTGCTATCCATCCAAGGATAAGCCGTGGCTTAAGTATTACAAAAAAGAAGCGGTAAACGCAGCATTGCCTGAGTGTACTATATGGCAGTATGTGTATGACAATAATAAAGACAACATGAAGGGCACGGCACTTAACTATTATGGCAACAAGGTCACATACAAGGAATTTTTTGAAAATGTTGACAAAGCCGCAAAAGCTTTTACCGCACTGGGCGTGAAAAGACAGGAGATTGTGACGATTGTCTCAATGCATACACCGGAGACAATCTACATGATATATGGACTCAACAGAATAGGCGCGGTTGCCAACATGATATATCCGACATCCGATGCCGGAGCTGTTGAGAAAGAGCTGAGAGCAACGAAATCCGGCGTGTTGGTATATTTGTCACTTTTTGAGGAGGCGGTAAGCGACAGGGCAGCATTAAATGACCTACATATAATAAGGCTTGACGTGTCGGACAGCATGCCGCTTGTGATGAAAAAGCTGTGCAGATTAAAAAGCAAATACAGGATACCAGAGGGAGAATATAGTTTTAGTAAATTTTTAAAGCTGGGAAAGAATGTTGAACTTCCGGAGGTTAAGTATAACGCAGATGACACGGCGGTGACTGTTCACACAGGCGGAACAACAGGTGTACCGAAGGGAGTGAGGTTAAGCAACCTTAATCTGAATGTGGTTGCTTTGCAGTATAGCCATGTGGGCTTCAATTTTGAAAAGAATGATGTGTTTATGAACATTATTCCTCCGTTTATTGGGTTTGGGATAAGTATTGGGTTGCATTTGACGTTATGTACCGGCATGGAAGTGAATTTATGTATGGAAAATGAGACTAAAAAAATAATAGAAAGGTTGCGCAAGATAAAACCACAACATTTTGTAGCAGGACCTCCAATTATATCTAAGCTGATAGAAAATGAAATTAATGATATGAGTTATTTCTCTACATTTGCTGGTGGTGGGGAGTCATTTTCTGTTGAGCAGGAGGAACGTCTTAACCGCTATCTTCACAAACATGGATTCCAAGGTGATTACGCACAGGGCTATGGGATGACGGAGCTTGCCGCGACAGTGTGTACGGATATTCCAAGTGCCGGCAGGGTTGGAACGGTTGGCATACCCCTTCCTCTTGTAAATATCAAAATTGTTGCTAAGGATGATGAAGAACTCAGTTGTGGGGAAGAAGGCGAGATATGCATAAGCTCTCCAAGCATGATGTTGGGTTATTACAACAACCAGGAGGAGACGGACAGGATAATAAGAATCGACGATAACGGCGAACGGTGGATTTACACCGGAGATATAGGCAGTGTCGATGATGACGGCTTTCTCCACCTAAAGGGACGAATTAAGAGAATATATATAACCAGAGACACGAAACAGAATGTGTGTAAGCTGTTTCCATCGGAGATTGAAAACAAGTTAAAAGAGACAACGGATGTTGTTGAGTGTGGAGTTGTAGTTAAGAGCGATGTTGAAAGAGAGAATGTTGCCGTTGCATTCGTTACTGTCAAAGCAGGCGTTGACAAAACGCATATAGAGAATGTGCTTATGGAACATGCAAGACATAACCTGATTGATTACATGGTTCCGGAAAAGATAATAATTCTTGACGAACTTCCGCATACCAAGGGGAACAAGGTTGACTATCGGGAGCTGGAGAGAAGAGCGGGGGAACAAATAGAATGAGGAGGGGTGAAAATGGGGATATTAGCTGATAAACAAAAGAAAATGAGAGAAGCGGGTCTTTCAAAGGAAGAACAGAAAATAAGATATGAAGATTTCATACAATCTTATAGTAAATTAAGGGATAGGGAAGATAAGAGGTGGTATAGTAATTTATCATTATACAAAAGAAAAAACCTACATCCATTACTTTTGAGTATTTATCACATAAAAAACAAATTAAGTGGATTTTCCTATGAAATAATTTCAGATAAACATAGTAGTGTAGATAAAACGGTTATTTTTGCAGTCACCCATATTGGTAAGTTTGATATTGAGGTTGTTAGTGAAGCAATAAAAGAACATTATTATCTTTTGTCAGGTGATTTCGAGCATTTGTATGGACATGTCGATGCTGTATTTTTAGGTATTAATGGGGTTATATATTTTAATGAGATTCTGAAAGAGGAACGTCAATCGGCTAAGGATAGAATGATTCAGATATTACAGGATGGTGGAAATCTTATGTATTTTCCGGAGGGAACATGGAATATGTCACCTAATTTGCCAGTACTACCGCTTTATTGGGGAATTATAGATATAGCGAAAAAAACAGGCGCAATTATTCAGCCGGTAGCTGTTGAACAATATGGCAAGCATTTCAAAATAAATATAGGTGAGAATTTTGATACGAGCTTGTATGGTGAAAATTCAAAAGAAAAGCGTCGAGCAATACGCGAGTTGAGAGATATGCTTGCAACATTAAAATATGAAATATGGGATACGGAGCATATAAAGCGGGCAGAGTTGCGGGGTGATGAATGGAATTGCTATGTGGAAAAGAGATTCTCAGAGTGGAGCGGCTTTGACATCAATTATATTAATGACATGACATATAAGCCTAAAGATGTGACAATACCTAATGATGCTTTTGCTTTTTATAAACAGCTTATACCTTGTAGAGAAAATGGATTTTTGTTGAAAACATTTATAGAGGAGGAAACAGCTATGAACAGAAAAGAGGAAAGGGCAATTAAAAGAAAGGAAAAGAAGGAGAGAAAGGCGGAAAATAAACTACAAAAAACAAAAGGAAAAGGGAACAAAATATTTAGCGGTCATATGTTAGAACTTGTGATAATTTTTGTAGTTACATGTATTGCGGTAGTAGTAATATCTTTTTTCACAGTTCAGGCTATCCGGAATATACCACAGGTAACTTCACAGGATTCTTCAGAAAAATATGAAGCCACATTAATGGCTTCGGGACTTGCAATAATAGGAATTGCCATATCCGTGTGGGCTGGACTTAACATTGCTAACGCTATTGAGAAAAAAGAGGTTGAAGATATAAAAAGTTCAGTAAAAGGAATAAATGAGCAATTTGAAAAGAAAAAAGAGGATATAGAGAAGGCGAAAAAAGATGTAGAAGAGATTACTCAGAATGTCGTGACAATGAGGAATGAAAGGCGAGATGTAAATTGGAATACATTTTTGCTGGAATTGCTAGAAACGAGTCAAGATACTGTTTCAAGATATTTTTATGAACAATTTAGTGAAACACCGATAGAATGGGAAAACCTTATTGAAATGGTATTGTTAGAGCAGGATTTTAGCCAGATTTATAATAACTATGGTGAAACATCAAAAGTGAAGAAGGTGTTACTTGATAAGGCAGAAAATGGAATAAATAGAGCTTCCGGTTTATTAAAAACACTGAATTCAATAGATAATCCGACATTGGAGAGATTGATAAGGATATATTTACATTATAGAATAACAGAATTTCATTTTATGAATGGTTACATGGTTGATAAGGAAAAAAGTTACGATGAGTTTAAGCTGGCGGCAAAAGGCTTTAAGGAATCTCAAAAGTTACTCAAAATTGATTTACCTGGGAAAAAGGATAAATTAGACGTTTATGTGCAAAGGGATAATTTGGAGCTGGCAATATATTTTGCAAATTCTATTGGTGAGGCATGCAGCAAAGTAACCCATAGGGATGATATTCCGAAGAGAAATGCACCGGACGCGGAGATTAAAAGGTTCAGAGATGAAGTTAATCCGTATTCAGAAGAAGCGATATTCTATTTGAACATAGCAGTTAAATTAAATGAAAAACTTCCGCAGAGAGAAGTTTATTTCAGAAATTTAGGTTGTGCATACGAACGTAAAGATAGAAATAATGATGCTTTTGGAGAAAATGCGGAAAACATTATTTCCAACTATAGAAAAGCTCTAAAGGCAGTTATATCCTATGAAGAAAATAAGGTAAGAGTTGAAAATGTCTATAAAACTTTGCTTTCATATTATCATGTGTGGTTGAATAATTCTTTCAAGTTTGAAGATAAGAAATTTCAAGTATTTTTTGATTTAAATAGCTTTGAGTCCTTTATGAATAATCTGAAAAATAAAACATTGGAGAAACATACCATCGAGTATCTGTACGATTTTAACCATATCTCCGAGCTGTCAGTCCTTGACAACCCGCGATTTTCTCAGAACAGGTCATGGTATGGCTTTTCCCTGAGCTGGGTAATTGCATTGCTGTTGATTCACAACAAAGAGATTGAGAGCAAGTTCGGGACAAATATAGAAGAATATTTAAAAGAAATTCACAAGTGCGTGCTTACGCTGGAGCTTATGCAGATGAGCGATGATTACTACAAGGATTTAAAGAATAGATATGAGATTTTATCAGCCTACTGCAAAGAGCATGAAATCATATAATTACATATTTATTTGGAAAGAGGTTAATTATGGAATATCCATCGGACACAATTTCAGCGATAACACGCTTCCTGTTCATCGGTGAAAAGAAGGAGAATCTAAAACGCAGTGATTTAGTGATTGTACTTGGAAATGAAATGATTGAGGGGACAATTGCCGAGGTCAATGATATGTACAGAAAGGGGATAATTGCCGGTGACGCGGCAATTATCCTCACCGGGGCAACAGGAACCTTGAACGCGGGCGAGCGGTGTGAGTGTGACAGAATGTACGAATGTGCGGTAGAAAAATATAATATGCCGTCAGAGCTGTTCCACAAGGACAACAGGGCAACGAATACTTACTTGAATTTTCTCTATTCCAAGGAAATTATAGATGAACTTGGCGGAATGGACAAGTTCTCATCAATATTGTGCATCGGCAAGGCTTTCCTTATGAGGAGAGCGTCCATGTATGCGGCAAAGCTTGAATATCCGCAGGAGAAAATGCAGTATTACGGCACAGTTGACACGCAGGGCAAGAATATCGGTGCGGATAGCTGGTGGAAGTCGGAGAACGCAATTAACAGGGTTATGGCGGAGATAGAGCGCATCGGGAAATATTATGCAGGTGGGGATTTGAGTATTTTTTGACCTGAAAAATGTAGCTGACACATAAAAGATAACGGAGAAAGAACGAATGTGGTATCAGATATTTAAGGATAAAACAGATGAAGTATTTGAGAGATATAAACAAAAAAATGCAGTCACATATATGCTGGATAACGGGGATACAGTGGATTTTGATTTCGAAAAAATTCACAATGTATTTATTGAGTTTTCAAATATAATGAAAAAATATGGAATTGTACAAGGGGATAGAATTGCAATTCTTACACCACATTCGCCTTATGGTGTGATTACAGGTTATGCGGCAGTTTACAACAATGTAACGATTGCTCTTGTAGATGCTGCTATAAGCAGTGATGAAATAAGGCGTTTGATTAAATTAGCGGATGTGAAGGCTATTTTTACAACGCAGTTATTATCAAGCATATTCACAGATAATACATGGGAAAATATCCCAATAATAAATATAGAAAAAACGGATTTTTCATACCCGCTTATTCATGGAACGGTCAGTGCTGAAAGAAAAATAGATGACGAAGATAAGGAAGCTATTGCAGTTCTTTTTTCATCAGGAACAACCAGTGATATGAAGGGAATTATGGTTACATATAAGTCTGTATGTATGGCAAGAGATATTTTCATAGATTTTTCAGGACTTAATTCAGATATGAGTTATCTTATTGTATTGCCGTTTAACCATATTTCAGGATTCACAGGTGTGTTTACATTTCTCTTAACAGGATGCACCTTGGGGTTCATAGAAAATGTAAATGCGTCAAAATTGAGCTATGGGTTAAAAAAATTCGAGCCGAGTTATTTTGCAATGGTTCCGCGGGTGTTTGAGGTTATCGAGGAACAAATCAGAAAAAATGTGCGTGAAAAAGGCAGATTAAAATACGGTTTATTTTGTGTTTTATTGAATATGTCAGGGATATTGAGGCGGAGCTTTGGTTTCAAAATAGGCAGAAAAATATTCAATAATGTTATTGAGGCGGTATTTGGAAAAAATATATATGGAATTGGAACTGGTGCCGCTCCGTGTAATGAGAAAACGGTCAGATTTTTTCTGAATATGGGATTGGAGTGGTCGAATCTGTATGCAACCACAGAATCAGGAGTTCCAATAGCAGCTACGGGAATACATGACAAATACCCGATAGGAAGTGTGGGAAGAGTTAATAAGGATAATGATATTGCTGTCTGCATCAACAATGCGGATGAGAATGGAATCGGCGAGATATATGTTAAGTCACCATTAGTTATGAAAGGGTATTTTAGAGATAATGAGTTGACAAAAGATTCATTTGATAATGGTTATTTTAAAACAGGAGATTTGGGATATATAGACAAAAAAGGTTATCTGCATTTAAGAGGGAGGGTTAAGGAAAATATTGTACTTAAGACAGGTAAAAAAATAACGCCCTCACAGGTAGAAGATTATTACACTTCCAAAATGAAGGATTTAACCATCGTATGCCGTGGCGTTCATAAGCAGGAAGGATGGGATTGTATATACATATATGTGCTTAAAAAGAATTATAGTAAGGAATATATAGATTATATAAAAAATACTATATTTTCTGTCTCCGCACAGGCTCCGTCCATGTATAAAATTGAAAAATTATACTTTGTGGATGAAATACCATATACATCTGTAGGAAAAATCAGAAGATATTTATTGGAGAAAAAAGAGACAACAGATGGCGGTAATACTAGAAATATTAATGAGAATAATGTCGTATTAAAAATATTTGATAAATACTGTAAAAATTATAGCGTCACATATCAAAGCAATATCAAGGAAGAATTGGGAGTGGATTCCTTAACGCTGTATGAAATTGTAAGTGAATTAGAGAATCTTACAAATAAAAACATTATGGAATATCTTGATTCTGTGACCTATGTTGGGGATATTGTTGACATAATTCAAGGAAAACAGGGATTTTCCAATAAATCGGGAGCAGACAGATATTTAATTGAGCGTTCGAACCATGAAATCAGAATATGCCAAAAAATGTTTTTCAAAATAAAAATGTTTTGCAAGATTGATTATAGCGGACTGGAAAACATAATTGATGCACCATGTATAATCGCTTCAAATCATACAAGCCATTTGGATATATTTTGTATCTATCAGGCTATTACCTTGGCGAAAGGGAAGAAGAGCATATTAGACACTAATTGTCTGGCTGCACAGGAGCTTTTGGAGGATAAGAGCGTTGAAAAAATCTTTAAAAGCCTTGGAGCGATTCCGGTCAACAGAAATGGGAATCCTGCTAATGTATTGGAAACAGTAAAGACGATATTAGAACAAAACAGATATGTCGTCATATTCCCGGAAGGAACAAGAAGCAGAAACGGAAAGCTGGGTAAATTCACAAGTGGTACCGCCGCTTCCGCAATAGCAACCGGAGTGCCTGTGATTCCTGTCGGAATATCGGGAGCATACGATGTTCTTCCCGCTGATAAAAAGAGAATTTCATTCCATTTTCGGAGACAGCACATCCAGGTAGCCATTGGAAAACCTGTTTACCATAATGATATAAACGATATAGAAAAGCTCAATGACATAATCAAAAAGTCAATTATACAGCTATGTGAAGGGGGCAAGAGCGAATGATAATAGGTGTAGATGCGGATGGTGTCTTGACCGATATGCAGCTTTTTAATTACACATACGGACAGCTCTTTTTCAATAAAGAAATAATAAATCCGAGTGCATATTCTGTCAGGGAAATATTTGAGGTAAGCAAATTTCAGGAAATATTGTATGGTCTTGTTTATTTTAAAAGATATTGTACGGAGTGGGAGCCAAGAGAGGGGGCTGCGCAAATTATCAATAACATGAAATTGTCAGGAAATACAATTTGTGAAATAACAGCCAGAAAATTTGTCACCAATAAAGGTTTGCTTGGAAGAAAGAGCAGAAAATGGTTTGAGAACTGGTGCAGAAGAAATAATTTCAGTTTTGATGAAATAATCTATTGCTCAGAAAAAAATGGTCCCGAAGAAAAATATCAGGCTTGTATTGAAAAAAAGGTTGATGTGATGATAGATGACAGACCTGAAATAGTAACCTATCTCGCATCGAAAGGGATTAAGGTTATGATGATGGATGCACCATATAATCAGCAGGTTGTCGGGGATAATATTATAAGAGTTTTTGGGTGGGATGATATATACCAAAGAATTTCTGACATTGTATTGTAGGAGATCAATATGCTTGATTTAATAATACTCATTGTTATCATAGCTGTTATTTTCAAGATAAGACAGAATCTTAAAAGAAAAAGGGAGCGTGAGGAAAGCCGTTATTATGTGGAGAACTACAAGCCGCCGGAGAAGCTGCGTGTCGATGAAAATCAGATGATTGAAAGGTATATGCCTGTAGCACAGAAAATTGTGTCGCAGTTTGGGGAGAAAGGTTGTCCTGATATAATTACTTTTAGCCTTAAAGGTGTTCAATTTGATTATCAGGGTAAGGGAAGTAAGCTGCTGGCATACATGGAGGGAACAACAGATGGGTATGGTTATAATAGTGGGTTTGCTTGGTATCACGGACCAGGGATAATAGATATTTATGGAAGTTCGTGGTACTGGATATATTGTGGCATTAATAAATTGACCGGAAACATATATAATGCGCTGGGATATTCGGAAGAGAGACCAACAGATAAACCGGACGAAGTGTACTACTGTCTTGGCAGTATGAAGATGTTCAAAATAAAGAATATGTAATTACATAGATTAACTAGGAGAGAAAACATGACCATACACGAAGAACAAAAACTCACAGGCTACCCATCAATAGACAAGCCATGGCTTAAATACTACACGCAGGAAGCCATCGACGCAAAACTGCCGGAATGTACAATATGGGAGAATCTTTACGAGCACAACAAAGAACATCCGTCCGACATAGCAATATTGTATTTTGGAAAGAAGATAACATACAGGCAGTTATTTTCAGAAGTAGACAAAACAGCAAGGAGTTTATCGTATTTTGGTGTCAAGGACGGTGATAATGTTGTACTGTGCATGCCGGCAATGCCGGAGGCAATTTATGTAATTCTTGCCATCAATAAAATGGGAGCTAATGCCGCAATGCTCAATCCGACCTTTACTGAGAGTCAGCTCACAGACAGAATTAATGAGTTAGAACCTAGTGTGATGATTGTGGCAAATGAATTTTACAAGGTGGTAAAAAATGTAATTCCGAAAACCACAGTAAGGCATGTCGTTGAATGTTCTATAGTTAATTCGCTTGGATTTTTCGTAAAGAAAGCCAAAAATGTGAAGCATATACCTGGGTGCATGGATTGGAATGAGTTCATCAGGTGTGGTAAGGACTGTGCCTATATAACAGCAAAATATGAAAAGCAGAAACCGGCAATAGTTGTATTTTCTTCCGGAACCACAGGAGCCTCAAAGGGGATTCAGCTTTCTAATGATGGGATTAATGCGACAATCAGTGAATATAAGGCGTATGATTTTAATGAGCAGGATGTCTATTTTGCACAGATGCCAATATGGTTTTCTACCGGTATAGTCGTGACTATTATGGTGCCGCTTGTTCATGGTATCAAGACAGTGCTGGAGCCTATCTATGATTTTGAGATATTTTACAAGCATATCCGAAAGTTTAAACCTAATTATCTTATAACCCCAACGGGATTGCTGGATTATCTTATGAATAAAAAACCGGTGTCCAAGGCATATAAGCAGTTCAGATATCTGGCGGCAGGCGGTGAGTATGTGACGCCTAATACGGAGCAGAAATACAACCAATGGCTTCTGAGAAATAATAACACTAACGGACTTCACAAGGGCTATGGCATGTGTGAATGTGGTGGAACTGTTACTTCTACTAATGAGTACAATAATATGGTCGGTTCCTCAGGTATTCCACTGTCACATGTAGTTGTAGCCGCATTCGATATTGTCACAGGGGAAGAGAAAAAGTACATGGAGCGTGGCGAAATCCGTGTAATGACACCATGCCGCATGCTGGGCTACTATAAGAAACCTCTGGAAACCGAAAAATATTTTAAGAAGGACACGGACGGTAATGTGTGGGCGTGTACAGGCGATATGGGATATGTCTCAGAGGATGGCAATGTCTTTGTCTGTGGCAGAATCAATGATTCCTATGTAAATTCTGATGGAGACACAATATATCTTTTTGACATAGAGCGAGCCGTGTTAGACATCGAACATGTAAGACAGTGCAAAGCCGTTGCACAAGATATAAATGGAGAAAAGACACATGTATGCCACATTGTATTTTATGACAATGTACAGGTTGACAATGTATTTAATGTAATTAAAGAGCATTGCCGCAAGAAGCTTCCCGAAAATCACCAGCCGCACTTGTTCCGTATATACGATGATGCGCTGCCTGTAGCACCAAGCGGAAAACTTAACATTGCACAGATGCAGAGTGATTCGGGGGAATTGAAGAGGATATAAGCAGAAGTTTCCTGTGAAGAAACCAAGGATAGAATATGAGGACATCTTATAAAAATATTTTTATCAGTAAACTTAATAAGAAAAATGTGAATAATTTTACGTCGGATATTGGTTTATTTTTGCGTCGGAAGTTAGACAGACCATTTAAGAAGTTTTGCAATATATTTACCAATGCAACTATTATTCGGGTTAAAAATAATCAGTATGAAAATGATGAGGAGTATTTTGCAAATTTAAACACTGATAAAATTCCAATATCATCATATCCAATATCTAAAAAAGCGAATGCGAATAATATTGTACTCGAGCGGTATCCAAAGTTAAATGAGAATGAAGGATATATTTTTGTCGGGAACCACACCTGCCCTGAGGATATTGAAACGATGATAAACATTATTGACCGTAATGTGTATTTAATACTTGGCTCTGTGGAAAGCTTGAAATATAACCCGGAAACGTATTTATCATGGTTGAATGGCATGATTGTTTTTGATATTTTAGACCGACAGGAGAGAAGTGAACTCATTCCCAAAATGGAGAGGGTGCTGAGGACACAGAGTATTTTGATTTACCCTGAAGGTTCGCACAATTATGATTTCAATAAGCTGATTAAGCCTATTTATGATGGTGCGGTTAATTTGGCACTTAAAACAGGCAAGAGTATTGTGCCAATAACTATGCTGAAAGACTGCGATAATAGAATTTCGTATATAGATGTTGGAACACCGATAAATATGCAAAAAATACATTTGAATGTACAGGAATATTTTCCGGGAAAAGAAGAAAGCGAAAAATACAGAATAAAATCAATGAGCAGTTTTTTGAGAGATAAAATGGCAACCTCAGTATATTTTATGATGGAAAGGCATTTTGAACCTATTAAAAGACGTGAATACCAAGACATAGAAGGTAAATTTATTGAAGAGTATGTTACAGATACCTTTGAAAAATTGAAATGGAAGCATGATGTATTTGAGGCGGAATATTTGACCAAAAAAACAGATGACGAACAAGAGTATGAGGATATTGTGTGTACACTTGCAAACTTAAAATTGAGTAAAAAGATTATCCGTGAAACATTATTAAATGACAGAGAATATATTCAAAAAATGGCAGACTTGGAGCGAAAGAATGTTCCTGCTAATATGAGAAAGCGATATGAGACACTAAGACATTGATAGAAATAGGAAACAACATGAGACATCATAAGCTAAGAGATAAATTAAGAGACTGCATATTTCCTTTTGTGTTAGCGCTTTCAGGTATAAAGATTAAGTACAGACTTAATGTCATCAATAAATGTAACACTGTACTGGGTAAGCCGGTTATATACGCCTGCAATCATTCGCAGTTTTCGGATATTCCCATGGCAGTTAAGGCGATAGGTAAGAGGTGTTATATCCTGTTGGGAAAACAGAAGTTATACATAGCGGATTATATTTTCTTTAATTTGCTTGGTGCGGTATGGGTGGACAGAAAAGATAAGGATGATAGAACAGCGTCAAAACATAGAATTTTAAATATTCTTGACAGGGGACAGTCGGTTCTATGGTTTCCGGAGGGAACATGGAATTTATCGGATAATCTTCTGATGTTGCCAATGCGATGGGGAATCATTGAAACAGCACATAAGTCGGACGCGCAGATTATACCTATGGCGCTTATGTATGACAGAGATAAAAAGGAATGTTATGCGAAATTTTCAGAGCCGATATATGGTGAACAGCTAACAAATTTTCGGAATGGAATACAATTATTGAGGGATTCTATTGCGACGCTCAGATATGAGCTTATGGAGAAATGTACAGAAGTACAGCCAAGATGCGTGCAATCATCGGAAGCATGGCAGAGGGAAAAGAAGGACATTATCGCAGAATATCCACCTCTCGATTGGAAGTATGAAAAATCGGTAATTTATAAAGATGAGTTGACAAAGGAGAGCAAAAATATGATTACACAGACAGGTTATCCATCAAAAGATAAGCCGTGGTTAAAGTATTATTCACAAGAGGCAATTGGAACTATTGTGCCGGATGGCTCTATGTACGATGTTATAAAAAATTCAAATAAAGATAGATTGAATTGTATAGCAATAGATTATTTTGATAATAAGATTACTTATGGTGAATTTTTCTATAATGTGGAGCTAAATGCTAGATGTCTGGCGGCGAGGGGAATATGTGCTGGGAGTGTTGTTTCTATTATATCATTGAATACTCCGGAAACCCTTTACTTGATATACGCATTGAGTTGTATTGGTGCGGTGGCGAATATGTTGATTGCAACAAGCTCTAAACAAGAAATTGTTGAGCATATTAAAAATACAGATTCTAAAATGGTATTTGTATTGGATAAATTT